>NZ_RJTM01000010.1 GCF_003725735.1 Sinomicrobium pectinilyticum | reverse complement strand
CAAACCTTAGCTCATTTCGATGCAGAGCATCGGGGAATTAGACCCATTTAATGGGATTAAAGTTCAAACCCGAGGTTAACACCCAGTTTTCTTGCGATAAGCTTGTTGATACGCGCTTTTACTTCCGGTATTTTCACGCTTTCCAGGACATTATTGGCAAAGGCATACATCAGAAGTGCTTTGGCCTCTTTCACAGGAATCCCCCTGGAACGAAGATAAAACAAAGCCTCTTCATCCAGTTGTCCTACGGTACACCCGTGTGAACATTTTACATCATCGGCAAATATTTCCAGCTGGGGCTTGGTGTTGATCGTGGCTTTATCATCCAGAAGGATATTGTTGTTCTGCTGGAACGCATTGGTTTTCTGCGCTTCTTTTTCCACAATCACTTTACCGTTGAACACCCCGGTGCTGCGATCGGCGTATATCCCTTTATAATCCTGGTGACTTTCGCAATTGGGATGTACATGGTTTACCAGGGTATGGTGGTCCACATGTTGTTTTTCCCCTATAATGGTAATCCCCTTTAGCGTAGAAGTAATATACTCGTCTTTATGATAGAAATTCAGGTTATTGCGCGTCAGGTTCCCGCCTATGGAAAAGGTATGTACGGAAGCATGGCTGTTTTTCTCCTGCATTATATAGGTATTGTCTATAAGAGAAGCAGCCTGGTTATCATTCTGTATTTTATAATAATCTACCAAAGCCTGTTTATCCGCAAATATCTCCGTTACCACATTGGTAAGTACGGGATTTTCCGTAAGATTCTGGTGACGCTCTATAATCTGTACCTGCGCATTTTCTCCAACAATAATCAGGTTTCTCGGCTGAAGCATCATTGCAGGCTCTTTACCGGTAGAAAAGTGAAGGATCTGAATAGGTTTATCCACAACTTTCCCTTTAGGGATGTTTATGAATGCTCCTTCTTTTAAAAAAGCCGTATTAAGAGCGGTGAGACTATCTTCCGTATTGGCAGCCCGGTTAAAATACTTTTCAATAACAGCCCTGTATTTTGGCTTGCTCAAGGCGGAGCTCATAAGGCATATGTCCAGTCCTTCATGGGAAGTTGCCGACAGATTGGAACTGTACCTGCCGTCTACAAAAGCTATTTTATACGAATCTATGTCATGGATAAAATATCGCATTACATCCTTGAACTCCAGTCCGGTGTCCCCTTTCGGAAACAGGCTGTAGTTTTGCTTGAGGATCGCGTTTAAAGAAGTATATTTCCAAGCTTCTTCTTTCCTGGTCGGAAATCCTTTTTTGTCGAATTTCTTCATCGCATCCGAGCAGATATCATGTATGGGCGAATGCACATCCAGTCCGTCTTCATACGCGAAGAAAGAAGAAACCAATTTATCTTTTAATTCCATTTATTTAAGTTTCTGTTGTTTCCGGTTTTCATTAAACATCCTGTTCATATCCATTATCCGGATCAAAGTTTTTTATTACAAAAGGCGCCTCTTCATCGGAAAATGAAAATCCCAACAAACCGGAAAACCTAGTTACTAACTTTTTCCTGTTTTATCCAGTCGTACCCTTTTTCTTCCAGCTCGTGCGCCAGTTCCGCACCTCCGGATTTTACGATCTTTCCGTCGAGGAGTACATGTACAAAATCCGGAACGATATAATCCAGCAATCTCTGATAGTGCGTAATTACGACTACGGCATTGTCTTTGGAACGCAAGCGGTTTACCCCGTTAGAAACGATACGGAGGGCGTCGATATCCAATCCGGAATCCGTTTCATCGAGAATAGCCAGTTTCGGCTCCAGCATGGCCATCTGGAATATTTCGTTCCGTTTTTTCTCTCCACCGGAAAACCCTTCATTTAAAGAACGGGAAAGAAATTTGCGGTCTATTTCCAGAAGCTCTGACTTTTCCCGTATTTTCTTCAGCATCTCATTGGCAGGCATCTCTTCAAGTCCCTGTGCTTTCCGGGTTTCGTTGATCGCAGTTTTCATGAAATTGGTCACCGATACACCGGGAATTTCCACCGGATACTGGAAAGACAGGAAAATACCTTTGTGTGCCCTTTCTTCCGGGGAAAATTCCTCCACGTCTTCTCCCTGAAAGAGGATATTACCTTCCGTAACCTCAAATTCCTCCTTACCGGCAATAACGGAAGACAATGTACTTTTACCGGAACCGTTAGGTCCCATGATAGCATGCACTTCTCCGGCATTCACCTCGATGTTTATCCCCTTTAGTATCTCCTTGCCTTCTACACCGGCATGTAAGTTGTTTATCTTTAGCATTTCTTATTAAAATTTAAAAATGGGCGCCCTGTTCTTTATCCCGGGAAGGATAAAGGCCCGGCAACCAATTTTTTGCATTACTACTGTTCGACTGTATTCCAATAAATAATGATGATTTTCCAGAGTTTTACCCGACGGAACCTTCCAGCGATATTTCCAGTAATTTCTGAGCTTCCACGGCAAATTCCATAGGAAGTTTATTCAGAACCTCTTTACTAAAACCATTCACGATCAATGCAATGGCCTTTTCCGTATCGATTCCCCGCTGGTTACAGTAAAATATCTGGTCTTCTCCGATTTTTGAGGTCGTAGCCTCGTGTTCTATCTGGGCAGTTTTATTTTTGGCCTCTATGTACGGAAATGTATGTGCACCACAGTCATTTCCCATCAAAAGGGAATCACACTGTGAAAAGTTCCGCGCATTTTCGGCCCTGCTGTTGATTTGTACCAGTCCCCGGTAACTATTCTGTGATTTTCCTGCGGAAATCCCCTTGGATATAATGGTACTCCTGGTATTTTTCCCGAGGTGGATCATTTTGGTCCCGGTATCAGCCTGCTGATAGTTATTGGTTACGGCAATAGAGTAAAATTCCCCGACGGAGTTATCGCCTTTCAGGATACAACTGGGATATTTCCAGGTAATGGCACTACCCGTTTCTACCTGGGTCCAGGAGATCTTGGCATTGGTTTCGCACAATCCTCTTTTGGTCACAAAGTTATACACCCCGCCCTTACCGTCTTTTCCTCCGGGAAACCAGTTCTGAACCGTAGAGTATTTTATTTCAGCATCTTCAAGGGCTATAAGTTCCACTACCGCAGCGTGGAGCTGGTTTTCATCCCGCATAGGTGCGGTACAACCTTCCAGGTAACTCACATAACTCCCTTCATCCGCAATGACCAATGTCCGCTCGAATTGTCCGGTCCCCGCCTGATTGATGCGGAAATATGTGGACAATTCCATCGGACAACGCACTCCTTTGGGTATGTAACAGAACGACCCGTCAGAGAACACGGCCGAATTGAGAGCCGCATAAAAATTGTCCTTTTTGGGCACTACGGAACCGATATATTTCTTTACGAGTTCCGGGTGCTCTTTGATAGCCTCACTGATAGAGCAGAAAATGATCCCTTTTTCGGCAAGGGTTTTCTTAAAGGTGGTAGCTACGGAAACGGAATCCATCACTACATCTATGGCCACTCCCGCAAGCTTTTTCTGCTCGTCGAGAGATATTCCCAGTTTATTAAAGGTTTCCAGCAATTCCGGATCTACTTCATCCAGGCTGTTATACTTATCTTTCTTCTTGGGGGCCGAATAATAACTGATATTCTGAAAATCAGGTTTTTTATAGGTTACATTCGCCCATTCGGGTTCGATCATCTGTTCCCATGCCTTAAAGGCTTCTACCCGCCACTCGGTCATCCATTCCGGTTCTTCTTTCTTCCTGGAAATAGCCCGGACGATCTCCTCGTTAAGTCCCACGGGAAATGTATCCGATTCTATATCCGTATAAAAACCGTATTCGTATTCCTTGGTTTCAAGTTCTTTTTTTAATTCTTCTTCTGTATATGCCATCTCTTTAATTTCATACCATTAACATCTGTACGCTTGTACATGGAGATGCAAAATTCCGTTATAGTCTATAACGAAAAACTCTCCCCGCACCCGCATGTACGCTGTGCATTCGGGTTGTTGAACACAAATCCTTTTCCGTTAAGCCCACCCGAATATTCCAGTGTTGTTCCCACCAGATACAAAAAACTCTTTTTATCTACAAGAATGCGCACTGCATTATCCTCAAAGATCTTATCATCTTCGTTTTGCAGCTTGTCGAACTTCAGTTCGTACGACAGGCCACTGCATCCCCCGCTTTTCACGCCTACGCGCACATAGTCCATAGAGGCATCAAAACCTTCTTCGGTCATAAGCTCTACAACCTTTCGCTTCGCTGTGTCTGAAACTCTTATCATGGTTTTATCGTAGTTTAATCCTAATTTGCAATGCAAAGATAGTAACTATAATAGACTTAATAAACTATTTACACAGCAATTACACAATGGCAGTATAAGAGAAATTTATAACAATAACACGCTGAAAAACGGCAGAATAATACATTCGCCATTTTTTTCAAAAGACCTTCGGGCCGGAAAACCCGGCATACCCGATATCTTTGAAAAACTCCTACCTTTGCAATATGATAGAAGACAAAAACCCACAGCGCACTTCGCTGTCCGAACTTGGGGAATTCGGACTGATAGAACATCTGACCAAAGATTTTAAGATCACGCGAAAATCCACAGTAAAAGGAGTAGGGGATGATGCCGCCGTACTGGATTTCAAAAACAGAAAAACTGTAGTCACCAACGATCTGTTGGTGGAAGGCGTACATTTTGACCTGGCATATGTACCCTTAAAGCACCTGGGGTACAAGGCTGTTATAGTCAACCTGTCCGACATCTATGCCATGAATGCCACAGCCACGCAAATCACTGTTTCCATTGCCGTTTCCAATCGTTTTCCGCTGGAAGCCCTGGAAGAACTTTACGGGGGTATTGCCCTTGCCTGCGAATTATACGACGTGGACATGATAGGCGGCGACACTACTTCTTCCAATAAAGGGCTATTCATATCTGTCACTGCCATAGGTGAAGCCAAAAATGAGGACCTGGTATACCGTAACGGCGCAAAGTCCAATGATCTCCTGGTGGTTTCTGGCGATCTCGGAGGTGCCTATATGGGCCTGCAGGTACTGGAAAGGGAAAAAGAGGTATTCAAGGTAAACTCCAATAACCAGCCCGACCTGTCCATGTACACCTATATTATAGAGAGACAATTAAAACCGGAAGCCAGAAAAGATATTCCCGTACTGTTAAAGGAACTGGGAGTGAAACCTACATCCATGATAGACATATCGGACGGTCTTTCTTCGGAGATCTTACATCTTTGCAAGCAATCGGGCGTAGGGTGCAACCTGTACGAAGATAAGATCCCGCTGGACCCGCAGGTTATTTCCGCCAGCGAGGAATTTGACATTAACAGTACTATGGTAGCCCTGAGCGGCGGAGAGGATTATGAGCTGCTCTTTACTATCGCACAGAGCGATTACCCGAAAATCAAAGGCAATCCTCATCTGACCGTCATCGGGCATATGACCCCCGAAAACGAAGGTATGCATTTAATCACCAGGGCAAACACGAAAATCCCGCTCAAAGCAAGAGGCTGGAATGCGCTGAAAGAAGAGTAATATCAGGCTGCGGAACTGGAGTGCTGCTTTTTCTGATGTAATTCGGCCAGCGTCTCGTTGATCTCTTTCAGTTGTGAGGTCAGCGAGGTAAGGCGTCCTTCATCATTTACGGTTACTTCCGCCCTGCAACAACTACACTGATATTCTTTGACATAAGATGTTACTTCCTTGGTTACCCTGAATCGGTGTCCGAAGATAAAGCAGAGTATTCGGGCCATAGAAAAAACGGATTTATTAGACTTTATACGCATGGGTCTGGGTAGTTTTCGATTCACGCCCCCGAATATACTATTTTATAAATCAAAAATCAAAAAAAATCCGGCTATTTCTTTAAAAACCAACATATTGCATACAAAACTTCTTTTTTATTCTCAATATGGCTCATATGTCCGTCAGAAACTTCAAATATCGCAACATCTGTGCCCTTTACCTGGTCCATCAAGACATCAAAATTCAGGACGGGATCTTTTTTTCCGAGGATCATCATCTTTTTGTAAGGTGAGAAATGCAGGAGCACTTCCCTGTCCTCCCGGATCTTCATTCCTTCCAGTGCAGCCACAATTCCCTGTAAAGGTGTTTTAAGCGCCTCCGCTTTAACGGCATTTATCTCTTCACGGAATATTTTACGGTTTTTGGGACGGAAAAGATTGGAGACAGCCATTCTTATAAAATTCCGGTGATTCTGTTTCACTGCGGCAATGGCCCGGTCCCTGTTCTGTTTTCGGGTTTCATCATCCGCCCGGGCAGTGGAATTGAGCAACACCAGCCCTTTTACGGCATCCGGATTCTTCTCGGCAAAGGCCAGGGCCACGTACCCCCCCATGGAATGCCCGATGAACACGGATTTACGTACCTTCAGGTGTTTCAGAACCTCTTCTACTGCTTCGGCCATCATTTCCATCGTATGCACATAGCCCAGGCATCCTGTCTGTCCATGCCCCAGCAAGTCGATGGCAATAACCCTGTTTTTATCAGAAAGGTCCGGCATCAGACCCTTCCACATACCCGAATTCTCCAAAAAACCATGCAAAAGCACCAAAACAGGCCCTTTGCCCTCTTCCGTATAAAAAACGGGGATACCCTTGTGATTAATTGTCATTTGCCGTTCTGTGTTATTAATGTCATTGGAAAATGCAAAGTTGTGCATTTCGTACGCAAATGCCAAAAACCTTTCTCAATATTAATTTTCCTTAACATCGTTAAAACCTACACGACAAGCCGGACACAAAAAGCGGGTAAATGATTTCCCGCCTTAATGCCCGAAAAACGGCCATTAAAGCAATCCCTTTGACGCCGGAAGTAGTTGGTTTAGCGGCTAACCCATTTACTTTAGCCGCTAAACAGGTTGCTTTTGATGTCATAACCAACTACTTTGACGGTAAACCGGGTTACGTTGACCGCTAACCCGGTTGCTTCCGATGTCATACCCAACTGCTTTGACGGTAAACCGGGTTACGTTGACCGCTAACGGGTTTGCTTCCGATGTCATACCCAACTGCTTTGACGGCAAACCG
>NZ_RJTM01000009.1 GCF_003725735.1 Sinomicrobium pectinilyticum | reverse complement strand
AAGGGAATGAATGCGTAAGCAATCGGGTTAGCGGTTAACCCGGTTGCTTATGAATGCATACACAACTACAAAAGCGGCGAACTTAATCAAATCCGCCGCTAACCCAAACCGGTCCGGTGTTAACACAATCCCTTAAATGGCCCTATCCGGGCTTGACCGGAAATAAAAACTTCAGCAGTTTCCACCACCCGAAATGCTTCAGGATTACCCGGGTCAGGATTACAAGAACTATGACCACTATGGCGATCGACCGCCAGCCGGCGCCTCCCGATATTCATCGGAACGGGCCGGTATGTTCAATGGTCTTTGTCTCATACTGTTTTCCGTGGAAACGAGGGTCTGTTATATAACACAGTGATAACACATACGAAAAGGCATTACAATACCGGATAACCGGGTTTTCGTTTTGTAACGAAAACCCAGACGGGTGCCAAAATACCCGGATTTAATTACCATATATTCCATCCCCGGAAGGAAGTTTCGCTAAGGGTTTATTACCCAGGAAACATAATACTGCGACCCGACAAGCCCGGTACCCACAGCGGTAAAATATTCATTTCCGCCGATGTTGGTCCCACCCACCTTAAAAGTGGATTTCACAGCGGGAACCCGGTAATTAAGCTGCACATCCACAACGGAAAACGCCGGGACATTACCATCGGCAAAACTGGCCTGCCAGAAAAACGCATCGCTCCATCTCCAGTTGATATTAAACCCGAAATTTTTAAATAGTTCCGTATTGCCGAAATGAGCTTTTACCTTGTGTTTGGGTGTATTAAAACCGGGGCGGAAATCAGGGTCCTTATCTTCGTCAAAGTCAAAATCGGCAAAGGTATAGTTGACCCCCAGGTCGAAATCCCCCATTACCTTAGCATCCAGTCCCAGGGTTGCTCCATACGAATTAATATCCGCTGAAGAATTGGTATACGCCTGGTACGCCTGAAAATCGCCCTGGCTCAGGGCAATAAGTGCCCGCGGAGTAGGCCCTGTACCCAGGTCAACCGGGTCTGAAAGGTCCAGCGCACCGTAAAAAGGGACTACCACGGTTTCATTGGCAATAAAATCTTTATATTTATTATAGTAGATACTCGCATCTATAGTCACTTTTTGTAATTGCCCGCGGTATCCTACTTCGAAAGCCGTAACCTTTTCGGGCTTCACTTTTTCCACATCGGCAATTGTCAGCAAAGCCGGATTCGGGGCACCTGCCTCTGCAGAGGCGCTGAATGCCTGTACTGACCGGGCAGAATAGGCCTGCTCGTAAGCATGCCTGCCGGAAATATCGGCAGTAGGACTTCCTGCCACCATAGCCCCTATATCACTCAATTCATAAGTACGCACATACCGGTCGAGATTCTCCTCGGCAGAACCTATTAAAACGGCCCTTCCCGCATCCAGACCGATAAAGAGGTCCTGCGTGGTAGGATTCCGGAACCCGGTCTGGAAGGAAGCCCTTAAATTGTGGTTCCTGTTTTGTCCCGCCGTGTATCCCAAAGACACCCTGGGGGAGACAAAGCCATCAAAAAGCTGTGACTTATCATAACGGAGCGAGCCGGTAAACTTAAGCCTTTCGTCGAGTACTTTTTTCTGAACCTGAGTATAAGCCCCATATTCGGAATAAGTGATGGGGCCATCGTAGTCGGTAAAGATAGTCCCGTAAGAATTCAGGACATATTCCCGAAACGATCCTCCTACCTGGATATCGGCAAAGCTTTCCGTCCAGTGACTAAAATTGTAGTTGGCATCTATATGTCTCATTTTCGTATTATCCTGAAACCTGGAACCGCTGGCCAGGTCCGGGCTTCCTGTCACTTGCCGAAAGGCACTCTCAAATTCTGCCGTCCCGGGCTCCGGTCTTCCCGAATCCGCAATTTGCCGGGCAAAGGCATGGGAAGCGGGGGCATCGCCGGGAGCGAATCCCGCCCCTCCCTGAAAAGCTGTGAGATAAGCACCTACATATTCCCCGAACCACTGGTTATCCGGTTTCCATAGCCGGTTCATGTTAATACCGGTAAAGCGCATGTCATAAGAATCTCCTGCTTTTTCTGCGGTGATATATCCCCTTACAAAAAAGTTGTTATTGCGGAACTCCAGTTTGTGTTGCTGTATAAAAAAGTCACGCAAGGCATAGCGGTTTGCTCCCTGGTAAATCGTTGAACCGCGTCCCAGCCTGCCGTTGTATATTATCTCAAAATCGTCTGCAAAAGGGCGGTAGTGCAATGAAAAATCGGCTTTGACACTTTCGGCCCTGTAATCGGTAAGGTCCCTCTCGGCATATCCCGTACGGCTTACCACCTGGTCCGGGACCAGGTTTTGTGCCCCGTCGGGAAGCAGTCCCAGGGCTACCATGTCGTTGGCAACACTTTTTATGCTCGTACTTACTTCATCTCCATAGATATTCATCCCGTCATAATCCGGATCTGCGCGGGTTGCTCCCGGATTAAGCACATCTTCCTCATTCACGGCATACCAATCCTTTCCCCGCAGATAAGAAAAATTCGCCTTTGCCGCAAATTTATCACTGAATGCATGAGCCATCCTTATACCGAAATCGTAAAAGGCATTATCTCCCGCTGCCTCCTGCGAGGTAATGCCACTTCGGAGATACGCACTTATCCCCTGATAATCAAAAGGATTTTTACTGGTCATAAACAATATCCCGTTAAATGCATTAGCGCCATATAAGGCCGATGATGCCCCCGGCAGTAATTCCACACTATGCACATCGAGTTCCGACATACCTACCAGGTTTCCCAATACAAAATTCAGTGCCGGTGAAGTATTGTCCATACCATCCACCAACTGCACAAAACGCGTATTGGCGAATGAAGCGAATCCGCGTGTGTTTACGGACTTAAAGGTAAGGGAGTTGGTGTTGATATCCACCCCTTTCAGGTTTTCCAGGCCATCATAGAAATTCGCCGATGGGGTGTTCTTTATTTCCCGCACGCCGAAACGCTCTACCGTTACCGGAGACTCGAAGATACGTTCCGGAGTACGGGACGCGGAGATCACTATTTCGTCAAGCAAAGTCTCCTGCTCCCGAAGCCGGACATTTACTTCTTGTCCGGAAGCGGCAACCTCCACCGTTACCGATGCGAAGCCTATACTGGATATCGTTAATGCAAATGGCGGTGATTCGGAAGTTTCCAGGGTAAACATCCCGGCCATATTGGTAACCGCACCGACGGTTTTACCAACCAGGACTACATTGGCACCGGGAACAGGCGCACCGTTTTCATCGGTTACCTTCCCGGAAACCGCTGTTTGTGCATAGGAGAAAACTCCCCATAAAAAAAGGAGGGCAAAGATAAAAGTTCTCATAGTATAGAATTATTGATTTAGCAATAACAATATACCAATTTTTAACATTTCATTAATATTTATATACAATATTTTATTATCACTAATGCCATTTAAGATTCAATGCATTTATTATATTTCATTTCGCTTCCGGAGCGGGTAAGAAATTCCGGATATCGTCTCCTGACAGGAACCGCAAAGGTATTGTTCGAGCATTTATACCTGTGATACGTTTTATCAGCCATGCCCGGTTATAAAAAGCAAAACCCGCTCCTGGACCGGAACGGGTTTTTTATTTAAATATATCACTTTTATGTCTTCTACTCCACAGTAACCGACTTCGCCAGGTTACGCGGCTGGTCCACATTACATCCGCGCATAACCGCTATATGGTAACTCAGCAACTGCAACGGGATGGTGGTAATCAGCGGGCTCAATGCCTCCGTTGTTTCCGGCACTTCTATAATGTGATCTGCCAGTTCCCTTACCGTAGTATCCCCTTCCATAACTACAGCGATAATTTTTCCCTTTCTGGACTTTATTTCCTGGATATTGCTTACCACTTTGTCATAGTGCCCGTTCTTCGTGGCGATAATCACTACCGGCATCTGTTCATCGATAAGGGCTATGGGACCGTGTTTCATTTCCGCGGCAGGGTAACCTTCGGCATGGATATAGGAGATTTCTTTTAATTTCAATGCTCCTTCGAGGGCTACAGGGAAATTATAGCCTCTCCCCAGGTACAGACAATTAGGCGCTTCCTTATACAGGGAAGCTATATATTTTACATGATCGTTAATTTTGAGACATCCTTCCACTTTTGACGGAATAGCCTCCATTTCTGTCAGGTAACGCTGTAATTCGGTCCTGGATATAGCACCCTTGGCAGATGCCAGTTTCAGGGCCATAAGGGTAAGTACGGTGATCTGTGTTGTGAACGCTTTGGTAGACGCCACACCTATTTCCGGGCCGGCATGAGTATAAGCCCCCGCATGGGCCTCACGCGCTATGGACGATCCCACTACATTACAGACCCCGAATACAAAGGCTCCCTTTTCTTTAGCCAGCTTAATCGCCGCCAGGGTATCGGCCGTTTCTCCGGATTGCGATATAACGATAAGCACATCCCTTTCCGTAATTACCGGGTTGCGGTACCGGAATTCCGAGGCATATTCCACTTCCACGGGGACCCGGGCAAGATCCTCAAAAATATATTCCGCCACCAGTCCGGCGTGCCATGATGTACCACAGGCCGCAATAAGTATCCTGTCCGCATTGAGAAACTTCTCCAGGTTGTCTTCCATTCCGGCCATCTTTATGATGCCTTCATCCACCCGGAGTCTTCCCCTGTACGTATCCCTGATAGCCTGTGGCTGTTCGTAGATTTCCTTAAGCATAAAGTGGTCGTATCCGCCTTTCTCTATCTGCTCCAGGTTCAACTGAAGTTCCTGCACATACGGATCTACCAGTGAATCGTCTTTTATTTTTCTTATCTTGATTTCTTTTCCCCTTCTCAATATGGCCATCTCCTCATCTTCAAGGTAGATAGCATTGTTGGTGTACTCTATAAAAGGAGAAGCATCTGATGCCACAAAGAATTCATCTTCACCTACACCGATGGCCAACGGGCTACCGAGTTTGGCCACTACAATTTCATTGGGCTTGGTCTTGTCAAAAACCACTATGGCATAAGCACCATGCACCTGGTTTAAAGCTATCTGCACGGCTTTACCAAGTTTAAGATCGTGATTTTTCTTTACGTCTTCTATAAGGTTTACGAGTACTTCGGTATCCGTATCCGAAGTAAAGGTATACCCCCTTTTGGTCAGTTCCCGGCGAAGGGGCTCGTAGTTCTCTATAATCCCGTTGTGAATAATGACCAGATTACCGGAATTGGAATAATGCGGGTGGGAATTGACATCATTGGGCTCTCCGTGGGTTGCCCACCTGGTATGCCCTATGCCCAACGTTCCCTGCAGGGTGATCTCTGCCTTGGCTTTAGTATCCAGGTCCGCTACTTTACCTTTAGTTTTGGACAGTTGAATTTCTGTACCGTCATACAGCGCCACTCCGGCGCTGTCATAGCCGCGATATTCCAATCGCTGAAGCCCCTTTACAACTACCGGGTAAGCTTCCCTATGGCCGATATATCCTACAATTCCGCACATCTTTGTTTGTTTTTGGTTATTTCTGATTTGGGGTTTATTCCACTTCCGTATAGAATATCTCCAGTTTCAGACGTTTGTCCTTATCCTCCTCTCCTACATTATTCCCGTACAACACAGTGCTTAAAGGCGTAATAACCGAAGCCTCCGGTGCCACAAGTACCGAATCCTGAACATTTCCTCTGGCAGAGATATTCCTGGTATTGTTTATGTTGGCCGTAAGGGTAAGCCCGAGCCGGACATTTGTGGAGTTCTTGTTCAGTATTCTGTCCACATGCTCCGTAAGCCTTATTTTATAACTTATCCCTTTATCATCCTCTTTTTTCAGGATGCCTCCGTAGATCTGCCTGGACAAATCCTTATCCTGATTAACGGTATAATCCAGTTCCACATCTGCAATTATACTGTCATTATCCATATTATAAACATATATTCTCGATGGCTCCCTAACTTCCGGATAAGCATCCAGTTTCTCCCTGTCCACGTAAAAAGTCAGGTTAGCTTCGTTGATGATCCATCCTCTTTTTTTGTATCCATCCAAAACTTCGGAACTCCCTTTAGGATCGAACAAACGAAGTTCTGCCACGGTCCCTGCACCTCCTTTGAGATACAGGCGCGACGCATTGGCGCCATTATCCAGCTGTTCGTCAATCTCTGCCGGATAAGGTTCATTGATAATCCTGTTCGCCACGTTATTCCTCCTTGTCCTGGCGCCGGAACTGGCGTCTGTTGAAAATGCGGCAAGACTGAGGGTAAAAGAAGAACTCCCCTTTATAATTTTATTGTCATTTGCGGTATCCACCCTGTCATATTCATATTCAACTTCCACATTGGCATTATTCCAGTCCAGGAGCATCAGTGCATCATCAGAAAACCCGGAGGCCGAAAAGCGAAGGCCTTTGATAAACTCCTTAAAGTTATTGTTACTCATCAGTTCGGATGATCCTTCCTTATCGAGTATCTGTTGAAAATAAGCCGGCTCCAGTTCTACTCTTATCCTGGGGCTAAGCCTGGTCTCTACCTCCTGTGATTCGTCTTCGTCAGGGGTATCCGGGTCATCTTCTTTATAAATCAGTTCTTCCAGGTTACTGATCTTCACTATAGTATCGCGAAGCACCATCCCGGTGTTTGAAGAAAAATCCTTATCCGAAAAGTATTCCTGTTGTTCCTGGAACCCGCTGGACGGATCGAGATCCCGAAGGTAATAGGTAAGTTCTTCGACCTTAAAATGGAACTCCGCGGTTTTACTACCGTAGATAGAATCCAGGTCATATTTTCTGGCTACCGGAGTCCCGGAATCGTTATTTTCGGTCTCTCCGTCCGCAACATTTCCGAAAAAGGGAATATTGAGATACACTTTTGTCACGGTTTCATTTTCCGGTGTGGTCTTCGGATCGTTGTCATTTGCATATTCGTCTTCCCTTTGCTGGGTACTTGCCCCAAAGACCGGCCTGGTATTGGTAAGCGACAGCTGAGATACGATACTGGCCTCCGATCTTCCGTATATGGGGTCGTTATATACCCCGAGCTGGTACAGGGGCAACCCGTTTGTCTGTACGCCGGTCAGGTTGCGGTTGTAAGCGTACACTTCAAACTCAACCCGTTCCGTTTCAAAGTTCCCGTCACCTATAATATCCGTTCCGATCGTATTGACATCGTCACTACAAGAAGCGAAAAAAGCAATGCCGCCCAGGAGCAGTATTGCCTTATATGACTGAAAGTTTACTTTCTTCATGCTGTCTTTAATTTTTTTTGGACTGAAAACCGGCGACTATTTCCTGCGCTTCCGGCAGATACTTCTTTCTGTCACATATGCCACACTTATCCGCCATATGCAATGAAAACCGTCACTTTCGCATCAACCCTGATTTAACCTAAAACCTGTGTTTCGTAAAATTGTTCGTAGGCATCTTCAAATTCGTATATGGATACGTAGGGCAATACCGGTTTATCTGCACTTTTCAAATATTCCTCCAGGTCTGACGGTATTTTTTCGGCAGCGATGACCACAGCGTCGGAATTATCTATGGCTACCTTAAGTATGCCCGAATAATCCGGCGTTTCCAATGCTTTGACATCTTCTTCCGCAATCCCGTCGAACTTCACTTTTTCCATCATCTGCATATCTAACGTGCCTTCGAAATCTTTGTTGTACACGGAAGTCACTATTTTACTATCGGCGAACAAAGGCTCATCGGCATAGTATTTCTTAAGGTACAACGGTAGCATACTGGCCATCCAGCCATGTACATGAATGATATCGGGAGACCAGTTCAGCTTTTTGACGGTCTCCACAACTCCCTTGGCAAAAAATATGGCTCTTTCGTCATTATCCGGAAAAAGGTTTCCGTCCTCGTCGGAAAAAGTGGCTTTGCGCTTAAAGTATTCTTCGTTATCTATGAAATACACCTGTATCCTTTCTTTGGGGATAGATGCCACCTTAATAATAAGGGGCATGTCCATATCGTTAATCACCAGGTTCATTCCGGAGAGGCGTATTACTTCATGAAGCTGGTGCCTTCTCTCGTTAATGTTTCCAAAGCGAGGCATAAAAATTCGTATTTGCCCGCCCCTGTCATTAACCATTCTCGGATTCTCATATGCCAGCGAAGATACTTCGTTCTCCGGCAAATAGGGTATCATTTCGGAGGCGACAAATAACACTTTTTTATCAGTCATAAATTCGTTTTGTTTACAATAAAACTTTTGTACAAGAAGCTGTTCAATTTTCCCAAAAAACTCCCAAAGCATGCAAAAATACAAAAAATATGCCTAACGCACTCATTCCTACCCTCTCTATTCAGGGCAAACGCATTATAATGGAGTAATTTTATTTAAGGTTAAAAGCTTAAGGAGTGTTTCCGGTTACCGGTTTACCAGTTTTCCGGTTGTTGATGAGTTCGGGGTTGAAACGGAAACCTTCCCTACAAAACTCCAGAACCCCAAACTTAGTTCCCATCATCAGTCACAACAAAACACTATAAATCACCGTGCTGAACTGGCAACCGGTTGTATAACCTGGAATCTGGAACCATTAAACGTTGCAATTATAGTTTTTTAATGCGTTTACCCTACCTCTCTATTCCCTGCAAAATCATCATTTTAATCCCGGAATTTATTTCCGAAAGTACTCTTGAGAAAGGCCAAATACACGCTTCTCTCCCCTTATCTGCAAGGTTTTAGGGGAATCTCCGCATACAAATGCACTCAATTCCACGAAAATATATAGCTTTGCAGGCTGTTAACTCATTAATTCATGGTGATATTCCATAAAAGGGAGCCGTTGCGCAGGGAGTTGCTGTCCCTGGCAAAAGAAGGGAAAACCATTGGTCTCGTCCCTACTATGGGAGCCCTGCATGCGGGACATTTGTCATTGGTAGAAGAAGCTGCCGCCGAAAACGATGTTGTCGTAGTAAGCATTTTTGTGAATCCGACACAGTTTGACAACAAGGAGGACCTTCATAAATATCCCAGAGATCTGGAAAAGGACATAGACCTGCTGAATGCCGTACAGCCGGGCATACTGATCTTTGCCCCGGCCGTAGAAGAAGTTTATACCGGTGATATAGCTCCTTCTTCTTTTGATTTTGACGGACTGGAATTCCAGATGGAAGGAAAATTCCGCCAGGGTCACTTTGACGGTGTCGGCACCATAGTAAAACGCCTGTTTGAGATCGTGGGGCCGGATAATGCTTATTTCGGCGAAAAGGATTATCAGCAGCTACAGATCATCCGTACCCTTGTAAAAAAGCACCGTATACCTGTAAAGGTCCACGGATGCCCCATACGAAGAGAAGAAAACGGCCTGGCCATGAGTTCCCGCAATGAACGCCTCTCTGACGAGCAGCGAAAAGAAGCCGGTTTTATATATGAAACCCTGAAAACTGTCAAAGCTGAATTTGGCACGAAAAGTGTACAGGAGATCAGGGAACAGGTATCGGAAGCATTCAGGAAACACCCCTCGTTCCGGTTAGAATATATGGAAATCGCCAACGCAGAGACCCTGCGACCGGCAGAACAGAAAGAAACAGGTCAGAAATACAGGGCTTTTATAGCAGTTTATGCGGGGGAAGTCCGCCTGATAGATAACATAGCGTTAAATTAAAGCTCATAAACCCAACACCGTATCAGCCTGAAAATAGCAGTAAAAAATAGCATCCGATAATTCGCTTTAACATCTCTTAACACATAACTCCCAATTTATAATTACCTTTGCAGCATGCAGATAGAAGTAGTAAAATCCAAGATACACAGGGTAACGGTCACCGGGGCCGAACTCAACTATATAGGCAGCATCACCGTAGACGAAGCACTTATGGAAGCTGCCAACATTATCGAAGGAGAAAAGGTGCAGATCGTCAACATCAATAACGGAGAGCGCCTGGAAACCTATGTTATTAAAGGAAACAGGGGCAGTGGTGAAATTACACTGAACGGCCCTGCGGCCAGAAAAGTCCAGAAGGGAGACATCATCATCATCATATCTTACGGTATCATGGATTTTGAAGAAGCCAAATCCTTTAAACCTTCTTTGGTTTTCCCAAATGAAAAAGACAACACCCTCAGATAATACAGGGACTGTTGATCGCTGTAATACCTCAATTTAATCATTAACAACAGTATTTGCCCTTTAAGGCAAACGTGCAGTGAAAAAGAAATTATCCAAGATCATTCAGATAGTCCTCCCGCTTGCCCTGGGATTATTCCTGATCTGGTATACTTATAACAAATTCAGCCCGGATCAGCTAAAACAACTGAAGGAGAATTTCCTGAAGGCCGACTATCTGTATATCTGGATATCCATGCTTTTCGGTGCCCTGAGCCATTTTTCCAGGGCATACCGCTGGAACTACCTGCTGGAGCCCATGGGCTACCGGGCAAGGCTTCCCAACAGTTTTATGGCGGTAAGCATAGGTTACCTGCTGAATTTTGCGATCCCCAGATCGGGGGAGGTTTCCCGGGCCCTCGTCATCAACAAATATGACAAGGTGCCTTTTGAGAAGGCATTCGGCACCATTGTAGCAGAAAGGATTGCCGACCTCTTTATTTCCGTATGTATCCTGTTCGCCGCCCTCTTCCTCCAGTTTGACACGCTTTGGGGGTTGATGGACACCCATAATATCAATCCTGAAAAACTGGCAGTTTTCGGAGCTGCAGGAATAATAATGGTATTGCTGTTCTGGATATATCTCAAGCGCACCAGGTCTGCCCTGGGCCAGAAGATCAGGAACTTCATAAACGGCCTTAAGGAAGGTATGCTCAGCATATTATCCATGAAAAAAAAGTGGGCTTTCATCGCTCACACCATTTTTATCTGGACCATGTATGTACTCATGTTTTACATTTGCATTTTCGCCTTTCCGGAAACACAAACCATAACATTTTCACAGACACTTTCCCTCTTCGTGGTGGGTTCTTTCACCATTGCTTTTACAAACGGCGGTTTTGGCACCTATCCCTTTCTCATAGCAGAAGCCATCCTGCTGTATGGTGTAGACTACACCGTAGGTACTTCTTTCGGATGGATCGTATGGCTGTCCCAAACTTCAGTTATCGTTTTTCTGGGCATTATTTCTTTTCTTGTCCTCCCTCTATACAATAAAAGCAACTAGACCGGAAATCGGAAAATCTTTTTCGTTAAAAAGTTATTCGCGATTTGAGATTGCGGTAATAATTATTATCTTGCTCTAAGAACCAAACCTCCTACACATAAGTTAATTAAGGCCGTAAATATAAAGTTTTCAACCTGCCGACACCCCGCAAACAAATTGTACACCGAACCAAAAACACACCTGCTGACTTATGAAAACCCTGTGCTATACGCTGCTCGGACTTTTCTCTCTGGCCAATTTACATGCCCAGATCAAACAAATTCCGTTTGATTCCGAATACCTGGAAGAGACAAGAAACATCCGGTTATATGTCCCGGAAAATTATACGGACGACCGGCCCTATCCCCTGATCGTTGTACTGGATGCCGACCACCTTTTTGACCTGGTGGTGTCAAATGCCCGGTTTTATGCCGCCAACGGCCAGATGCCGGAAAGTATTATCGTGGGGATCGACCAGGAAGGACGATCGGAATCAGATTGTATTTACGATGCCGAGAGTGGTTTTCCGGCGGGCAAAGGCGCCGATTTCTTCGAGTTTATAGGCATAGAACTGTTACCTTCTGTTGCAGATAAATACAACCTGGCGAATTTTAAGATGATCGTGGGGCACCTTTTTACGGGTAACTTTATCAACTACTACATCTTTAAAGACAAACCGCTCTTTGATGCCTATATTGACATCCACCCGGAATTTGCCCCTAAGCTGGAAAAACGACTTGCAGAACGTCTGCCTGCCATGAATACCACAAAGTTCTACTACCTTGCCGCCGGGGAGGACGGGGACAAAAACCAGGTTCAGCGTATCCACGACCTCAATACCTCCATGCAAAAGGTAAAGAACGACCATTTGTTCTATTTTTTTGACAGTTTTGAGAATACGGACGGCTATGCCGCCGCTTCCTGCGCTATTCCCCGTGCACTCAACCATATTTTTACCATATACAGGCCTATTACCCCATATGAGTACAAAAACAATATCCTCGCTTCAGGTTCCCCTGTTTTTGAATATCTCGACAAAAAGTATCAGAGGGCAGAGGAACTGTTCGGTTTCCGAAAACCGGTAAGTCTTAATGACATTATGGCCATTTATGCAGGGTGCCTGAAAAAGGATGATATGGCTTCCCTGGAACAGCTCAGCGAACTGGCAAAAAAGGAATTTCCGGAAACGATGCTCGGCTATTACATGGAAGCAGAATACTTTGAAAAAACAGGCGATCTGAAAAAAGCGACAAAAACTTACAAAAAGGCCTTTGGAATGAAAGAGATCGATTTTATCCATAAAGACCTCATCATGGAAAGGATTGAGGCCATCAATGACTAGGGCAAACACATTATGCTCAGAGCATCTGAGAATATGAGAAAGTGAGATTGTGGGAATTCGATAATGTGATCATTTGGGAAATGAGAGGATAGAGGATAGACTCAGACGGATGGAAACTGCAGGAATGATCGGGAGGTTGGCCCCGCCTGCAACCTGCAACCTTGAACTATCTATAATTCTAGGACGCGTTTGCCCCGCATCAATTACTAAAACTGTAGTCGATCGGAAAATAATGCCTATTTTAGACCCGGAAAAACAGTCTATCCGATCCCTAACCTATGGCTAAAGTCAAAACCTCCTATTTTTGTCAGAACTGTGGTGCCCAGTATGCCAAGTGGCAGGGCCAATGTACTTCGTGCAGGGAGTGGAATACCATCGTAGAGGAGGTAATCCAGAAAGAAGAAAAGAGCTCCTGGAAGCAGGGAACCACACCTTCCAATAACAAGAGGGTTTCCAAACCTCTCAGGATAAATGAAATAACCCGGTCCGAAGAAAACCGCCTGTCTTCGGGAGACCACGAATTTGACCGGGTTCTGGGAGGAGGTATCGTACCGGGGTCCGTAGTCCTTCTGGGCGGCGAGCCGGGTATCGGAAAAAGCACATTGCTCCTGCAGATTGCACTGCAGCTTTCCTATAAGACCCTGTATGTATCCGGGGAAGAGAGCCAGTCGCAGATAAAAATGCGGGCGGAACGGATTTATCCCAACAGCGAAAACTGCTATATCTTAACAGAAACCAAGACCCAGAACATCTTTAAGCAAATAGAAAGTACAGCCCCGGACATTCTTGTCATAGACTCCATACAAACCCTGCATTCCGATTACATAGAATCCTCCGCAGGCAGTATATCCCAGATCCGGGAATGCACGGCAGAGCTCATTAAATTTGCCAAAGAAACAGATACTCCTGTGATCCTTATAGGACACATCACCAAAGAAGGGAACATAGCCGGGCCGAAAATACTGGAGCATATGGTAGATACCGTTTTGCAGTTCGAAGGAGACAGGAACTATGTATACCGTATACTCCGGGCTTTGAAGAACCGGTTCGGGTCTACGGCAGAACTGGGTATTTACGAAATGCTGGGAAATGGTTTACGGGAGGTAGCCAACCCTTCGGAAATACTTATTTCACAAAGTGAAGAATCCCTGAGCGGTACGGCTATTGCCGCCACACTCGAAGGTATACGCCCGCTGATGATAGAAATACAGGCACTGGTAAGCACCGCAGTTTACGGTACACCTCAGCGAAGCACTACGGGTTATAATGCAAAACGCCTGAATATGTTACTGGCCGTCCTGGAAAAAAGGGCGGGTTTCCGTTTGGGTGCAAAAGATGTTTTCCTGAATATTACGGGAGGGATTTCCGTAGACGATCCGGCCATAGACCTGGCTGTCGTGGCGGCCATACTCTCCAGTAATGAGGATATTGCCATTACCAAAGATGTTTGTTTTGCCGCAGAAATAGGGCTTGCCGGTGAAGTACGCCCGGTACAGCGGGTAGATCAGCGCATTCTGGAAGCGGAAAAACTGGGCTTTTCCACCATCTTCGTATCCAAACAGAACAAAATTACGGTAAAAAGCAGCGGGATAAGGGTTGTCCTCGTATCCCGGGTAGAAGATGTTATTACCGATCTCTTCGGATAAGGCCCGCAGGAGCAGGCGGGCCGTATTCCTATAATTTCATTTCGGGAACGTCACCTTCGACAACCAACCTGCCTTCCGTTGCCTGTTTTATCTCTTCCACCGAAACCCCGGGGGCACGTTCCAGCAGCCTGAATCCCCCATCGATAATTTCCAGCACCGCCAGGTTGGTGACAATTTTTTTTACGCAATTCACCCCGGTGAGCGGCAACGTACATTTTTTGAGCAATTTGGATTCTCCGGCTTTATTGGTATGCATCATGGCCACAATAATATTTTCGGCCGAAGCCACAAGATCCATCGCCCCTCCCATACCTTTCACCATCTTTCCTGGAATCTTCCAATTGGCAATATCCCCGTTATCGGCAACCTCCATTGCACCGAGGATGGTAAGATGTACATGTTGGCCCCGTATCATCGCAAAACTCATGGCCGAGTCAAAAAACGATGCTCCCGGCAGTGTGGTGATGGTCTGCTTTCCGGCGTTTATAATATCCGCATCTTCATCTCCCTCATACGGAAAAGGCCCCATGCCCAAAACACCGTTTTCACTTTGAAATTCCACATCTATCCCGTCCGGAACGTAATTAGCTACGAGGGTCGGGATACCGATACCGAGATTCACGTAATATCCGTCTTTTACTTCTTTCGCTATTCGCTTTGCAATGCCGTCTTTATCTAACATAACTGGATGGTTGAAATTTACGAACTACCTTTTCCTAACGGTTCGTTGCTCAATTCTTTTTTCGTAGTGATCTCCCCGGAAGATACGCTGTACAAAAATCCCGGGAATATGTATCTGATTGGGGTCCAATTCCCCGGCGGGCACGAGTTCCTCCACTTCAGCTACCGTGATCTTTGCCGCTCCGCACATACAGGGATTAAAATTTCTTGCAGTCCCTTTGAAGATCAGATTTCCCGCCTCGTCTCCCTTCCATGCCTTTACTATGGAAAAATCTGCCCTGAAAGCTTCTTCCATGACATACATCTTCCCCTCAAATTCACGGGTTTCTTTTCCTTCGGCAACTTCCGTTCCGTATCCTGCAGGAGTGAAAAAAGCAGGTATCCCGGCCTGTGCTGCACGGCATTTTTCCGCAAGGGTACCCTGCGGGGTTAACTCCACCTCAAGTTCCCCGCTGAGCATTTGTCTCTCGAACTCATCATTCTCACCAACGTAGGACGATATCATTTTTCTGATCTGGCGTTTCCGGAGCAAGAGCCCAAGGCCAAAATCATCTACGCCGGCATTATTGGATATACAGGTAATATCCCTGATACCGAGGCGTACGAGTTCTGCTATACTGTTTTCGGGAATTCCGCACAAACCGAACCCTCCCAGCATAAAGGTCATCTCGTCCCGGACTCCCTGCAGGGCTTCGGTAACTGAAGCCACCCTCTTGTTTATCATTTCGTAATTTTTATCGGAAAAATACGAATTATTCAACAAAAAAGACAGAACAAACAGCTTATATTTTGAATATGTAAAAAATAACGGCTAAAAGTCTATTTCTTCCAGATTCATCTCCCCCGGGGTTTCACTTTCCCCGACTTTAGAGCAATCTATTTCTATGGAAAGGTTTTCGGGCTTTCTGAAATCTTCTTTGGAAATACCGAGTTCTTTATCCTCGTAGCACTTTCGCATATACAGGGCCCAGATAGGCAAAGCCATAGTAGCCCCTTGCCCGTAAGATATTCTGCTAAAATGTATAGCCCTGTCTTCTCCTCCTACCCAAACGCCGGTAACCAGGTTGGGCACCATGCCCATAAACCATCCGTCACTCTGGTTCTGAGTAGTTCCGGTCTTACCGGCAATGGGGTTGGTAAATTCATAGGGGTAACCGGTAATGACTTCTTTATACAAAGTATTGTTCACGGCCCATTTATTACGTAGTCGCGCCCCGGAACCGGATTGGGTAACCCCTTCCATCAGCTTAACGGTAGTGTAGGCCACCTCTTCACTCATTACATCTTTGGTTTCCGGGACGGATTCGAACAGTACGGTGCCATTCTTATCCTCGATACGGGTTACCATCACAGGCTTCACATAAACTCCCTGGTTGGCAAATGTACTGTAGGCCCCGACCATTTCATACACGGTAAAATCCGGTGTACCCAGTGCAATGGAAGGTACGGGCGGGATATCGGACTCAATACCCAGGCTTCGCACCAGTTGTGTTACCGGGACCGGGCCCACCTTATCTATCAGGGTAGCCGTAATGGTATTTACCGAATTGGCCAGCGCCTCTTTAAGCGTCAGCATTTTTCCGGTATATTTTCCATTGGAGTTTTTAGGGCACCATGGGGTTATGTTCCCATATTTATTGGCCTCAATACAGTGCTGTACATCGGGCAGCCTATCACAAGGAGACATGTGCAACTGGTCTATAGCGGTAGCATAAACAAACGGTTTAAATGTAGAACCAGATTGACGGGCTCCCTGTTTTACCTGGTCATACTGAAAATGTTTGTAGTTTATACCGCCTACCCAGGCCCGTACATGGCCGGTTTGCGGCTCCATAGACATCATTCCTGTACGCAGGAAAAATTTATAATAACGGATGGAATCCATCGGTGTCATGATCGTATCTTTTTCGCCATCCCATGCAAATACGGTCATTTCCGCCTTTTCCCTGAATGAAGCCCTGATCTCTTTTTCGGATTTTCCCAGATCGTATTTCATTTTCCGCCAGCGCTCCGACTGTTTCATGGCGCGTTCCATAGTAGCATCTATCTCTTCACTGTTCAACCCCAGGAAAGGAGCGGTTTTATTCCTATCTGGTGTATTCTGGTTAAAGAACTCCGCCTGAAGTTTTTTCATATGTTCCACAACGGCTTCCTCCGCATATTTCTGCATACGCGAATCTATGGTTGTGTATACCTTTAATCCGTCCAGGTATATATTGTATTTATCGCCATTGGGCTTGCGGTTTTCGGGGTCATTGGCCCAGTCCTTCAGGAAGCCCTGAAGATACATCCTGAAATAGGTGGCCAGGCCTTCTCTGTGGCTTTCCTCAGAAAAATTGAGTTTTATAGGAAGTTGTTGCAATGAATCTTTTGCTTCTGCCGTAATAAAATCATTCTTTTCCATCTGCCGCAGTACTACATTACGCCTTCGCATCGTCAACTCTTCACGTTTCAGAGGATTGTAAAGCGAAGAATTCTTCAACATCCCAACGAGCATAGCTGCTTCTTCCGTTTTAAGATCATGCGGCTCTTTACTGAAATAGATTCTGGAGGCAGACCGGATACCATCCGCTCGATATCCAAAATCATAAATATTGAGATACATACTTATGATCTCTTCTTTGGTATATTGTCTTTCCAAACGTACTGCTATTACCCATTCCTTTATTTTCTGAAGGACACGGGCCACAATATTGTTAGATACCCTTTCGGTAAATAACTGCTTTGCCAACTGTTGTGTTATAGTGCTGGCTCCTCCTCTTTTACCTAAAAAAACCATTGCCCTCAACGTCCCCTGCGCATCGATTCCGGAGTGCCGATAGAAACGTTCGTCTTCGGTCGCTACCAATGCCTTGACCAGGTGATCGGGCAATTCGTCATAGGAAACGGGGGTCCTGTTGTCGTTCAGGTAATATTTGCCAAGTGTTTTCCCGTCGGCGGAAATAATTTCGGTAGCAAGATTGGTTTGCGGGTTTTCGAGGACCTCAAAAGTAGGCATTGTACCAAACGCCCCCCAGGAAGCCAGCAAAAATAATAAAACCGCGAGGAGAACACCCCCGAAAAACAATCCCCAAAACCATTTTATATACTTACCGAAGCCTTGTTTCTTCTCTTTCTTGGCAGGTGTTTTTCCCATTTTACTCTTTTATTGGATTATGATGTGCCGGAGACAAAAACACTGATCGCCGGCGCCTCATTAACTATTATTCTTTATTAGATTTTTCGATCTGCAAACCGATATCGGTAATCCCTTCCAGTTCTCCTACCCCTTCTGCTTCACCGATTTTCCGCATAGCGTGCTCTATGGCTACCGTGTATTCTCCGGGATCCGGAAAAACAACATTTTCCTTATACCAGAGTTTGCTTTCTTTCAGATCCGTAAAACCTTCTCCCAGCCATTCTCCGTCCGGTTTTGCCATCTCATACTCCAGGGTATCCGCAATTACCCTGCCATCCGGAAAATTCAGCTTAACAATAAGAAAAAGGTTGCTGAACGGATAATTGTTATCGTTCCGCAGGTTAATATACATGTTATAAGGCTGTATGGTATCAGGGGGTTCGAAGGTAAAATCCACGCTTTCCTCTTTGTTCCAGGAATGATTCAGCGCCTGATAATCGAAATAATAGGCATTGTCCGAACCACAAGACAGCAATAGCATGCTTCCCATCCAAAAAAACAATCTGAAGATCTTACCCATTTTTATAATTAACGGTTTTCTGTTGCGACAGTATCCGGCCCCTGGGGGGATTGTAAAAAGATAAAAACCGCAGTTATTCGTTTCCCGCTATTCTTTTTTCCTGGCGGTCTTTTTATTGCTCCTTTTTTTCCGGCTCTTACTCTTGCGTTTCTTTTTAGGCTGGTCAAACCTGGTCAGGCTGTCTTGTCCTACAACGTTTTCAAACTCCCGTTTAGTATTCTCTTCGGAAATTTCCGAGGCAAATTCTTCGAGACTTTCTACCTTAACATCGTTATGGTTTTTATCGATGATCTCCTGTACCTGGTCCAGCATTAGTTTATGCCAGTTGGCACTGTTTTCCTCGTAGGCATACCAGAGAAAACCTTTAAAAATATCTATTTTCTGGCACACGGCCCTTCCTTTCCTCGTATGCAGTTTTATATCCGCCTTCGGAAATTCCTGCAACGCATCCAGATAAGCATCGAGCTCGTAATTGAGACAGCACTTGAGTTTTCCGCACTGCCCGGCAAGTTTCTGCGGATTCAGGGATAACTGCTGGTACCTGGCCGAAGAAGTATTCACCGAGCGGAAGTCCGTCAGCCAGGTAGAACAACACAGTTCTCTTCCGCAGGAGCCGACACCGCCAAGACGCGATGCTTCCTGGCGAAAACCGATTTGCCGCATCTCTATACGCACGTTAAAGGCTCTGGCCATATCTTTAATGAGTTGCCTGAAGTCCACCCGTTCTTCCGCCGTGTAGTAAAAAGTGGCTTTGGAGCCGTCGCCCTGGTATTCGATATCGGAAATTTTCATCTGCAGGCCCAAGGCTATGGCAAGTTCCCTCGATCTTTTCTTTACCTCTTCTTCTTTATTCCTGACATTGGTCCATACATCAATATCCCGTTGCGAGGCTTTCCGGTAGATTTTGGGCAGTGAAGGGTCTTCCCAATCCACTTTTTTCTTTTTCATCTGTACCCTTACCAGTTCCCCGGTGAGGGTTACAATCCCTACATCATGCCCGGAAGCTGCCTCGGTAGCTACTACATCCCCGATGGATAAAGTAAGATTTTCATTATTCCGGAAAAACTCTTTCCTGCTATTTTTAAAACGGACTTCCACACAGTCAAAAGGTTGATGACCCGAAGGAAGTGACATATTGGAAAGCCAATCAAAAACAGTAAGCTTATTACAACCATCGGTCCCGCATGTACCATTGTTCTTACATCCCCGTGGCTGCCCATCCTTACCGGTTGAACAACTGCTACACCCCATATTTCCTCTATATTGTAACTGCACCTCTCCGGTCAAAACCATGGAAAGAAGCAGAAAAAGATTCATAATTAATTCTCATACGGTAAAGCGCACCTGCACCTTACAAAATGTAAATATACAGTTTTTTACTTTACCTGGTTTGCGAACATCACGGTTTTGCCGATCCCCGAAAACCGGTATTTTCACGAAAAAGACAACATCTTATTCCTTAAATCTGAGGACTTCCGACCGGCCTTTTTTAAAGATGTTATTACTCTTGTACTTCCCTTTGCGCAGCGCTTTCTGCTCTTCATACGGCAGGGCGACAATTTCCATACACGCATCCGAACAGCATCCGTTCATTTTCTCAGCGCATTCTTCACATTGTATAAAAAGCAAATGACATGCTTCATTGGCGCAGTTCACATGCGTATCGCATGGTTTACCACACTGGTGGCAATGTGCTATAACATCCCCGGATATACGTTCGGCACGACGTTCGTCGAATACAAAGTTCTTTCCTATAAATTTATTCTCCAGTCCTTTTTCCTTAACCTGCCGGGTATATTCTATAATCCCGCCCTCCAGCTGGTACACATCTTTAAAGCCTTTATGCTTGAAGTATGCACTTGCTTTTTCACAACGGATCCCCCCGGTGCAGTACATCACCAGTTTTTTGTCTTCTTTATGTCCTTTGAGGTCATTTTCTATAATCGGCAGGGAGTCCCGGAAAGTGTCCACATCCGGAGTAACGGCATTTTTAAAATGCCCTATTTCACTTTCGTAGTGGTTACGCATATCTACCAGAATAGTATCCGGGTCCTCAATAAGCTCGTTAAATTTTACGGCGTCCACATGCACCCCCTTGTTGGTAACGTCGAAGGTATGGTCGTTCAGTCCGTCCGCGACAATTTTGTTCCTGATCTTCACTTTCAGCTTCAGAAACGATTTATTGTCCTGCTCTATAGCAATATTCAGCCTTACGTTTTCCAGAAAAGTAATGCTGTCCAGGTGTTCTTTAAAAGCATTAAAATGATCTGCCGGAACGGAAAGCTGTGCATTTATACCTTCTTTGGCAATGTAAATCCGGCCCAGCACGTCCATTTCATTCCAGGTTACGAAGAGATGATTCCGGAATATCTGCGGATTTTTGATATGATGGTATTTGTAGAAAGAAAGAGTAAGGCGCTCTTTACCGGCCTTTTCTATGAGCTCTTCCCTTTCTCTAGCGCTTAAAGTATTGTACAGTTGCATGCTATACGAATGATTAAGGTTAAAGAATCAGATGAAATTTTTTGCAAAAGTAATATTTTTTACCGGACATGACAAGGTCTGCCAAAACCGTACCGGGGCTTCGGTACATCCCGAACGGAGTTCGGGACACTCAGCCGCCTCCGTTCAGGCAACTACGGCCTGAAACCTGCCCTTCGGCTATGCTCAGGGACCTGCAACCCGGAACTTGGAACACAGAAATAAAAACTACTTTAATTTTTAATGCATTTACCCTGCAAAACCGCCTAACATCAACTCTTTTTACGTTCTGCGGACCTGCCAACCCCAAAACAACTCCTATATACCCGTTGCCACTCTGAAAAAGAAATGGTATTTTAGCACGGATTATTTTTTAGAAAAAACGCAGCAATGAGTTCAGAGAAAGACGCAAAATTAAAAGCCCTCAAACTTACCCTGGATAAGCTGGACAAGACCTACGGGAAAGGGACAGTGATGAAAATGGGAGATAATGTTGTGGAAGATGTAGAGGTCATCCCCACAGGTTCTATCGGGCTGGATATCGCCCTCGGTGTAGGCGGTTATCCCAAAGGAAGGGTTATCGAAATATACGGACCGGAATCTTCCGGTAAGACTACCCTTACCCTGCACGCCATAGCCGAAGCCCAGAAATCCGGTGGTATTGCGGCTTTTATCGATGCGGAGCATGCCTTCGACCGGTTTTATGCCAAAAAACTGGGAGTAGACGTGGATAACCTCATCATATCGCAGCCGGACCACGGGGAGCAGGCTTTGGAAATAGCCGACAACCTGATCCGTTCGGGGGCTATTGACATTGTTATTGTCGATTCTGTTGCCGCACTGACCCCTAAAAGCGAGATAGAAGGAGAAATGGGAGATTCCAAAATGGGGCTGCATGCCCGTCTTATGTCACAGGCGCTCCGGAAACTTACGGCAAGTATAAGCAAAACCAAATCGACGGTGATCTTTATCAACCAGCTCCGGGAAAAGATCGGGGTTATGTTCGGTAACCCGGAAACCACTACGGGAGGTAATGCCCTTAAGTTCTATGCTTCCGTACGCCTGGATATCCGCAGGTCTACCCAGATCAAAGACAGTAACGGTGACGTGGCGGGGAACAAGACCAAGGTAAAAGTGGTAAAAAACAAGGTGGCCCCGCCGTTTAAGGCCGCCGAATTTGACATTATGTACGGGGAAGGTATTTCGCGTGTCGGCGAAATACTCGACCTCGGTGTGGAATACGAGATCATCAAAAAAAGTGGTTCCTGGTTCAGTTACGGCGATACCAAGCTGGGACAGGGAAGGGACGCGGTTAAGTTATTACTTGAAGACAACCCGGAACTCCTTGAAGAACTGGAAAGCAAGATCAAAGAAGCCCTCAAGGCGATCAAAGAGTAAATATCCCGAAAATAAAATTTCTCAAATATCCTGTCTCTGTTAAAGAAGGCAGGATTTTTTTTTAGCACTTCACGCAACCTTAACCGGCCGATTGCATCTTCTTAGCAGAAAAAGACCAAAAAAAGGATATGTACGTATATACATAACAACGAGGATACTTTTAAAAAAACAGGACAATAATATACTTGTAAACCTTTTATTAATACATAAAAAACCTCCTAAAAATTAAACGAGAAACAACATGAAAAAAGTAAGTATTGCAGCAGTGTTTTTAACCTTGGCCCTGTCTTTATCCGGGTGTTTGAATGATGATGGCGCAAATTTTTATTACACTACTTTACCTATTGAAAGTGTAGAGACTCCGGACACTCTTGTTTATGGCGAAACAGACTCTATAACAGTAACATATTCCATTCCTAACCTATGCCATCAATTTGCCGGTATAGATTTCAGCAATGACACACAATCCAGTGACACTATTCAGAAAAGGACTTTCTGGGTAGTTGCCCAGGCTCAGACCGGAGATGAATGTGAAGGAGCTCAATCCGTAATTAAAGAATATAAATTTGGTCTCGAAGTAAGATACCGGGAATCTTATGAACTCCGTTTTATAACCGGTGTGGACAGTGATGGCGAGTACACTTTCATAACACGTACCATCCCTGTTAAGGAAGAAGAGGAAGAATAAACAGTTAAATTAACCTGTAATCCCTGCAAAACAGGAAGTCCCGAAAGAAAATAAAAACTGTCGGACGGGGTGAATCAGGAACACAAATATGACAAGACGAGAGAACTTTGTCATCCCGATATCGCCCGGAAAGGCAGAAACTTCCGGTTTTAGCAGGTAAACCAAAACTAACGCAGACTATTAGGTGAGTTTAGAAGAACTCATAAACCGGTGCAAGGACCGGGACAGAAAGGCGCAAGAACAGTTATACCGTTTGTTTAACGGCAAATTATACAGTACTTGCCTCAAGTATTCCCGTAACCAGACAGAGGCGGAAGATAATCTGCAGGATAGTTTCATGGCCATATTTAACAAGATAGACCAATACCGTTTCAAAGGTTCTTTTGAAGGATGGATACGCAGGGTAACGGTTAATACCGTACTTCAGAAGTACCGTAAAGAAAAGGTTTTCAACATAGTTTCGGAAGAGATTGCGGACGAGGTCGAAGTAGAGGTCGAGGATGACGACATCAGCCTCGATTACCTTCTCGGCATCATACAAAGGCTCCCGGACAAATACAGGTTAACATTTAATTTATATGTACTGGACGGATATTCTCATAAGGAAATTTCCGAAATGCTCGGCGTTTCCGAAGGGACTTCCAAATCCAACCTGTCCAGGGCAAGAACAATCCTCAAAGCACATATCGAAGAGGATCTTAATAAAAAAAAAGTGAAGTCACTATAATCTAATGGGCGACAAAAAGAACATAGACAGGCTTTTCCAGGAAAAATTCAAAGATTTCGAAGCTTTTCCGGAGAGGGATTTATGGTCCGGACTTGAAGCCAAACTCGATGCGGCATCGGCTCCGGCCGTAGTTCCGGAGAAGCGGAAAAGGGCCATTTCTCCCTTGTGGTGGCGCCTTGGCGGTATTGCCGCCGCCATTGCCTTATTGCTCTCCGTGGGTATTAATTTAGTACTTACCGGGCCCGAATCTCCCGTGACAGACCCTGTTGAAAAAGTTATAAACGAGAATACTCCTATAAAAAATACCGAAGCAGATGAAGAAACTACACGATCTACGGATAGCAATAAAGGGGCGCAACAGGGCAATACTACGGACGTAAAGCCG
>NZ_RJTM01000008.1 GCF_003725735.1 Sinomicrobium pectinilyticum | reverse complement strand
GATAACCGATAATAACCGGGTCGCTCAACGGGACAATAAAGATAATACCACAAACGTAAAGCCACACGGCCGTGTGGCTCAACAGGACGGTAAGACGATTACGGATAATAGCCAAGTCGCTCAACAGGGCAGCGGCAAAGAAGAAAATAAAAAATCCTTACTGGAAGCCATCGCAGAAATGGAAAATGATGCGGAACATGAAAAACAAGAGCGCTTAAAAGAAAAAGGAAACAAGAAGTGGAGTATAAATCCCAATGTGGCCCCTGTTTACTATAATTCACTCAGTGGCGGATCGCCCATTGACCCGGAGTTCAAGGACAATTCCAAATCAGGGAAAGTCAATATCAGTTATGGTGTCAATATAGCATATCAGGTAAACGAGAGGTTAAGCCTGCGTTCCGGTATAAATAAAGTAAACTACGGTTATAATACAAACGACATCTCTTTTGCCCCTGATTTTGAGGCCCGCTCACTCGACAATATTAATTATGCCCGCCAATCCGGAAAAGCTTCCGGCCTTTATGTGGCGAACAGCCCTTCGGAAGGAGGGCCTCCGGTAGCCGCAAGAGATGAAGTAGCCTCCAGTTTTGCACCACAAGAAGGATTAATGCAACAGGAATTCGGTTACATAGAAGTTCCCATGGAACTGAAATACCGGGTATTGAATGAAAGATTCGGCCTTAACCTCATAGGAGGGGTCAGCTCCCTGTTTCTCACGGACAATTCCGTATTACTGAAATCGGATGCCCTTGCAACCGAACTGGGAGAGGCCAACAATATAAATAATATGAATTTCAGTACCAACGTGGGACTCGGCGTGGATTATCTGTTATCGGACAAACTCCAGTTACAGGTAGAGCCCATGTTCAAATACCAGTGGAATACATTCTCCAATGACAACGGTGGTTTCAAACCGTATTCATTTGGCGTATATACAGGCTTTAGTTTTAGGTTTTAGTTAGTTAGGTTAGTTTTATTATTTACTCAAAAAGCGTTTAATGCTGTAAAAAGGTTGTCCTGTTGTGGGATGACCTTTTTTCATTGAAGGGCCCTTCAATGAAAATAATGGGAAAACACGAATTATTTTTTAAATTTTTCCAGTGCTTTCCGGGTAAATTCGGAGAGGACAAGATTTCCGGAGATTTCCGCGCGGGAGCCTAGTAGTTCGTCCCAGTGGGAAGTCCCTTCCCATAATATTCTTTTCATTTCCGAAAGGGCTTCCGGATTGTACGATGCCAGTTTTTCGGTAAAAACGTCGATTTCTTTGTCCAGTTCACCAATACGGTCAAAAACCCGTGCATACAAGCCTTTTTCCTTGGCCCAGTAGGCGTTTTTCCATTGATCCGGTGCAAGGGTGAGTTCCGCCAGTGCGGCATTGCCCATTTTGCGTTCTACGGCCGGAGCAATTACAAAAGGACCTATCCCTATGGTAAATTCGGATAATTTAATGGCAGCCGCTTCGGTTGCCAGGACATAATCACAGGCAGCAGCCAGGCCTACACCGCCACCTACCGCTTTTCCCTGCACCCGCCCCACAATAAGCTTGCTGCATTTACGCATGGCATTGATGACGCCGGCAAAACCGCTGAAAAATTTTTTCCCCCGATCTGCATCGGCGATTTCCACGAGCTCGTCAAAAGATGCCCCGGCACAGAATGCTTTTTCTCCTTCGCTCTTCAGCACGATCACCCGGATATCTTCTCTTTCCGAAAGTATATAAAATTCTTTTTCCAGGCGCTCCAGCAATTCCCGGGGAAACGAATTACCGGCCGGATGTCCGAATTCCACAATAGCAATGTTGCCTTCGGTTTTGGTATACAAACTTCCGTTGGGACGTGTAGTAGCCATAATGCAAGATTTTTATTAAACGAAGCGTGATTACGAAATTACGAATATTAATCGACTGCCTTCAGATATTTTCTCCTGAATTTAAAAACCAGAGCTCCGGACCGCACCAGCATCCACACCATGAAAGCCATCCAGATACCATACAGTTTAAAGTTAAAATAATCCGTTATCAAAAGAGTGGGGGTAAAGCCAAGAAAAGTTGCTGCAAGCAATACGTTTCGGAGATATGCCGCTTCACCCAGTCCCTTAAAAATACCATCGAACATAAAGGCAACCGCATTTACGGGTTGCATGAGAAGTACCATCCAGAAAACAGATGCAAAAGAAGCCAGCACCAGGGGGTCCTTATTAAATATGAGACCTATGGAATCATAAAATATACCGCAAACCAGCATAAGAATAACAGCTATACCAATAGCATATTTACAAATATCCACACTCAGATACCACAACCTCCTGTAATCTCCCGCCCCCAGCAATCTTCCCGAAATAGCGTTGCCCGCATTCGCATACCCGTCGATAAAAAAAGAAAAGAACAGCCATATGTTCATAAGCATACTCTGGGCCGCGATGTAGTTCCTTCCGTAATCCGTGGCATAGGCGTTGGCCAGGTATATGGCAAAATTGAGTGCAGCTGTCCTGATAAAGAGATTAAAGCTCATGCCCAGCAGATCTTTTATACGGGGATTGATCTTCCGGCGCACCCTGAAGGAAAACGGGGTCCTGCTAATATAAAAATACAAGGCGATGCACAGCATCACCAACTGGGCTGCCAGGCTGGCATAAGCCGCACCTTTAAGGTGCAATGGCGGTACAACACCTTCTATACCGTATACCAGCACATAATCCAGCACAACATTAATGATGGCACCGGCCAGGCTGGCCTTCATGGCCCATAACGTATTCTGTAACCCCCGGAATACACCGAAAAGGGCAAAAGTAACCAGTGTAAGAGGATATCCTACAGCCCTTATGCGGTAATAGTCCACACTGTATTGCAGGATAAGGCCTTCCGCATTGTATGCCCCGAAAATAAGTCCGGCAAACAGGGAGGTGAAAATAAAAATGGCCAGGCTTAACAGCAGGTTAAAAGCAATGGCCTGCGGTACAAGGGTACGCACGGCATGAAGCCTGCTGGCCCCAAGATGCTGGGAAACTATAGCCGATATCGCTGTTTTTGTCTGGGCAACGATCCAGATTATCGCGGAAAGAAAGGACCCTACAATACCTGCCGCAGCAAGGGCTTCCACAGGATGTTCATCCACATTTCCGATCACCGCAATATCCGTAAGGGAGATCAACGGTTCGGCTATTCCGGCAATAACAGCCGGAACAGCCAGCCTGTTAATCGCCCCGAACGACACCTTTTCTTTTATATCTTTTGCTTTGGATACGGACAAAACATTCTCTTTTGGCTGACAAAAATAATGCGAATATAACTTTCTGCCGGAACAAAATCCTTCCCGATCCGAACCAAATTAATTTTCCACGTGGAAAATATTACCCCGGCATTGACGTTGATTATCTAATTAAACAGGATATAAGATGAGACGGATGAAACTAATAGTCGGGCACCAGCAGGTAATGCCCTATCTACTTACCGAAAAGGCAGATATCCTTGTGGAATTCATTAAAAAAATCTTCGGAGGACAGGAAATGATCCGGATACTAAATACAGATAAAAAAATCCAGCATTCGGAAGTAAGGATAGGCGACTGTACTATTCTTCTGGCGGAAGCTCCGGCAGCAGGCCGGGCTATACCGGGCTGCATGTATGTATATGTAAAAGATACGGACAAGACCTATTATGAGGCATTGGATGCAGGGGCGCAATCTCTCATGATCCCTTTTGACGAAGATGACAATACCAGGAGCGCAGGTTTCCGGGACCCTTTCGGGAATACCTGGTGGATTGCTACGCTGGTTTAAAGAACTTATAACTTTTATTACCTGACCTTGGCTCCGCCAACGACAACTACTATTTCTCCTTTGGGTGGTTTCTCCTTAAAATGATTAAGGACTTCTTCCATGGTTCCTCTGATGGTCTCTTCATAGATTTTGGTAAGTTCCCTCGATACCGAGACCGGTCGGTCCGCACCGAAAATATCGACAAAATCACCGAGGGTCTTTAGCAATTTATAGGGAGATTCGTAAAAAATGATGGTACGGGTCTCTTCGGCAAGGATTTTCAGGCGGGTCTGTCTTCCTTTTTTAGCGGGAAGAAAACCTTCGAAAACAAATTTATCATTAGGTAGTCCGCTATTTACCAGAGCCGGCACAAAAGCGGTAGCTCCGGGCAAACATTCTACTTCCAGTCCATTCTCCAGACAGGCCCTGGTGAGCAGGAACCCGGGATCGGATATCGCGGGTGTCCCCGCATCCGAAACAAGGGCAATGGTCTCTCCTCCGGCAATTCTCTGCACTATACTATTCACCGTTTTATGCTCATTGTGCATATGATGACTTTGCAACGGCGTAGTAATACCATAATGTTTAAGCAATTTTCCGCTGGTCCGCGTATCTTCGGCCAGAACGGTATCTGCTTCCTTCAGGATAGCAACGGCCCTGAAGGTCATATCTTCCAGGTTACCTATAGGAGTAGGTACGATATAGAGTTTCGACATGCTCGTTTTTCTCACCGGGTGAGATTTGAAATGCTCCGTCCCGACAACCATCGGGACGCTTCTGAATTTTTTTATGGTCTTTCATCCGGCTTCCGGACAAATCCCGGGACAAAACCGGCCTGCCCGCGTTTAAAGCGGCTTAAGGTGCCGGGAAGTACTATCCGAATTTCTGTTCGAGAAGGTACATGAAACGCTCCTCATATTTTTCCTTTCCTTCCCAATTGTTATAATCCGGTTTTATCATATGGCGGATAAAGCTTTTGACCTCTTCCTCACTGTCTATCGTATTAATCTGCGAGATCACCCGGTTATAATCCTCCGTACTGTCATTAAAAAGATGCTTTATAAAAGCGAGCTTATCGTTCAGCCCTATACTGATCCCCTCTTTAAACCGGTCGTTAAGAGAAGATACTTTTGGTTGCACCCCGGTTTTTTGCAATACCGGCACTACGTCATCCGCATCCCGTTTTTCAAATACGGGGTCGGGCATAATATCAGCGAGAATATCTTCCAGTGTTTCTTCTTCCGGCATTTCGGCTACCATGTCTTTGATCGTATCTATACCTGGCACAATAATATCTTCGCTATGCGGATTGCTTTCCGGCACACTCGTATTTTCTTCTATGACAGCTCCGGCAAGTTGTTCGAATTTCCGGAGGGCCTCACTCTTTCCTGTTGTGGGCTGTATGACCCCGAAATGCTCTTCCACAAACTTCAACAAGGTAAGTTTCTCATAGACTTTCTGCGCCTGCACCTGTAATGCAGCCACATCTTCCTTTCCTTTGAGCTTAAGGATGTCATGGGCTATGCTGACCAGTTCGGATTCCAGTTTCTTTTTCATCGCTTTATTTTTAATGTTTATCCATAGTATCTTTTTCGGACTACCGGAAAAAAATCTTTTCCTCCGGGGATTATCTCAAAATATAACTTTTTCCCGGAACAGATACAAATATATTAGCATTATTATAACATCTCATCTTTAAAAAGCCCCCTTCTCCCCGGAAATACGTCACATTTTTTTCCTTAGCTTTGCAAGGATTTTAATGAAAAAAAATTACTTTAGTTCGCACAAGTTTCATACCAAACGGATATGGCACCTGTTCCGACAGTTTAAAATTTTTATTTTCTTTGGTATCACAACAATATTTTACCCACCATCGGGAATATGCATAGGGGTTGAGCCATCTTTCCCGGGCTAAAGGGAAGGCAAAAAAGACAACATCCGCCTATGTCTGTTTCCGAGTTGAAAAATACGAAATGTTTCTCGAAAATACGGTTAATCATAAAGAACAATTTGGCTGGATAGAAGTAATTTGCGGCTCCATGTTTTCCGGAAAGACGGAAGAACTTATCCGAAGGTTGCGGCGGGCACAGATAGCCAAACAGAAAGTGGAGATCTTCAAACCCTCTATAGACACGAGGCACAGCGAAGATATGGTGGTGTCCCATGATGCGAACGAGATACGGTCTACCCCGGTCCCTGCCGCGGCCAACATCCGCATACTTGCCGACGGTTGTGACGTAGTAGGTATTGATGAAGCCCAGTTTTTTGACGACGAAATAGTAACCGTATGTAATGACCTGGCCAATAAAGGTGTCCGCGTTGTGGTTGCAGGCCTGGATATGGATTTCAAGGGAAACCCCTTCGGCCCCATGCCGGCTCTGATGGCCACCGCAGAATATGTTACCAAAGTACATGCCATCTGCACCAGAACGGGAAATCTGGCCAATTACAGCTTCCGGAAATCAAATGACAACAAACTCGTACTGCTCGGAGAAACGGAAGAATACGAACCGTTGAGCAGGGCTGCCTTCTACAAGGCCATGCTAAGACAAAAAGTGAGCAAAATGGACGTGAAGGACCCGGAGGACCTGTCCGAAAAAAAGAAAAATGACTCTACCGGATAAACACATAAAATAACACGCTTTCCCCTACCGGAACACTACCTCCGGCACATGATTAGGATTACGCTAAAATCTGAACGAAAAAACATGTCAAAAGTTGCAGAAACCGTGCTCGAAGTAGACCTCGGGGCCCTCCGGCACAACTATGAATTCCTGAAATCCACCCTTCGTCCCGACACAAAATTTATCGCTGTTGTAAAGGCCTTTGCCTATGGGCATGATTCGCGCAGGATAGCCCCCTTCCTGGAAAAACTGGGTGTAGATTACTTTGCCGTAGCTTACACCAGCGAAGGCATAGAACTACGGGAAGCGGGCATACAAACCCCTGTGATGGTTTTACACCCGCAAAGCGTGCATTTTGACGATCTTGCAGATCACAGGCTCGAACCCTGTATTTATTCGCACCGCATTCTGTCTCTCTTCCTGGAAACTGCAAAAACAAGAAAAATGGATGCCTATCCAGTACACCTGAAGTTCAATACCGGCCTTAACAGGCTGGGATTTGGCGAGCATGAGGTGGAAAGGGTAGTCACTGCACTTCAGGAACAGACGAACATAAAAGCGGTTTCGCTGTTCTCCCATCTGGCCGCGTCCGAAGACCCGGACGAAGAGGTGTTTACCCGCAATCAGATAGCGGCATTCCGGAGAATAGCCGACAATTTTGAAAAACTGGCCGGGTACAGACCTTTATTGCACCAATCCAATACCTCCGGAATACTATGCCATCCGGACGCCCGGTTTGATATGGTACGAAGCGGTATAGGCCTTTACGGTTACGGCAACGATGAAATAAAAGACAGACTGCTGCGTCCCGTAGGAAGCCTGAAAACCGTAATTTCCCAGATACATCAACTGGAAAAAGGGGACAGTCTCGGTTATAACCGGGGATATATAGCAGAGAAAACAACCATGACAGCCACGCTACCCCTCGGACATGCCGACGGGATTGGCAGACAATACGGCAAAGGCAAGGGCCATGTATCCGTCAACGGTCAAAAAGCCCCTATTATCGGTAATGTCTGCATGGACATGCTTATGATAGACGTCACCGGAATAGACTGTAAAGAGGGAGATGAAGTCATTGTATACGGGAAAAATCCGACCGCCGAGGAATTTGCAGCCACAGCAAATACTATTTCATACGAGCTTATAACCGGTATTTCCCGCAGGGTTAAAAGGGTATATATCGAATAGTTCGCCGGGTAACGATTGCTGCTATTTCAGCAATGCGCTGTATCTCGTTTTGCTTTTCAAAAGACCTGCCGCAGCTACGATGGCTTCATCATGGGACAGGTAGTAGTCGTACAGCCCTTCCCTGTAGAAATACCTTTTTATGATCTCATCTTCTATTTCCTTGGACAGCTCTTCCTTGTAATTGTCCAGGGTGGTTATTTTGCTGCTTTCAATATCCTGCAGCAGTTTCCTGTAGTCTTCCTGTACCTCGGCACCAAAGAGTTCCATCTCTTCGTTTTTCCCTGCCTTCTTAAGGAGTTTCTCCACCTCGGTTTCGTAATCAAAATCACTTTTAGCGACAAAATCCTTAAAGTCACGATAGTCCGCATCCGAAAAGGAAAAGCCTTCCAGGTCTTCCACCTTATGGCTAAAATAATAATCCGTGGCGTAATCAAAAATCACCTGATTGCTCAGCAGTTCCTGCACGAGTTTATTCTGACGGAGCACTTTTACTTCCAGGTCGGGCGTTATTCCTCCACCGTCATAGACAGTCCTTCCGTTTCTTGTCTTAAAGGCATTATAACTGGAAACATCTGTTCTCAGGGCATTACCGTTCTCATCCCGGTGTGCATAATCCAGGGCCTGGATACACCTGCCGCTGGGCGTGTAATACCTGGATATTGTTACTTTCAATTGTGTTCCGTAGGTAAGTTTAAGCGGCCTTTGCACCAATCCTTTGCCAAAGCTTCTCGCACCTACTACAACAGCCCTGTCCAGGTCCTGAAGTGCCCCTGATACTATTTCGCTAGCGGAAGCACTTCGTCCGTTTATGAGTATTACCAGGGGAATTTCCGTATCTATGGGGTCTTTCCGGGTACGGAACTCCTGGTTAAATTTCTTCACCTTGGATTTTGTGGTAACAATAGTTTCGCCTTTGGGGACAAACAGATTGGTAATATCAATAGCTTCGGTGAGCAGTCCTCCCGGGTTGCCCCTCAGGTCCAGAACCAATTGCTTTATTCCCTGCGACTTAAGGTCTTCCAATGCCTCCTTGGTCTGGCTGGCTGCTTTTCGGTTAAAGCGGGACAGCACAATATACCCGGTATCATCATTGACCTTTCCGTAAAAGGGAACAGCATCTACTTCTATTTCTTTCCTGGTCAGTGTTGTTTTACGGATTTCCCCCTGCCGGCGATAGGTTATATCCACAGAACTGTTTACAGCTCCTTTAAGCAGTTCTCCTGCGTCGTCCTTAAAATCCGAGATACGGACATCTCCTATCTGGATCAGTTCGTCCCCTGCTTTCAAACCTGCTTCATCGGCAGGATATCCCTTATAGGGTTCTACAATAAGTAATTTGTCGTGATAGCTGCGAACCACTGCCCCGATACCGGAATATTCCCCGCTGTTCTTTATCTTGTACTCCTCCACGTCCTGCTCGTTCATATACACCGTATACGGATCGAGATCGTCCAGCATTTCCTTGATGGCCCCGTCCATAAGCCTGGCCGGGTTAATCTCATCCACATAATTCATGTTAAGTTCTTTGAACAACGTAGTGAAGATCTCTATTTGCTTGGCTATCTCGAAAAAATCGTTTTTGAACGAGGTCGCCGTAAAAAGCATACAAACGGCAATGAGAGGAAATAATATTCTTTTTTTAAGCAGTTTTTTCATGACTTGCAGATTTAGTCTTTATCTTCTTTCCGGAAAACAACGCCATTTTGGTCTTTGGTTTGGCATCACAACTCCTCCGAGGATATCAAATGTACTCCAATTTGACGTAAATCGGAAATTGCCGCTTTGTAAGATTCGCCTGCTATGAACCTGGTGGCATCCGTAATGTAATAAGTATGGAATCCGGCATTGCAGGCATCTTTTGCCGTATAATATACGCAATAATCGGCTGCAAGACCACAGACATATACCTCTTTTACTTTCATTTCCCGGAGATAGGAAGCCAGTCCGGTACTGTATTTTTTTCCGTTGTCATAAAACCCGCTGTAGCTGTCTACCCGGTAATGCATTCCTTTCCGGAAAACCGCGGCAACCGGTTTTTGGTTCAATTCTTTTGCAAGATCAGCACCGGGACTTCCCTGCACACAATGATCCGGCCAAAGCACCTGATCCAATCCGTACAGATCTATCATTTCAAAAGGTTTTTTCCCCGGATGTGCAGAAGCAAAACTCCGGTGCCCCTCCGGATGCCAGTCCTGGGTGGCCACTACAAGATCGAAACGGGGTTCCAGGGCATTGATCACCGGTATCACTTCATCTCCGCCGGGGACGGCCAGGCTGCCCCCAGGTAAAAAATCGTTTTGTACGTCTACGATCAGCAATGCTTTCATCTGGTTCTTTTTTATTGTTTTTCAATGATCAGATATAACCTTTGACGATTAAAATAATCATAGCCCTGTGAGTCTAAAGATCATTTTAATCATGTCGGTTTCATGGGATGGGATTTATATTTTCATGTCCCGCTTTCTCCTAGCTTTTCCGATTTCAGATGATTCCGCATTTGCTCTATTTCACTGCTAAGCCCTACTTTATATACATGCGGAAAATCGAACCGCTTATGTTCTTCAGGCAGCCGTCCGAGATTTTTTACGGCGGCAGCGGCTATATCACGGACAGATCGTACAGGGGAAAGGCGTTTACCTTCCCTCATAACCTCCTGCAACAACGGCTCCGCCAGGGCAGGGTTCAAAGGCATTCTCTTATGCGGCTCAAACGGATGGGCCATGCCGTCCGGAGCTTCCAGGCCTTCCAGGGTTATCGCATCTGCAATACATTTGCCATTGCCGTTAAAGTAGCGATATACCTGCTTTTGTCCCGGAAAATTCATCTTCCTCAGGTTCTCCGATATTTTGATACGGGGCTTATCTTCAAAACTGCACAGTTTATACACCCCGTCCAGCGCAGCATTTTCATGCCCTACTACAAGATTGGTCCCCACCCCGAAAATGTCTATAGCTGCACGTTGCTCCTTCAAACTCCGTATTACGTGCTCATCGAGTTGATTGGAAGCGGCTATTTTAACATATGAAAGCCCGGCGTCATCCAGCATTTTTCTGGCCGCCTTTGACAAATAGGCAAGGTCCCCGCTATCGAGTCTTATCCCTATCAGCTTCTTTCCTTTTTTTTCCATTTCCCTGGCAACGGTAATGGCATTCGGTATACCGCTGTTCAGGGTATTATAGGTGTCTACCAGTAACACACAATTGTCCGGGTGTGTCTCCGCAAAATCCCGGAATGCCGTAAGTTCATCATCATAACTCTGTATGTAGGCATGGGCCATGGTGCCGGTGATCGGTATTTGAAAGGTTTTACCGGCCAGTACATTGGAGGTAGTATCAAAGCCCCCTATAAAAGAGGCTCGTGAAGCCTGGAGCCCTGCATATCCCTGTGCCCTCCTTAAGCCGAACTCGGCCAGCGCCTTGTCTTCACCCGAAATATAACGGATACGGCTGGCTTTCGTTGCTATGAGCGACTGGAAGTTCAAACAGTTTAAAAGGTAGGTCTCCACGATCTGGCATTCCACTACCGGCCCCGTAACGGTAATTATGGGTGCAAAAGGAAAGACTATTTCTCCTTCCGCCACGCTTTTAACCGTCCCCGTGAACTTGAAATCAGCAAGATATTCTATGAAACCGGAATCAAATCCCTGTTCCGACAGATAATCCAGGTCTTCCCGGGAGAACGAAACTTTTTCCAGCCAGTCCAGCGCCTCTTCCAGACCGCAGAAAAGAACATAGCCGCTGTTAAAGGGGGTTTTCCTGTAGAAATAATCGAATGTGGCTTCTGTTCCGTGCTTGCCCTTTAAAAAGTAAGCTTGTCCCATGGCCAGCTGGTAGAGGTCTGTGTACAATGCTGTATTGAAGTCCATATTTTCCGCTTTAAAATTTGCCTTCACCGGCTTCTTCTTCCAGGAACAGGTGTAATAACTCTCTCATTTTACGGTCTGTTTTCCTGTACTCGGGCATTTCCCTGCCAAGATACAAAATCATAAAGGCATAGGAAGCCTCAGTCCCGATCCTTTCTTTGACCTGGTGCTTGTTAAGCCGGTATGCCTCCCGTAAAAGTCTTTTGATCCGGTTGCGGTCCACGGCCTTTTTAAACTTTCGCTTGCTTACGGACACGGCTGCCTGAACCCCTGCTGTACCGGGGAATTCCGTTTTAACATACACCAGACGAAGCGGAAACCGGGAAATACTTTTTCCCTCGGAGAAAAGCTTCTCTATAAGCTTCCTGCTTTTTAATTTTTCCTCTTTCGGAAAACGTTGATCCATCCGATTATATTTTTGTAAAAATAGAAAAACCTCCCGAAAGCAGGAGGTTTTCCATAGAAGTCATTTTATCTTCTTTTATTCAAAAGTCATCCCGTTGTTGCTTTTGTCCACATCGGCCATAAGATCGGAAGGGTCGACCACTATGGCTTTGATATCGCTTTTGGGCCTGTTTATGGTAAATTCATAGGTTGGATATGCCCATGCCCAGTCCGGGAGCACAGTTCTCTCAAGGTTCGGATAAGGGTTGTCTTTTATACCGTGCATCATACGCAGCGGGGCGTAGAAAGTCTCATAAGAGTCGTCTTTATAAACGACCAGGACATCTACAGGCATCGGCATCAGGCCAATGCGTTCCAGGGTTACTTTTGTATCCTCTCCTTCCCCGGTCACTTCTTTGATCGCATAATCGATCGTATTGGTGGTCATGGTCCAGTCTGTGAGATACCAGTCAAGTTGAAATCCGGAGACTTTTTCAGCTACCCTTTTAAAATCGTTGGGAGTAGGATGTTTAAATTTGAAATCTTCGTAATACCTGTGCAGTGTTTCCATCAGCTTATCCTGCCCTATAACATACCCCAGTTGTGCCAGGAATACTTCTCCTTTGCTGTAAGCGGAAAAAGAATACGCCATATTTTCCGCATAGCGATCGGCATGAGTGGTCTGCGGTTGCTCCTTGCCGGACATTGCCAGCATAAAATAGCTTCGATATGCGTTTTCGAAAGGGTTGGGCTTATTCCTTTCCATGATCTCGTTCTCAGCCAGATCGGAAATGAAAGACGTAAAACCTTCGTCCATCCACGGATGTTTGGACTCGTTGGTCGCCAGCAAATGCTGGAACCAGGCATGCGCCATTTCATGGGCGGTCACTCCTACCAGGCTACCAAAACTCCGTTCCCCGGTAATAAGGGTACACATGGCATATTCCATACCGCCGTCTCCGCCTTGTATTACGGAATACTGTTTCCATGGGTAAGGCCCTATATTTTTGTTATAGAAATCGAGCAACGCTGCGGTCCTGGGCTGGAGCTTTTTCCAGTTTTCCACAATTTCCGGGTTGTCCTTATATAAAAAGTGCAGCGTTACACCGCTTGGGGTCTCCAGCGTGTCGTGAATATATTCCGGGTCTGCAGCCCAGGCAAAATCATGCACCTTTTCCGCATGGAAATGCCAGGTCAGCTTTTTACCTTTAGGTCGTTTTACCTTCGTTCCCTTTTTCTCATAACCATATCCTATTTCATCGCCGTTTTGCAGGTTTCCGGTGCCTCCGAGGATATATTCCTTATCGATGGATATCTGCACGTCGAAGTTCCCCCAGACTCCATGAAATTCGCGTCCGATATACGGGTCGGCATGCCACCCTTCAAAGTCGTACTCTGCCATTTTCGGATACCACTGGGTCATGGATAAAGCTACTCCTTCGGAACTGTTACGGCCCGATCTCCGGATCTGCAACGGCACCTGCCCTTCAAAGTCCATTGCCAGTTTGGCAGAGACTCCCGGTTTTAGCGGACTGGCTAGTTTTACCTCCAATATGGTCCCTTTCGTTTCATATGTTACAGGCTGACCGTCCTGAGTAAGCGATTGCACTTTAATATACCCTACCTCATCCGGTTTCAATACGCCGATCCGGCTTTCATATTCGGGTTCTTCCTTGGTTCCTTTATTAATTACCATCCGTTTATCCGGATCAGCAATGGTTTTTAAACGCACATCCATTTCACTTCCCGGCTGAAAAGCATTGAAATACAGATGATAGAATACTTTATCGAGAACATCCGGGGAATTATTGGTATATATCAGTTCCTGTTTTCCCGTATAACGGAAGGTTTTTACATCCATATCCACGTTCATCCTGTAATCCACATGCTGCTGCCAGTAACCGGCAGTTGCCTGAGCATTCGCGGCAAAACCGGCAAGAAGGACGGAACATGCAATAATAAATTTCTTCATATGTCTTATTTTTACATCTATACTGTGCATGGCAGGCAAGTCAGGTATTTTTCAGATAAAGCAGGTAGTTTCGGGGACATTCGAACTTTCCTACAGGTCCAGCTTTTTCCTCGATACCTTGTCGGCCATGATAATGGCGTTATACGCGTTCACCATTCTTCCGGACCTGGATACTTCTGAGAATGGCTGTTTTTTCTCAGGATCACCTTCGAGGATGACATTTGTTTTTGCCGTAAGTCCTGAATGCATTATTATTTTTTTCACCTGAGGTGCCGTAAGGTCCGGATAATAGGAACGTATTAATGCTGCAACACCGGCCACTTCGGGAGACGCCATAGATGTTCCCTGCTGAAATTCGTACTTGCTACCCGGTACGGCAGACCATATTTTGGTCCCCGGCGCAAAAACATCCACGTTGTTCTTTCCGTAATTGGAAAATTCAGCGACCATTTCCGGTCCATAGGTATAGTCCAATGCTCCTACAGTCAAGAAGTTGTCTGCAATTTCATCTCCGTTATCTACGGCATCGTTAGGATATACGTTGGTTTTGTCCAGGTCTTTGGATTCATTTCCCGCGGCATTAACAATAAGCACGTCTTTTTCTCCGGCATATTTGATGGCATCTCTCACCCACTCAGGGTGCGGAGAATAATACTTACCGAAACTCGTATTGATGATTTTCGCTCCATTGTCTGCCGCATAGCGGATAGCCAGGGCAATATCCTTATCATATTCGTCTCCGCCCGGCACTGCTCTTACCGCCATGATCTTTACATTGTTGGCCACACCGTTCATCCCTAACCCGTTATTTCTCGCGGCGGCAATGATACCGGAAACGTGGGTTCCGTGTTTGGCTTCTTCTTTATCCGGTCCTATGACGTTATTGTTTCCGTAATCCGTATCGGTAATGTCATCGGGGTTATCGCCTACGGGGCCTCTTCCGTCAAAATCCAGGTTCAGGTTATAATTCAACTGATCGCTGAAATGTTTGATACCTTCTTCCAGCTCTTTTTTCAATTCCTTAACAGATCCCAGCGAAGTATCCACAGACATAATATTCGTCAGAAATGCCTTTGCCTGTACCAGTTTCAGATTGGACGAAGGAAGTTTTTCAATATCTTCCCTGGTATAATCTTCTTTCTGAAGTTCCTCCCTTACCGTTTCATCGGCATTCTTCACCATCTGCAGTATCTGCTCATACTGGTTTTTATTCATTTTTGCCTCCTGGAGTTCTTTATCATATTCGGCTTTGGCTTTCTTATATTCTGCCGATCCATCGTCTCCTTTCTTCAGTATCCTCACGTACTCCATATTTTCGTGTACGGCGTCTCCGAGGAAGTTCCAGCCATGAATATCATCAACATAACCGTTACCGTCATCATCGATACCGTTCCCCGGAATTTCCTTTTCGTTAATCCAGATTACGTCTTTCAGGTCTTCGTGTTCTATATCCACACCGGAATCCACCACTCCGACAATTACCTTCACTCCTTTTCTTCCTTTCAGAAGCTCTTCATATGCCTTGTTCACACTCATCCCCGGGATAGTGTCTGCTATGAGGTCTGCATGAGGCCAGGTCTTAAACTCATTTTCATTGAGATCGGCTACTTTAAGAGGTACCGAATCTATATTTTCTATCGGCGTAGAAACAATGGCCGCAGTTCCGCAACCTGCGAGCAAAAAAGCTGCCGAAACCGGCAAAAGAAATGATCTTGTAAGGTTCATAATAAATTGATGTTTTATCGGACCGGGTATTTTCCGGTCATTTCATTTAGTTAAACACCTCATCAAAGGTGTGGATTTCGCGGAGACGGACTCCTTTTTCGGTATGTTTGAGGGTGCATATTTCGTTATGGGCATCGTGCTCCAGGAACAGATAAAACTCCTCCGAAGCCGCTTTGTTCAGGAAATCTGCTTTTTCCTCGAGGGTAAGTAAAGGCCGGGTATCATACCCCATCACATAGGGCAGGGGGATGTGGCCTGCCGTAGGCAACAGGTCTGCCATAAAGACCAGGGTTTTTCCTTTGTATTGCAGAACGGGGATCATTTGTTTGTCCGTATGCCCGTCCACATAAAGAATGTCAAAGCCCAGTGCTGAGTTTTTGAGGTAACGGGAGCCTTTTTCGGGAACGGGAATAAACGACAGTTGTCCGCTTTCTTCAAGAGGTAGTATGTTTTCTTTGAGAAAAGAGGCTTTTTCACGGGCATTGGGTTCGGTAGCCCATTTCCAGTGTGCCTTATTGCTCCAGAACCTGGCATTTTTAAAAGCGGGTTCATACCCCGTACGGTCCTTATTCCACTGAATACTACCGCCACAATGGTCGAAATGCAGGTGAGTCATAAACACATCAGTAACATCATCGCGGTGAAAACCGTATTTTGCCAGAGACTTATCTATCGTATCGTCTCCCCACAGGTAATAATAACCGAAGAACTTATCGGATTGTTTATTACCCATACCGGTATCTATAAGAATAAGCCTGTCCCCGTTTTCTATAAGAAGCGACCTTGCGGCAATATCTATCATATTGTTTTCGTCCGCAGGATTGGTCCTGTTCCATAAAGACTTTGGCACCACGCCAAACATGGCCCCGCCGTCCAGCTTAAAATTTCCTGTTTCTATGGGATATAACTGCATGTTATTTGGTTTCAGGTTTTCAGGTTACAAGTCGCAGGTTTGGCTATGTCATTCAAAATTCTCCCGGTCCCCGAGCGGAGCCGAGGGGCCAAATAGCCCGCAAAATAACAAAACCATTGAAGAAAATATCAAAAAGCTGTCTTTTATTGGGTCTTTTTTAACATTTTTTTACTTTATCAGATATTTAAAATACATATGTATGGCTATTCTAAAATATTGCGCTATTTTTAATGCTGAAGCAGGTCCGGGAACATACGGAAAAAACAACCCGTTTTCGCCGTATCGGTTAACCCGAGTTCTCCCGGAAATAAACTTCAAATCACTTGTAACCATGAAAAAACTAGTCCCGTTCCGAAAAATGCAACTTTTGCGATTTGGCCGCGATTTTGAGCGGGATGAAGATATGATCCTCAGGGATTACCTGTCTGTGGAACGCACACGACTCTCCAACGAGAGGACGCTGTTGTCGTATATCCGGACATCCCTGTATCTTATTCTGGGCGGGATCACTTTCATACAACTGGACGACTTCTATAACCTGCAATATCTCGGGATATTATCACTCTTTCTTAGTGTTATATTCCTCATTATCGGGATATACAGGTTTCTGTTACTCAAAAAGAGCCTGAAACGATTTCATCACAGACCCAGGGATACGGAAGAATAATTTCCCGTACAAATCCCGGAGATCACAATAACACAGTAATTATATGGAGTTAGAACTGTTAAATTTACTTTTAGTTTTGGTAGTAGCATGGATGGGAGGCTCTCTTGCTACACGTCTTGGCTATCCGTCCATTCTGGGAGAACTGATAGCCGGTATCGTATTCGGTCCTGCTTTGCTCGGAGTTCTTGCTCCTTCCGAAGCCACTGCAGTACTTGCCGAAATGGGGGTAATCCTCATGATGCTTTACATAGGTATGGAAATTGATTTCCGCGAACTGGGCAAGGCATCCCGGGCGGGACTGTTAGCTGCCCTGGGCGGATTTCTCGTTCCCTTTGCCCTGGGGTATTATGCCGTTCTGGCATTCGACGGTACCAAAATGGGGGCGCTGTTCGTCGCCATTGCTGTGGGCGTAACCTCCCTGGCCACAAAATCGCGTATCCTGGTAGACCTGAAGCTGCTCAATACCCGTATTGCCCATGTGCTCATGGCCGGAGCGCTCATATCAGATACACTGGCGCTCATTATTTTTGCAGGGATCATTAGCTTTGCGGATGCCGGAAGTGTTGAGCTCCTGGAAATACTTATAGTTACCGGGAAAGCCCTTCTTTTCTTTGCCGTCACCGGATTGCTGGGAGTCTATATTCTTCCCTTCCTGGGAAAACAACTGGAAAAAGCAGGTTTTACAAACCGTACCCTGTATTTTACCATTATGCTCATAATCGCCATAGGTTTTGCAGAACTCGCGGAACTCGCGGGGCTGCACTCCATTCTGGGGGCATTCATCGCCGGATTGTTTTTAAGGGACAGCATCTTTGACCGGAGGCTTTCCAAAGAGCTGAATAAGGTTTTCTATGATATTTCCATAGGTTTTCTGGCCCCTGTCTTTTTTGTTACTGCGGGCTATAATGTAACTTTTGATGTTTTCCAGAACAACCTGACTTTACTGCTGGTCATACTTGCAGTTGCCGTATTAGGAAAAGTATTCGGAACGGCCCTGTTTTACCTGCCAAGTGGCAATGGATGGAGAGAAGGTATTACGGTGGGTACCGGAATGAACGGGCGGGGAGCAGTAGAAATCGTCATAGCGGGTATTGCCCTTAATATGGGGTTTATAGACAATGAGATTTTTTCTATTCTCGTTTTCATGGCCATCTTTACCACCGCTACCGTTCCCGTCCTGCTTACCTGGACCACCAAATGGCTCCGTAACAGGGGGGAACTGGTCCTTTCTTCATCTGAAAAACAAGGAATCCTTATTCTGGGGGCAGGCCCTTTATCTCTATATATTGCCAAAAAACTTTCCGGGAAAGCTCCGGTATCTCTCATCGATTCCAACGTTGACAACTGTATCCGTGCCAACAACCTCGGTCTGAACTGTATACAGGGAAATGCCTTAAAAGAAGAGGCCATCATTGAAGCCGGGGGACATGAAGCCGGTACTTTCGTCAGCCTTACCAACAATAGTGAGATCAATGTACTTGCCGCACAACTCGCCAGTGAAGGCATAGGTATCCCTAACATATACGTTTCCATTACCCCTTCTTCGGAGGGTGCGAATGTAGAATTGCTGGAACCGATAGGAGCATCCACAATTTTTGCCAAAAAAACCGATCCTTACAAGTGGGACTATAAACTGGAAAATAAAGATTTCGAAGAAGTCAGTGTTGAAATATCCGAAAACATATCTTCCAGGAATTTCCTGAAACAATTATCCGGAAAAGAGGGAGATGTACTTCCTGTTTTCTATGAGAACGGCGAGGGAAAATTGTATATATATCATTACGGAGCGGAATTAGAACCGGGATATAAAGTCCATTATATCAAATAACCCGGTACATCTCCCGAAAAAGTGTAGTTAGTTAGTTTAGATAAAGAAGAAAAAACCGTTTCCCCTCATTATAGTCATTTAATTATTTCTTATGGACACCTTCTTTGAACACCTGATGCATGAGTTTGAGTTACCGCTGGCAAATCCCGTACTGGCCTTTACGCTCATTCTCCTGATCATACTTATTTCTCCCATACTCCTGAGGCGTCTTAATATTCCGGGGATTATCGTATTGATCTTATCGGGTGTACTGATTGGCCCTCACGGATTAAACCTTCTGGCCAAAAATTCGGCAGTTGACCTTTTCTCCACTATCGGGCTCTTATACATTATGTTTATTGCCGGGCTGGAATTGGACATGAACGAGTTTAAAGTAAACAAAAACAAAAGTGTCTTATTTGGTTTTTTTACCTTTATTATACCTCTGGGCGTGGGATTTCCTGTTTGTCATTACCTCCTGGGGTATGATTTCAATGCCAGTTTTTTAACGGCAAGTATGTTTGCCACCCACACCCTGGTCACCTATCCCATAGTGAGTAAACTGGGGGTATCCAAAAACCAGGCCGTGGCCGTAACTGTCGGGGGCACTATACTCACAGATACGGCGGTACTCATTATTCTCGCCGTTATTATGGGGGCGCATGACGGAGGGCTCACCCGCGAATTCTGGATAAGGCTTGTAATATCCCTTACCATTTTTTCGGCCATTATGTTCCTCGTCATACCCCGGATCGCCAAGTGGTTCTTCAGAAAACTGGAAAGCGAAAAACACTCCCATTACATCTTTGTATTATCCATTGTTTTCTTTGCTGCCTTTCTTGCCGAAATCGCAGGAGTGGAGCCCATCATAGGAGCTTTCGTAGCGGGGCTCGCCCTTAACAGGCTCATTCCACATTCCTCGGCCCTGATGAACAGGATTGAATTTATAGGAAATGCCCTTTTTATTCCCTTTTTTCTTATAAGTGTAGGGATGCTGGTAGACTTGAGTGTTATTCTCAAAGGGCCGATGGCATTGATCGTGGCCGGAACACTTTCTGTCGTAGCTCTCTGCGGAAAATGGCTGGCTTCCTTCCTCACCCAGGTTGTCTTTAAATATTCCGCACACCAGAGACAGTTGATCTTCGGGCTGAGCAGTGCACACGCAGCCGCTACCCTTGCCGTTATCCTGGTAGGTTACAAAGCAGACATCCTCGATGAAAACATCCTGAACGGGACCGTAATCCTTATATTAATAACCTGTATCGTAGCCTCTCTTGCCACCGAAAAAGCAGCCAAGAAAATCGTAGTAGCTTCAGATAACGAACCCGGAGAGCCCCGAAACACCCTCCTGTATGACGAACATATTCTCCTCCCCATTGCCAATACGCATAATATGGACAAGGCACTGGAATTTGCCATACTTATCAAAGACAAAAAATCCGCTTCTCCGCTTTCCATTCTTACCGTAGTACCCAACAATCAGGAAGCAGAAAAAAACCTTACCAAGGCCAAAAATAAACTGGAGAATTATATTAAAGATGCCACAGCTTCCGAAACAAAAGCCAAGGTTATTGCCACTATAGATTTTAATGCATCCAGCGGTATTGCCCGGACCGCGAGAGAGGTCATGGCCAATATCATAATATTGGGCTGGCCCCGGAGAAAAGGCTTTATCGATAAGCTCATAGGAGAAAAGATGGAGCACATCCTTACCTATACCAATAAGGCCCTCTTTATATGCGATTTTAAAACCCCGCTCATTAACCACAAAAGAATATTTGTTGCCGTTCCGCCACTGGCAGAACTGGAAAAAGGGTTCGAACAATGGGCAGGAAAAATATCCAGGCTTGCACAGGAATTGAGTATTCCCGTTATTTACAATTGTAACAAAGCCACACAGGAAGCGATCCTCAGATACGAAAAGCGCAGGCAATCCAATGCCAGCAGCCATTTCCGTGAACTGGAAAACTGGGAGGATTTTCTTATCCTGTCCAAAGAATTATTGCCGGAAGACCTCTTTATACTCATTTCCACCAGAAAGGGGACCGTTTCTCATATCAATATTTTAGACAACCTCCCTTCAAAACTGGAAAAGTACTTTAATAACAACAAGATTATTATTTACCCCCCCGCTGCAAACCTCAATAAGCCGGATTTCGATATCATCAACGTCTCCTCATAAAGCACATACAGAAAATAAAAATGCTGCTACGGGCCTTCCGGCCCAAAGCAGTATTTAATTCCCCGGCCGGATTACGGTTATTCCCTGTCAAAAATTTACCATACGTCCGTTTTCACACAAATATCCCGTACGCCCATAATTGCTGTCCGGTTTTTTGTTTTATATTAGATTCTGCAAAGTCCTAACCAGAAAGCATGAATATTGATCTTGTCATTACCTTGATTATTATTGCCATAGGTATATTTCTTTTCGTTAAGGATTATTTTTCCATAGACACTACATCCATTCTTATTATGGCCTTGTTTATTGTTGCCGGCGTGCTTAGTCCGGAAGAAGGCTTTTCCGGTTTCAACCATCCTGCCACGCTTACGTTGGGATGTATGTTTGTGGTCAGTGCCGGTGTGTTCCATTCGGGCCTGTTGGATGGTATAAGTGCAAAACTGGTGCGGATTGCCCGGATCAATTATTTTTCTGCCCTCGTTATCTTTTGCCTCACAGCTGCCATATTTTCTGCCTTTGTAAACGATACGGCCGTTGTGGCACTATTGCTTCCGGTAGCCCTCAAGGTCTGCCGGGAAAGTGAGATAAGTCCTTCCAGATTGCTCATCCCCATTGCATTCGCTGCACTCTTCGGAGGCACCTGTACTCTTATCGGGACTTCCACCAATATCCTGGTGAGCAGCTATGCGCAAAAATACGGCCTGGACGGTTTTGGCATGTTCGAATTCAGCCTGGCAGCACTCTGCATTACCGGGATAGGCTTCGCTTATCTTGTCTTTATAGGTCCTCTTTTACTTCCGAAACGGGATGGTATTACCCCCGGTCTTAGTGAAGAAGCCGAAAAATATGTAACGGAGATCGATGTGGAAAAGGGTTGTCCCGATCTGGACAAGCCCGTTTTCAGGTCCAGGTTGGCGCGGGAATTTAATACACAGATACTGGGCATACAGAGGGAGGATAAAACACTGTTTGAGATAAGGCCGGACACTATACTCCTGGAAGGCGACATCTTAAAGGTCATTCTGCCTTCCGACACCTTAAATGACCTGCGCAATATAAAAGGATATAAGATCAGGGGGGACCTTTCCGACTACGGTTTTAAAAACCCGGAGAACCAAAGGAGCCTTTATGAGACCATCATCCCTTTTGGCTCCGTTCTTGCCGGAAGTTCGCTTAGGGCTATCAATTTTCGCCGAAAGTACAAATCGTCTGTACTGGCCATGCGGCACAGGGGCGAATTACTTCTCGAAAACCTGCCGGATATCAAACTCCTTGAGGGAGATATGCTGCTCATACTGGGTTCCAAAGAAGAGATGGAAGCCTTGTCTGCCCAGGGACTGGTCATTACACTTTCCGAACATAAAAGCAGCAAAACAAACCTCCGAAAGGTAATCCCGGCCCTGATCATTGCCCTGGGCGTAGTACTTGCTGCAGCACTCCACCTGACTTCTATCCTCATAAGCAGTATGATAGGTTCTCTTCTGCTGATAACCACGGGAACACTGAAACCCCAGGAAGCCTACAAAGCGGTAGAATGGAAGGTGATCTTTATGATGGCAGGTGTCCTCTCTATGGGTACGGCACTGGAAAAAACGGGAGGGGCAGAGAAAATAGCCGTTTTCATACAGCAGAGCTTGGGACATTATGACCCGCGTATTACACTCAGCCTTTTATACCTCATTACCTTCCTGTCCACCAACGTGCTCTCCAGTAAGGCCACCGCTGCCCTTATGACCCCCATAGTCATAAGCCTTGCTTCGGCCATGGATGTAAGTGAAAGGCCTTTTCTCATTGCCGTAATGTTTGCCTGCTCCCTGACCTTTATGACTCCTGTGAGTTATCCCACCAATACCATGGTCTATGCCCCCGGAAACTATAAATTTAATGACTTTCTGAAAATAGGGACACCACTCAATATTATTACCTGGCTTACGGCTTCATTCATAATTCCGCAATTCTTCCCGTTTTAACCATACATTATCGATAGGGATTTGTTTTATAGTATAAAAAATATATTTTTGTGACGGACAAGTGTCTGAATACCAACCACAGATATTTACTTTAGTTCTTTAACTTACCGTTATTGCCTTTTTCAAGAAGTAATTTACTACCCCTCCGGCTTCTCAGACCTTTGCTGCCTTTCCATAAAAGGAAGCCTAAAGGTTATGGTTATGTGATAGTGCTTTCATAGCACCAGGTTAATAAATGAGGTAGGAATGAAAAAAGGGTTCACGGCCTGTTTCATTCACCCGGGATCGGGGATTAATTATTACGGCATTAGAATTATGATTGGTAAACACAAAAAGGAACTGGAGCAACTTCCGGACGAGATGAAACACGAAATCAACAAGTGTATGGAGATCTATCGGGAACTGGAAAAATATGATAAAGGGAAAACAGATATAAAAACCCTGCATGACAGACTGGGGAATATACTGGAGAAATACGAAATATAGATATCCTTCCTGCAACAGATACAGCGAATCCACTTCATAAAAAAGGCCCGAAAATCACTTCTCAGGCCTTTTTATTTATGTATAAAACAACAATATGTTATCTGCCGGCGGAAGGATAAGATTTACTCTTCCGTTGCGGGCTTCATCTCAAAGTCTTCCATGAACTTGGTCGTGTAATTACCCGCTATATAATCCGGGTGGTCCATCAATTGCCTGTGAAAAGGTATTGTGGTCTTTATTCCTTCGATCACAAATTCATCCAAAGCACGCTTCATTTTATTTATAGCTTCATCCCTGGTCTGCGCCGTGGTAATGAGTTTGGCGATCATGGAGTCATAGTTCGGCGGAATCACATAACCACTGTACACATGTGTATCCAGCCGTACCCCATGTCCTCCCGGAGCATGCAGTGTAGTGATCCTTCCCGGTGAAGGACGGAAATCGTTATAAGGATCTTCGGCATTGATACGGCATTCGATGGAATGCAGTTTAGGAATATAATTTTTACCTGAGATCGGCACTCCTGCGGCAACCAGTATCTGCTCACGAATAAGGTCGTAATCGATAACCTGTTCGGTAATGGGGTGCTCTACCTGAATACGGGTATTCATCTCCATAAAGTAGAAGTTCCGGTGTTTATCCACAAGAAATTCCACGGTACCGGCACCTTCGTATTTTATATATTCTGCTGCTTTCACAGCTGCTTTTCCCATTTTTTCGCGGAGTTCGTCCGTCATAAAAGGGGAGGGGGTTTCTTCGGTAAGTTTCTGGTGGCGCCGTTGTACGGAGCAGTCTCTCTCAGAAAGGTGACATGCTTTACCATATGCGTCTCCTACTATCTGGATCTCAATATGCCTGGGCTCTTCGATAAGCTTCTCCATGTACATACCGTCATTACCAAAAGCTGCAGCGGCTTCCTGCTGCGCACTTTCCAGTGCTTTTTTAAGGTTCTCCTCTTTCCACACGGCACGCATTCCTTTACCCCCGCCTCCGGCAGTGGCTTTCAGCATTACGGGATATCCCATTTGTTTAGCAAGTTTTGCCGCCTGCTCATAAGATTCCACAAGGCCGTCAGAACCGGGTACCGTAGGTACTCCGGCCTCTTTCATGGTAGCTTTGGCCGTAGCCTTGTCTCCCATTTTTTCGATCATATCAGAAGATGCCCCGATAAATTTTATATCGTGTTCTGCACATATTTTGGAAAACTTGGCATTTTCGGAAAGGAATCCGTATCCCGGGTGAATGGCGTCTGCATTGGTAATCTCTGCAGCAGCAATGATGTTGGACATCTTCAGGTAGGACAAGTTACTCGGGGGAGGGCCTATACAAACCGCTTCGTCGGCAAAACGGACATGAAGGCTATCGGCATCGGCAGTGGAATATACCGCCACGGTTTTTATCCCCATTTCCTTACATGTACGGATGACACGAAGTGCTATCTCCCCTCTGTTTGCTATCAGTATTTTTTTAAACATCTGTTGAAATTTAAAATTTCTTATGATGGGTCAACAAGGAAAAGGGGTTGATCAAATTCTACCGGTGAGGAATCGTCTACTAACACTTTTACGATCTTTCCGGAAACCTCCGATTCTATTTCATTAAACAATTTCATGGCTTCGATGACACATAAGACATCTCCCTGTTTAATCGTGCTCCCGACTTCAACAAATGTCGGTTTATCCGGAGAAGGTTTTCTGTAGAAAGTCCCGATAATAGGAGATTTTATGGTAATGTATTTATCGCTTTCCGCCGGAGCCGATTCGGCCGGTTTGGCAGGAGCGGCTTGTTCCTGGGCCTGCTGTTGCATCGGTTGCTGCGGAACAGTCGGGGCTACCGGAACTTGCTGTATGTAAGTGGTTTCTGATGTGCTTCCTTCCGTACCAGTCTTAATGGTAATCTTAACGTCATCCATCTCCAGTTTTACTTCACTGGCACCCGACTTGGCAACAAACTTGATCAGATTTTGAATTTCCTTTAGATCCATGATTATTCGTTTTGTTAGTATTTTAAGTCTTTTATCTACTTCCCTTAACGGGACGAATCACTTAGTGTTCCCGGGGGTCATATGCCCACTTGAGGTAAATGGAACCCCAGGTAAAACCACCTCCAAAGGCAGCAAATATAAGGTTATCTCCTTTTCTCAGTTGATTTTCGTAATCATTTAACAGTAAGGGGAGCGTTGCGGACGTAGTATTTCCGTATTTCTCAATGTTAATCATTACCCTTTCCTCATCCAGGCCAATGCGCCCGGCGGTAGCATCGATAATCCTTTTATTGGCCTGGTGAGGCACCAGCCATTGGACATCCTCTTTGGTGAGATCATTTTTCTGCATAATCTTTTCGGCAACATCAGCCATATTGGACACGGCGAATTTGAATACGGTTTTTCCGTCCTGGTGAACATAATGCTGCTTATTCCGTACGGTCTCTTCGCTTGCCGGCAAAAGTGAGCCTCCGGCTTTCATATTCAGGAAAGCTCTTCCGTGCCCGTCCGACCTGAGGTATTCGTCCTGAAGTCCAAGTCCTTCTTCATTGGGCTCAAAAAGGACAGCTCCGGCACCATCACCAAAGATAATACAGGTAGTCCGGTCGGTATAATCTATAATCGAGGACATTTTATCCGCACCGACAAGCAATACTTTCTTATATCTTCCGGATTCGATATAGCTTGCCGCGGTAGACATTCCATAAAGAAAACTGGAACAAGCGGCCTGTAAATCATAAGAAAAGGCGTTAACCGCCCCGATTTCCGTTGCCACATACGCCCCTGTGGATGCCACCAGCAAGTCAGGCGTAGCCGTAGCCATTATTAAAAGATCTATTTCTTCCGGGTTGATTTCTGCTTTTTTAATAAGGTCCTCCGCAGCTTTAATGGCAAGATATGAGGTCCCCTTGTCCTTGTCTTTGAGAATACGTCTTTCCTTTATACCTGTACGCGTGGTTATCCATTCGTCATTGGTCTCTACCATGGTTTCCAATATCTGGTTGGATAACACAAAATCCGGAACGTATGCTCCTACAGCGGTAATTGCTGCTGTTTTTCTACTCATAGTCTAATTTCGTTTATACCAAAACTGCGAAACCGAAGAAAAATTAATACAAAACATACGCTCATCAATGCTCTTTTTATCCATTCCGGACCGGCACGACCATTGAGTTTTGGTATTCTTCTATCTTAATTTCTACTATCAAACCAAATTAAAACCACACCGTCTCCCGTAAAATCAAACATGCATATCCCTGTGCCTCACGGGATTTCCGCTCTGTGAAATTATTAATTTTCTTTGAATATCGGTGCAAAATAGTTGGTTTTTACTATTTAGAAAAATATTTCTTCATAAAAAAAACCCCCACACCGTGAGAGTTTTACTTTTTAGGACCGTAATTACTATGCTACTTCTTCGGCAGAATTATCGATCAACACTTTACCTCTGTAATACAATTTTCCTTCATGCCAGTGAGCTCTGTGATAAAGATGAGCCTCACCTGTAGTAGAATCTACGGCAATTTGAGGAGCAGTCGCCTTATAGTGCGTTCTTCTTTTATCTCTTCTCGTACTAGACTGTCTTCTTTTAGGATGTGCCATTTTCGTCTATTTTAAAATTTCGCTTTCTTATTTATCAGTTAACAGCTTCTTCAGTGTGTCCCACCTTGGATCTGTTTCTTCGTCTTTTTCCTTTTCCGTACCCGGTTGTAATTCTGTAAGTTTCCGCACAATTTCCGAATCGAGACTCCCGTCCTTTATTCCCGGATGCACTTTTTTTGCCGGCACGGAAAGTACAGTCATCTCATAAATATACTGTGCTACATTTACCTGGTGTTCCCCATGTGGTAAAATGAGAATTTCCTCATTTTCATCGTTGTACTCTTCCCCGAACTTCACTATAAGGTCAAGTGACCCTTTTATCTTCTGATCAAAAGGCTCATTGGAAAGATCACAATTTACATTTACTGTACCTTTTACGGCAAAGTCCAGCTCCAGCATATTGCTTTTCTTGTGCAAGACCACATCTACTTTCAACGAAGCATCGTTAAAATCAGTGTAGTCAAACCCTTCAAAGAACAAATTATCAATACGATAACCAAACCGGTGTTCTCCTTGCTTCAATCCCGCAAAGGGGATATCGAACTCCTTGAACTTCTTCATCTTAAACCTCCGTTATCTCCGCATCTCGTTCCTGACCTTCCGGTATCGGAACGGGTGTGCAAAGATATAAATTTTTATTAATGACCAACTTACTATCTTTATTTTTTCCATTCCTTTTTTACCGCGATCTTCTACGGAAACAAAAAAATGATAAAAATACGGCACTTTTCAGCGCATTTTTCATCGGGTATCCGTTACCCTGTATACTCAAAAATACGGAAACAAAACGGAAAACAACTCCAAAATACCGGCATTAACAATTTTAAGTTTCCATGACAAGAGGCTAACCGGTTAAATTTCCCGGCCCGTAAGACCGTATCCCTGAAATATGACACTACTACCTGTTGTTCCCTGAAGCCTTTTTCAACGGATTGGAAGTGAGTTCTTCATACTCCTCCCGATTCCTGTATATCTGGATTGCGGTAAACACAGCTTCCTTGAATGACTGGTAATCCGCCACTCCTTTACCTGCGATTTCGTAAGCCGTTCCGTGATCGGGAGATGTTCTCACTTTGTCAAGTCCGGCCGTATAGTTCACCCCTTTCCCGAAAGACAGTGTTTTAAAAGGGATAAGCCCCTGATCATGATAGGCCGCCAATACGGCATCGAATTTCTTATAACTGTCCGAACCGAAAAAGCTGTCGGCAGAATAAGGACCAAAAGCCATGATCCCCTTCTCAAAAAGTTCGGCCACCGCAGGTTTGAGCACCGTATCGTCTTCTGTCCCTATAACCCCGTTATCCCCGCTGTGGGGATTAATACCCAATACGGCGATTTTAGGTTTGCGTATACGGAAATCCCGGATAAGGGAATCGTGTATTTTCGCAGCCTTTTTCAGTATGAGGTTCCTGGTAATATTTTCACTGACGTCTTTTACGGCAATATGATCGGTCATAAGCCCTACCTTCAGGTCTTCGGTAACCATAAACATCAGGGCCTCCCCATTCAGCTCTTTGGCCAGGTAGTCGGTATGCCCGGGAAAACGGAATTCCTCGGACTGAATATTATGTTTGTTTATCGGGGCCGTTACCAGGACATCCACTTCATTATTCTTTAATGCCTCCACGGCTACCTTCAGGGACAAAAAAGCGTATTTCCCGGCTTCCTCCGTTTCTTTTCCGAATTCTATTTTGGGGGCATTTTTCGATATATTCACAATATTTACCTTGCCCTCTACTGCCTGGGAAGCTTCATGCACACCATTGTAATTGACTTCCAGCCCGAAATGTTTTTTCTGAAAAGCAATGACTTTATTGGACGCAAATATGACCGGAGTGCAGAATTCCAGCATGCGGCTGTCTTCAAAAGCCTTAAGGGTGATCTCCCCGCCTATACCGTTAATGTCTCCGATGGAAATTCCTACTCGTATGTTGTTCTTTGTTTTCATGTACAATATTTATGTAAATTTTATAAAAGGAATCATCCGGGGTCGTTTTTATATTCCTTACTTTTACCTAGCAAAATTAACCAATAAATACGAAAGAATGTTCACAGGGATCATCGAAGAACTCGGAACAGTAACAAATCTTGTTCCGGAAAAGGACAATTTGCACATTTCTATCAAAAGCAGTATCACTTCAGAGTTAAAAATAGACCAGAGCGTTTCGCATAATGGCGTATGCCTTACCGTAGTTTCCCTGGACGGGGAAGAATACACCGTAACCGCCATAAAAGAGACACTGGAACGGTCTTCACTGGGAAACCTGAAAAAAGGAGACACCGTCAACCTGGAACGCGCCATGAAACTGGGGGACAGGCTGGACGGGCATATCGTTCAGGGACATGTAGACCAGACTGCGGTATGTTCGGATATAAAAAACGCTAACGGAAGCTGGTCCTTTACCTTCACCTACGACCCGTCCTCCAGCAATATCACCATAGAAAAAGGCTCCATAACAATTGACGGTACCAGCCTTACGGTCGTGGATTCCGGGGCCGATTTTTTCAGTGTGGCCATTATTCCCTATACCTACGAACATACAAATTTCAGAAATTACAGGATAGGCTCCGTCGTTAACCTGGAATTTGACGTGGTAGGGAAATACGTAGCACGATTACTGGAACTGCACAAATAGGAAAAATCCATGTTGCCGGAATAAAACATCCGGGCCATGCACCACAAAGGCACTTTCAGAAGTAAATAAACATTTGTAATTCAGTTAATTAATTCGTAAATTAGAA
>NZ_RJTM01000138.1 GCF_003725735.1 Sinomicrobium pectinilyticum | reverse complement strand
CGAACTGGTTGATCACATCCGCAGGGACATTGATCGTAGTTATTGTTCCATCTTCGGAAGTATAGGTATAGGTACCATCATTATTGTTTACCAATGTGGTAACGGTTTCGTTTGCTTTTACTATCTCCTCAAAATTAATGATTTGTGTTGTTCCGTTTTCATCCACATAAGTAAACCTATCCCCGTCATAGTGCACATTACCCCCGATATTTTTGATGAGTTCGGTGATCTTGTTGACTATATTTTCATTTTTAATAATTTCCTCAAACTGATTGATTACATCCGCCTGTACATTGATAGTAGTCTTCGTTCCGTCTTCGGAAGTATACACATAAACACCGTTACCGGTATTGACAAGTGTTGTAATCGTTTCATTGGCCTTAACAATCTCCTCAAAATTGATCTCCTGAGAATTACCGTTCTCATCAATGTATGTAAACTGGTTGCTTACCGGGTTGTATACAACTATGTTATCCGGAATGTCCCCTCCTGTAAGGTCTCCAGAAGAAACCACACGGTGCCATCGATCAATATGCCAGTAATAATATCCCGGTTTGAGACCGGCTGTACCCGAAGTGTTGAATACCAACAGGCTCTCTACATTTCCGTTAGCTATAGTAGTGACATCCTTAATACCTTTAAGAGCTATTCGGGGAATAAGAACTCCCTTATCTTTGGCGACAATATCCAATTGGGCAGAACTATCGGGCATAGGTGTCCCTACACCCACCTGGGCATACCCTGAAAATATAACAGCCAGAAAAAGTACTAACGCGTAAAAGTGTTTCATCATGCTTTTGATTAATTTTATTATTACAATCTGTCTATATTGCCCTATGAGCAATTTTTTTTAGTCCTATGATTACTGAATAAAATGTCCGGATCCTCAGACCCGCTGAGTCGGACTACAGAGAAGTGTCAATTGTCCGGATAAGAACAATGATTATCAATCTGAATACCTATCTTTTTAATAAATACAGATAAAGTAATTTTTTTCCATTCATTTTATTTTCGAACAAACTTATTACTGTATACAGAATGCGAATAATAGGGGATTCCCTACTTTCGGCGAATGGGGAAGTTTTACCGATCAAGTACATCTTTTTTCGGGAATTAGATGAAGAATTTCTATGGAGATATCAATCAAAATAAAATTATAATAAACTGTAAAAAAATTAAGATCAAATAAAAGAAAAAGCCTCTTTTGTGTTTGTTACAAAAAAAAGACTTTATAAAGTAAAGACAATGGACAACCTGTCACCGGGAGAATCCAGGTTACAGAAAAACTTTGTTCCGGAGGGCCCAGGATAACAAAGCGCCGTATGAAGAAGGTAAATCCAGTTTTTTTCGAACATTTGTTTTGATTTTCTCCACATTTTTCTCACTGCAGAAGAGTATTTCCGCTATTTCGCGATTGGTTTTACCATCAATAAGCAAACGAAGTATTTCCATTTCCCTTGCTGTGAGGCTATGTAATCCTTTAGTTACCTGATCGACTATCCCCCTCATGGATTCCGCTGTATAGACTTCACCTTTATTCAGAGCATCCATACATATCAAAAGTTCGTCTACCGTAACGTTCTTGGACAAATAAGCATTTGCCCCCACGTCCATCGCCTCCTGATAATATTCTATGCTATTGTGCATAGTGAGCACCACAAAATCCGTATCCTTATCTTCTTTCCTGATATTACTTATTACCTCCAGCCCGCTCATACGGGGCATGGTAATATCTATAAAAACCAAATCGGGCTTATACTGTTTGATTTTTTGCAAGGCATCATCTCCATCTTCTGCTTCCGCCACTATTATTGTATCCGGTATCTGAGATATTAAAAAACGAAGTCCTTTCCGCAGAATAGAATGATCATCCACGAGTAAAATTTTAACCATAACCTAACTCCTTATTATAACTTTCACCAATCAAAAAAGAAGAAAAGTATTTCCAGCCTTTCTCCACAGAAATAAAATTCGCAATAAAGGAGAGATCCCCGGAAAAATATTATTTTTATTACGAAAAATAGACCAAATGCTGCGATTATCCGATCAAATCCATCCGTTTTCCGTAGTAAAAGACATGTTTATGTGGTCGAAAACAAGAAATTGTATGCTGACCGAAAAACAAGAAGGAAACCCGTAATACTTTCCCTGAGAAACAATTCCGCAAATTCCGGGTTTCTCCCGGCGGCACTTGTCTGTACCTTTGTCCGTATCACAAAACACAATACTATGGATTCACAAAGCACCCTGGATTACGATCGCATTGCAAAAGCAATAGGATATATACGGGAAAATTTCAGGGAACAACCTAACCTGGAAGAAGTGGCCGGACAGATACACCTGAGCCCTTTTCATTTTCAAAGAATGTTTAAGGAATGGGCCGGGGTAAGTCCCAAGAAATTTTTACAATACCTGAGCATAGAGCACGCCAAACAGATTCTCAGGGACCAGAACAGCACGTTGTTCGACGCAGCTTATGATACGGGACTTTCCGGAACGGGAAGGCTGCATGACCTCTTTATAAAAATTGAAGGAATGACTCCCGGCGAATACAAGAACGGGGGCGAAAAACTTACCATACACTACAGTTTTGCCGAAAGCCGGTTCGGTAATATCCTGGTAGCTTCCACGGCCAAAGGCATATGCCATATGGGTTTTTCGGATAACGAGGAAGAAGTATTCCGGGCACTTGTACAGAACTTCCCGAATGCAGAGTTCAGGCAAATGACAGACTTGTTCCAGCAAAACGCCTTGCATGTTTTTACTCATGACTGGGAGAAGATAGACCAGGTAAAACTACATCTGAAAGGAACGGAATTCCAGTTAAAAGTCTGGGAAGCGTTGCTCCGGGTTCCTATGGGACAGCTGTCTACTTACGGCAAGATCGCCGGGGAAATCGGGAATGAAAGAGGATCGCGGGCTGTGGGTACCGCTGTCGGCAGCAATCCTGTAGCTTTTCTGATTCCCTGCCACCGGGTGATCCGGTCAACCGGGGCCATAGAAGGTTACCGCTGGGGGAATAACAGGAAAGCGGCAATTATAGGATGGGAAGCAGCAAAAACCGACATATCCCTGTAGAAGTATGACGCCGGAAAACCTATTTCCAAAAGCAGGACCCAGCGATTGGGAACAAATAACCCGGAACCTGAATGAAAAAGGGTATGCCCTTATCCCGGGGTGGCTGACAGAGGAACAATGCCGGACATTGATTGAAAATTATAACGAAACATCGGCATACAGAAAAACCGTAGTCATGGAACGTTACCGTTTCGGAATGGGAGAATACAAATACTTCGACTATCCCCTCCCCCGCATTGTACAGACTACCCGGGAAGAAATTTACCCTAAACTCGTACCCGTAGCTAACCTCTGGATGAAAGTTTTGGGAACGGATGTACGGTTTCCCGGGACTCACCCGGAATTACAGCAGCAATGCCATGAGAACGGCCAGTTAAAACCCACGCCGCTGATATTGAAATACGGACCCGGCGGATATAATACCCTGCACCAGGACCTTTACGGCGATGTGTTTTTCCCCTTGCAGGCCGTACTTTTCCTCAACCAAGCCGGAAGTGATTATGACGGAGGTGAATTTGTTCTCACCGAACAGGTACCCAGGGCCCAGTCCCGCGCAATTGTGCTTCGTCCCGGAAAGGGGGACATGCTGATCTTCACTACCAATTTCCGGCCGGCGAGAGGAAAGAAGGGATACTACCGCATACATATGAGACACGGGGTAAGCGAAGTAACCCGAGGAGAACGCCATACACTCGGTATTATTTTTCACGATGCGGTCAGCTGATCCCCACAATACCGAACATTATACCATAACATACAACATGCTGGAACACAAAGATACTCCCGACGCCCTGCTGCATAAATATATCCGCAACGGGTATATTGCCGTCGGCGGGAACAAAAAACTGAAAATTTACGGAAAGCTCGGTTGCAGGTCCGGCAAAAAAATGCTCCGGAAGAACAGGGTTTTCTTCACTTCGGAACAGGAAGCCATTCATCATGGCTATCGTCCCTGCGGACATTGTATGCCCGGTGCATACCGGATCTGGAAATTGCGTATGGAACCATATCAATAGTATTACCTTATCCGGGCGTTGTACCGGTTAAAAGAACCGGTACAACGGATGGTTATAATTTATAACTACAAGGAAACTCCCATAATTCCATAATAGAACGAGAAAAAGTATCTTTGTAGAGATTACAAAAACTCTTCATACATGTCTGCAACAACTCATGCGGTTATTTTTGATATGGACGGGGTACTGATAGATTCCGAACCGGCCTGGAAAAAAGCAGAATTCGAAGTTTTTACTTCCGTCGGGGTACACGTAGCCTCCGAACTATCGGAGATCACCTGTGCTATGACCACCACGGAGGTCACAAGATTCTGGTATGAAAAAACTCCCTGGCAGGGTAAGAGCTTAGAGGAAGTGGAAAATGAAGTCATAGACCAGGTAGGACGTTTTATTGTGGAAGAGGGAAAACCCATGTCCGGTATAAAACAATTGCTGGAACTTTTTCACCGTAGAAATTTCCGGATAGGACTCGCTACGAATTCCCCTTCCAGGCTCATCCCCCTTGTACTGGAAAAATCAGGTATTTCGGGCTATTTTGATGCCATATCCTCTTCCGAAAACGAGATCGAAGGTAAACCACATCCTGCCGTATACCTCTCTACCGCAAAAAAACTGGGGGTTTCTCCCGAACATTGTATTGTTTTTGAAGATTCCGTACACGGCATTATGGCAGGAAAGAATGCAGGTATGAAAACCGTGGCCATCCCTTCGGAAAAACAGTTTCGCCTGGAAGGGTTTAGCCTGGCCGACCTCAAAATCAGGCAACTGGACGACTTTAACGAACAGCACCTTGCCTCGCTTATGGAAATCTGACCTACCTTTCTTCGGCTTTGCGTAAACCCGAGTAAAAAGAATGCGCCCCGAAGGACAGCGGGATACCTATAGCCACGATCAATATGGCAATGGCGACGATTACGGACGATAACTCCACAGGTCCGCGGGGAACGCTGGAAAGCGGGACCACGACAAAATTCATCAACAGGCCTACCAGAACGCCATAGCCAATACCGGTAATCCCCCGGTTATATTTCCATAAACGGAACCGGGCATACAAGATAAAGAAGAGGATGGTCCAGCATAGCGCTATACAGTAGTGAAAAAAGAGCCCGAAGAAAGCATATATTACGGACCCGGAAAAAGCGGCATCACCAAAAAAACCGCTGGCGACATATCGCAATACGCGCTCCGGTCCCACACCCCGTATACCGGCCTGTATAAACGCCGCGCTAATATCCAGGGTACCTACCAGCAGGCCGTTTAGCAGGATCGCGCGGAAAAGCCTTTTTCCGTTTCCCCCTTTCGTATATGATTTCATGCTTCAACAGATTATAATATCCTTTAAATATACCTATTTTCACAGTATCTCGGATATTTATGTTGTTTTAGGCAAAGGTTTTGTACATCCAAAACAGGCTGATCCCGTTTTAATTCCAATCTTCTGCCTTTTTTGAATACCAAATATTACCTTCAATTACGTCTACACTGCAAATTGTTGCTGGTAATGCAAAGGACTCTTTCCGGTAACTCCTTTAAAATACTTATAAAAACACGTTATATTGCTGAATCCGCTTTCATAGTAAATCTGTTTAATGCTCATTTTACTTTCCATCAACAGACGACATGCGTGTCTTATCCTTACTTCATTCAGGAACTGGATAAATGTTTTGCGGGTCTTTGATTTAAAATAACGACAAAAGGAATTCTCGTTCATGCTGGCTACCCCGGCAATTTCTTTCAGGCTGATCTTATTCCGGAAATTGGCACGGATATATGCTGTTATACGTTCCATCCTTTTATCCTCTTCCGGTGTATGATCCATATTATAATATTCTTCCTCGATCAACGATACATAACCGGCCATGGCCATTTTTGCAAGAATTTCCATAAACAATATAATGCGTTGTGGTCCTTCGACGCCCATAACGGCCTCCATGAGCTTGGATATTCCCCCGCCTTCTCTCTTTTTCATCCGGATACCTTTTCCGGATTTCTCCAACATTGTCCTGATGACCGTATTTTCAGGAAGATTTAAAAAATCATCGCCCCAGAATCCTTTCCTAAAGCGGATCGTCAGGACCTCGCCCTCATATGACGGTTGCGTACGGAACTTCCAGCCATGAGGAAGATTAGGTCCGAGAAGTATTACATCTCCCTCATCAAATTCTAAAATATTTTCGCCAATAAACAAGGAGCCGCTTCCCGCATTAAAACAGATCAGTTCCATTTCGGTATGGCCGTGCAGTAAGGAACCCGTACTTCTATCTTTCCGGACCATAAAGGAAGCGTCCGGGTTTGTTTTTGCTTTCAGAAACTCAGTTTTCATATTGAGAATATTTATAACTGTAACCAGGTTATAACCCCATGCGCCTGATTTTTTTACGTTCTCAATATAAAGCAGGAAAAAATTATAATTATCCAAAAACAGGGGGACTAACGTACACTTTACATAAACACAGTATTTTACAAAAATATGTTAATGCTTTCCTTTAATTCTATCATTTTACATTCAGAAAGAAAAAAATATATTTTTTGCGCCATTAAAAAGAATAATATTAAATTTGAGAACATGAAAACTGACATAAGATCAACCGAACGCAGGAATTTTATAAAGTCTGCATCCCTGGCTTCGGCAGGGCTACTTGGCTTTCACACTATACAGGCAATAACTGATCCGGAACAAACAACAACACCATCGCTTAACCTTCCGGGAAAACTGACTGTTGTATTTCAGGGAGATTCCATCACAGATGCGGGCAGGGACCGTGGACATTACTATCCGAATGATGCCCGGGGTATGGGACGGGGATATGTTTTTAATATCGTAAGCCAGATTATGGCCACGAATCCGACAACGGAATGGACCCTTTATAACCGGGGAATCAGTGGCAACAAGGTTTATCAGTTGGCTGACCGGTGGAAAGACGATTGCCTTCAGCTGCAACCGGATGTACTGAGCATACTGATTGGTGTCAATGACTTCTGGCACAAACTCAACGGGAGTTATAAGGGTACCGTGGAAATATACGAACGGGACCTCAGAAAACTCCTGGATGATACTTTTCGCATATTTCCCGGAGTAAAACTTATTCTGGGCCAACCTTTTGCGGTAAAAGGCGGATCGGCCATTACCGATGAGTGGTTTCCGGAATTCAAAGGTTACCAGGAAGCTGCAGCCCGTATCGCCAAAGATTATAAAACCGTGTGGATACCCTACCAGGAAGTTTTTGACGAGGCCCTGAAAAAGGCCCCGGCATCTTACTGGTGTCCTGATGGTGTGCACCCCTCTATTCCGGGAGCTTACCTAATGGCAGAAGCATGGATAAAAGGTTTTAACTCTCTTAATTTATAAAATATCGAAGGTAAACCAACCAAGATTTTTTATAATCCCTGATTACCCCGATGTACTCCACCGGGGTAATTTTTTACCTTACCTTCCTGCAGATCTTTTTTGCGAAGCAGTGCTTCCAGATAATAATAATCGGCATAAATAAGCGGTACATCCACTTCGCTACCGAAAGGTTTTGACCCGACGCTGTGCAATAGGATAAATCCCTTTGCTTCCCCTCCGGGTGCGGTGTATTGTGTGGATAGGGCATAGATTATCTTATCCGCCGCTTTCCGGTATTTTTCTCCTTGCTTACTATATGTGCTCAATTCATACAGGCCGGACGCGATTACCACTGCAGCGGAAACGTCCCTTTCTTCGTCAGGGATTTCCGGGGCATTAAAATCCCAGTAAGGGACCAGGTCTTCAGGCATATTGGGATGGTGCAGTATGTAGTTCGTGATCTTTTCGGCATGATGTAAATAGGTTTCGTCCCCCGTTGCCCTGTAACACATGGTATAGCCATAAAGCCCCCATGCCTGCCCTCTCGCCCAGGAAGACGCATCACTGAATCCCTGGTGCGTATTCTTTTTCATTACGGTCCCCGTTCCGGGATCATACCCGATAACGTGATAAGAACTGTAATCTTCTCGAAAATGGTTTTTCATGGTAGTATTGGCATGCTTTACTGCGATATCGTAGTAAACGGAATCGCCGGTAATTTCCGTTGCTGCAAAAAGCAGCTCCAGATTCATCATATTATCAATAATCACGGGAAAATCCCATTTGTCTTTGTTATGGTCCCACGAACGTATGGCCCCTACATTCGGGTTAAAACGTTTTATCAATGTCCCTGCGGCCTGGATGATAACATCCTTGTAATGCCTGTTTTTGGTAAGCCTGTACCCGTTGCCGTAGCTGCAATATATCTTAAAGCCCATATCATGGGTACCGGCATTCCATTTTTCCTGTTCGATATTAGCGGTAAAGGTTTCGGCTTTTTTACGCCAGACATCCTCTCCGTTGTATTCATACAGGTACCATAACAGGCCGGGGAAAAATCCGCTGGTCCAGTCCCCGGGTGCTACAAGTTCCAATGCTCCGGCGGGCCCGAGAGTCCGGGGAGACACCAGTCCTGATGTCTTTGCCTGCTGACGGATTTCCTTCAACAGCACCTCCGCCTGCTTTTCGGCATGCCGAAAGGCCTTCGCTGTATCTGTGTTTTGGGCCGTCACCGGAAAAATGAGGAAAAGACAAGAGAAAAAGAAAAAACAAAACTTATGCGGTGCCATTATTTCTGTTGGTTTTAGGGAATGATTAATGATAAGCCCAAAACTACATAGCTCATCCGCATTCGTATTACGCTTTTTTAGCATATGACTAAGCTATTTTAGCAAGCACAAAAAAACCGCCTTCGGAGTGCATCCGAAGGCGGTTTTCTATACAGAACCCATTTAAATTTTTATAATATCAAAGGGTTTTGGCGTTTTTTACTTTTTCATGGGTAAGTGCCAGCTTCAATACTTCGCTCATATCACTGACATAGTGGAACGTCAACCCTTTCAGGTATTCGGGTTTAATTTCCTCTATATCCCTCCTGTTCTCTTCGCAGAGCAGGATTTCTTTGATACGTGCCCTTTTAGCCGCGAGTATCTTCTCTTTTATACCACCTACAGGCAGGACTTTTCCCCTCAGGGTTATTTCCCCTGTCATGGCTATGCTCTTCTTCACTTTTCTCTGTGTAAAGAGAGAGACCAGTGAGGTCAGCATAGTTATACCGGCACTCGGGCCATCTTTGGGTGTCGCCCCTTCCGGAACGTGAATATGCACATTGTACTTCCCGAATATATCCGGGGCTATCCCCAGTTCTTCGGCATTGGCTTTAATATACTCCATGGCAATCGTAGCCGATTCCTTCATCACTTTTCCGAGGTTTCCGGTAATGGTAAGGTTCCCTTTACCCGCAGAAAGTATGGATTCTATAAAGAGAATATCTCCTCCCACGCTTGTCCATGCGAGACCGGTAACGACTCCGGCCACTTCATTGTTCTCATATTTATCGCGCTCCATACGTGCAGGTCCGAGTATCTTTTCAATATCTTCGGGAGAGGCCTTTACACTGTACTCCTCTTCCATAGCAATAGATTTGGCAGCAAAACGCACCATCTTGGCTATTTGTTTTTCCAGTCCCCTTACTCCGGACTCCCTGGTATACCCCTCTACGATCTTTTCCAGGCCTTTTTTGCCGATCTTGAGATTCTCGGCAGTAAGTCCGTGTTCCTTCAACTGTTTGGGAAGCAGGTGCCTTTTGGCAATTTCTACCTTTTCTTCTATAGTATACCCGGTAACGTTTATCACTTCCATCCTGTCCCGTAATGCGGGCTGTATATTTCCCAGGTTATTGGCCGTAGCGATGAACATTACTTTGGAAAGGTCATATCCCAGTTCAAGGAAATTATCGTAAAAAGATGTATTTTGTTCCGGGTCCAGTACCTCCAGCATGGCAGACGAAGGGTCTCCCGTATGGCTTGTGGTAAGCTTATCGATCTCGTCCAGTACAAAAACGGGGTTGGAGGTCCCGGCTTTTTTCAGGGATTGTATGATTCTCCCGGGCATGGCACCTATGTATGTTTTCCTGTGCCCCCTTATTTCCGCTTCATCCCGAAGGCCTCCGAGGGATATGCGTACGTATTCCCTGCCGAGTGCTTCGGCAATAGATTTACCCAATGATGTTTTACCAACACCGGGAGGACCATACAAGCACAGTATCGGCGATTTCATATCATTACGGAGTTTTAGTACCGCCAGGTATTCGATAATCCTTCGTTTTACTTCATCCAGTCCGTACTGATCCCTGTCCAGGATACGCTGTGCCCTTTTCAGGTCAAACTTATCTTTGGAATACATGCCCCATGGAAGTTCAAGGAGCAGGTCCAGGTAATTCCGTTGTATGGAATATTCGGCAACCTGGGGATTCATCCGCTGCAACTTGGCCAGTTCCCTGTCGAAATGCTCCTTCACCTTCATATCCCATTTCTTACCGCTGGCTTTTTCGCGCATCTCTTCTATTTCCTCCTCATAAGATACTCCGCCCAGTTCTTCCTGGATGGTCTTCATCTGCTGGTGCAGGAAATATTCGCGTTGTTGCTGGTCCATATCGTGGCGAACCTTGGACTGAATGTCTATTTTCAACTCCAGTTTCTGGAATTCCACGTTCAGGTATTTCAATGTAGCCAGCGCTCTCTCCCGGAGGTTATTCATCTCCAGAAGCTCCTGTTTTTCTTCCACACTAAGATTCATATTGGAAGAAACAAAATTAATCAGGAAAGAACCGCTTTCTATATTTTTGATAGCAAAAGATGCTTCCGAAGGGATATTCGGACTGTTCTTTATAATCTGCAGGGAGAGTTCCTTAATGGATTCGATAATGGCCGTAAATTCCGCATTATTCCGCTCCGGCCTTACTTCTTCCACTTCTTTTATACTCGCCCTCATATAAGGCTCCGTAGACACGACCTGGTCTATTTCGAAGCGCTTTTTCCCCTGGATGATCACGGTAGTGTTACCGTCGGGCATCTGCAATACCCGGAGGATACGGGCTACCGTACCCAGTGTATTAATATCTTCCACTTCGGGGTTTTCCACCTCTTCATCCTTCTGAGATACCACCCCGATAACTTTATCGCCATTATTGGCGTCTTTAATCAAACGGATGGATTTGTCCCTTCCTGCGGTAATCGGTATTACTACCCCCGGGAACAATACTGTGTTGCGCAGCGGTAATATGGGCAATTCCTTAGGAAGTTTCTCTTTGTTTATCTCTTCTTCGTCTTCCGGGGTCATGAGCGGAATAAGTTCCGCTTCTTCGTCTATCCCTTGAAATGACAAACTGTCAATATTTAAAAACTTTGATTTAGCCATATATTATCTGTGAGTCATTCTGTCATTACAACAGCTTAAAAACAAATAGTTGTTATTTAATAACTTTCTAAAAATCAATACATAAACGTATTGCACCCTATACGGGTATTTCTATATTACAATAGTTATGCCAAGTAATACGCGTCTAAACCCGTTAGCATTGCGGTTTCCGGCGCTTTTCCTTATCCGGATTATCATATCCGGATTTTTTAACCGAAAAACAACAAATACTTAAAAAAAATAGGATAATCTTCTAATTTTACGTAAATTAGATACAGTATCCTCCTGAATCAATTAACCTAAAAGTTCTTCATTATGAAAAATATTGTTTATATCCTAGCAGTTATGTTTCTGGGTATGATATTGCTTGCCTGGAACCCTTATCCCGATACGAAAGAAAATCCTCCCGTTTCACTCGAAGGCGTCTGGGAATTGGTAAATTACTACACTTACGAAGATAATAATGTAACGGATAGCTTTCCGAATGCCGAAGGATACCGACAGGTAAAAATGTACCAGGACGGAAAGGTCATGTGGACCAGGAAAGTTCCGCAGGATTCCACACAGTGGTATGGCTACGGAAAATATTTGTCTACGGATACCAGCCTGGTAGAAACACTGGAGTACGGTTCGGCCAGTATGATGAAGATCATCGATACCTCCCGTATATTTTCTTTTGAACTGCAGGGAGGGAAAGACTGGTTCCGGCAGATAAGTATCAATGAGGATGGAAACCGGACATTCTCCGAAAATTATATCCGGATACGTTAAATCTACCGGAAAGCACTTATTTCAGTCCGTGTTCCGATAGTACAGGAAGAGGCAAGCAGGGAAGTATATGTCGATCTATCGGGCCACGGATATTACTTGTTTAAAAACTCCATAAAAACGTTGAGGTATCTGCCGGGGAATATCGTTTTCCGACAGGCGTACCGTTAATATTGCGCAAAGGATGAAACACACACATTTGTATATCCCTTGTCCAAAAGTCCGTTATCCCTTAACCTCTGGTTCATCAGCTTCAAACTTCAGGCTACTGATCCGCTTCCGTCTCTCTTACCGCAATAAGCAGGACCTCTTGCTCCTTCCCTTTAAGCTTGATGGCCCCCAGGTTCCGGATGGTAAAGCCCCTTGCTAAATCCAGTTCGGAAAGCAGATCGGATGTGGCTATGACCTCTTCGTGAAACCTGCTGCACATACCCAGGATGCGTGCAGTGGTATTCAATACATCCCCGGAATAGGTAATATCCCGTTTAATTACACCGATCTCCCCCGCTACTACTCTGCCACAGTGTATTCCTGCCTTAAAGGAAGGTACTATGCCATACCTGTAGATATATTTTTCCTTCTTTTCCCCGATATGTTTTTTCATTTCGGAAAAACACCGCAGGCATTGCAGGTTTTCCACACCTTCTTTAAACTTCCATACCACAACGACCTCATCACCTACATACTGATAGATATTTCCCCTGCTTTCCAGGATAGGATCCGTAATATCCGCAAAAAAGTCCTTGAGTAAAGCGTGATAAGCTTCGTTACCCAGACGTTCTGCTATGGTTGTGGACGAATTGAGGTCCAGGAACATGAATATCCGTTTTTCTGTTTTAGGCGTATTGTACTTGCCCTTAATGATATTCCAGAAGGTATCCGGGCCGAACTTACTGTTCATCTGTAACAGCAATTGTGTGACGGCTACGATAAAAGACCATACGAGCCCGTTTTTTATCGGATAACTATCTGTTACAAAAGCATAGAATGCCTCTTCCGACATCGGGTCATACAATGGCCTGCCGGTTTTTATAGGCACTATTATTGCTGCCATGATTAGTGTAATAAGTGCTATAATACAGATAAAAGTCACACTTACGAACAGTAGGGTGTATCCGTAGGGTTTATCGCGGTATTTTACATTGACATAAAATACCAGTAAACTCCCTCCAAGTAAAGCACCTATAAGCCCCGCTCCCACGTTCCGCATCGCTGATATGGCAAAGGAATAATCGTCCGAAGGTCCCAAAGAGGTATTGGTATGCAATATCAGATGATCGTAAACCGCAATGATAAATCCGATAGCCATCCAGGCTAGTATGATGATCATTAACTGTTTCAGCTTAAGTTGAAGTCCTCTTTTCACAAGTTTGATATTCCCGCTTAGACAAGATAGCAAAAGGTAATTCCCCGTCCGGCTTTATGGTTTAAGCTAATTTAAGCATTTTTAACATCTTCGGGGAAAAAGAATATCCGATGTCTTTTAAGGACATGAACAAAATAATGTGTAAAAACCTAAAAAGACCGAAGACCGAAGAAAAGGCGGTTTCGAAATACGGAACTCCGGTCTCCGGACTATGGCCCGGGCGGGCTGATATGCCGGGCATGGAGGAAGTTGGGAAACGGGCAGTATCCCGGCACAAGAAAGGTTAAGTTCAAATAATATTTTGATTTTTATTTATATGGTATAACCAACATTAAACTGATATCCAGATTGGGTTAAAAGCACTACGCATATCCATAGTTAAAGCATTTATTCACTTAAAGCATCTATGCCGGTTTCATTATAATAATAAAGCATTTCGCCATTATATTCATACCAGTACCCGTTAAGCTGTATGGTTGTAATGTTCCAGGTAGCATTTCTCAAACCTCCCAATTGTATCCCTTGAACACTTACATTCGTTCCCCAATCGGGAAAACCGGGAAAAACCTCTTTCTCCTCTTCATAGGCATCCATAAGGAGGTCTCCGGTATTTGCATCATATATTTTAGCTACTATTTTTTCTAATTCCAGGCCGGTATTGGCATTTACTGTTTCCAGTTCGGGAAGCTCTATAAACGGCGTAAATTCATCCGTACCAATATTTTCAATAACATATATTGGACCATCTGTCATGGCTTCATTCTGGAAGCCCGCAGCATTCGTTCCCGTATAGTACACACCGTAAACTTCTAAAGTTAAATTTCTTCCTTCCAAAAGCCCGCCATCTTTTATAAAGTTGATATATCGGACTTTTTTATAGCCCTCCGATGCAGGTTCCTTATCTTCACCTGTTAATGGTTTCATGGGAATGACAATCTCTCCCGTATAAAAAGCAGTAATGGCTATATCTTCTCCAAAAACAGCGATCCGTGTACTGTCCAGCAATACTTCTCCGCTTTCTTTTTTCTTTAACTCTATATGTAATTCTGCCCCCTTGGTGTAATAATTATCGGATGGCCCTAAAGAATCTCCGTTAATATAAAACCCAAGTTCATTTTCGGTATCTCCTATTTTAGTGAATCCGTAAGAACGGACTTGTACATAGGTTTCTTCTTCTACCTGATCGCCTTCGGTATCGCAACTCCACAGAATACTGACAAAGAAGAGTCCCAGCAAGCATAAATTGTTTTTTTCCATTGATTTTATGTAGCAAATTTTCATATGTATTATTTTAATATTGTCCTGGTTAAAGCTGTTCTTTATTTTCTTTCCAACCTTAATTTATTTAAAGAAGTACGGCTGTTACCACCGTACTTCTTTCCTATTATTTTTAAGCTTTTTAAGATAAATTAATATGGGTTGCTGTTAGGTTGATAAGACGCCCAGTTATCATCCCATCTTGTTCCTCCACTTGGTCCGAAAGCCCCTCTGTAGGGTACACTGCTAAAGAACCCCGTAGAAAGTGAGCCTGTAAAATTCGTTTGATATATCGGAAGTGTTGGATTAGGTGATGCACTAATACGGTAATCAGGATTAGAGGTACTGTAGGGGTTTACCAAATCCATAAAATCAGGATTGGTTGAATTGGTAATGTTATTATTGTAATTGGCTTTGCTTGTGGCCGATGAAGGCATTACTACCCCCCCTGCAGTAGCATAAGAATGTACCATGTTATGCATAAACTCAGACACGTTATCCAGTTTATTTACAACAGCCGTTCCATCAAACAGCACTCCCCTGTCATCATAGCCGGCAATTATGGAGTTACGGAATACCAAAGAGGTATTTCTTCTCCAACGGTTACCGTTCAGGGTAGGTGCAGCGGCAGATTGAGAACCCATTCCCAGAATGGTAAAATTGGATAATACGGGACGGGTGATCGGTGTTTGACTACTGCCATTACCATCATTGTCACATTCTATACCATTGGGATCGCCGGAAAAATCAACTCCGGGAACTTTCTGGGCAACGGCAAACTGTATTTGTCCGGAATATCCGAAATCAAAATCAAAGTCATCGTCGGCATTTCCGAAGGCAATAAGGTTTTTCGCATTCACAGTACCTCCGAAAAATTCAAAGCCATCATCTTTACCGAAAGATATCTGGATGTTTTCGAGGGTAGTTCCGTTACCTACACCTCCCAGGGTAAGGCCGTTGATCTCATTACCTCCGCCGAGGTCACGCCCTGCATATTCGATACGTACATACCGCAGGGTTCCTCCATTATGACCAGGATTGGAACCTCCGAACTCTACGCTGATACCGGTAGGAATATCACTATCCAGAATTCCTTCTATCTTCTCTGTATTGGACTGATTGGTAGGAGCATCTCCCAGCAGGATAATACCTCCCCAGTCTCCGGCAGCCCTGTTACCCTGGGGCTGATCGGAAGTAAATACTATAGATTCCGCAGGAGTTTCCCCATCGGCTACCAGCCGGCCTCCTTTTTCTACCAAAAGGTAAGAAGCACTTCCGCTGGTAGGCTGGGTTACCCATTTTACCAGCGTATTTTTTTCTACAGTAAGCGTAACCCCGTCAGCCACAAAGGTAGGGCCATCTATGAACCATACCTTGTCATTGGTCAGGGTAGTATTGGTATTTATCAAACCGGAAATGGTTCCGTTGGCAGAAGGCCAGCTTCTGTTGTCCACACCTACGGAAAGTAGTGCAAATTCCGCGTTAAGGTTCGGGTCGCTTTCTTCGACCAGGTCTTCTTTAGAACAGCTTGTCAGTAAAACGGCTACAGACATAGCAAGTAAGCTAAATTTGGTTTTCATAGGATTTGTTTTTAAGGTTGTTATTTATAAATCACTTAAAATAATAGGCTCTTTTTTAAAAGGTATATTTAAAACTGACGGTAAAACTCCGCTGACGGTCATACCTGCGGCGTACCAGGTCGTATTCTGGACTGTAGTCCTCTCTGCTGGGATCGGAGAGCGGCACCCGCAGGCTTCCGCTCTCATGCGGGACAATGTCGGCCCGGACCTGCTTGGTTTCCGGATCTATGTTGTTATAATAGCGGATAACGGGATCGTTAAAAATATCGGCAAGGTTCAGTTTGATTTCCGCGCGATTGTCCTGTAAAAAGGCATAGCGGAACTGGAGGTCCAGCACATCCCGTGGTTTTTCATATTCGTGATAAAAAGACTCTTCACTGGGCAATACGATACGGGGGCCCACCCGGTTATAACTGGCCGTGAAACCAAAGTGCGTGCCCGTGTATTGTAATCCCCCGTTTACAATATAGGGAGCCTGGCCGTATAACGGCCTGTTTTCTTCGACTACGGCCAGCTTATATATAGGATTGCCTTCCTCATCTGTTTCGCCTGTATCTACAGGGACTTGTTCCCGATCATAGTAAATTTCCGACCATATCAAAGAAGCATTGCCAAACAGGTAAAGATTTTCGCCAAATGTAGAATTCAGGAAAGCGAACGATTTGCGGAAATCGATCTCCACACCATAATTAGTGGCCCTCTTCAGGTTATAGAAACTAGCCCTTAAAGGCGTAGCACTCCCTTGATTTGCATCTAACTGAAGTTCAATGGGTTTATCAAAATCTTTGTAAAAGCCCGAAATCGAAAAAGATTCTTCGGGAGTGGGATAAAATTCCCATCGTAATTCCAGGTTATCCACCGTTGTCTGCTCTAAAAGTATCGGATTTCCTTCGTCATCGGTATCGTTATAACCTGATACTATCACAGTTCGCAAATTATAATCATAATAGGTATATTTACCCAACTCCGTAAATTCGGGCCTGGCCAGAGAACGGAAATAGGAAGCCCGGACATTCATTTGCGGAGTCACCTCATAAATAAGATTGGCTGAGGGTAAAAGATCTGTTTCATATATGGTATAAGATTCCGGTTCTTCACTTATGGTAACTACGCCGGTATCTTCATTTCGGTCCGTCTCCCTGATCCCGGTATCGGTCCTCATATCATTATATTCCATCCGAAGTCCTCCCGAAAAATGCAGGTTATCAAACAGGTAGGCATCTAAAGACAGGTATCCGGCATGCAGATTCTGTGAGCCCTGATAGCCATTGCCCAGACCGGTTACTCCGCCCACTCCGACAGATTGCGGATAATAATGGAACAGTTCTTTGTTAAAAGCGTCCTGATTAAGTATCTTATACACAGGAAGTCCTGCAAAGTCCGAAAGATTGGCACCTGTATCGCCGTGAGGAGTAATCACATACCTGGACTGATCAAAATCCGTTTTCCGTATACTTCCGGCATAACCAGCCGATAATTTGTTCTTATTATTGGTCGTGGAAAACGGTATTTCCAGGTTCATTCCAAGGGTATACCGCTTCTCCTTATATTTGCTGTAATAATCCTTCGGGCTTTCGATCTGCCTGTTAGTAACATATGAATCATAAGGAAAATGGGGATTACGGTATTCCTGTAAAATAAGTGCTCTGTCATCATTACTAAAACGGGCAGACACGCTTCGTCCTTCATATTGGATATTGTTTGGTTGGTCCCTGGTATAACTGGCAATACCCAGATTCCAATCCAATTTGCTATTTCGCTGGCCCAAACGGTGTTCCCCTTTTAATGTGCTCTGCCCGAAACTATTGATGATCCGTTCTTCGGTTACCCCTGTAATTGCCGGTCCTTCCGAATCTATACCATTATAGATGGTGCTTTCCGTTTCCAGTTTTTGGTAAAAGGTATTTTTAAGACTGATTTTATGAGTACCGAAAGCATAAGTAGCATTGAGCACCCCACCGAGACGGGTCAGGAAATTATAGCGGTTTCCCCCGGAAATCAGCCTGTTGCCCGGTTCTTCTTCAAAATAACCCTGCTCGGTCTGTTCATTTCTGTAGGTCAGAGCTGCAGTCATCCCCACGCGGTCATCGCCAGCGAGATCGATGATCTTTCCCAGGCTAATGGCATAATCCTGGGTAGGCTGCTGGGTATAACGGGTGATCCGGAAACGATCATTTCCCGGCATTTGTTTAGAAAGCGGCAGTAATTCGTCCTCATTTATCCCAATCGAAGCGGATTTTCTCAAATCATCAGCCAACACAGGCAACTTACTGTCAGAACTTGACAACCCCAGGTAATCATTCTTATAGCGCGGCAAGGAATAAAAATCGCCAAAGGTATTTTTATTACCGCCTGTTCCTATCTGTATCGTAAGAAAGTTTTCTCCAGGGATCTCAACGGTATTTACATTCACATACCCGCCGGTGAATTCCCCGGGCAGACTGGGGCTGGCTGTTTTATGTACTATAACACTTTCTATGAGATTACTGGGAATAATATCAAATGCATAGTTCCGCCGATTGGCCTCCGTACTCGGCATCAGGGCATTGTTCATGGCCACATTGTTATACCGCTCCGAAACCCCGCGTACTACTACGTATTTGTTATCCTGTACATGCAGTCCGGTAACACGGGTAAGGACCTGGGCTACATTATTATCGGGGGTACGGGCTATCTGTTCTGCCGTAATCCCGTCTATCGCGGTGACCTCATTTTTCCGGATGGCATTCAGGGCGGCCACGTTATTAGCCCTGCGATCGTACTCGGCTGTAACTACTACTTCTTCAAGTGTTTCGCTGGAAGGTTGTAACACGACGTCCAGGGTAGTTGTCTTTCCGGCTTCGATTACCACCTCGGTAATACGCTGGGTAGCAAAGGATATATAACTTATCCTTACCGTATAGATTCCGGGAATCAATTGCATATCATAATCCCCGTCAAATCCGGTAGATGTTCCCAAAGCCCCGCTACTGCCTTCTATAATAATATTAGCTCCGGGAAGGGGAACGTTCTGATCGTCATAAATGTGGCCGTTCAATCTCCCGGTCTTTTGTTGCAACCTGGTTTTCAGCCGTATTGAAATATTCCGGCCTTCAATATTGTATTCTATGGGGACCTGCTTGTTCACATCCCTTAGTATATCTCTTATTGTTCTGTTGGCTATAGCTATATCTTCTGTTAAAGCAACTTTCTCTAACTGGGACTCATCAAATAAAAAACTGTATTCCGTTTCCGCTATCAGTCTCTCCATAAATTCCCGCAGGCTGTCTCCGGATTCCTGGCCTGCGGCGGTAATACCCCGGGCGTTTAACAGACTTACAAAGAAGAAAAATAAAAGACATACTTTTCCTGAATCCCTGCTTATAATTAAGCAGTATTCCTTAATTTTGGTTTTCATGTATTATACGTATGTATAGATTAATTAATAATTATTGGTTTTTGATTTTCCGATCGGTCTTTATTATTAATGTCTTTGCATACCTTGAAAAAAGCGTTGTTGGTAGCAACGCTTTTTTATTGGCTATCTATTAGTTGCTTCTCTCTCTTAACCAGTAGTTTCCCATCCTTTTGCTCCAGCACCATATGGTGGATAAATAATATTCTTTGCATGGCATCCACAGGTGTTGTATTGTGAAATACTCCGGAAACATGTTTCCCCTTGTCCGTTGCAGATAAGGTACTCATATCTATCTCCATCCGGTATATGCGGGATATTCTGGTAAGGGCCTCCTGTATTGTAGTATTGTGAAATACCAGTTTATTTCCTTTATACAATTCCTCTCCGCTGTTCCTTATGGCATCTACGCTGGTATTGTTGTTTATTTTATCGAAGTTCAATAGTTCTCCCGGGTGCATTTTTGCGATTTCCCTTTCGGTTTCTTCTTCCTTAAGCGTTACGCTGACCGAACCTTCGGAAAGGACGATCTGAATATTTTCTTCGAATTCATATGCCTTGATATTGAACATGGTACCAAGTACCCTGGTCGTAATATTTTCAGTCCGTACCTGAAAAGGTCTTGAAGAATCCTTCGCGACATCGAAATAAGCCTCCCCCCTCAGCTTTATATTTCTTTCCTGTTCTCCGAACTCATCTGTGTAGGATATGGAAGAACCGGGTTTCAACCATATTTTTGTTCCGTCCGTCAGTTCTATTTCTTTCGCCGTATCTCTTATGTTATTAACCACAATCCAATGCGCGGTCCGGGGTTGATACATAAAATAGGCTGTACTCCCTGCGGCCAAAAACAGTAAAAAAGAAGCAGCTATTACCAGGGATTTTCTAAATGCAGATACGGAAAGGTGCCTTATTTTACCCATATCTGCTTTTACAATGGCAAAAACTCCCTCGCGAATACGTTGAGAATCTTTGTCTGAAATAGATGTAGGGGCATGTTCCCAGGCCTTCTGCAATGAGACATCTGCCTCCGATCGATTTTCCCTAAGAAATTCTTCCACCTGTTTCGCTTCCCGGGCAGAACATTTTCCTTCCCAATATTTTTCTAACAATTTACAGTCCATTGTTCTCTTGATTCATTTGTAGAACGACGGATGGCCATTAAAAAAATGAAGTTAATGTTACGGAGGAATAAAATTAAAGTTAAGGAGAAGGGAAACAAGCCGCGGGTCAACCCGGGAATTGGAGATTGTTGCCGAACCTGTTTAATTTAAAAAACTGGAAAAATCCTGTTCGGAAAATACATTTTGCAGTCATGAGCCTCTCTGTTCTCAATGTTTTCCGGCACCGGGATACTTTCCATTGCTGCTGCTCTTCGATGCATAGATTAAGAAAGGTAAAAGAAAGAAGAATTATCCGTCTCTCATCCTCAACTACACCTGTTCCCGTTAATTCCTATACTTTCTCAGTTCTTTTCTGAGAAAGAGTTTGGCTGTTTCTATATTGGTCCTTATTGTAGTAATGGATAGTTGTAAAGTATCGGCAATTTCCAGCGGGGTCAACTCTTCGAACTGATATAAGGTATAAATCCGTTGCAGGCGCTCCGGTAATTTTCTTATGGCACGATGTACCTCGGTGAAAGTTTCTCCCGCAATGCTGCTGTCTTCGCCGGTATCGGCAATGGTATGGTTAAGGTGTTCGTTCTCTTCAATGGAAGTTAACACCGCGTTCAGCCTGTTTTGCTTACGCATTTCGTCCAGGAAAACATTTTTCACGGTGGTATAGACCAGGGCTTGCGGATTGGGATGATTTTTAAATTTCTCTATATTTTTCCATATTTTTATAAAGGATGTCTGCACAACTTCACGGGCAACATTTTCGTCTTTGCTCAATGCTTTTAAAAAATTAAAAGCCTTGCCGTGTGTTTCTTCAAACAACTTTTTGAAAAATATTTCGTTTTTAGCTGTCATTCCCTGAAAAAAAATTGCAGCTCTAATTTAGAAATATAAGAAAGGCTCCCCGTTCTGTTACTGTTAACGGAATGTTACCTTTTGAATTTAAATATAGTGTAAAAGACTTCTTACGAAACCAAAAACAATCCGAATAAAAAGACACCTTTTCTTCTTAGGTTACAGACAAAGGACCACTTTCGTCCCGCTTCATTATCTTCTAAAATTTACAGAATATTAACTTTATTTTCATTTTTTCGTCTCCACGTCCGGGCGAAGGTTCGCAACACGCAAAAATTGCCTGGTACTCTCAGCTCTCAAACCGCGGGTCACGGATATAATCTTCCTTCCGCATCTTAACTACTTCTATGCTTAAAAAACCAAACTCATCGACAACCTTTCCGTACAACCTGTATACTCCTTTCCCCCTGAACCTGTTATTCCTGGCAACCGGGGGAAAGATAACCACGTCGAACACTTCCCCGTAATGATCGATAAGAGTGCCGAAGAACATTTCTTCTCCTTTATGGGTCTGCGTCTTTTTTACTGCCACGAGATAACCGTAAATATCAATGTACCTGCCTTGAGTGTATTTAAGATCCTGTGCTCCTTTATTGCTCTTCGGTTTTTCCTGTAATAATTCAAAAGGACTGCTCAGGCAAAACCCGAGGAGTTCCAGCTGGTCAAATGCAGCTTCGAGCCTGGTGGTTTGCAGTGCAGGTACGGCAAATTCTTTTTGGTTTGCCTTGAACAACCTGTACTGTTCTTCTTCTCCCGGCACTACCCCCTGCCGCAAGTGGGCCTGCCATAACAGCTCGTATTTATCTGTCCCCGTAAAGCGGAACGCCCCGATGCGTATTAATATGGCCAGTTGTTCGACACTTATCGAAACCCTGTCCATAAAGTTTTCCAGGGATGTAAAAATGCCGTTTTTATCTCGCTCTTTCAGTATACGATGGCACACCCGGTCTTCAAGGTCTTTCAGGTACCCGAAACCTAGATAAATATCCTTTCCGGATATCCTCGTTTCCATACGGCTGTAGTTAATACAGGGAACATGAACCGTAGCTCCCAGCATCCGGGCTTCGTGTATATAGATCTCCGGCCGATAAAATCCTCCCCCGTTATTCAACACAGCCACCATAAATTCCAGCGGATAATATGCTCTCAGGAACAGACTCTGATAACTTTCTATGGCATAGGAAGCAGAATGCCCTTTGGCAAAAGCATATCCGGCAAAACTTTCTATCTGCTTCCAGACTTCAGAGATCACTTCGTCTTCATACCCTTTCTGCCTGCAATTGGCTATAAACTTATCTTCTACTTCCCCGAACTCTGCTCTCGAGCGGAATTTCCCGCTCATTCCCCTCCGCAGTACATCCGCCTCGGCCAGGGTAAGTCCAGCAAAATGGTGGGCAACTTTTATCACGTCTTCCTGGTATACCATTACACCATAGGTTTCCGGCATGATCTTGAGCAGAACGGGATGTGCCTGTTCCACACGTTTGCGGTCCTGATGTCTCAGAATATATTCCCGCATCATCCCGCTTTTGGCCACTCCAGGCCGGATAATCGAACTGGCAGCTACCAGCCCCAGGTAATTATCTACCTGCAGTTTTTTGAGTAACATCCGCATCGCCGGTGACTCCACATAAAAACACCCCATACACTGCGCACTTTCCAGCATATTATGGATCTTATTATCTTTTTTAAACCGGTTGACATCGTGGATATCCAAGCGAGGTTCATCCGGACGGTTATACCTGATGATCTCCAGGGTCTCCTTGATCTTGGCCAGTCCGCGCTGGCCAAGAATATCAAATTTATACAGTCCTACATCTTCGGCGATATGCATATCGAACTGTACCGTTGCATATCCTTTGGGGGGCAAAAAGGTAGCCGAAAACGTGTTTAGGGGAACTTCACTTATGAGAACACCACTGGAATGAACACTGATATGACTTGGCATTCCCTGTATGAGTTTCCCGTACTTCAGGACAAGCTGAGAGGGCTGATCCAGTTCATCAGAATTATAATTGCCTTCGCTCAGGCGGTCGATATCTTTTTTGGGCAAACCGAATACTTTGCCCAGTTCCCTCACCACTCCTTTGTAATTAAAGGTAACATATGTTCCCAATAAAGCCACATTGGGGAAATGATCGAAGATATACCTCGTAACATCGTCCCGGTCCCTCCAGGAGAAGTCAATATCAAAATCGGGGGGCGTGCTGCGGAAAAGGTTAATGAAGCGTTCGAAATACAGATCCAGTTCCAGCGGGTCTACATCCGTGATCCCCAGCAGATATGCTATGATACTGTTAGCCCCGCTTCCCCTTCCTACATGAAAGTATCCTTTTCCCCTGGCATAATCCACAATATCGTAATTGATGAGGAAATAAGACACAAAATCCTTTTGCCTGATAAGTTCCAGTTCCCGGTGCAGGCGTTCCAGGGCCATTTGCTGATCGTCGGGATAACGATAACGGATATTTTGCATACAAAGTTCCAGAAGGTATTCTTCATCCCTGGTCTTGTCCCCGGTATAGGTTTGTTGATTACTGCTCTGTTTCGCAGCGGAAAAATCAAAATTTATCCGGCATTCTTTCATCAGGCGGGCGGTATTCTCCAGGATGAAATGATATTCTCCGAAAGCTTTGTACAGGTTTTCCGGGGGATACATTCTTTCTTCTTCCGAAGCCACTTCTTCGGGGGACAGCTTGCTGAGCAGGGTATTGTTATCTATGGCCCGCAATAACTTGTGGGCATTGAAATCTTTTTTGTTCCGGAAAGTCACGGGTTGCAGGACCACCAGTTTATCTTTTAAATGCCGGTATGCGGACAATGTCAGCCTCGGCAGGTCCCGAACGGAAACACCTATATACTCGTCATCGCGTAAATCCCCGAACCGGTATTGTTCTATCTTTTTCAACGGATATACAATGATCACTTCCGGAATAACAGGAGCCCGCACGGGAAGATCTTTGTGCTCATGAAGATATCCGGATAAAAAACCGTTAAGTGCGGTATAGCCTTCATTATTTCGGGCTATTCCGACGAATTGCTGGTCTGTTCCGTTCCTGAAATCCACCCCTACGATAGGTTTTATGCCCGCTTCTTCCGCTTTACGGATAAAATTAAGACAGGCAGAAGTGTTGTTAATATCGGTCAGGGCCAGTTGCGTTACGTGATTTTCCCGTGCCAGTTGCAGGAGCTCTACTTCGGAAAACGTACCGAAGCGCAGGCTGTAATAGGTGTGACAGTTTAAATACATTACAGTTTTCTATGTGCTAAAATGGTTGGAGGTTGTCCGTTAAAAGGATTGGTCATTCTTCCTAAGGTCTTCACGCCCAGGGCCGAGGCCCGGGTAATGCTGCGGTCCCCGTACCGCAGGCGGATCTTGTCCATAGCCTGGTAGAGGCGTATGGTTTCTTCGGTATCTTCAAAAAGGTTGATCTGGTAGTTACCGTGTACCAGGTGGCTGAATTTCACCCCGATAAGGCGTACGAGCAGCCTGCGGTTATACAACTGGTGAAACAGTTCCAATACTCTGGGGATGAGTATATGATCGGCACTGGTGTACGGAATTTTCAATTGTTTGGAGTAGGTCTGAAAATCGGAATACCGGATCTTTACACTTATACAAGCTGTAAGTTTTTCTCCGCGACGTAGCTGAAAGGCCAGGTTTTCCGTCATAGCGGCCAATAGCGTACGCAACAGGTGTACGTCTATGGTATCCCGGTCAAAAGTACGTTCGGTTGAAATTGATTTTCGTTCGGAAAAAGGAATTACCGGGGCAGTGTCTATACCGTTTGCGCGTTCCCAGATGGTCAGCCCGTTACGGCCCAGCACACGGTACAACATTTCCCCCGGCATTTCCTGCAAGGTCTTCACCTGCTTTATCCCGAGGTTACGCAGGGTCAGGTAGGTCTTGTCACCTATCATGGGAAGTTTCCTTATGGACAATGGGGCTAAAAAAGGCTTCTCCCGTCCGAGCTCTATCTGCATCTGGTTATTGGGCTTGGCCTCATTGGTGGCGACCTTGGATACCACCTTGTTGATGGAAAGCCCGAAAGATATCGGCAGCCCGGTTTCCCGGATAATTTTCTGCCGTAGCTCGGAAGCATAGCAATAAGTACCGAAAAAACGGTCCATCCCCGACAGGTCGGCATAGAATTCATCTATACTGGACTTCTCGAACAAGGGCACATTTTCCCGGATTATTTCGGTGACTACCCCGGAATACCTGGTATATGTAGCGGCATCTCCCCGGATCACCGTGGCATCTTTACACAACTCCCTGGCCAGTTTCATCGGCATACCGCTGTGTATACCGAAAGGACGGGTCTCATAACTGCACGCGGCCACGACGCCACGATCACTGAGCCCTCCTACCAGCAAAGGACGATCCCTGAGACGACTGTCTAGCAATCGCTCTACGGAGACAAAAAATGTGTCCAGGTCCAGGTGCAGGATTGTCCGGTTCATATTTCCAGGAATTTTTCCAAAAATATGGAATTTTTCCAAACAAAAGGAAATAATCCGAAAAATTTATGGATATTTTCCAAATTAAGACCTATATTTGTCTTATGTCCAAAAGTTTAAATACCGAAATGCAGCGTTTTAAAATGCTTCGCCGGGAACTGAACCTGACGCAGCAGGCTTTTGCGGAACGCCTGGGGATCAGGAATTCCACTGCAGATATCGAAAGAGGAAAGACCAGGATCTCCGGGGAAGTGGTCGCCGCCCTGCTCGAACAATTCGGGATCAACCCCCTGTGGCTGTTCGGTAAAAGCGAACAGAAATACCTGCGTCCTGCGGAACACAGCGTATTACCAAAAGTGGTAACGCTGAATTCTTCCGAAAATGAAAATATCGTACTGGTAAATATCAAGGCTTCCGCCGGATACGCACACAATTTGCAGGACCCCGAATGGTACGAATCCCTCCCCGCTTTCGATCTGCCCCTGCCCGAATACCGCAATGCCTCTTACCGGGGATTCCAGGTAGAAGGTAACAGTATGTATCCCGTCCTGCACTCCGGCGAATGGGTCATTGCCCGTGCGGAGGAAAAAATAACGGACGTTAAGGAGAACCAGATATATGTAGTAGTCCTTCCGGATACCGTAGTCGTAAAAAAGATAATAATCTCCGGAGAAAAAATACGGCTCATATCCGTAAATCCGGAATATCCTGTAATTGAGACCGGCATCGGGGAAGTAAAGGAAATATGGAAGGTAGTCAGTAAAATATCCGGACAGTTCGACATCCCACAAAACAACTTCGGTACCTGGGCCGAAGAGATCCGGTCCGAACTAAAGGAAATACGCGAGCGGTTATTGTAGGCGGGGAGTCTTTTAGTTTGGGAGTTGGTAGTTTTGGAGTTGATGAGGGTAGTCGGGGATTTTATGTTTTCTTTCAATATCTTTTCAAGAGGAGGTAACACTCCTGTAAATTCGGGGGGAGCTGTATTTTTTCAGGTACAAAACCGGATTATTGCATTGAAACAACTCCTAATTACCCAATAAACAGCTAAGAAGTTCCATATCCGTATATCCGTGGCGAAAAAATCACTCCGTTCAAAAAATATGCATTCATCAATACAACTTTAAATCGACGTATTTTCTTAATAAATATCCTCGTTATCCTTACTTTTGTCATTAGTAATCCGGAATATGAATCGCCAGCTCCAGAAATTTTTAGAAAGTACCGATTTTATCAGGGCAGTAAAAGTAACCGTAGCCGCGGCCACCCCCGTTATATTATTCTCCTATCTGGACCTTTTCAGCATTGGTTTTACAGTAGCCCTGGGGGCGCTATTCACCTTTATCAGTGACATCCCCGGCAACCTGCGCCACCGGGTAAACGGTATGCTGGCTTCCAACCTGATCGCTACGGGAAGTACCGTGATCATCAGCCTTGCTGCGATAAGCCATTGGATATTTTATCCCGTGCTTATTCTACTGGTATTCTTTCTATCCATGATAGCGGTTTACGGGCACCGGGCCACCCTCGTCTCCTTTTCCGGACTACTGGCCATGTCCCTTTCCTTCAGCCACAGCTATACCGGCTGGGCATTGCTGGAACACGCCGGGTTTATGATCGGGGGAGGGCTCTTTTACCTGTGTATTTCCATGATATTTTATTTCATAAGGCCATACAGGTATGCAGAACTTCAAATGGCAGAATGTATTTTACTGACTTCCAAATACCTGAAATTACGGGGAAGGTTATGGGATACTCATGCCAACAGGGACAAGATCACGGAAAAACTGCTCACCCTGCAGATAGAACTTAACGACATCCACGAAAATCTCCGGGAAACGCTGATACGCAACCGTACCAAAGGTGGCTCCTCCAACCAGAACAGGAGATTGCTTATTGCACATATAGAACTGGTGGAAATACTGGAGCTGGCTATGGCCACTTCTTTCGATCACGAAAAACTGCACCAGACCTTCAGCAGACACCCTTATGTATTAAATGCATACAGGCACCTGGCATATAACCTGGCAGCCTTGCTGAACCAGTTGGGACAGAGTGTGGAAAAGAGGAAAAAATATACTTCCGTACACCATCCGTTCAAAGACCTGGAATCCTTTAAAAAAGCCATTGATCGTTACGAAGCCGAGACAAATACCGATATCCGTACCACCGACGAGGTGCTGGTATTGACAAACATGTTCAACTATGTGGAAAAACAGGTGGAAAAAATAAAAGTTGTGGAATATACTTTTACCCATGCCATAAATCCGCATGATCTGAAACGAAAGGACAGGGAACTGGAAAAGTTACTGACCCCCATCCACTACGCTCCCATCACCCTGACACAAAACTTCAGTTTCTCCTCTACCATATTCCGGCATTCCCTGCGGCTTACCCTGACGATCCTTGTCGGTTTTCTGGTAGGCAATGTCCTGCCCATACAAAATACCTACTGGATACTCCTCACCATCGTAGTGATCATGCGCCCCGGTTACGGGCTTACCAAGCAGCGGTCCTTTCACCGGACGATCGGTACCCTTGCCGGGGGAATTATTGCCTTCGGAATCATTTCCGTCGTACATAACAGTACTGTTCTCGGCATACTGGCCATGACCTGTATGGTCCTCGGGTTTTCCTTTTCCCAGCGCAATTACCCGATCGGGGCCACATTTATTACCCTCTATGTGATCTTTGTTTACGGTATGCTTACCCCCGATATCCGGGATGTTATCCTGTTCCGGATCGCAGATACCCTTATAGGTACTATCCTGGCTTTCACGGCCAATCATTTCCTGTGGCCTTCCTGGGAGTTCCTGAGCCTGCCGACATTCCTGGAGAATTCCATCAAAGCCACCAGGGATTATATCAAAGAGATATCTGTTTTTTATAACCGGAAGGGGGAAGTCCCCCTCCCTTACCGCCTTGCCCGTAAACACGCTTTTATAGAAATCGGCAACCTCATGGCCTCTTTCCAGCGAATGACACAGGAACCCCGGTCCAGACAAAAACAACTCGGGCAATACTACGCCCTTGTAGTGCTTAACCATACCCTGTTATCTTCTGCCGCTTCCATGGGGGCCTTTATCCAGTCACGGAAAACAACAAAAGCTTCGGAAGCTTTCAACGTAATTACCGGGGCTATTATAAACAACCTGGACAACGCCATGCGGCTTCTCAATGAAGAGCAACAGAATAATATTTCCGTAGATACTGTTGAAGTAAAAGAAATGCTGAAACTGCGCTTTACCGAACTGAAAGAAATACGGGAGAAGGAAATTATGGCATCCAACGGGATTTATGATGATAATTTCAAATTGAAAATGGAAGAAGGACAACTGATCATTGAACACCTGATAGGGCTGACCAATCTCTCCGAAAATATTGTGAAGGCGGTGCGGGATATCGGCAAAAGCAGGTAACCCGGTTCCTCCGGAAACAAAAACAGCAAGAATATATGAAATGTCATTAACAAATTTGACATAACAACCGGGGCATTACCCACGGTTTTAATATTTTAACCGATGGAGTTCATAAAATTGAAAATTTGCTTGCCAAATTAAAACGCGGCGAAGCCAATCTTCGATTTCCATCTGACCGATAAAAAACAATAAATATTAACAGAAACCTATATCCAATATGAATACGATGATCTGTAAGAGAAACCTGTACTTCTTTCTTATCACCATTGTATCTTCCGCATGTTCCGGCCCCTCTGTCGAATGTGAAATTGTTCATCGTCAGTCACTTCCCGGGGTACCATCGGCGTCGGGAACAGCGGTAACCGAAGACCAGGTTTATATTGCGGGCGATAATTCTCCCTGGCTGTTCCGGTTCAGCCGCAAGTACGAACCTATTTCCAGGATTTCCGTTTTCCGTTACATCCGTTTGTCCAAAGGCGAGATTATACCCAAGCGGGACAAACCGGATTTTGAAGCCATGGAAATCATCAACAACAAAATATTCCTGTTCGGTTCCGGAGCCTTATCTCCCCAGCGGGATATCATGGTACAGGTAGATACGGAAAACAGGAATAAAGTGAGTACCTTCTCCCTGAAACCGTTTTACGACATGATCAGAGACCGCCATATACCCGAAGGCGGAGAACTTAATATAGAAGCTGTTGCAGCCCCGGAAAACCGGATCTGTTTTTTCCTGCGGGGAGAAAATAAAGTACTGGAATATCCTGTTTCCGGTTTTTTCGGATTCCTGGAAAATAAAGGAGCATATCCCGAACCTAACGTGTACGTATTGGAACTTCCTTCTATAGACGGTATTAAATCCGGCTTTTCCGGGGCTACTGCCATTCCCGGGCAAGATAAAATAATATTTACCGCATCTGTGGAAAACACTCCCAATGCCATCGACGACGGGGAAATACTCGGCAGCTTTACCGGTATCATAGATTGCACAAAGCTGAAAGACAGCTATCAGCCCGCCTGTGTCCTGCTCTCCGAAGGAGATAAAGCCAATACACCGTTAAAAATAAAAGTAGAATCGGTATCCGTCCTGGACAGCACCTCTCCCCGGAATATAAAGGTCCTCTTCGTAACCGATAATGACACCGGAAGGGATTCGGAATTGCTGGAAGCCCTGTTACGCTGGTAAATTATTGCAATAAATCATATATAAAAACGACAATTTATCGAAAATAGAAGGGCCCGGACGTTGTTCCTCCGGAAAAAGTAATCTATTTTTGTATTCCCCCCATTCATACCAGTGCATACGGTTTCCGTAATGTCACGGGTTTCCCGATGCCGGCAAATGACAAATACATATCACAAACGGTTACACCTGTCGCTCCGTAAAGGACTATAGTCCCCATACCATTCGAAAGGAAATTCCGTTTTATTAATTAGCTGTTTTAATATTGCTGTTTAACCAAAACTATACTATGCGTCACACCTCTACCCTGTTTTTACTATTATACTGCCTTTTTTCTTCCGTTTGCGGAAGGTCACAGGAACTTTCAGTCACCGACAGTCTTCGGCAAGAATTACAGCAAGCTACCTCCGATAGCGTGAGGGCCTCGTTGATGATGCTCATAGCCAACAGACTACCCATGAGCGACAGTACGGAAATAAGGAACTATTACAAGGAAGCGCTATCCCTGACCGACCGGCAGAAACAAATTATACTCACCACCAAAATTTACGGGAACCTGGGAAGGTTTTATTACAACCTGTATCACTTTGAAGATGCACAAAAATACCTGGATACCGCCCGCAACATCATAAAAGCCGATACTTCTCTTGCCGGTAAAAAACTCAATGGGCTTATCCGTCTTAATGCCGCCGCATTATATGGCGTTAACGGGGATATCCGGAAGCAGCAGGAACAGTACCTGGAACTCATCCCGCTTTTTGTCAGGTTACAGGATACTGTCAACCTGGCCCTTAGTTACAGGAATCTCGGGGTTATTTTCTTTAACAAAAAACAGTATTCCACAGCCCTGGAATATTACACCAAAGCACTTGAAACCCATAGCGAAGCCGATAAAAAAAGTTACTATTTCGGTACGCGGCACCTCGACATAGCTTTGTGCCTGAGCGAAATGGACAGTCTGGAGCCTATGGGGTACTACCTGAAGGAAGCGGAAAACATACTGAACTCGAACAAGGATACGGTAGACCAGATGGCCCAGCTGAATTACCTCAAAGGCGAACTCGCTTTCAAACAGGAAAACTACAAAGAAGCGGAATCATTGTACAACTCCAGCCTTAAAATTGCCAGGGAATTTAAAAACCTGCACTACATGTCCAATGCTACCATAGGACTGATCAACGTCTATGAAACGCAGAAACAATACCGCAAAGCACTGGCATATGCCGAAGAATACTATCAGTTGGGCGGCGACCTGAAAGACTTTCACTTCCAGCTGCTGGGGCTCGAAAAACTCGGAAAACTGGAGTATCAGCTACACCACTACCCGGAATCATATAACTATTTCACGGAATACATAAAAGTATCCGACAGCCTTAATGAAATGGAGCTGACCAAAACCATGCACGAACTCGATAAACAATACGAAACTGCTCAGAAGGAAAAACAGATCGCACATCTGCAATACGAAATGGAAGCTGCAGAATTGCGACTGGTACGAAATCAGATGGGGATATGGCTTTTACTGATCACAGTTGCAGGATTGTGTATTATTTCCGTACTGTATTACCTGTACTATAAAAAAGGAAAAACACTTATCGCACAACAAAAACGGGTACACCAGCTGGAGATGGACACCCTGCACCAACAGCACAAAATATCGCTGCTATATGCCACAATAAACGGGGAAGAACATGAGCGGAGCCGTATTGCCAAAGACCTCCACGACGGCCTGGGCGGATTGCTGTCGGGAATAAAACTCTCTCTTTCCAACTCCGTCAGGGACATAGATGAGACATCATCCAGAAAAAACGTATCCAATGCACTTAAACACATGGACGAAGCGGTAGACGAACTTCGCACCATAGCACAGAGCCTTATGCCACAGGTGTTGAACATACAGGGACTGGGAGAAGCTGTGAAACAATTCTGCAATAAAATATCCCGGCCTAGGCTTACACTCACCTGCCAGATAATCCACGTCAGTGACAACATCCCGAAAGACAAACAGGTAACAGTATACCGAATTGTCCAGGAACTGGTAAACAATGCCCTTAAACATGCCGAAGCCACACATATACTCGTACAGTTACAACAACGCGAAGACATGTTGTTTCTCACCATAGAAGACAACGGAAAAGGGTTTGAACCGGAGACCGCCATCCATAAAAACGGGCTGGGAATGTCCAGCCTGAAAGCCAGGGTAGAACTGCTGGAAGGCGAAATGGAGATTCATTCCGGCCCAGGGACCGGAACATCGGTTAGCATACAGTGCAATATTCTCTGAAAAAACTAGGGCAACGCCGCTGCCGTATTTACTTTATGGTATAGGGAATTCTGAAAGATATTGTTCATAACAGGCAAACAGAGCAAAGAAGAAAGAGCGGTTAATACATAACCGGCTATTCCGAATATAAGAGATACCCTGTACAAGCCTTCCGGCACTTCTCCTTTTGACCTCAGATATGCTATGGTAAGAAAGGAAACCAGACATAGTGCTGCTATAGAAAGGCCTATGCCCATCCATTCCTCATCTCTCGAAGAAGCCAGGAAAAATATCAGTAACCCATAGATGACACTCAACACTATTCCCAGGCCCCATTCCGGCTGCGAATATAAATTGTACTTTTTAAGTAACTGCAAAAACAGGATCTCCTCTTCTTTCTCCATATTTCCGAAACGGACAAACCCTTTGTTCCGCACCTGGCGGAAAAACCATTTACCATTCTTTTCCAACTGCAGGAAATTCACACCTTCCCCGTATTCATCCCTCTTTTTCGCCCCTTTCTTCCAGACTACCCGAATTTCCCATCCTGCGGTTTGCAAGTCATTGGCAAGTGCCTGTAAAGTAGTACCGTCGAACCGGTCTGCCTTGAACTGATCGTACATATTTGTTGATCTTTAATATAATGCCTTTTATAATCCACCCGACTTCTCATTCTTCAATTAATCACTATCACACAAGGTATATAACGGGTGTATTTTCAGTCAAAAATAAAAATATAAGGTGAATCCGAAAATCCCGGAAAACCGTTATTTAGACCGGTTTTCATCTTTTTCTCGTTTTTGGTATTCGCTATTGGCAGGTGCATGTTACCCAAATCAACACCGTCTGCCAGAATACCGGAAATCAGGGATTTCAGAAAGAATACTGCCGGGTTATATTTGTTAAACGCTATCCCGGTCGTCCGGATAAAAGGGGATAATTTTGTCCGGATCACACCGGTGAATTAGTATGTTTGGGGTAATGAAATAGCCATAAACAAGCAAATTAAATACAGAACTTAATTTGTTTTATGGCTATTTCTATTTGTGATAGAGGTTATTTTAGTTGCAGGTCAGGTTAGATCTGCTCTGCTAATGTTGCGGTCAACTCCGCCAGGGAAACGGCCTTTTGCTCACCTGTTTGCATGTTCTTGAGGGTATAATGGCCCTTGCTCATTTCTTCTTCTCCTACCAGCACCGTAAACGGAATGCCCCGTTTATCCGCATATTGCATCTGCTTTTTCATCTTGGCATTATCCGGGTATAGTTCAGCTTTAATGCCTTCTTTTCTCAGTACCTGCAGGGCCCTGACACTGTATAAAGCCTCCGCTTCCCCGAAGTTAATGAATAAAGCCCGGGATGATGAAGTTACGGTTTCGGGAAAAAGTCCCAGTTCCTCCAGCACCAGGTAAATACGGTCCAGGCCAAAAGATATCCCCACACCACTAATACCTTTGAGGCCGAATATTCCCGTAAGATCATCATATCGTCCGCCACCGCCAATGGACCCCATGGCCACTCCCGGGGCCGATACTTCAAAAATAGCACCGGTATAATAATTCAGTCCCCTTGCCAGGGTTACATCAAGATCCAGAACAGCTGTTTGCAACCCGGTCTCTTCAATGGTATTGCAAATAAAACGCAGTTCCTCCACACCTTTACTACCCTCTTCGGATGTATCCAGAAGTTCTGCCAGGCGATCGAGTTTTTCTCCGGTTGTCCCTTCGAAACGAAAGAGGGGCTGTACTTTTGTTAACGCACTTTGGGAAATCCCTTTTTCCAGCATCTCTTTTTTTACGCCATCCTCCCCTATTTTATCCAGCTTATCCAGTGCTACGGTAAAGTCTATCAGCTTATCTTTTTCTCCTATGACCTCGGCAATACCCGAAAGTACCTTCCGGTTGTTCATTTTAATGGTTACGCCTTGTAACCCCAGTGCGGTAAAAACCGTATCATAAAGCTGTACGAATTCCACTTCCTGCCAGAGTGACTGTGATCCCACCACATCGGCATCGCACTGGTAAAATTCGCGGAAACGTCCTTTCTGGGGACGGTCTGCCCGCCACACAGGCTGGATCTGGTAGCGTTTAAAAGGGAAATCTATCTCATTCTGGTGTTGTACCACGTACCGGGCAAAAGGAACGGTAAGGTCATAGCGAAGGGCTTTTTCCGAAATTTTTCCGGTAAGTTGCATACTGTCTTTCTGTTCGTAAAGACTGTCTTCTACTTTTTTGAGAAAATCCCCGGAATTGAGTATTTTAAAGATTAGCCGGTCCCCCTCTTCCCCGTATTTGCCCATAAGGGTGGAAGAATTTTCAAAACTAGGTGTCTCTATAGGCCGGAACCCGAAAAGTTCGAAATTGGTCCTGATTACCGAAATAATATAATTTCTCTTGGCTACTTCCCCGGGAGAAAAGTCCCGGGTCCCTTTGGGTATGCCTGGTTTTTGTGCCATTGGATGGTCTGATTGTTTCTGGTTTGTGTTTATCCGTCCCGAAGCTGAAGGACACTGCCTTTTACTCCGCTGTCACAGCTTCGGACACCGCATTTTAATAAGGACAAATATCATAATTTTTGGTTACATGGCAGCATTCCCTCCACGCAAAGTTCCGCCCGGTAAGGAGTATCGGGATAAGCTCTATTCTTCCCTGAGGATTTCATCGAACCAGCGGTATAGTTCTCCCCTGGTTATTACTCCTCCCTTTTCTATAAGTTCAAACTTGTCCTTGTTCTTATCTGCGGAATATACCTTGGTTGCTGTCATAATGTCTACCATATCCGTCATAAAGTGCTTCTTAAACCAGTTAAATCCCGTTTTGGTCGTAAGATCGATATCCGGGTTAAGTATTTTTATGGCTATAAGCTTCATTTCCTTATCCGTCATGTAAAACAAATGCATCTGCCGCGCAGAAATGTTTTCCAGGTATTCCACCTTCGCGAGGACACCTTCCCAGATAAGGTCACTGAATACATCCAGTTCCTCCTCCGCCGTTTCGGGTCTTTCTTCTTTGATCTTTGCCCATTCTTCGGCAGTAATGGATTGTGTAGCAAGAAAATTAATAAACTCCGGGTGCAGTTCTTCCAGTTGTTCTTTTGTGAGTCTCCTGTATTTCATATTTCCGTCCGGTTTTTAACCAAAAAAGAAAATCGCCTAAAAATTACTTTTTAGACGACTTTCAAAGATCTGTATCTTAATATTTACTTTGCTGCTTCCGCAACTACTTCAAAAGGAAGGTCTATGATAACTTCCCTGTGCAGCCGGATAACAGCATTGTATTTTCCGGTCCTTTTTACACTGCCACCGTTGATGTTGATGAACTTCCTTTCAATGCTCTGTCCTTCTTTCTCCAGTGCTTCCGCAAGGTCGATATTAGTTACCGAACCGAACAGTTTATCTCCTGCTCCGGCTTTTGCAGTGATTTTTATTTCCAGTTTATTAAGGGCATCCGCCACTTTTTTGGCATCATCGATAACCTTTTGTTCTTTGAATGCTCTTTGTCTGAGGTTTTCTGCCAGTACTTTCTTGGCAGAAGGCGTAGCCAAAACGGCAAAACCCTGAGGAATCAGATAATTACGTCCGTAACCGTTTTTTACGGTTACCACGTCATCTTTAAATCCTAAATTATCTACGTCTTTCTTTAATATTAATTCCATTGTCTGCCTTTTTTTATTTTAACAAATCAGCTACATAAGGCATCAAAGCCAGGTGACGTGCTCTTTTGATGGCTACAGCCACTTTTCTCTGGTACTTCAATGATGTTCCCGTTAATCTGCGAGGTAAAATTTTACCCTGCTCGTTTACGAACTTCAGCAGGAAATCCGGGTCCTTGTAATCGATATACTTGATTCCGGATTTTTTAAATCGGCAGTATTTCTTAGCCTTGCTGGTTTCAATGTTCAGGGGGGTAAGATATCTTATTTCCCCATCTTTTTTACCTTTGGCCTGTTGTTCGATAGATGACATAATTCCTAAGCTTTTTGGTTTAATTTATTCCTTCTTTTCTCCGCCCAAGCTACAGCGTGCTTGTCCAGTTTTACGGTTAAGAACCGCATAACTCTTTCGTCCCTTCTGAATTCGGTTTCATAAGCGTTCAGGATTTCCCCGGCTACTTTGAATTCGAACAAATGATAAAAACCACTTTTCTTGTGCTGAATAGGGTAAGCCAGTTTTTTAAGCCCCCAATCTTCTTTGGATACAAATTCCGCTCCCCTGGAAATTAAGAAATCTTCGAACTTCTTAACTGTTTCCTTTACCTGAGTATCAGATAAAACGGGATTAAGAATGAAAACAGTTTCGTAATGGTACATAATTATTTTTTTTTATTTTGTGGGTGCAAAAGTACTCTTTTGGGAATTAATTACAAAAAATATATCTACAATATTTCTGCTAATAGAAATTTTCTCCTTTTTTTTACCCAAAATTGTGTCAGAGTAAAAAAAAACTGTAAAATTGTTTATTATTTTTGTCTCAATAATTTGGAACACCTGTTCCTCCGGAACATAAACTACTATTTACAGCATCGCCCCATCGGTTTATACTCCCGGCACAATTTTTGTACTAAGAAAAGAACTTAACCCAAAAGGCAGTAGCACAGCAATGAAGATGAATTGCATAATTGTAGATGATTCGAATATTCAGCGAATGGCGGTAGCCAAACTTATTAAGAACAATACTTCCCTTCAACTTATAGCTGAGTACGGAAATGCTATTGAAGCAAAAAACGGGTTAAAATTAAAAAAGGTAGACCTTATTTTCCTTGATATAGAGATGCCCATTATTACCGGATTCGATCTCCTGGAGTCCTTACAGGACCCGCCCCAGGTAATCCTTATTACCGGTAAGGCCGAATATGCCCTGCGAGCTTTTGACTATGATGTCACGGACTATCTTCACAAACCCATTTCCGTAGAGCGTTTTGAAATAGCAGTAAAGAGGGCCCTGGAAAAGCACAAACTGAAAACGGCCGCCAAGGAAGACGATGACTATATCTTTGTGAAAAGCAACCTGAAAAAGCACAAGGTTTTCCTGAATGAGATCAAATGGATCGAAGCATTGGGAGATTATGTAAAACTGGTCACGGAAGAAGAAAGCATCATTGTATTGTCTACCATGAAATCCTTTGAACAGGAACTTCCTGCAGCCCGCTTTATGCGGATTCACAAATCGTTTATTATCAACCTGGATAAGGTAGACCGATACAACAGCCGTGTTGTTGAAGTCAGCGGTACCAAGCTTCCTTTAAGCCGCAACCGGAAAGCCAAACTGGCCGAAATCCTCGGGAAATAACCGGAATAAAGAATCCTCTTCGGGCTCTGTTCGGGAATCTGTTACCCGGGGCTTCGGTACAACAGCCTTCGGCTGTTACTCAGCCGCCTCCGTTTCGGAAACCGAACTTATAACCTGCACCCCATAACCTCAATAACAATCCACATCAAATGCCACACGGACACTGCGGTATG
>NZ_RJTM01000137.1 GCF_003725735.1 Sinomicrobium pectinilyticum | reverse complement strand
TTTATGCCCCCGCCATATTCCGTTTTTTACGGATTTCAGGTTTTGTCCGGATGGGATCTTTATGAGTATCTCCTTTATATACAGGTTCCTGATCCGTCCGACAGCGGGAGATTCCGGCCCAAGTATGTAATCTTTTTTCCATCCGGAAGCCCCGAAATAATTTCGCAAGGCCCCGGAAAACCAGTCTGCACCTTCCTGTACGGTATTATAATTACGGTGCCGCAATGATATTTTGATAAGCCGGTAGAACGGAGGATACAGGAATTGCCTCCTCTCATTCAGCTGGTCGATAAGCATATCGCCGTACTTGTTCATGGAGGCTTGTTGCAGGATCTGGTGATACGGGTTATATGTTTGTATAAGGACCTTTCCTCTTTTCTCCGTTCTTCCGGCACGGCCCGCCACCTGTAGTATAAGCTGGAAACTCCGTTCGAAGGCCCGAAAATCCGGATAGTTGAGCAGGCTGTCCGCATTCATGATCCCAACCAGGCTCACATTGCGGAAATCCAGGCCTTTGGTCAGCATTTGCGTACCGACAAGGATATCTGTTTCCTGCTGTTCAAAAGCCGTAATGATTTTCTCATAACCGTATTTCCCCCTGGTCGTATCGGAATCCATTCTTCCCGTTCTTGCCTGCGGAAAAAGAGCCCGGAGTTCTTCTTCCACCTGTTCCGTACCGAACCCCCGTGTATCCAGGTCACTACTTCCGCAGGCTACACAGCTTTGCGGAAGGGCCATGTGATAACCACAGTAATGGCACCGCAATTGTTTGCGGATCCGGTGATAGGTAAGGCTCACGTCACAACTCGGGCATTGCGGGGTATGCCCGCAGGTATTACACTCCATCACCGGCGCATACCCCCTGCGGTTCTGGAACAGGATAACCTGCTCTCCTTCCGAAAGGGCTTCTTCTATCTCCTTTATCAGGCGATCGGAAAAATGTCCCTTCATCCTTTTCTTCCGGTGCTTCTCTTTAATATCTACGAGTTCCATTTCCGGCAAAAGCACATTGCCATACCTCCGGGTAAGGCCGACCAGGCCGTATTTTTCCATTTTGGCATTGTAACTGCTCTCCACACTGGGCGTGGCAGAACCGAGTAATATCCTGGCCCCGTGTAACCGGGCCAGTACAACGGCTACATCACGGGCGTGATATCTCGGAGCCGGGTCGAACTGTTTGAACGATACTTCGTGCTCCTCATCCACGATCACCAGCCCCAGATCGGCAAACGGCAGAAATACAGAAGACCTCGCCCCTACGACTATCCGGGCCCTGGAAGAATCCTGAAGCAGGTTATTCCATACTTCCACCCTTTCATTGTTGGAGTATTTGGAATGATAAACACTTACTTTTTCCCCGAAATATTCCTGCAACCGATGGATAAGCTGGGAAGTAAGTGCAATTTCAGGTAAAAGATAAAGCACCTGCTTGCCCCGGGCCAGGATTTCTTCGATAAGCTTTACGTAAATTTCCGTTTTACCGGAAGAAGTAATGCCGTATAAAAGGGTGACATCACGGGTTTGAAAATGTTCTTTGATCCCGGAAAGCGCCTTAACCTGGAATTCGTTCAGTTCCTTGGTACTGCTCACCGGTCTGCCGGAATATTCGACCCTGTCCGTTTGTATGTAATAATCTTCGAGAATTTCCTTATCCACCAGATTTTTAATGACTGCTGCGGACACCCCGGACCTTTCCTGCAATTCTTTAAGTTTTACAGGTTTTTTGGTTGTTGCCGAAAGTGAGAAGAGCGTCAGCAATACTTCCTTTTGCTTTGGGGCCCTGTTCAGGGTGTCCAATAATTCGCGTAATGCATCTTCCTCTTTATAGCCGGGAGCCAACCGGACAAAACGTACCAATTTCGGACGATACTGTTCATGGATTTCTTCCTTTACCCGTATTACCCCTTTTTCCAGCAACCGCTTCAATACGGGCAGTACGTTCTTTTTATCAAGTATGGCCGCTATTTCGGTTACCTTAAGTACCGGCTGGTGCTGCAATGCTTCGTATACAAGCCATTCGTCGTCCTTGAGCGTGGTTTCGGATGCCCGGAATTCCTCGTTCTTCAGCACAATGGTTTCGCTCTCCAGGAGCAGGGTACCCGGTAGTGCGGCCCGGAAGACCTCTCCTGCCGTACACATATAATATTCCGCCATCCATAGCCACAATTGCAGTTGTTTTTCCGTCACTACAGGGTTCTCGTCCAGTATCTGATGGATCTCCTTGGCTTCATATAATTGCGGAGGGTTCCGGTGGAGTTTATATGCAAGGGCAGTGTATATTTTAGATTTACCAAAAGGGACCGCTATCCGCATCCCCGGTCGTATAAAACGGAACTCCTGTTCCGAAATACGGTACGTAAATTGTTTTTCTACGGGTATGGGCAGAATAACGTCTACGAAATATTGTTGCATGCAACAAAGATATGAAAAGGACGGAGGATCAGCGACGGGTAACCGCCGGAAATTATTACCGGTACCCTCTTATATGAACTCACGGGCCGAAGATGTCTCCTGATGGTATCTTCGGTCCCGGAGCGTACCGGACGGTTCCTGTTACTGTACCCGGAACCAGTTTTGTGTGCGGTAGAAGAAAGCTACATATCCCCTTACATTTAATTTATCGGGGTCGCTTTCGTCAACCCATAGTTTACATCGGTATTCCTTTCCCTTGTTCGGGTCCAGGATACTTCCGCCGGAATAGGTATTACCGTCTTTTTCCAGTCCTTCGATAATAACCATTCCCAATATCGGCTGGCCTTTCTTATCCCCATTACACTTATCGCATTTAGCATCCAGCTTTTCCTTATTGAGGATCTCCACCACTTTTCCATAAACCCTGCCTCCCTTCTCATAGATCTCCACAATGGATTTTTCTTTCCCTGTCTCATCGTCTATGGTTTTCCATTTTCCGAAAATATCCTGCGCAGTAACCGATAAAGTGCCGAGCAGAAAAAACAACCCGCCTAGTGCTATTAATTGCTTCATGTTTCCTGTTTTTTGTGATTATTCAAATAAATATATTAAAATTTTTGTTTCAAACTACGAAGGGAAGCATTTAGTTCGAAACCCAGAAGCAGGATGTTGGAGTTTAACCAGATGTACAACATCAGAATAAGTAATGCCCCTATGGAACCGTACAGTTCGTTATATTGTGAAAAGTTCTCTATATAAACCCCGAAAAAATAGGACGTAAGCACAAATAGCACCGTAGTGAGTAAGGCGCCGGGCGAAAAGAAACGGGTATGTTTACCTTCTATAGTGCCGAAATAGTAAAGAATGGAAGTAAAGAGGTATGCAATAAATATAAAAAAAAGGTATTTCCCGATCCCAATCCAAAGTTCCGCATTTTCGATATACCCCCTCTCGGTGAGACGGTCTATGACATCCGTCTGGAAAAACACAAAAGCTGCGACCGACAATAACAACAAAAGAGCCATAATAACAGCTACGCCGAGAGCTATGAAATACTGGCGCACCACATTCCGGCTTATTTTTACGTGATAGGAGTTCTCAAACCCTCCGAATACGGCATTGATACCGTTGGTCATCAGAAAAACGGAAAGTACGAATACCGAAGAAAGCAGACTCCCCCTTTTCTTCCCGGCGATATCACTAAAAATGGGATTAAAGTACGATGCGGTTTCCGGAGGCAGCAATCCGTCGATGAAATGCAGAAACTGAGCCTGAAAATCCTGTATGGGTACATAGGGTATGAGGTTAAGTACAAAAAGCAGAAAAGGAAATATCGCCATAAAGAAACTAAAGGAAATAGCACTTGCCCTGTATGTGAGTGCACCTTTTACAATGCCGAACACATACATTTCGAGGAGGTCGTAAACCGAAAGCCCTTCGAAAGCTTTCAATTTTATCCTTTTAAAGAAAGCGACAAGAAGGTTTATGACCGGTATCTTAGAAAGTTTTTCTTCTATTTCTATAGACATATCGCGCTGCGGTTGGGGCCTGCCTTCCGGCAGGGGTTTACAATTTCCGGAACGGCTTCACCGGTCCGCTCTCTCGGTACTAATCATTAATCGCCTTAAGGCTCAGATCCATATTATAGACGGAATGGGTCAATGCCCCGGAAGATATGTAATCTACCCCGCACTCCGCGTATCTGCGTATCGTATTTTCATCGATCCCTCCCGAAGACTCGGTCTGGCATTTTCCTCCTATCCGTTTTACGGCCGCCACAGTCTCTTCAAAAGTAAAGTTGTCCAGCAAAATACGATACACACCGTCACACTGTAATATTTCTTCTACTTCTTTCATATTTCGGGCCTCGACAATTATTTTCAGGGCCTTTCCCTTTTCAGCCAGGTACTTCCTGGTCTTTTCTATCGCCCCGGTGATCCCGCCTGCAAAGTCAATGTGATTGTCTTTGAGCATAATCATATCGTACAGGGCAAACCTGTGGTTCTCACCACCCCCTATTTTTACCGCCCATTTCTCCAGGGCCCTTATGCCGGGGGTGGTCTTCCGGGTATCGAGTATTCCGGCCCCGGTGCCCTGCAAAAGCTTTACGTATTTGGCTGTCTTTGTCGCTATCGCACTCATCCGTTGCATGGCATTGAGCACCAGTCTTTCCGCCTTAAGGATAGACCTGGAACTCCCCGTTACATAAAAAACAATATCGCCCTGCTTTACCTGCTCCCCGTCGTGCATCAACACGTCGATCTCCAGGTTTTCATCTACATACTCAAAAACCTTACGGGCAAAATCCACACCGGCAATCACTCCCCGGTCCTTTACCAGGAGTTTGGCCTTGCCGCCGGCTGATTCCGGTATACAAGCCAGTGAACTGTGATCTCCGTCCCCGACATCTTCCCGGACGGCATTAACTATTATCAGATCTATTTCGCGGTCAAATTGTTCTTTTGATATCATTTTTTCGGACAGTTTTATCGCTAAAATACTAAATTATACTCTTTATTTGTCCCCGGTCGGGAAACTGTCCCCTAACACCGGACAGCCAAAGTTACAAACAGAACACATTTCCGGGAAAAATTTATTGCCATCTTCTCTAACTTTCCCTTTTCCCGATAAAAAAACCGGTAACAGGGGGAGATTTACACAAAAATCCTTGCTTTCTACATTTCACTCCGTTTATTTTGCCTTATGAACATAAAGCTCCTCGCCATAGGTAAAACGGACAGCACCGCTTTGCAGTCGCTAATACAGGATTATGAAAAGCGGCTGGGGTTCTATGCACGCTTTTCCACAGAGATCATCCCCGATATACGGAATGCGGGAAAACTCAGCGAGACACAGCAGAAAGAAAAGGAAGGTGAGCTTATACTCAAAAAGCTACAGCCTACGGACAACCTTGTTTTACTGGATGAAAACGGCAAACAGCATACTTCGGTAGGGTTTTCGGAATTCCTTCAAAAAAAGATGAACTCGGGGATCAGGCAACTCGTCTTTGTCATAGGTGGCCCCTATGGCTTTTCGGATGCGGTATACCAAAAGGCGCAGGGAAAGCTGTCCCTTTCCGCCATGACCTTTTCGCACCAGATGGTCCGCCTGTTCTTTACTGAACAACTGTACCGGGCTTTTACCATACTCAACAATGAACCTTATCACCACCGGTAACAAATACGGATATTGCCGCTGTTTTTTTTAATACTATCACGCCCTATGAAACTCGTTTTCGCCACACATAACAAGAACAAGCTTTACGAAGTACAGGCCTTACTTCCGGAAAACATTACCCTGTTGAGCCTTGATGATATCAACTGCCACGAAGACATCCCGGAAACTTCCGGTACCATAGAAGGGAATGCAATACAAAAAGCAAATTACATCAGGGAGAAATACGGTCATGACTGTTTTGCAGACGATACCGGCCTGGAAGTGAATTCCCTCAACGGAGCCCCCGGGGTATATTCCGCCCGGTATGCCGGAGAAGAAAAAAACGCGGAGGCCAATATGGCAAAACTTCTGAAAGAATTAGAAGACAAACCGGACAGAAGTGCCCGGTTTAAGACGGTAATTGCCCTTCATCTCAACGGAGAGCAACTGTATTTCGAAGGGATTGTTAACGGCCGTATAACTCCTCAGAAATCCGGGAACAAAGGGTTTGGGTACGACCCTGTATTTATGCCCGATGGTTATGACCGTACCTTTGCCGAACTTCCGCTGAACACAAAAAACGAGATAGGACACCGCGGAAAAGCCGTAAAACAGCTTATCGTGTACCTGAAAGACAGGATGTAACCTGTTAAAACACCCCTACGATACCAATTCTGCCGGGGCCTACATTAAAGTTCCAGGATATTTTATTCCGTTTGCCCGGATAAGGGGAAGCATATTTGGAATCGAGATAATGGTCTATGGCCTCGACGGTGGCAACACTAATGGCCAGACTAAGCACCACATCCGATAGCCAGTGTGCCCCTTCCCATAAACGGGATACGGGGGGAATAAGCCCTACGGTATAAATACCGGCTTTTGCCCAGGGATTATTTACCAGTTTTGCCAGGGCGTAGGCATTGGTGAACGATAGTATGGCATGGCCGGAAGGGAACGAATGATAATCGGCATCTTCCGGAAAAGGATCGAAGGTGTCCTTGGACTTTCCGGTCCGTGGCCTTGCCCGCCCCACAAGCAATTTACTCACCTGCTGTAACAGGCCCGCGGTACTGGCCGAGGAGATAAGAAGGACACCCGTTCGCCTCCATTTCTCATTTTTCGTGACCAGTCCGGTCAGGTAAACCGCACCGGTAAGCATGTAATTGTTCTGGGGGCTACCGTAGTACCAACCATAATCACGTATAACCTGCGGGATATCGTCCCTTTGCCTTGCAAAAAATTTACTGGTCTCGTCATCGGCCAGAAAAACCAGCCCGGTCCCCACCATTACCCCTCCGAAAGTCAGCCAGTCATCCCCATCCCAGTGAAAAGGCCTGCTGTAGGCATATGCCATTCCCCCGAATATATTGGCACCGTCATACTTGAACATCTGCCATCGTGTAAGTTCTTCCTTCGGACTTTCTTCATCTTCTTGTCCGTAAGCGGTAAGGGATATTGCCAATAAGGTGACTGCGAAAAGAGTCCGCAAAGCTGAGGTCACGGGTTTAGCCATAATTTTTTTCTTTTATCGTTATAGCAAAATTTCAAATTGGCTGCAAGATACGACAAAAGCAAAAAGCCAGATTGTCGCATTTAAAATTTTAAGGAAGTACCGGCCGGCCTCAATTTTTTTCCGCTTCGAAAAAGGATACTTTAAACCCGGAAGTTTCCAGCCTGATCACATCACTCGTATCCCCGAGTATTTCATCTACAAGACCGTACTCCCTGGCTTCGGGGGCACTCATAAACCTGTCCCTTAAGAACAGTTCTTCCACTTCCTCTCTGGATCTCCCCATATTATTACCGAAAATATGGAACAATTGTGCCTGGAGGCGTTCCTGTTCATGAGTTGCTATACGTACATCTTCCGTATACCCTTTGGCGCCACCACTGGCCGGGTGCATATGCACGGTAGCATGAGACAGGGCATACCGCCTGCCTTTGGCCCCGGAAGTGAGAAGAGCTGTAGCCATACTCCCCGTAAACCCCACGGCCACCGTCGATACCGGGGCAGACATCATTTTAATGGTATCGTAAATAGCCATTCCCGCATAGACGCTGCCGCCGGGACTGTGGATATAAAGGTCTACCTGCTTTTTAGGGTCCTGGCTGTTGAGATAGAGCAATTGCGCCACAACAACATTGGCAACCTGATCGTCTATGGCCGACCCTAAAAAAACAATACGTTCTTTAAGTAACAGGCTGTAAATGTCATACGCCCGTTCTCCCCTGTCACGGTTATCGATAACCATAGGGATCATACCGGATAAAAGTTCCATATTAAAAATTCTTAAAAGATTAATGGACTCGGATAAAATATAAGTCGTGCATCCCTGCTTTTATTTACAGGTCCCGAAAAGTTTCCGTACCCGTTCCCGGAACCCTTCGTATTTCTTTTCAGAAAAAAGTTTGTGGTCTGCAGAGGCTATTTCCGCCTTCAGGTTTTTTCTCCCGTATGCCCGTACGCAATCGTAAACCAGTTGTTGTGCCACAAGTTTATCCCCCAGTTCTTTATCCAGGTGAAGTTTCACATTCATCACCAGGGCTTCCGCTTCATCTTCCCTTCCGAATATACGGTCTTCGAGTTGTTTGGTCTCACGCAGTGAAATCCTCATAGTTCAGTGATTTTTCTTTGACTTTATCTCTAACCTTCTCCAGGCACTTATATTTCTGCACCGTTGCGGAGCGCACGCTTCCGAAACCAAAACGCGCTGCCATTTCCTGCATGTTATAATGATCGTAGTAGAAAGCCTTCAGCATATCCATACATTTCCTTCCGGCGTGTTCCAGGTATTCCATAATATTTGCCGGGACGGAAACTTCGGGTAAAGGCGCTTCATAAGTACTCCCTGCCGGGCTATACTGTTCTTCCCCGGAATATTTCGCATTTTCCGCATACATCCTGTACCACAACTTTTTGGCAACTCCCATAAGATAAGCCTTTTCATTACGTACGGGCGGAGAGTCCGGAACAACAGTCCTCTCGTAATAAATGACCAGGCATTCCTGAAAAATATCCCTGGCATTATCCAGGGAGCCTCCCCTTTTTCGCACATATGCGGCCACATCGGGGAAGAACGATTTGTACAGATCCAGGAAAAATGCTTCCCTGTCCTGATATGTTTTTAGCCTGTACTTCATGGTTCCGAATAAGAATGTTTTATAAGTATGTGTGCTTTTCCGGGAAATTATCACCCGGAAAAAGAATATTTTTTCAGGCAAAAGGATATTTTACATCGTTTTAGCGGCATATTTACGGCGCAAAAAAGACTTTTACCATCCTAACTGCATATAATCCAACTGATTCCATCTCTTTCCGCCTGTAGAAATAATTAGTAAAAAATAGCGATTAACCGCGAATAAAGAGTACCTTTGCCCCTTATTTTAATTTTATTTATGAACAAATTTAAACAATTAGGACTGAACGACCTGCTTTTAAAGGCCATTGAAGACATGGGTTTTGAGACACCTTCGGAGGTACAGGAAAAGGCTATTCCGGTTCTACTCGCCAACGATACCGATATGGTAGCCCTGGCACAGACGGGAACGGGAAAAACGGCAGCGTTCGGGTTTCCGCTTATTCAAAAGATAGATGCAAATGACAGGACCACGCAGGGGCTTATTCTTTCTCCCACAAGGGAGTTGTGTTTGCAGATTACCAATGAACTGAAGAACTACTCCAAATATGTCAAAGGCCTGAACATCGTGGCCATTTATGGTGGAGCCAGTATTACCGCACAGGCTAGTGACGTAAAAAAAGGAGCGCAGATCGTAGTCGCCACACCAGGCAGGATGCAGGACATGATCAACCGCGGAATGGTTAACATATCCCGTATAGATTATTGCATACTGGATGAAGCGGATGAAATGCTCAATATGGGATTCTATGAAGACATTACCTCCATACTCTCCCATACCCCGGAAGAAAAGAATACATGGCTGTTTTCGGCCACCATGCCCAGGGAAGTAGCTACCATTGCAAAAAAATTCATGTCCCAGCCCGAGGAAATCACCGTGGGGGCCAAGAATTCCGGAACGGATACCGTACAACACGAATATTACCTGGTAAACGGTCGGGATCGTTACCAGGCCCTGAAGCGCCTGGCTGATGCCAACCCGGATATTTTCTCCGTAGTCTTCTGCCGGACCAAACGGGACACGCAAAACGTAGCGGAAAAACTGATCGAGGATGGCTATAATGCCGCGGCATTACACGGCGACCTGAGCCAGAACCAGAGAGACATGGTAATGAAAGCCTTTCGTACACGGCAAATACAGATGCTGGTTGCCACAGACGTAGCGGCGAGGGGGATTGACGTCGATGATATTACCCACGTTATCAATTACCAGCTTCCCGACGAAGTGGAAACCTATAACCACCGTAGCGGCCGTACGGGACGCGCAGGAAAATCAGGGATCTCCATGGTGATCCTTGCTAAAAGCGAAATACGAAAGATCAGGGCGATCGAAAAGATCATCAAGAAACAGTTCGAGGTCAAGACGATTCCAAGTAGCATGGAAATCTGCGAAATACAGCTGTACCACCTGGCCAGTAAGATAAAGAATACGGAAGTCAATGAAGAGGTAAACCATTATCTCCCGGCCATTAATGACGTTCTTCGCGATATAGACCGGGAAGAACTCATTAAAAAGATGGTTTCTGTGGAGTTCGGCAGATTTTTCAACTATTATAAAAACGCCAAGGACCTCAATGTCAATGCAGGTCCGGAAAGCCGTAACCAAAACGCTGCTGCCGACATCCCAGACCAGGGCGACGTACGCTACTTTATCAATGTAGGAGAACGCGATGGTTATGACTGGAAGTCCCTAAAGGATTTCCTCCGGGAAACAGTAGGACTTGACCGGGACGATATATTTAAAGTCGATGTAAAAGAAAGTTTTTCTTTCTTTAATACGGACGCAGTGCATACGGAAGGTATCCTGAATATTTTCACGGATTTTAAAATGGACGGCCGTTTCATCAATATCGAGATCTCCAAAAACCCCGGCGGAAGCCGAAAGAGCAAAGGCTGGAAAAAAGGTGGTAACACCAGGTTTGGCTCCTCAGATAAAGGCTTCGGCAAGAAAGGCAAAAAAGGAAGGAGACGATAAGTATTTCCGACAGGATTTTACAGGACTTTCCGAAAGAATTGATTCCCCGTCTTCCCGGGGCGGCGCTTTCGGAAAGTTCTTTTCTCATCCGGCAGACACCACACTTAAACCCGGGTACCTATGCCGGACTACTGCCACATGCCCCGCAGGGAATTCCCGGTAATGACAAGGCTGTTAATTGTATATTAAAAAAATGTCCCAACACACATTTTTTTAATTTTGGTTTAGTATTTTTAGCCTCCCGGCAAACCCCGACGGTCAGGGCCGAATGCAGACAGGAAACTTTGTAAACAGGACGATGTTCCTCGCTGTACCCCCCGGGAAAAATAAATTGACTAGTGAGAAAGATAATTCCTTTTATAATTACCATTTTCTTTACTGTTCTCTGCTTTTCTCAGGAGGCAGACAAGGTTAAAGGTGTTGTGTTTAATACCAGTACGGACAGGGTAATGGACAACGTGCACGTAGTAAACCTTAACCAGGTGGTAGGTACTGTCTCCAATCCGCAGGGAGAGTTCCGGATAACAGCCAGCGTTAATGATACTCTTTATTTTTCATTTCTCGGGTTTAAGTCCATAAAGGTAAGGGTAACCAACGATATGCTTAAGTTTGACGGTACGAGGATCGGTATGACAGAACTTGCCTATGCTCTTGAAGAAGTGGTGATACGGCCATATAAACTTACCGGTTACCTGGACATCGATGCCAAAAATATCCCGATAAACAATGCCGGACGCTACAGTATATCCGGATTACCCAAAGGGTATGAGGCCGGAAGTGCCAACCCCGGCGCCATATCCAAAGTCTTGGGAGCCATTTTCAACCCGGTGGATTTTCTGCACAATATGTTCGGCAAAAAACCAAAGGAAATGCGTAAACTGCGCAAGATGAAGGAAGATGATGAAATACGCAACCTGCTAGCATCCAAATTCGACAGGGAAACCCTGACCGAATTACTTCAGATAGACCGTGTGGATATTGATGAGATTTTACGTAACTGCAACTATTCCAAAGACTTTATCCGAACGGCAAATGACCTTCAGATCCTCGACGCCATTCACGACTGCTATGAAGAGTACAAGGTACTCAACCGCGTAGACGAATAAGCCTTGCGATAATTTTACCGGTCGTCATAATACCTTTTTAATATATCCTCTATACTTCTGATGGATTTGCGCGACCAGTCTATCCTCTTTTCGAAGATCTCCGCTTCCGACAATTTCCAGGATATGCCGGATTTTTTCAGTTTGCCTGTCAGCGTATGCAGGATGATCGCTGCGGAAACCGAAATATTAAGGCTCTCCGTGAATCCTGCCATAGGTATTTTGAGGTAACCGTCGGCCCCGGCCAGTATTTCTTCGGAAAGGCCTTCTTTTTCCGTACCGAAGAACAAGGCGGACTTTTCGGATATATCGAAATCTTCCACATAACAGGAATCGTTATGCGGCGTTGTAGCTATGATACGGTATCCCTTTTCTCTCAGTTGCTGCATACATTCCCCGGCAGAGGCATAACGGTATACATCCACCCATTTCTGGGCACCCATTGCAATGTTCTTGTCCAGTCTTTTACCAAAGCGTTTTTCTATGATATGCACGTCCTGAACCCCGAAGACGTCGCAGCTCCGGATAACGGCACTGGCATTGTGCATCTGGTATACGTCCTCCATGGCTACCGTAAGATGCCGGGTACGGCGGGACAATATATCCGAGAACTTCTCTCTTCTTTCTTCCGTAAGAAATCCTTCCAGGTATTGTAACAGTGCTTTATCTGTCATTGGTATTCATGATTTATGTATTACACTTTTCCGGACACGATCATGTTCTCCCGGTCGCGTGCAATGCATAAGTTTTTAAACACATCACTTTTAAACGGGCACAATTTACATTATTTTAGACTAAAATTTAAGCCAGGCCGTTTCTCTGGCCGGTAAACGTTATCCGGAGACGGCTTCTAAAGATATTGCAGTGAAGAAAATAGTTGTTTTGACCGGTGCTGGAATAAGCGCCGAAAGCGGGATAAATACTTTCCGGGACGCTGACGGGCTCTGGGAAGGGCACGATATCATGGAAGTAGCCTCCCCTGACGGCTTCAGAAGAAACCCGGAATTGGTGCTGGATTTTTACAACAAAAGGAGAAAACAGCTTCTGGAAGTGAAGCCCAACACCGCTCATCACGCCCTGGCGGAATTGCAGGAGAACCACGATGTAATTATTGTTACCCAGAATGTGGACGACCTGCATGAAAGGGCCGGAAGTAAAAATGTCATACACCTGCACGGTGAGTTGCTCAAGGCCCGGAGTACTTTTGATAAAGACCTCCTTTACGACTGGAAAAAAGATATTTGTATCGGAGATTTCTGTGAGCACAATTACCAGTTACGTCCCCATGTCGTATGGTTTGGCGAAGCCGTACCTATGATGGACAACGCCATAGCTGCAGTTTCACAGGCAGATATTCTCATGGTTATAGGCACCTCCATGCAGGTTTACCCGGCCGCCGGGCTTGTCAATTACGCCGGAAAAAATACGCCCGTTTATTTTATAGACCCCAGCCCCAGTATTTCCGGAGACAGCTTACCCAATCTGACCATTATAGCGGAAAAAGCAACTACCGGGGTTCCCAGGGCCATCTCTCATTTTCAAAACTCCCTGTAATATTGAAAAACTGCATATACGATAAACTCGATTATGTCAATGCCCTTCGGGAACGCAGGAAACAGTTATCGGAAGAAATACTCTCTACCCCTTCCCTGTTTCCCGATCTCGTGTCGGCATGTTTCTCGGAAGATGAGATCATCTCGACAAAAGCATGCTGGGTCCTTGAATTTGTCTGTAAAGAAAAATTATACTGGATAATACCGTCTATCGATACGTTTACTGCCAACATACGGACATTAAAGGCAGATGGGGCTATCCGGTCCGCCGGGAAAGTATGCGAGCTGCTGTGCGAACGGTATTTTGACAAACATCCGAACCAGATAAAGAAATCCCTTACTGAAGAACACCTTCACAAGATTACCGAAACGTGTTTTGACTGGCTGATCGGAAACCGGAAAGTTGCCGTGAAAGCATATGCCATGTACTGCCTTTTTCTTCTGGGGACCAAATTCGAATGGATATATCCGGAACTGCGGTTGATCCTGATGCAGGGATACGGAGAACATTCCGCCGCTTATCGTTCCAGGGCAAAACATATTCTCGATAAACTCGCCGGAGAGACCTAATTGTGAGTAATAACTCGGAAGTCGGGCGAATCAATATCTCATTTTTACTTAAATTCGCAACATAAACCCTTTTGAACGATGTTGTACGGGTAACCCGGCACGTTTAGTGCTCATTAAAAAGTATCGGAAGAAAAGGGAACACAATCCCCTTAACCGGGGAATAAGAAAGAAAACACACTAAAACAGAATAAAATGACAAGAAAAGTAGTTATAGTATCGGCCGTAAGGACTCCCATAGGAAGTTTCCTGGGCAGCCTTTCCGGTGTCCCGGCTCCGAAACTGGGGGCCATAGCCATACGTGGTGCCCTGGAAAAGATAGGTCTCGACCCTTCAAAAGTAGATGAAGTACTGATGGGAAATGTCGTACAGGCAGGAGAAGGACAGGCTCCCGCCCGACAGGCAGCAATATACGCAGGAATACCGGACACCGTGCCTTGTACCACTGTCAACAAGGTATGTGCCAGCGGTATGAAGGCGGTCATGCAGGCCGCACAGTCCATTGCCCTCGGAGATGCGGAAATTATAGTGGCAGGGGGAATGGAGAACATGAGCTCCATACCTCACTATGTCCACATAAGGAAGGGAACAAAATTCGGCCCGGCCATTATGGAAGACGGTATGCAGAAAGACGGCCTTGTGGATGCATACGATAATAATGCCATGGGCGTATGCGGAGATGCCTGTGCAAAAGAATACGGTTTTTCCAGGGAAGAGCAGGACAATTTTGCCATCCAATCCTATAAACGGTCTGCCGATGCCTGGAAAGAAGGAAAATTTAAAGATGAAGTGGTTCCGGTTGAAGTTCCGCAACGAAAAGGAGACCCCGTCCTGGTTGAAGAAGATGAAGAATATAAAAACGTTATCCTGGAAAAAATACCATCCTTGCGCCCTGCTTTTACCAAAGACGGTACCGTAACAGCAGCCAATGCTTCCACCATCAATGACGGTGCTGCCGCATTGATACTGATGAGCGAGGAAAAAGCTTCGGAACTGGGCCTTACGCCCCTGGCCACAATAAAGGGTTATGCCGATGCCGCCCAGGAACCGAAATGGTTTACCACAGCCCCGGCCAAAGCATTACCAAAAGCCCTGAAAAAGGCGGGAGTTGCACTGGAAGATGTGGATTTTTTTGAATTTAACGAGGCTTTTTCCGTAGTAGGGCTGGCCAATATGAAGATACTGGGCCTTACGGACGATAAGGTAAACATACACGGAGGAGCGGTTTCGTTAGGGCACCCTCTGGGATGCTCCGGTGCCCGTATCCTGGTAACACTTATTCATATTTTAAAACAGAACAACGCAAAAACCGGTGCTGCTGCCATATGTAACGGAGGTGGCGGTGCGTCGGCAATCATTATTGAAAGATAGTCAGTTAGTTCTTAGTCTTTTAGTTTCGGAGTGCGGGAGTTCTGGTTACAAAGAATGACCGGGGACTCCGAACTTCATCCCGATAGATATCGGGGCTAAAAAACTCCAAAACTAAAAAAATAAATGCAATACGGAATCTGTAACCTCAGTATCGTTCCTTTACGATCGAATCCCTCCGATACGGCCGAACTTACTTCTCAGGCCCTGTACGGTGAACATTTTAAAGTACTTGAACAACAAAAATACTGGAGCAGAATCCGTCTTGCTTTCGACAGGCACGAAGGCTGGATAGACAATAAACAATACCTGGTCATTGAAGAGGATACCTACAAAAACATGGATAAAGATGTTACAGGCCTTTCTTCGGACATGGTAGAATTCATTACCGATCACAACGGGCAACTCATGCCCGTACCTATAGGATCACATGTCAGTTCATCGTCCTTTCTTTCCCATCATTTTGACGGCAGGGTACAATCGGGCATACAGCAGAAAGGGAACCTGGTGGAAACCGCATTCTCGTTCCTGAACGCACCGCATCAGCGCGGAGGGAAAACACCTTTTGGTATCGACGCCGCCGGACTGGCGCAAATGGTATATAAATTAAACGGCTATCCCCTGCTAAGACAGGCAGCCCAACAGGCTACCCAGGGAGAAGCCCTGAGCTTTATCGAAGAATCCGAACCGGGCGACCTGGCCTTTTTTGATGATGACGAAGGAAATATCGTCCATGTAGGCATCATTATGAGAGACAATTACGTCATCCACTCTTATGGTAAAGTGCGTATTGACCGTATTGACCACACCGGGATTTTTAATGTGGATACCCGCAGGCATACCCACAAATTACGAGTTATCAAGAAAATAATATAAACAAAGACCCGGCTTCCGGATGATTTACCGCCCGGAACAATTTCAGGGCGTTTTCATTACCGGAAGCCGGGTTTTATCTTATTGCCGATCAGCTAGCTAGCGGATCAGTTTTTTATATTTGATACGTGTCGGGGTGACATCGGCCCCAAGGCGTTTACGTTTATTCTCTTCATAATCCGAGAAACCTCCCTCAAAAAAGTAAACTTCCGAATTTCCTTCAAAAGCGAGGATGTGGGTACAAACACGATCCAGGAACCAACGGTCGTGAGAGATTACCACCGCGCAACCTGCAAAATTCTCCAACCCTTCTTCCAATGCCCGGAGCGTATTTACATCCAGGTCATTGGTAGGTTCGTCCAGCAGTAATACGTTACCTTCTTCCTTCAGGGTCATGGCAAGGTGAAGCCTGTTGCGTTCTCCCCCGGACAAGGTGGAAACCTTCTTGTTTTGTTCACTTCCGGAAAAGTTAAAGCGGCTGAGATATGCACGGGAATTCACCTGCTTTCCTCCCATCATCACCAGTTCCTGTCCGTCCGAAAAGTTCTCCCATATGGATTTTTCCGGATCGATATTCGTATGTCTCTGGTCTACATAAGCGATCTTGGCTGTTTCTCCGACAACAAATTCTCCCTTATCCGGCTTTTCCTCTCCCATAATCATCTTGAAAATAGTAGTTTTACCCGCCCCGTTGGGACCGATAATGCCTACTATCCCTGCCTGCGGAAGGTTAAAATTGAGGTTTTCGTACAGAAGCTTATCGCCAAAAGCCTTGGCCACGCCGTTGGCCTCTATAACATTGGTCCCCAGCCTGGGCCCGTTAGGAATATAGATTTCCAGTTTTTCATCCAGTTGTTTCTGGTCCTCGTTGAGGAGTTTGTCATAATTATTGAGACGTGCCTTTTGCTTGGCCTGCCTCCCTTTAGGGGCCATACGCACCCATTCCAGCTCCCGCTCCAGGGTTTTTTGCCTTTTGGAAGCCTGTTTTTGTTCCTGTGCAAGTCGCTTGGATTTCTGGTCGAGCCATGAAGAATAGTTTCCCTTCCACGGAATTCCCTCTCCCCTGTCCAGCTCCAGAATCCATCCGGCCACATTGTCCAGGAAATACCGGTCGTGGGTCACGGCAATCACGGTTCCGCTATACTGCTGCAAATGTTGTTCCAGCCACAATACCGATTCTGCGTCCAGGTGGTTCGTAGGCTCGTCCAGTAACAGGATGTCAGGTTGCTGCAACAATAACCTGCAAAGCGCAACCCTTCTCCGTTCTCCCCCGGAGAGTACTTTTACCGGGGTATCTGGTTCCGGTGTACGGAGAGCATCCATGGCAATTTCCAGTTTGGTATCCAGTTCCCAGGCATTGGTAGCATCTATCTTGTCCTGGAGTTCGGCCTGCCTGTCCATGAGCTTCTGCATTTTATCGGCATCTTCATATACCTCGGGTAACCCGAACATATCGTTGATCTTGTTGTATTCATCCAGAACGGCGACTACTTCGGCCACTCCTTCCTTTACGATCTCGATCACTGTTTTCTCCTCATCCAGCAAGGGTTCCTGCTCCAGGTACCCTACGGAATATCCGGGAGAGAAAACCACATCTCCCTGGTAATTTTTTTCTACGCCGGCAATGATCTTCAGCAAAGTGGATTTACCGGAGCCGTTAAGCCCGAGTATCCCGATCTTGGCCCCGTAAAAAAAACTCAGGTAGATATCTTTCAGCACGGTTTTGTTCGTACTCTGGTACGTTTTGGAAACGCCCGACATCGAAAAAATGACTTTCTTATCGTCTGACATTGAATAATGTTTATTGTTTGTGGTTTATGATTTAAATTATTGACTTTTGATCCCTGAATTACGCAAGTAATACAAGGCACCTGTTTTATATTTTCGTACTCACACATTTCGGAGAGCTTGAATGTTTTTGCCTGTATTTTTTATCCGTTGCCTAAATCCGTGCGATTTCAATTCACTGACGGAATCTTTGGCAATACGTAAAAAACAGTTGAAATTCCTTATTCCGTCCGGTCAAAGTCTTCTGCGATATTCTCCGTAACAGAACCGGAACCGGAATTTATTTGATTGTATAATAAATATCCCCGTTTTAAGGATGTTGTTTGAAAGAACTCCTCTACAGGCAAATCTTTCTTCCTTTTTGCCAGATTTCCAAATCTCCAAATCCGGTGATTGTACTCACAGCTATAAACTACCAGGTATAAACTTCAAATCCTCCCTTTCAGTGCATTAAAAATCCATGACATCGCAAAAAAACCGATGCCCACTACCGAAAACCCTATGGCATAGTCCCTGTATTTCAACACCCCCAGTAAAACCAAAGCTGTCCCGATCAAAAACATAATTAAAGAGGCCCAGCCAAATATGGTGTTCTTATTCATTCCCATTGATGTGTCCATTAAATGTGTTTTAAGTACAAAAGTCCGTATTCATACCGAACTAGCGGGCAAATATCGTACAATTTATGAAATATTTAAGTAATACGAGCAGATGTATGTGATTATGGCGTTAATTTCATAAAAATAAAACGGGGGTATCGATCTGTGACATTTCCCGACGGTAGTTCTCTTCGGACTTCGGTCTTCTTTTCGTATTTTAGCAGCATTCTAAGTAAAAAATATGGATATAAACTTCAATAAAAACGAAGACCACAATAAACTACTCCTGTCCGAGCTAAGGAACAGGCTGGCCATCATAAAAAAAGGCGGCGGGGAAAAAAGGGTGGAAAAGCTGCATGGAGAGGGAAAAATGACTGCCCGCGAACGTATTGATTATTTACTGGACAAAGACACCGGCAATATTGAAATAGGTGCTTTTGCGGGAGAAGGAATGTATGAAGAACACGGTGGCTGCCCTTCCGGGGGTGTCGTGGTAAAAATAGGTTATATAAAAGGAAGGCAATGTGTTGTCGTAGCCAATGACGCTACGGTAAAAGCGGGGGCATGGTTCCCGATCACCGGGAAAAAGAACCTTCGCGCACAGGAAATTGCCATGGAGAACAGGCTTCCCATAATTTACCTGGTAGACAGTGCGGGAGTTTACCTTCCCATGCAGGATGAGATATTTCCGGATAAAGAGCATTTCGGCCGTATTTTCCGGAACAACGCCATAATGAGCAGCCTGGGGATTACACAGATAGCCGCGGTAATGGGGAGTTGTGTAGCCGGCGGTGCTTACCTGCCCATAATGAGTGACGAAGCCCTTATTGTGGACAAGACCGGGAGTATCTTCCTTGCCGGAAGCTATCTTGTAAAAGCCGCTATAGGGGAATCTATCGACAACGAAACCCTTGGTGGCGCCACAACACATTGTGAAATCAGCGGGGTTACGGACTACAAGGCTAAAGATGATAAGGATGCCCTGGACACCATAAAAAATATTATGGATAAGATCGGTGATTTCGATAAAGCCGGGTATAACCGTGCAAAACCGTCAAAACCCGTTGAAAACCCGGAAGATATATATGGTATCCTTCCGAAATCGCGCGGGGACCAGTACAACATGATGGAAATCATCAAACGCCTGGTAGACCGTTCGGAATTTGAAGAATACAAGGCCGGGTACGGAAAAACACTCATTACCGGTTACGCCCGCATAGATGGCTGGGCTGTGGGGATCATAGCCAACCAACGCAAAGTAGTAAAAACCAAAAAAGGGGAAATGCAGTTCGGAGGGGTCATTTACTCCGATAGTGCGGACAAGGCCACACGGTTTATCGCCAACTGCAACCAAAAGAAAATACCCCTTGTTTTCCTGCAGGATGTTACCGGCTTTATGGTAGGCAGTAAAAGTGAACATGGCGGAATTATTAAGGACGGGGCTAAAATGGTCAATGCCGTAAGCAACAGTGTTGTTCCCAAATTTACTGTGGTCATAGGCAATTCCTATGGAGCGGGAAACTATGCCATGTGCGGAAAAGCATATGATCCGAGGCTAATCTTCGCCTGGCCGAGTGCAGAGCTAGCGGTTATGGGAGGTGCACAGGCGGCCAAAGTACTTTTACAGATAGAAACTGCTTCCCTGAAGAAAAAGGGGGAAAATATTACGAAGGAAAAAGAAGAAGAACTGTTTCACAAGATCAAGTCGAGATATGATGCCCAGACTTCTCCCTATTACGCAGCTGCCCGGTTATGGACAGATGCTGTTATTGACCCTGCGGATACCAGAAAATGGATCAGTATGGGGATCGAAGCAGCCAATCACGCCCCGATAGAAAGACCCTATAATCCGGGGGTAATACAGGTATAAAACTTCTTTTGCCGGAAAAATTCTTTTGATGACATCCGGCAGGAAACGGAATTTGATATTTTTGCGCTAAAATCAGGAATCCATGAAAAAAATAGTACTCTTAAGTCTGGCCCTCGCGGGTATTCAAAGCATGCAGGCCCAGTTGATGCAGGACAAAGAAAATTATACCAGGGGAGACACGCTGAGAGGTTCCCTCCGTACCGAGAGAAATTTTGACGTAAGGGAATATCACCTGAACATAAAAGTAGACCCTGTAAAAAAACATATCGGCGGATATAACCGCATTGTTTTTGTTCCGCAACAAAAGCTGACTTCGATGCAGATAGATCTCTTCGAGAATATGGATGTGGATTCCATAGTGTTTCACGGCAGGCAACTCCCCTACCGGAGAGAATACAACGCGGTTTTTATAGAGAATAAAAACGGGTTCCAAAAGAATAAAAAAGACAGCTTGACCTTTTATTATTCCGGCAATCCCATTGCGGCCGTAAGGGCGCCGTGGGACGGAGGCTTTGACTGGAAGAAAGACAAAAACGGAAAGCCATGGATAGCCACGGCAGTTCAGGGTACGGGAGCCAGTGCATGGTGGCCGAATAAAGACCACCAGAGTGAAGAACCTGAGAACGGAATGACTATAAAAGTTGTGGTACCGAACGGCCTGATGGATGTATCCAACGGACGGCTGACCGGAAAAAAAGATCTCGGGAACGGATACACCCGCTGGGACTGGAAGGTCACCAACCCCATAAACAATTATGATGTAGCGCTCAATATAGGCGATTATGTTCATTTCGGGGAGACATATAAAGGGCTCGACATGGATTTCTATGTACTGAGTTACAATCTCGAAAAGGCAAAAGAACACTTCCGGGAGGTAAAACCGATGATGGACTGTTTCCAGGGGAAATTCGGAGAATATCCTTTCAAAGAGGATAGTTACAAGCTGGTGGAAACACCACACCTGGGTATGGAACACCAGAGTGCCGTTGCTTATGGTAACAGGTATATGAAGGGGTACCTGGGGCGAGATCTGTCAGGTACGGGCATAGGTACGAAATGGGATTTTATCATTATCCACGAAACCGGGCATGAATGGTTCGGTAACAGCATTACCTCTTCCGATATTGCCGATATGTGGATACATGAGGGTTTCACTACGTACAGTGAAGTAGTCTATACAGAATGCCGCTGGGGTTACGAGGCCGGACAGACTTATGTGAACGGACTGAAAAAGAATGTGAGAAATGACAAACCGATCATAGGCGATTACGGCGTTAATAAAGAAGGTTCGGGCGATATGTACCCGAAAGGGGCCTTAATGCTCAATACCATCCGCCATATGATAAACGATGATGACAAATGGTGGAAACTTATAAAGGAATACAGTGAGACCTTCAGACACATGATCGTGGATACGGAAATGGTCCTCAATTTCTTCGAACAGGAGACCGGCCTGGATCTTGAACCCGTATTCGATCAGTACCTGAGACATACCGCTATTCCCGTACTGGAACTGAAAAGAGAAGGCAATGGCACCACGTACCGCTGGATTGCCGATACAGAGAACTTCAACATGCCTGTAGATGTTAGTGTTAACGGTGAAAAAATCCGCCTGCACCCTACGGAGAAATGGCAAAAACTGGACACACCGCCCAAAGGGATTTCCGTGGCTACGGACCGGTTTTTTGTGGATGTGAAGGTAGGGAATTAACTTGTTTTAATGTGAATAACGGATAAGACAAAAGGCACGCTCTCTTCAGAAGAGGGGTATTCCGCAAGCGGAACAAGGAGT
>NZ_RJTM01000136.1 GCF_003725735.1 Sinomicrobium pectinilyticum | reverse complement strand
TTGCAACTTTTTTAAATCGCTCATTTTGAACACAAAACTAAATTATAAACAGATGAAAAAATATTCCTAAAGCAAAGAGGATGTATTTAATACTTTGTGCCATAAAGATAGAACAGAATAGCATGAACTCAAAGGATAGCCTAAAAAAGTCATAAAGGTTATTCCTGCAGGAGTATTAATTACAGGATGAAAAATAGAAGCACTAATTTTTGGGCAGGAACTATAAACTCCACAATCCCGTAGACCTGTATTTTGTAAGTTTTGCTGTAGCGGATCATAATAATTGAAGGTTATTTTTCTTTAATTTTCTTTCGGTGCTTTAGCCCAAAATCAAGTAAAGCATTAATGACGGGTATTGTTTCTTTGGCGTGTTTGGTAATCCCATATGAAACCGTAACCGGTCTCGTATTATTAACGGTTCTTGTAATCAGCAGGTTCTGCTCCAAATCATATAATGCATTCGATAGAACTTTCGGGGAAATACCTGGAACTGTTTCTTGTAGATCTTTAAATCTCATCGTACCGAAGGACAGGTTTCGGAGAATACAAATTTTCCATTTGCCACCCAGTAAATCAAGTGTATCTCTCAAGGCCAATGTACGTTCCTTTAAATTTTCCTTATCTCTGCAATCCATAGTAGTATTAAAGTATAGTTACTTTCTTAAAGGTAATTGATACCAAATATAAAGTATATCTTCTATAATTTTGGCTCTGAATCAAATCGTTATATTAAAAATGAAAGTAACAGTAATCGCAAATATTTCAGCTAACGGAAAGACATTATTATCTAATAATCCTCATTATCAATTACCAAAGGAAGCGATGGGATTTTATTTGAAATATGCGAACAAGGTGGGAAACCTTATTATCGGATGGAAGACTTTTGAGAATTTCCGGAAGTTCCCCAAAGAAATAAAAGAACATTTTAAAGGAATTAAAATTATCATATTAGCCGATATACCGTATGAGATAGAAGGCTATACGGTTGTTGGAAGCCCTGAAGAAGCTATTGAACACCTAACGGCGGAAGGTTTGCAAGAAGTTGCAATTGGAGGAGGTACAGGCACTTTTAATGCTTTTATAGATAAAGATTTAGTAACGGACCTTTATTTTAATATTAGCCCGGTTATCACGGGGAATGGCGGAGTTTTGGGGAATAACCCCGTTTTGAGCACAAAATTCAAATTAGCGGAACATACCGTAAATGAAGATAACCTCCTTCTCCATTTTACAAAGCTGTAAATAAGGATTTAATAATTTCCTGGGTATCATCTGATTTTATTGTGCGGTAGCGGGTAATGAGGAATATAAGTGAATGCATACCGCAGAAAGGAGGAATTGCGTATATTTATGTGTTAGCGGCAAGTTAAAAATACTATAACGATCAATGAATAACCGAATCTTTGACAGTGAACACGAACCGATGTATTATGAAATTGACTATTCTACAAATTTTGGTACTTTTCCAGGCTAACCTTATAGCTGCACAAACCTCACTCGGGGAAATTAACCTGGAAAACGGAAAATACAATGTAGGATTTCGACACTACACCACTGCTGACAGCACAAGAACTTACAGCCGGATCTTTGACTACACCAATAAAAAGATAGTGAGACCAATTCCTGTAAGTATATGGTATCCTTCTGAACAAAATGTGGTCAACAGCGAGCCGTTGAGGGTTTTGGATTACCTTGAAATGCTGAAAGAAGAAGAGGAATGGGAACATTTGCCTAATGAACAAATATTAAATTGGTTTTATTATTCCAATACGCCTGCAAATCAAAAACACCTTGTCGAACAAACTACGGCATACACTAAAGCGGAATTTGCCAAGGGAAAATTTCCGGTAATTGTCTATGCACCAAGTTACCAGGCATCATCCATCGAGAACTTTGCGCTTTGTGAATATCTGGCAAGTCACGGTTTTGTTGTTGTGTCAGGTCCAAGTAGGGGAACTGAGACCCGTTGGTTCAGCAATAACAATGCAAAGGAAATGGAGACCCAGGCCAGGGATGTCGAGTTTTTGATGAAAGAAGCAGGTAAATTTCCAATTACGGATTACGACAAGATTGCGGTTATGGGTTTTAGCTTTGGCGGTTTATCCAATATCATCGTGCAAAATCGCAATGGCAATGTAAAAGCTATTGTGAGTCTTGACGGTACAGAAAGATACCAATATGAACTACTAAACCAATCACCGTTTTTCGCAGCTCAAAAGATTGATGTCCCATACATTCATATGGCACAGAAAGACATTCCCGGAATAGTCTTGAAAGAAGATAATATTAATCCTGAACTTAACACAAAATTTCAATTATTCGACAGCTTGTCGAGGAGTAAGGCATATCGATTAAAGTTTCACAACCTTACACATAGTTATTTCAGTACTTTGGGCATTCTCTTTGAAAAGAGAGATGAAAGACAGGACAAAAGCGATCCTGAAATCATGGAATCCTATAAATGGGCTTCGATATATACATTGAATTTTTTAAATGCCACCCTAAATAAGGATAAAAACGCATTAAGGTTCATCGAAAACAATCCATCAGATAATGGAATTACAAATAGCCTGATAACCCTACAAACCAAGCAACCGGAAAAAGACGCATTCACATTTCAGGATTTTAACGACCTGGCATCAAACCGAAACTATGAAACCTTATTACAATGCTATGACTCGATAACGAGAATGTATTCTGCGTTTGAAATTCCGGAAAGCAATCTAAACACACTTGGTCTGCAACTTGTTTTCAACCCGGATACTTCAGAACAAGGAATAAATGTATTTTTATTGGCAACAAAACTTTATCCGGATTCTGCAAATCTTTACGATAGCCTGGCTGAAGGATATTTGGTTATGGGCAACAAAGAAAAGGCTATTGAAAGTTTTGAAAAATCTCTGGAGTTAAATTCCCGAAATCAAAACGCCATCAACCGATTGGAACAACTAAGGGAGTAAAACCGGTTATTTTATTGTTTCTGCGACGACAGGAAAATATCAGGTAACTGGTGATCTGGCGACCATGAAGATAGATTGCGTATATTTATGTTTTGTATCTTATTCAAGAAGCCAAGATGATAAAAGGACTATCGGGATTTCTTTACTTTTTTTGCTTAGTTACCGGCACTACAAGCTGTATATCTCAGGAAAGGACCGAAATCAGAAACCTTAAAGGTTTTGAAGTTACGGCCGATTCCTTAAGTGTCTTTCTCCAGTCGAGAATGGATACTCTAAATATTCCCGGGCTTTCCATTGCGGTCATAAATGACAGCAAGGTGGTATATCATCACACTCTTGGATACGCAAATCTTGGGAAGAAATTACCCGTTACCGGTAAAACCATTTTTGAAGGAGCTTCATTGTCGAAATCGGTATTTGCTTTTTTTGTGATGAAATTCGTCGAAGAAGGTAAACTGGATTTGGATAAACCATTGTACGAATATTTGCCTTATCCTGATATTGCACATGATGATAGATACAAAAAAATAACAGCGCGAATGGTACTAAGCCATAGGTCGGGACTCCCGAACTGGAGGGAGAATGAAGATGACAAAAAGCTTAAAATTAAATTTGAACCGGGAACAGATTATGAATATTCGGGAGAAGGGTACCAATACCTGGCCATGGTTTTGAAGCATATCGAAGGTACTGATTGGAATGGTTTGGAAACTATTTTTCAGGACAAGGTCGCAAAACCTATAGGTATGAAACATACCGCATTTATTCCAACACCTTATACAAACGAGAACAAAGCAGAACCCTACAATAACCAACGCCAACGGATTGATTGGGAAAACGACTATTGGTATAAAAAAGACAAGGGAAAATTTGTTGCCCCGGCGTCGATACTTTCAGAGCCTATGGATTTTTCCAAATGGATGATTGCGGTAATGAACCAGGAGCAATTATCCGAAAATAGTTATAGGGAGTTATTCAAGCATCATTCAAAGATATCAACATCATCTACAGGAATAAACGTATATTACACATTGGGATTTTTAACGGCAGATAAGGCTTATAGTAACACATATTTTCATAGTGGAAATAATGCAGGATTCACATGTTTTTACCTAATGGATACGGAAAAGGACTGGGGATATGTGCTTTTTACAAATTCCGAACACGGAGAAAAACTTGGAAACGAGGTATGGGATTATTTTGAAACGGAGTATTAGATTTTGACTAATCCGCTCCAGCTGCCCCTCGTTTGATTTGTATGGTGACATAAATTTTAACAAAGAAACTGCTAAATCAATCTATGCAAAAAAATAACCGATGAAGAAAACTATTTTAAAACCCGCTCTACGAAGTGTTCCGGGCCCTCGGATGTCTTAGACTTCGATAAGCTCGGCACTGGTGTAACCCGTACAAAAGGACATTACTCCCGATAAATCGTCCGGAAGCCAGGTAAAATGGATACCTGTTAAAAACGAGCACCGGTTGGATTTGTTATAAGCGGAGGCATACGGATGCAGGTTTCTGCTTTTTCTCTCCGTAATTTGATATAATGAAATTGCGTTTTAATTCATCCATTTGTTTGTGAAGGAGAGCGTATTTTTTAAGTTTTATAGCAATATTGTTGAATTAAGAATACAGTAAAAATTATGAATAAACTATTCCTGTCTCTTTTAATAGCAATTTTTTGTGCTCAGGGAGTCATTGCGCAGAAACAACTGGGCGAGACCGAAAAATTGGCAAGCACAGCTCGAATCTGGGGCTTTTTGAAATACTATCATCCTAATGTGGCAGATGGAGCGTACAATTGGGATGAGGAGCTCTTTAAAATCCTGCCAAAGGTTGAACAAGCTGCAAATAAAGAAGAATTATCAAAAGTGTATCTGGATTGGATTGAAAGTCTTGGGCAAGTCCAGCCCTGTAAAAAATGTAAAGCCAATAAAGAGGGCGTAATGTATTTTGATAAAAATTTCGATTTAAGCTGGCGGGATGACGAGCAGTTATTTACCACGGAACTTTCCGAAAAACTCCGATATATCGAAGAGAACAGGCACCTGGGAGGAAAATATTACGCAAAACCAAGAGAAGGAGCAGGAGAAGGTGCCCTCGCTGTTGAAAATGAAATTGACTATGAAGACTTCAACTGGAATAACGAGAACCTACGGTTGTTGTCGCTGTTTCGCTATTGGAATATCGTGGAGTATTTTTTCCCTTATAAATACCAGATGGATACGGATTGGGATGATACCTTATCAGAGATGATTCCCAGATTTTTAAACCCGGAATCGGAACAGGATTTTTCATTGGCCATGTTAGAACTGGTTATCAGAATAGATGACAGTCATGCAAATTTATTTACCAAAGGTACATTAAAGTATTTTGGTAGGTATTATCCTCCGTTTGGAATTAAGCTATTTGATGATGGGGCCGTGGTTACAGAAATCCTTAACGATTCTCTGGCAAAATTGGATGATATAAAAATCGGTGACATTATAACGAAAGTCAGCAATCGAAATATAGGAGATGTCTTTGAGGAAAGGAAAAAATATATAGCCGGGTCTAATATCTCAAGAAAAAGATTCAACGCCAAGTATTATATTTTTAATGGATCTAATGATTCGTTGGACATTACATATATAAGAAACGGTGAAAAGCAAGAGAAGACCATAAAAAGGCACTTAAAGAAGGATATATGGGGCGCAGAGCAGGACGAAGAAGTAAAAAAAGGAGTTGAAAAAGAAGCGTATAAAATTCTTGATGAAAATATAGCCTATGTAGATGCATCTTTATTAAAAGGTATTGACATTAAAGAAATGATGGGAGTACTCAAGAATACCAAGGCCATTATTATCGATGTTAGAAAGTCTTCTTCAGCGTCTCTCTATGAAGTGGTGAATTACATAACTTCCCCTGAAAAAGAATATTTCAAGATTATTTTACCTGATTTCGATTATCCCGGGCGATTTTTTTGGGTGGAAGAAGGGTTGAACAAAGTAGGGCATAACAAAAAATTACAGTACCAGGGTAAGGTCGTCGTATTGGTTAATGAACGTTGCCAAAGTCAATGTGAATTCAGAGTGATGTGTTTACAAACCGGAAATAACACCACAGCTATTGGAAGTCAGACTTCCGGAGCAGACGGAAATGTCAGTAGGTTTAATATAGTAGGCGGTGTGGAAACGCAAATTACAGGTGTAGGGATATTCTATCCGGACGGCACCGAAGCACAAAGAAATGGCGTTAAAATAGACATTGAAGTTGAGCCAACACTCCAGGGAGTAGCTAATGGGGAAGATGAAATACTGGAGCAGGCCATTGAGTTTGCGAAACAGTAAATGTCAACTAGTCTTTTTACGTTTGATGTTAATAATTATGAAAAATGGATATATAGTACCTCTCTATATCTCTATGGTATGAAAGACTTGAATATTTCGGAAATGTTTAATATGTAAACAAAACTATATTGTTGTTTTTCCAAACCGGTCTTCGGTTGAACCCATGGAAACGCGGCTCCATTGTACAATGCATTGATTTCGATAAGCTCGGCACTGGTATAACCCGTACGAAAGAACATTACTCCCGGTAATCATCGGGATACCGGGTAATGGATACTTGTTAAAAACGAGGACCAGCGGGGGGTACAACTAAAAGTTTTGTAGGTAATGATGAATCTTTATTACTGCAACATCAAAAATATGGAACAATTAAAGCAACTTATTATCAAAAAATAGGGTTAACAGGCCATCATTTTGAACAGCTGTGTTCTTCAATGGCACAGATACGGATTGGCAAAAACGATTGCCTCATTGTGTAATCTCCCCCCTAACTAGCTACATCCAAAACTAAAAAACTCCAATCACAATTATTGTTGTTGTCCTGTTGTAATATAGGAAACCCGGATATAATTTTACTTCCGTTTCTAAAATTAATTATTGTTTTACGATAATTAATTATTATATTTGTTGAATAATTTTTAAACTATAGTAAATGAAGCGCGTTAAGATCATAGCCAGAGCCCTGTATATTATCAGCAGGATACTGGCCTTAGGATATTCGATAACTACCTTATATGCGGCTTTCTGTATTGTTACGGGGATATGGACGAGTCCGTATGAAGAAAAGTTCCTGCACATTTTTTACCCGTTTACCACAAGACCGTTCCTTATTGCGGACAATAATGTTTCCTACTTAATCTTTTCGCTTTTGTTACCGCTGGGGCTGTACAGTGTTTTTTTCTGGTGGGTCTCCGGCGTATTCAAAGTTTTTTTTCAATCCAGATTGTTTACGGCTCAGAACATCGTTCATCTGAACCGGTTCTGCATATTCAATCTTATTGCTCCCGTACTGGCAACCATACTCAGCAGCTTTTTTGTTCCTATTGACGGAATTATCTGGGAATTGATTGTGGTTCATATTATCCTCGGGACTTTCACTTTTTTTTTTACGGCAATATTCAGACAGGGACTGGATTTGCAAAACGAACAGGACTTATTCATATAACCATGCCAATTATTGTAAATATAGATGTAATGCTGGCCAGGCGTAAAATGCAAAGCAAGGAATTGGCTGAGGAACTGGGAATTACCCCAGCCAATCTATCCATACTTAAAACCGGAAAAGCCAAAGGTGTACGCTTTGATACTTTGGAAGCGATATGCAGGGTTCTGGACTGCCAACCAGGCGATTTGCTGGAATACAGGGAGCAGGATAACTAGTTAATAAATTCACACACAATAATTTAATAATCAATGCAAAGACATTGCAGGATTTGTATTGTCTAAACCCGACCGCAATGAACACACTTTCCATCAATCAGCTTTCTCTTGTTTATAAGAACGACATTAGAGCCCTGGACAATATTTCTTTGCGTATTGATAATGGCATGTTCGGCTTGTTAGGACCGAACGGTGCAGGCAAATCGTCCCTGATGAAAACCATAGCAGGGCTTCAGAAACCTACAAAGGGGGATATAACCTTTAACGATACCAGCGTGGTAAAGCATCCCGCCTTTATCAAGAAACAACTGGGGTTTCTCCCGCAGGATTTCGGGGTGTATCCCAAAATTTCGGCATATGACCTGTTACAGCATCTGGCTGTCTTAAAGGGAATAATCCATCCGGATGAGCGTAAACGGCAAATACTCGCTTTGCTGGAAAAGGTAAACCTCGCTGCTTTTAAAGATAAAGAAGTACATACCTTTTCAGGAGGGATGAAACAACGGTTCGGCGTAGCACAAGCTTTATTGGGTAAACCGGCCGTTATTATCGTGGATGAACCCACTGCAGGCCTGGACCCCGAAGAGCGCAACCGTTTCAATACGTTGTTGAGCGAGATCAGTGAAGATGTTATCGTTATCCTCTCTACGCATCTGGTGGAAGATGTACGGAATCTCTGTTCACAAATGGCCGTCATCAATAAAGGCAAACTGGTCGCCACAGGAAAACCTTCGGAAATGGTTGTCGCTTTAAACGGCAAAATATGGAGTAAGCAGATAGACAAGAAATCATTGCCGGAATACGAAGGCACTTATCCCGTAATCTGTAAGCAGTTAATAGAGAAATCCCTTCACATTACAGTATTCGGAACAGAGCCTCCCGAAGGGTTTCTACCGGTTATCCCCACATTGGAACACGTTTATTTTCAAAAGCTTAAAAATATCGAGTAGTGATGAAATACCATGAGCATCCTGATAATTATCGGGATGGCCCGCGAAAAGCAAATAAAAATAAACATGAAACAGATTTTTTTCTTTGATCTACGGAGTTACTTCCATCGCTACATTACATACATCGTAGTGATTGCCTTGCTGTGTATGGGAATTTTTGCCGGCAGCCGGTTCAACCTCTCGGTAGGAGAAGAAGTATACCTGAATTCGCCTTACACCATTGGTTTTATGGTAGCCATGCTTAGCATTTCGGTGATTTTCATAGCCACCGTTCTCGCTCTTCAGTTATTGTTTAAAGAGGGGGATTCCCGTTTTGATGCCGTACTGTTCACCACACCCGTTAGCAGAAAAAGTTTTGTTTTGGGCCGGTTTTTTTCCTTTTTTACACTTACGTTCGGCTGTTTTGCATTACTGGTCCTCGGTTTTGCATCGGGACAAAATTTTCATGACGGTATGGAAATGCAAAGCCATACCCAAACCGGGTCTTACCTCTATCCGTTTGTGGTATTCGGGCTGGTCAATGCGTTGTTTACCTGTTCCGTGTTATATGCGGTTGCCTGGATCACACACCGGAAGCTGCCGGTCGTATCGGCAGGGTTAATGCTATACATTTTCTATTTGGTTATACTGCTTTTTTCCAATTCTCCCTTTATGGCAGGCAGCATGCCGCAATCGGTATTTGCACAACAGATATCTGCGCTTACAGATCCTTTCGGCCTGTCGGCTTATTTTTATGAAGCCCGGGATTTTACCGTTAGCCGGCGAAATACAAACCTTGTACCGTTAACCGGGTACTTTTTGATCAACAGGGTATTGTTTACAGGTGTTTCATTCTTGTTCATCATCATTGGCTGCAAGTATTTTTCGTTTTCGGCGAAAAGGAACGGGGCATTAAAACAGCGCCGTTTAAAAAGCGTTGAGAAGAACGGGGGAGCGGAAAATACTTCGTTTGTTGTTGCTTCACCTGCTTTCGGGACCCTTGCCCTGCTAAGATCGGCAGGATCATTTATGAAAAAAGACCTGACCTATCTTTTTAAAAGCATAACCCTGGTTGCAGTTTCCGTCCTGTTGCTTTTTTACGTGGGAATGGAAATCTATGCCGAAATAGAAGGAGGCATACGGCTACCCCAAAAATATGCCGGTTCGGGGCTGATGGTTTCTGTCATATCCGAAAATTTTCATTTTCTGGGATTATTGATCGTAGCATATTTCGTCAATGATCTGTTTTGGAGAAGTCGTATATCCGGTTTTTACGACATTGAAAACAGCACCTTTTTCGCCCGGACAAAACTGGCGGGACACTGGCTGTCCTGTAGTACATTGTTATTGTTCTTTTCCGTATTACTGCTGTTACAAGGGTTGATCTTTCAATATTCATACGGATATTTTCATATAGACGGACAGGCTTATACGGGTGTTTTTGTCTTTAATACCTTCCCTTTAATACTCTTTGCAGGAGCCGCTTTACTTATAAACGATCGTATCAGGAACAGGTACCTGGCCCTGGGCGTATCTTTGCTATTGATCCTACTCATTACCGGGCCCGTATCACAAAAACTGATTAGACAACCACTGCTGCGGTTTTTTGCAGGTCATACATTGCCTTACAGTGATTTCAACGGTTACGGAGTTTATTTATCTTCATTCTTACTGAGATTACTGTTCGGTTTGTGTGTCATCGGTTTGTTGTGGCTGATAAACAGCAGTATTAAATACCGGAAAATTAACATGCCGATCATCCTTTGCTGTGTTGTTCTGGCGGGTACGGCATTTTTTTCCGGTAAAAAGTTTACGGAAGGATATTTGCCCGTAAATAAAACAGATATGCTGCAAACAGCCGCCCGCTACGAACAGGAATACCGCAAATATCAATTCGTGCCACAGCCCGTTATTACGGATGTTAAAACCCGGATCGCACTATATCCGGACCAAAATGCGTACGCCGTCACCGGACAATATGTACTGAAAAACAAAACGGATGAGTCCATTCATAAAATACTGCTGAATTTTCATCCCGATTTAAAAGTTGAAAAAGCAGTTTTTCGTGCATCGGGCCGGGATAAGATAATCTCCGAAAAAATAACCGGACTTGTATTACAGGAACCATTGCTTCCCGGAGATTCGGCTACGCTGCATTTCGAACTGGCCTGTAAATGGTACCCGGTAAACGGGCATCGGTCATTTAATGCAATTATAGAGAACGGTTCGTTTATGCGTATCAGCCGGTATTATCCGCGAATAGGATATCAACCGGATCATGAAATAACGGATAAGAACGAACGCAAACGCTACGGCCTTGGTGAGGCTACGGCTGTTAAAAGGCTCAATGCCCCTAAAATTCACAACGATTTTATTCATCTGGACATGACCATTTCCACAACCGCAGACCAGGTTGCCGTCGGTACCGGAGAGTTGATAAGGGAATGGCAGGAGGACGATAGAAACCATTTTCACTACAAGACCAAAGAGGCCATTCCGTTTCGCTTTGCCGTATCTTCAGGCGTATACACCGGCAAAACGGTCGAATACGAGGGCATCCGTATCAGGGTGCTTTATCACCCCCGGCATTATGAAAATACAGCACATTTAATCGACAATATCAAGAATACGTTGGATTATTGCATTTCGAATTTTGGCGCGTTTCCGTTTCAGTCCGTAACCTTTGCCGAAGTATCTTCATTCACCAAAGGCTTTGCGGCAACAGCATATCCGGCAGTGATTTTTATGACAGAAGATATGGTTTTCCATGCAAACATTAAAGCCGACCGGCAACAGGATGTGATCAACGAATTGGCCGGGCACGAACTTTCGCACCTTTGGTGGGGCAATAACCGTATAGCGCCGGACGATCGCGAGGGCGCCCCGATGCTCACCGAAACCCTGGCGATGTACACCGAAATGATGCTGTACAAAAAAATGCACGGCAGGGAAAAAATGATGGAGCGTGTGAAGATGCACCGGCAGATCTACAATGCCGAAAAAGGTTTTGCTCCTCCTCAGCCTTTGTACAAGGTAACCGGGGAGAATATTCATATTTCCTATTCAAAAGGGGCCGTAGTTATGGTAGCGCTCAGTGAACTTATCGGGGAACATAATGTAAACAAAGCATTGAAAGAATTCCTTCGGAAACACTGTTATCCGCAAGAAGCACCGGTGTCTACCGATCTTATTAATGAGTTTTTAAAAGTAAGCGACAAGAAATATCACGGAAAGATTAAAACATTATTTGAGAAAAATAATTGATTTTTATATACATTTAACTTAAGTAATCTGACAAGACATGAAAAAATTATTTATCTGTGTTATGGCCTTGTTTTTCCTGTGGTCATGCGGGAACAAGGAAAACAAAAAAACTGCTGACAAACCTGTGGAGAATACGGAACCGGCCGTTACGGAAGTTCCGAATACGACAAATGAAGAAGAGACAACATCCGGGACTGAAGAAAACAGTAACAAATTTGACATTGCCAAAATTCCGGTTTCCGATGCCGATCTGGGAGATTTCCCTTTTTTTAGTTTTCCGGAGGGGCTTAAAGCTACCAACCGTCCCATCCAGAGGAAATACGATGTTTTATATTTTCCTGTAGATGGTATAATGACCCCTTTGGAGGGAAAAGTATGGAAAACCTATGTCTCCGCAGAGAGTGGGAATTACGACGACTGGTCCCTGGCGTATTTTTTCAAAAGTTATGATGATGCCATCACATCCGTAGGAGGCGTTAAGATCTTTGACGGGAAGATAACCAATGAAGAGTACGAGAGATATCATGATGATGCCCAGTATCTCGGAGAAGACGGTTCTATCGGTTATGTCGGCCAAAGGATAAAAGTATATGTTATCCGTCGCTCCGACGGAGGTGATATCTATATACAGCTGGCAGGTGATACGGCTTCTGGAAACCTGAATATTCTTCAAAAAGAAGCTTTTAAACAAACCATTTCCATCTTGAAGTCCGACAAGATCCGGAAAGAGCTCGAGGAAAAAGGGAAGGCCGTGTTATACATTAATTTCGACCTGGACAAAGCCACACTCAAACCCGATGGAAAAGAAGCCATTGCCGAGATAGCCAAGGCACTGAAAGCCAACGAGGATCTGAAGGTAGGTATCCATGGGTATACGGACAATTCCGGGAGAAACACCCATAATCAAAAACTCTCTGAAGACCGTGCACAATCCGTACTGACAGAACTGGTGGCATTGGGGATAGACAAAACACGACTGTCCGCAAAGGGTTTCGGTTCTGAAAATCCTGTGGCGGATAACGGTACGGAAGAGGGCAAGGCCAGGAATCGCAGGGTGGAATTGATAAAGCAATAACGGCTTTATGAATTTCAAACGGAAGTATATATAAATTTAAAAATCAAACTGACCAGATGAACAGAGTAATTATTTTTTTCCTGGCTTTCGTGTGCATGGCCTCCTGTAAAAAAGAACAAACACAAAACGGGCAAATGAGTTCCCTTCTTTTTTCGGAGGAACATGCAACAAAAACCGCAGGGATAAAAGAACGTTTTACCGAAGGGAAGATAGACGTAGAAATCTACTTTCCGGGAAATCGTTTAAGTGAAATATTGAAAAAAGTAGACCCCTCCAAGGGAGATACCCAACAACAAATGGAAGAATTTGTTAAAGAAATATCACCGGAAGAAAGGGAAAAAATTAGCAGGATTACACAGGGTAATCCTGTACTGGCCTTACAGATCATGTTTGCCCCGATGCTGAAAAATGAGATTTTCGTAAAGGAAAACCGGGTTACGGCCAAATGTGACGGCATGATGTATCATTTGGAAAACACTTTAAACGCTGATACCGAAACAGGAATGATCTTTGTTCGGTCTCAATCTGATCAAAAAAAGCAGGTTACGTTCAAGTACGACAAAGATTTCTTCAAAGAAAATCAGTTTCAGACAAAAATAGACCTGCAAGCCTATGACAGAAAACCTACCGGGGAAACCGCGCTCATAGCCGGTTATCCATGCCGCAAAGCGCTGTATACTTTAAAAGGCGGTAACAATGCTGTGAGGATAGGTAAACTGGAGGTATGGACGTCAGAATATGTGCCTAAATCACTCAATTTCATACACCCCTATTATTTGGAGGAGGCACACGGTATCATGAAAATAGCCATCTATCAGGGTACGGAATCGGAGGTCCCCATGATTTATGAGTTCAAAAAACTTACGCCGTCAACCGTCAGCAATTCGGATATGGAGATACGGAAAAGCGAGCCTGTATACGAATCCTCAGACATGATGGAGATTGGCAGTAAACTTATGGGCATTATGTTTGGGGGATAAGCGGTTAATGTACCTGATATTGCATTTTTCAGGTCATTCGGAGATAAGATAGGGATGTAGAATATAATTCCTGCTTAAAATTCATATTTTAGCAGTTATGAAGATCGCAGTTACTTTTTTGGCATTTCTTACGCTATCACTGTCGGCTATACCCTGTTGTGTGCTGACGGAGGATTGCAGGGAAGAGACGTATCATGTATGTGATGATGCCCCGGAAAAAAGTGATCACGATCCCTGTGCCGCCTGTTCGCCGTTTTTTACCTGTGGCAGTTGCTCCGGTTTTGTTGTTCCGTTACAGAAATATTCATGTCTTTTTGTGGAAAAGGGCAGAACAGGGCTTATCTTATTTACCCCGAATCTAATATCTCATGTTTTTTATACGTCTTTACTGAAGCCTCCCCGTGTGTAGTGTGTTTTTCAAACTCTCGTATGAGAGATGTTATCATACTATTCACAAACCTTTAATTATTTCCTATCGTGAAACATTTTATCACCGGGGTTATGCTGCTGTTTTCCTGTATGACCTGCGCACAGCATGTCTTTGAAGCAACCGTTAAAGACGAAGTATCCGATGCCCCCCTGTTCGGCGTTTCCGTATATATTGCCGAACTCGAAAAAGGAGCAGCCACCAATGCAGAAGGATATGCCGTCATAGAAGGTATTCCGGACGGCACCTATACCATACGCATACAATACATCGGATACGAGGCCCTGGAGTTCGAACAGACTTTTCCCCCGGAAGAAGGTCGGCAGCATGTTACCTATTACCTTCACCAGGCGCATGAGGAGATGGAAGAGGTGGTCATTACCTCTACCCGGAGCAGCAGGACCATAGAAGATATCCCCACCAGGGTAGAGTTTATAGCCGGCGAAGAACTGGCAGAAAAAGGGAATATGAAACCCGGCGACATCCGTATGCTGCTCAACGAAAGTACGGGGATACAAACACAGCAAACCTCCGCTACGAGTTATAATTCCAGTATTCGCATTCAGGGACTGGACGGAAAATATACCCAGCTCCTGAGAGACGGGCTTCCTTTGTACTCCGGGTATTCCGGCGGACTGAGTCTCATGCAGATAGCCCCTCTGGACCTGAAACAGGTAGAAGTTATTAAAGGGGCATCATCTACTTTATACGGAGGAGGGGCCATTGCCGGCCTGGTCAATCTCATTTCCAAAACACCGGAAGAAGAACGGGAACTGAGTTTCATGATCAACGGTACTTCGGCATTGGGTTTGGATGCCAGCGGTTTTTATTCGGAAGAATACGGGAAGGTCGGGACTACGGTTTTTGCGTCTTATAACAAAGGGACCGCTTATGATCCGGCCGATATAGGGCTTACCGCTATCCCGGAATTTGAGCGCTTTACGGTCAATCCGAAACTGTTTCTGTACCTCAGTGAAAAAACCGAGATAAACGCGGGCTTTAATTATGTTACCGAAAACCGGCTCGGTGGAAATATGGATTATATAAAAAATGACAGCGATACCGGCTATTACGAAAAAAATAATACCGACCGGTTCTCTACCCAGTTCGACGGCACCTATAAGCTGTCGGAGCACACCCGGATACAACTGAAAAACAGTGTCAGTATTTTTGAACGCAGTATCGCCATACCCGGTTATACCTTCGCTGGAAACCAGGTTTCTTCTTTTTCAGAAGCTAATATTTCCACGATCGGCGAAAAAATGGAATGGATTGCCGGGCTTAACTTATGGACAGAAAATTTTAGCCAGTCCGAAGGAAGTCCCGGTCAGGACCTGGGTTTTTCCAACAGTACAATCGGGGCATTTGTACAGAATACCTGGAATATGGCCGAAAAGTGGACACTGGAAACCGGCCTGCGGGGAGATTATCAAAGCGATTACGGTTTTTACGCACTGCCACGTTTTTCCCTGATGTTTGAACCGAATGACCGGCTCACATTTCGTACGGGAGGAGGAATGGGTTATAAGACTCCCACCATATTTACCGAAGACGTAGAACGCCTTCAGTTCCGGAATGTGCTGCCCTTGTCCGTAGATGACAGCAAGGCAGAACGTTCCGTAGGGATCAACCTGGACGTGAATTACAAGTGGCCGGTTACCGGATCGCTATCGCTGTCTACCAATGCCCTGTTATTCTATACACGGATCAATGACCCGTTACTGCTTACGGCGACCCCCGGTTCCTACTACGAATTTATACAACCCGACGGCTATATAGATACACAGGGAGTCGAAGCCAATATGAAATGGAGCTATCACGATTTCAAACTCTTTATCGGCTACACTTTTGCAGATGTAAAACAGCACTACCGGGAAGGAACTACCGAATATTCCCTGGTGGCCACGCACCGGCTGAACAATGTTCTGATGTATGAAAAACACGAGAACTTCTGGATAGGACTGGAAGCCTATTATTTCAGTCCGCAGAAATTAAATGACGGTGCTACCGGGAAATCCTACTGGATTATGGGGATCATGTCCGAAAAGAAACTGGGAGAACATTTTTCCCTGTTCCTGAATTTCGAAAACATGCTCGACACCCGCCAGACCCGGTTTGATACCATTTATACAGGGAATATCGACAACCCGCAGTTCCGGGACATCTATGCCCCGGTTGACGGTTTTGTCATCAATGGCGGGTTCAAACTCATGTTCTGAAAACCCGGTTTAACATTCATCGCCTCCGATATTTTCGGGGGCTTTTTTGTATTGTGAGGGTTTTTAATCATAAGATGAAAAAGACCTAACCCTCATTTAACATTGCTGCAATAATTTGCACGGTTAAACTAATCTATTATTCGGTTTGCATATTACAAAAAGAATTTTCCTTTTATTATTGCTCCCATTTTTCTGTTCCGGCCAGGGGACGAGTGAAAAATACGGAAATGATACGCTTCAGGATTCGTTGTTTTATACCTGTAAAACCGAACTCAGGGAAGCCATTAAGGAAGGCATGCCCGGTATTGCTGCCCGAAAGCATATGCAACTCGGGGATTTTTACCGGAAAAACGAGGTTTTTACAGAAGCTATCGGCCAGTACAACAAGGCTATGGAAATGCTCGCCGGGGCCCCTGAAGACAGTATTAACAGTATACTTAACCGCAAAATAGGAGAAATATACCTGACACTCAAGATCTTTTCCAAAGCAAGACAGTATTTCGACACAAGCAAAGCTATTGCTTTGGCCGGCAAGTATAAGCGCGGACAGGCCAAAGCGGAAGGCCTTTTGGGGACCTGTTCCGAAAAGGAAGGAAATTACCTCCGGGCCCTGGAACACCAACAGAAAAGCCTGGAACTTTTCAGACAAATCAATGATCAGCGGGGTATAGCCTTTGTTAACGAAAATATTGGAAGTATCTATGAGGATCTGAAACAATACGATATTGCTCATAAACACTTCAGCAGGGCCCTCGCTTATTTCGAAGGCAGGAATGATGAGGCACAGATAAGTGTATTAAATAATATGGGAGATATGTTTCGTAAAACCGGCAATTATACCGAAGCTCTCGAATATACCTCACAAGCCCTTCAACTGGCGATGGAGAACAACAACCTGCACCAGCAGAAAAGTGCCCATCAGGACCTTTCGGAAGTATATGCCGAAATAAAGGATTATCAAAAGGCCTATGAACATCTTACGGTTTATGAAGCGATGTACAAAGAAATGAGCAGGAACCGTGACATCAATAATTTCAACACCTTGCAGACAGCCTATGAAATTAACCAGAAAGAAGCACAGATAGAATTGCTCAGACACCAGAACGAGGCCATTACGGCCAACCGCAACCTGATCCTGGTAACCACCCTTGCCCTGTTGCTGTTGAGCGGGCTACTGTATATATACTTTTTGCGCAAGCGCAAGGAGAAAGTAAAATTGCAGCAATATAAACAGCGTTTGTTGCAGGCCGAACTGGAAAAGCGGGAGATAGAAGAAAAAAAATTGCAGGATGAAATAAGCCTCAAAACCGCTTCCCTGTCCAGGTATAGCCTCAACATGGCGCAAAAAAACAAGTTGATTGCCGATATGGCATCGACGCTCAAAAATATCGCCTCCCGGAAACAGATGGATGTCCATACCAAGATAAGGTCCCTGGCCCGGGAACTGGATGCCAACCTGCAGATGGAAGAAGAATGGGACGAATTCATGGGTTTTTTTAAAGACATTCATCCCCGGTTCTTTAAAAAACTGTCGGCCCTTACCACAGAAAAACTCTCATCGGCAGAATTGCGCCTGGCTATGCTGCTTCGTCTTAACCTGTCATCTAAGGAAATAGCTCCCATACTTCGGGTTACACCGGACAGCGTAAGAGTGGCAAGATACCGGTTGAGGAAAAAAATACCCATTCCCGCCAAACAGGAACTCGTCAGTTTTTTAATGGAATTGTAGAGATACCACCTCACAAAAAGCCCCTCTCTTTAGTAAATGTTACCTCCGTGTAAACAAACCGTGAATGTTGCCTTGAAGTTTCCCCGGTGTACCATTGTTGTTTACTATTTGTTGCTTTTAATATTCACTTACAAGACATTGATAAACATACTTTTGGATCGAATTCTAAACCTAAAGAAATGAAGCCGGAAATTTACCTGAATTTATTTTTTGTAACACTCCTTGTTGCCATTTTCCCGTCACAGGCACAGGCACAACAGACGGGAAATATACGAGGAGTTATCACCGACGATACCGGGTTGTATGTACCCGGTGCCACGGTTTTGATCGAAGACCTGAACAAAGGTACCGTAACCAATTTTGACGGGGAATTTACTTTTGTCGATGTTAAACCGGGTATTCATACCGTTTCGGTACGTTACCTGGGTTATGCCACGCTCACCCGGGAAGTGGATGTCACAGCCGGGAATACCGTCACCCTGGAGATATCGCTGACCTCGCAAAACACCGAACTCACTGAAGTGGTACTTACCGGGTATGGTTTCGGAAACCAGGTCAAGGCCCTGAACACACAGAAGAACAAACAAAACATCACCAACATCGTATCGGCCGACCAGGTGGGCAAATTTCCCGATGCCAATATCGGCGATGCCATGAAGCGCATCCCCGGGATTACCATGCAGGTGGACCAGGGAGAGGCCAGGAACATAGTAGTACGCGGTCTGGCACCACAACTCAACTCGGTAACCCTGAACGGTAGCCGTATTCCCTCCGCCGAAGGCGATAACCGTAACGTGCAGATGGATCTGATCCCTTCGGATATGATACAGACCATTGAAGTGAACAAAGCCGTCACTCCCGATATGGACGCCGATGCCCTGGGAGGGTCTGTTAACCTGATAACCCGTTCGGCGCCCAGTGACTTCAGGCTGTCGGCAACTGTCGGTTCCGGGGTAAATTTTATTACCGATAAGCGTATTTTAAGCGGCTCCTTTCTTGTAGGCGACCGGAGCAAAAACAAGAAATTCGGATGGATGATTGCAGCCTCTGTGAACGACAACGACTATGGCTCGGACAACGTAGAAGCCGAATGGAGCAACGAATTCGAATACAATGCCCATGACGACGAAGACAATCTGGAAAAGGCAGAAGTAAATCCTTATGTCTCCCAGGTAGAAATAAGAAAATACCTGGTACAGCGTATCCGAAGGAGTTTTTCCGCCAATATGGAATATGCCTTTGATCCCGGTAATACGATATACTTTAAAGGCATGTACAACTGGCGCGACGATAAAGAGAACCGTTATGCCACAGCCACCGAGATTATAGATGGTGAAGACATCTTCCCTGGCGATTTTACCATAGAAAATGGCGACCTCACCAGTTTCCCGGTAGAAGCTGAAAAATCGCTTAAAGGAGGAGTGAACAGCAAGCGGGGAGAAGGCCGCCGTCTGGAAGAACAACGCATGCAAAACTATACGTTGGGCGGAGAGCACCTCTTCGGAAGCCTGAAAATGGACTGGATGGGAGCTTATGCCCTGGCCCGGGAAAAAAAGCCGCAGGAACGCGCATACAGCTTTGAGTCGGACGATGCGTATAGGGCAAACAGCTTCAATACCCGCAAGCCCTATCACGGGATATTGACAACGCTCTCTCCTGAAAATTATGAATTCGACGAGTTTGAAGAAACCAATTCCTTTACCGAAGAAGAAGATGTAAATGCCTTTGTCAATGTAGAATTGCCGGCAGATTTCTTCGGTTATGGAAGCGGAATCGTAAAATTCGGAGCCCGCGGCAGGTTTAAGAACAAAACGAGAAATAACGATGAGGCCGTTTACATACCCTTATCGGGCATAGAAACAATGGCCGACACGGATGTGATAACCTACAATGATAACTTCCTCGCCGGGAAAAAATATATACCGGGCTTCTTCACCTCTGCTGCATATGTAGGCGCACTGGATTTTTCAAATGAAAATGAGTTTGATCGCGAAGAGAACGAAGAGATATTGGCTGAAAATTACGACATTAAAGAAAATGTGATTGCCGGTTACATCATGGCCAACCAGAAACTAAGCGATAAATTGAGTATCCTTGCCGGGGTTCGCGTAGAAAACACTTCCGTAAAAAGTATTGGCAACGAAGTGATTTTTGACGACGAAGGGGATTTTACAGGCAGCTATGAGCTAAAGGACAAAAGTTCCTACACTAATATTTTACCGGGGGTGCATTTTAAATACAACCCTGCCGGTAACACCGTCCTGCGTCTGGCATGGACCAACACCCTTTCACGTCCGAATTACATTGACCTGGTACCTTATCGCCAGGTTGTACAGGAAGACGAGAGGATCTTTATCGGAAATTCAGAACTGGATCCTACCACCTCCATGAACTTCGACTTTATGGCTGAGCATTACTTCCAATCGGTCGGGATTATCTCCGGAGGGATGTTCTATAAAAGCCTGAAGGATTTTATTTATGTGTTTGTTACCGAAGATGCGGCCACCGGCTATGATCTGTTCCAGCCGCTTAACGGCGATAATGCCAGAATTGCCGGTGCGGAAGTGGCTTTCCAGAGACGGCTGGACTTCCTGCCCGGATTTGCCAGAAACCTCGGGATTTATCTCAATTATACGTATGTGAATGCCAAAGCCAACGGCATTACCAACGAAGACGGTGACGAACGCGGCGATCTGGACCTGCCCGGTGCCGCTCCGCATATGTTCAACGGGTCCCTCTCGTATTCGGGCGATAAGTTTTCGGCGAGGATATCGGCAAACTTCTCCGATGCGTATTTAAATGAACTCGGTGGTGAAACCTTCGAAGATCGCTATTACGACCAGCAGTTCTTCCTCGATTTTAACACTTCGTTCGCCATCAACAAAAACCTGAGGATATTTGCCGACCTGAACAATATTACCAATCAGCCTCTGCGCTTCTACCAGGGGAACAGGAACCGGACCATGCAAATGGAATACTACGGGAGAAGACTTACATTTGGCGTGAAATACGACCTGTTTTAACAAAGAATATACCATAATGATAAAGAACATACACGTGAAGAAATTGATATACCTCATCTGTGCATTGGGAATACTGTCCTGCAAAGAACAATTACCTGTGATAAAGCCTACCCTTATTACTGACAAAACACCCAACGACACGGACGATCCCGCCATTTGGGTAAACCGGGAAAACCCGGAAGAAAGTATCGTTTTCGGTACGGATAAAGGGGAGCAGGACCAACCGGACAGCGGTATTTACGCCTTTGACCTGGACGGGAAACTTATCCCGGAAAAGAGTATCACCGGGCTTATCCGTACCAACAATGCCGATGTGGAATACGACTTCAAACTCAATGACTCTGTCCATACCGATATCCTGGCATTTACCGAACGCGGACGCCGGCAGATCCGGGTTTTCTCCGTTCCGGATATGAAACCCCTGGATAACGGGGGGTTTAAAGTATTTGAAGATGCGGATGACAGTAATCCGGAATTCCGGCAACCTATGGGGATTTCCATATACAGAAATCCGGAAACCGGGAGGGTTTATGTTATTGTAGGGAGGAAAAACGGCCCTGCCGAAGACTACTTGTACCAGTATGAGTTAATTTCGGACCCGACCGGGGTGCGGACCGATCTGGTTAGAAAATTCGGCAGGTTCAGCGGGAAAAAAGAGATCGAGGCCATTGCGGTAGACGATGCCCTGGGGTATATCTATTATTGTGATGAGCAGGAAGGAATACGAAAATATTATGCCGACCCTTCAAAAGGAAACGAAGAACTGGCATTTTTCGGTGGGGAGTATTTTACGGACGACAATGAAGGAATTGCCATTGCAGCCTATCCTGATGGAGAAGGTTACATTATCGTGTCTGACCAGGGAGCCCATGCCTTTAACTTTTTCCGGCGAAGTGATAATACCTTTGTAAAAGCCCTGAACCTGGGCACTCTGAGTACCGATGGCTGTGAAATAACAATGGAATCACTCGGAAGTAAATTTCCCAATGGTCTGTTTGTTTCCATGAATGACGAGAGAGATTTTTTCTATCATGCCGTTGATTCCCTGAAACTGGATAAATAACAGCTACGCTGTCTATACGGTATTTGCTGAGAAAAAGCCTCCGGTGTATCGGGGGCTTTTTGAATATTCGTAATTTTAATCCCAGGTGCGAAAGAAGAGAAAATCAAAGAAAAAAACAACAGCTTATGCAAAATATCAAAGGAGTTATTTTTGACCTGGACGGAACTATAGCAAATACATTGCCCATGTGTATCGCCGCATTCCGGAAATCCATTGAACCCCTTACGGGCAAAGCGGTTTCTGACGAAGAGATCGTTGCTACCTTCGGTCCCTCCGAAGAAGGTACTATTATGGCCCTGGCCCCGGATTACTACGATGAAGGGGTGGCGGCCTATTTGAGATACTACGAAGAACTTCACCATATGTGCTCTCAGCCTTTTGAAGGTATTGTCAGGCTGCTGGAAACTTTGAAAGATAATGGGGTAAGATTGGCGATGGTCACCGGTAAAGGGAAAAACAGTGCGGATATCTCTATGGATAAGTTTGGCATTACCTCTTATTTTGAAAAGATAGAGACCGGGCATCCCGGCGGACCGAGAAAGGTGGAAGGTATCCGCGCCTGCATGGATTTTTTCGGCGACCTGGATAAAAGCGAAGTAGTATACATAGGTGACGCTCCGAGTGACATAGAGTCGTGCCGGGTGGCGGGGGTGCCAATCGTAGCGGCAGCCTGGGCAGAGACGGCAGAGCCGGAAAAACTGGAAGCCCTCCAACCTGATGTTTTGTTCTATGACGTTGAAAATTTTTCGGCCTGGTTGCAATCCAGAATATAACGGGATATCACCGGACGTGGAAAATTAAAACCGTCAAAATAGGATATCAACTATTTGCCTATGATCTCTTTACGGTGTTTTGTTCCCCATTGGTACAGGGCATCCAAAACAATTTGTATCGACTTTCCATGTGCTGTTATGGCATATTCTACCGTAGGGGGAAAAGTACTTTGAACATTTCTCGTAATAAGTTTGTTGGCTTCCAGTAGCTTTAATTCTTTGGAAAGGGTCTTATCCGTAATACCGTAAATTTCCCGCGAAAGTTCCTTGAACCGTTTTTTTCTTTCGGACAGGGAGAGCAATATCAAAAGTTTCCAACGACCTTCGAGAGCATCGAGAGCATCTTTAATGGCCAGTACATTTTCCGGGCATCCTTCTCGGTTTAACATTCGGATGTTGTTTTAAAATATTTACAATCAAATTACTGTCTTTTGGGATAGTGCTATCCGTACGGATAGTGCTTTACACCGGATAGTAAATATATATAGTTTTGTGTCATTATCAAAAAATTACTTAAATGGCACAAAAGAAAAGTTCGCTGAAGCTATTGAATGTATTGCTCTGGGTAGCCCAATTATTGCTTGCCGTTTCGTTGATCTGGGCCGCTGCAATGAAGTTGTTTCAACCTGCCGGTACTTTGGCCCGGATGTGGCCATGGACAGCAGATTATCCATTCCTGGTAATGCTTACGGGGATAGTAGATCTTACAGGAGGAATAGGCCTGGTTTTACCGGCCTGGCGGCGGATAAGCCCGAAACTGACGGTCTTCGCGGCCATAGGCACATTGACCCTGATGATTACAGCTATTGTTTTTCATATTTCCAGGAATGAGGCCTCGCAGACAGGAATAAATATCTTTTTTGCTGCCCTGGCAATATTTATTGTCTGGGGAAGAACGGTGAAGGTGCCCGTCCGGAACCGATAAGGAAATCACGAACAGCAAAATCCTCCTTCTTTTGATCGTGGTTCGGGGAAATCAACTTCCTCAGGGCAGGCCTGTGAGCATAAACCGGAAATCCCGGAACAATATTTTCAACACTTGCGTCGGAGCATTTAATCCTGATAATTACCGGGATACTTAGAGAGTAAAATAATTATTCATATATTTACATAACCAATTATGTAATTAATTATATGTATGAATTTGTTCGCTAAAACGGGAAAAATGGCACTGGGTAGCCGCTTGAGGTTATTAACCGCAAAAGTGACCGACGATGCCGCCAAAATTTATGAATTATACCAGGTAGGCCTGGTACCCAAATGGTTCCCGGTCTTCTTTGTACTTTCCGAAGAAGGAGAAAAAACGATTACCGAAATAGCCGGGGCTATCGGACATTCGCAACCCTCCGTAAGCAAGATCGTGCGGGAAATGACTGCTGCCGGGCTGGTACGGGAAAACCTGGACACGGGGGACAGGAGGCGAAATGTAGTAGCGCTTACACCGGAAGGACAGAAAATTACCTCCAAAATAAAAGAACAATATGCCGATGTGGATGCCGCAGTAGAGGCAATGATAGCTACTGCAAGACATAATCTCTGGGAAGCCATAGAAGAATGGGAATATCTGCTGGACCGGAAATCCCTTCTCCAAAGGGTGGAAGAACAGAGAAAGATCCGGGAAAGCAAAAAAGTGCGGATCGAGGAGTATAAACCGGAATATCAATCTGCCTTCAGAGCGCTCAATGAAGCGTGGATCTCCACATATTTTGAAATGGAGGAAGCGGATTACAAGGCGCTGGAGGATCCGCAGGGATATATACTGGACAAAGGCGGGAAAATCTTTGTTGCGCTATATGATGATGAACCCGTAGGCGTATGTGCTCTGATTAAAATGGATGATCCCTTCTATGATTATGAACTGGCAAAAATGGCAGTGTCTTCAAAGGCCCGGGGGAAAAATATCGGTTTTCTGCTGGGGAAGGCCGTTATACAGGCAGCGGAACAACTCGGGGGGAAAAATATCTACCTGGAGAGCAATACCATCCTAAAACCGGCTATAGGACTCTACCGTAAGCTCGGTTTCCGGAAAGTAGCCGGGCACTTTACACCGTATAAACGCTGTAATATTCAAATGGCGATGGATCTGGAGGCCGCGAGGGATAAATCAGGTTTATAGCCCGGCACCCTGCAGGCCGCAATCCCGGGATCCTTCTGTTTCCGGACCTCCATCTTGTCACTTAAGGATGAGGACATTTCGAAAAAACTGCCGAAATATGCCGGGAAGCCATTTCAATCCGGCTCTTTTTTGAGTAGTGTTATTTGAAATTCGTAATTTTGTGAAATGAATAATGCAGAATCCATAGAAGATTTTTACGAGTGTAAACTACAATGGCTACCTGATAACCTCCGGAATGAGATCGGGCATTTTAACGTATTCGGGCTGGAACCTTTTGTCGGAGAAAAGGCAAAACCCGTGCCTTACAGCAGGAGAGACTATTTTAAAATAAGCCTGATAAAAGGTAACAGTATAATACATTATGCCGATAAGACGGTAGAGATCAAAAAACAGGCCTTGTTATTTGCAAATCCGCAGGTGCCGTATAACTGGGAAGGGGTAGACAGGATCCAGGGCGGGTATTTCTGTGTTTTTACCGAAGCCTTTTTTCACCGCTTCGGAAGACTGAACGAATATACCGTTTTTCAACCGGAAGGAACACCTGTTTTTGAGCTTACGGACGCACAAACCGCTGATATCGGCCGGATATTCGAACGAATGTTCGAGGAACTGAGATCTGATTATGTACATAAATATGATGTGCTTCGCAACCTGGTTTTTGAAATACTGCATTCCGCGATGAAAATGCAGCCTGTTACAGGAATGGACCAGCGCGAAATAAATGCTTCGCGGAGAATATCGCTGTTGTTCCTCGAATTGCTGGAAAGGCAGTTTCCCATTGAAGATGCCCGCCAGCGTCTGGTTTCACGTTCGGCCTCCGATTTTGCCGATCAGCTTTCGGTACATGTCAACCATCTGAACCGTGCCCTGAAGGAGACAATGCATAAAACCACCACACAGATCATTTCGGAACGCATTCTTCAGGAATCCAAAATATTACTTAAACACAGCCCCTGGAATGTATCGGAAATAGCCTACGCTCTCGGATTTACCGAAGTTACCCATTTCAACAACTTTTTTAAAAAACATACCCGGCTGAGTCCTACGAAATTCCGGAATGTTTGAATTTCGTAAGTTATTGTTTGTTTGCCGTTAGTCTGCGCTTATGGGACAATCTACCTTTGTATCGTAAAATCAAAAAACATAAGATTATGGATACAACAAGTGTATGGTTGGTTACCGGGGCTTCCAGAGGATTGGGACTTTCCATGGTAAAAAAACTTTTGGACGAGGGTTATCGTGTAGCGGCTACATCACGTACTGTCGCTGCATTGGAACATGAAATCGGACAGGTATCGGAGGAATTTCTTCCCCTGGAAATGGATGTAACGGATGATATGAATGTTAAGGAGGTCATTGCAAAATGCGTTTCACATTTCGGTAGACTGGATGTGGTAGTCAATAACGCGGGCTTCGGTCTTGTCGGTTCTCTCGAAGAACTTTCGGATGCGGAAATGCGCAATAATTTTGATGTCAATGTTTTCGGGTCCCTTAACGTTATCCGAAATGCCATGTCATATTTGCGCAAACAGAGGTCCGGACATATATTCAATATTGCTTCCGTAGGCGGGTATACCGGAGGGTTCCCCGGATTTGGTATCTATTGTTCCACAAAGTTTGCCGTAGCCGGATTCACGGAGGCCTTGGCAGAAGAAGTCAAGGAGTTTGGTGTTAACGCTACTGTAGTATATCCCGGGTATTTCCGTACGGATTTTCTTTCCGGAGGATCCATTAAAACTGCGGCTTCACCGATTGCGGAGTATACGGATGTGAGAGCCGTGGAGCAGGCACACCTCCGGGATATCAACGGGAATCAGCCGAACGATCCGGAAAGGGCTGCCGAAATTTTGATAGAGGTCAGCAAACTTCCGCAACCGCCGGTTCATTTGTTCCTCGGGAAGGATGCATATGCACTTGCCAAAGAAAAGATTTCTCTTATACAGGACACTATGAAGGCCTATGAAGAACTGGGAACTTCAACGGAAATTGTGGAAGTGTAAAACGATCAGAACAAAAGTCATTTACAGTAAAGGGCCCGGGATTAAGACCAGGCCCTTTCGTATTGTACGGGCAAGGAAATGTCCGTGTTCAGTTTACGGGCAGCATGTATGGGAAAATAAGGGTCCCGAAGTAATTCTCTGGCTATCATGACGAGGTCGGCATCACCGTTGACGAGTATGGTTTCGGCTTGTGCGGCATCGGTGATCATACCCACTGCGGAAGTCAGCATGCCGGTTTCTTTTTTTATTTTCGATGCAAAAGGCAACTGATAACCCGGCCCGACCGGAATTTTTTGATGCGGGACCAGGCCTCCTGTAGACACATCTATAAGGTCAACGCCTTTCTCTTTGAGTATATTGGTTAGTGCAACAGATTCTTCCGGATTCCATCCTCCTTCGGCCCAATCCGTTGCCGAGATCCTTACGAATATTGGTAGGGTATCGGGCCATACGGTTTTTATTTCCTCCACTATTTCGAGGAGCAGGCGTATGCGGTTCTCGAAGCTTCCGCCGTAAGCATCAGTTCTTTGGTTGCTCAGCGGAGAAAGAAATTGATGTAATAAATAGCCATGTGCAGCGTGAACTTCCACGACTTCAAATCCGGCACGATATACCCTTTCCGTCGCTTTTACAAAATCGGTAACGATGTTCCGGATACCTTCTTCGTCAAGAGCCAGCGGCATCGGGTAGGTATCGGAATAAGCAACAGCAGAAGGGGCAAATGTTTGCCAGCCACCCTCTTCGGGAAGTATTTCACCTCTTCCGTTCCAGGGTTCTGCCGTACTGGCTTTACGGCCTGCATGAGATAATTGTATGCCGGGAATAGCATGCTGCGCCTTGATAAAAGAGGTGATCTGCCGGAGTTTTTCTATATGTTCGTCTTTCCATATGCCCAGATCGTGGGGAGATATCCGTCCCTCCGGCGAAACCGCTGTCGCTTCGGCAATGATCAGGGCAGCCCCGCCAACGGCCCGGCTGCCCAGGTGTACCAGGTGCCAGTCGTTCGCAAAACCGTCTTCGGCCGAATACTGGCACATCGGGGAAACGATAATACGGTTTTTTAAACGTATGTTCTTTATCTCGAGGGGGTGAAAAAGTTTTGTCATATAATGGAGGTTTAACAATGAACCAAATTAGTGAAATATTTGATAAGCACCAATGGCGGGACCATACGGATAACCCGTAACATTAAAATCCGTGAGGTCCGTAATTTGGTTATCACGGTCCCCGTGGATTAGAATGTTCCCCGTTTTTTAAAAAAAGGAAGACAGGCTATTCTTATGGGTCTGCACTTTCATTAACCGGCAGGTGTTGCCCGTTTATAAAGGAAGAGAGATCACCCGCGAAGAATTCGGCTACGTTGGCAATACCTTCCACCTCCGCCGGTTGCCCTCTGGGAGAGGTGTCCAAAAGAGACCGGCGGGGAAATAACGACCCTGTAACAGATAAGGCACCGTAAAATGGGAATATAAGATTATTACTTTATTGATTTGTATTATAAGATTACAATAAAATAAAATTATTCGTACTTTTAAAGAGAGCTTTTTTAGTTCTAAAAAAATATACTACCTCAAAATCTATTATTATGCAAACAACCTACCTGGTGGGAGATCATCCCACATTCACCGAATTGTTTAAAAATGCCATAAAACAGTATGGCACTCTTACTGCCCTGGTCTACAGGGAATCCTCCTGGACCTATGACGATCTCGATCAGAAAACCAACCGGTTGGCCCATTGTCTTTTGGAAAGCGGTACGGAAAAGAACGAAATTATTGCGGTCTGCATGCCACAGTCTATGGAGCGGGTAATGGCTTTTCTGGCCGTTTTAAAGGCCGGGGCTACCTATTTGCCGATTGATCCCGGGTTACCGCAATCGCGGATCCGTTCCATGATTCAGGAGGCAGGCGTGCGGCGTGTTCTGACGGATGGCAACCACAATATGGATACGGATGCCGAAATCATCTCTCTTCACCGTATTATGAATTCTTATGCCTTTGCCCATGCCCCCTTTACCATGCCCGAAATACCTATTGATCCGGATCAGGGAGCGTATCTGATCTTTACTTCCGGGAGTACCGGGAAGCCGAAAGGGGTACTTGTCAGTCACAGGTCCCTGAGCAGTTTTGTACAGGCACAATCCGTTTTCCTGGAGCTGGAGAGCGGAATGAGGACACTTCAGTTCGCATCTCCCAGTTTTGATGCTGCCGTACTGGACCTGTGGGTCCCGCTCTCCAGGGGAGCTACCGTCTGTCTTTACCCTAATAATAAAATGGTGGGGAATGACCTGCTATCATTTATCAGGGATATGGAAATAGAACTTATACCTATTCTGCCTCCTGCGATCCTGGCCAGTCTTCCGGAAGATAAAACTATCGGAAAGCTCAAAACCATAGCCATTGGCGGGGAAGCAGGAAATGAGCACACCATCCGGAGCTGGTCCGGAAAGGTAAAGCTGATCAATAGTTATGGCCCGACCGAATCGACAGTAGCAGTAACCAATCATATTTTTACAGGGGATTCCGATCCCAGGATTATCGGAAAGCCCCTCCCTACCGCAACCTTGTATATTCTGAATGAAAATAATGACGAGGTAAGCCCGGGAGAAGCGGGAGAGCTGTATATAGGTGGAGTTCAGCTGGCATCCCGCTACCTGAACGACGATCAGTTATCCGGTAAGGCCTTTGTCTTCCTGAAGAGGAAAAACGAATCGGGAATACCCGAAAACATAAGAGTTTACAGGACAGGCGACCGGGTAAGGGCCCGGGAAGACGGTAACCTGGAATTCCTGGGACGAAAGGACGAACAGGTCAAAATAAGGGGCTACCGGATAGAGATCGGCGAGATAGAACACCATTTATCCGGTCATAAAGGAGTAGTTTCGGCCGCAGTAAAGCTGCATCGTACCGAAGAAAACGGGCTTCCCTGCCTTCTTGCTTTTATTCATGTGAGCGATTTTGATGCGTCCGGTCAACTGATATCGAAGATCCGTAAAAGCCTCATGGAAAAATTGCCGGAGTATATGATACCGGATAAATTCATCCCTGTAGAAAGGATGCCTTTGACACACGCAGGAAAAGTAGATAAAACCAAACTTGTTCCACCCGAAGGATTGTTCAGACAAAAACAGGATGTTTCCGGGAATACCGTCAGGGAGGTGCTGGCAGCAGGCTGGAAATATTTCCTGAATATTGATGAGGTCCGGGACAAGGATCATTTTTTTCATCTTGGGGGTCATTCCCTTATGCTGGCAAGCCTGATAAGCAATTTACCGGATGAATGGAAGGAACAGGTCAGTACCAGTGATTTTTACAGTTATCCGGTTTTCGGGGAAATTACCCGGGAGATTGAAAAAAGGATAGGACAAAAACAACCGGATGAAACGGAAAGAGTGGCAAAAATAAAGGAACAGCTTCGGGAAGATGCGATACTGGGAGAAGATTTCCGGGTACAAGGACCGCTTCCGGATACACAACTTTTGCGGGATCCGGGACACATATTACTGACCGGGGCTACGGGTTTTGTGGGGTCTCATTTGCTGGAGGAGTTGCTGTCCCATACCCGTGCCACCATATATTGCCTGGTCCGTGCTGAAAACCGGACCGGCGGGATGTCTCGCATCAAAGGAACATTTGAACGTTTTTTACTCGATTGGAAGGACGAGTACGATACCAGGATCGTTGCTATGCCAGGTGACCTTACCAGGGACAGGCTCAACCTGGAAACCGGAGATTATATGGCCCTGGCAGAAAAAACAGACGTGGTCTACCATTGCGGCAGTTCAGTGAGTTATCTGGAGCCTTATCCGGTGATACGAAAACCCAACATTGACGGGTTGAAAGGGATTCTCAGCTTTTCTGCGGCACAAAAAACCAAATTTCTGGTGTTGATGAGTTCTATGGGTGTGTTCAGTTGGGGGCGCCCCTTTACGGGAAAAACCTGGATGGACGAAAAGGATGATATCGACCAGAATCTCGAAGCTGTTTGCAGGGACCTTGGGTATATACGAACCAAATGGGTTATGGAAAAACTGGCTGCCGGAGCAAAAGACAAGGGGCTTCCGCTTATAAACCTTCGGTTAGGATTTGCCGTATGTAACGGCAAAACCGGTGCTACCGTATTGAACCAGTGGTGGGGAGCCTTGATAAGAAGTTGTGCCCTGATGAAAGCATTCCCCCTGGTCATGGGGCTCAAAGACGAATTGACTACAGTGGATTATATGGCACAGGCCATCCGGCATATCGGGATGTCTCCGGAAGCACTTGGAAAGGACTTTCACCTTTCGCCATTACCCGAAAACGATGTTTCCCTCACAGATTTCTGTGCCAAGATCAATGAATATTTTGGGATAAAGATGGAAGGGATCACTTTCGAAGCGTGGGTGGCCAGACTTCGTGCAAACCCGGAATTACCTGTTTATCCGTTACTGGGCCTGTTCACAGAAAAAGTGCATGCCGGAAAAACATTGGTGGAATCCTATGAACACACGTATTACTATAGAAGGGAGCATACGGAATCTCTACTGAAAAATACCGGAATTGTACCTCCGCGGTTCGACAGGAAGATTATGGAGCCCTATCTTAAATTTATGGGAGTACTGTAATATCCCTGTAGCCGGATTTTTGGTCAGGAGTACGACAGGCTGTCCGTTGGGGTGAAATTCCGGAAATACATTAAACAAGTGACCGGGGCCTCACCACCGGAAACAGCGGTGATTAACGGATAAAGGACTTCCGGTAAGCAGCAGGGCTCTTGCCGGAATGTTTTTTAAAGTAATTGCTGAAGTGCGAAGCTTCCAGGAAACCCAGGTGGTTTCCGATCTCTTTTATGGAAACATCTCCGGCAGATATTGGTTTTTCCTGATAAACTTGTTTCGCAAACAAAAAGAACCGCAATATGGGGTATCTGTTCCCCGCGATCACGGTTCCGTTCGGAATTATTAATAGTATTGTTTTTACCCGGTTGCCCCTATGGCATGAGTAAAATATATCAGTTCAGTCCTCTTTCTTCCAGAATAGCGTCCACTCCGGGATTCTTCCCCCGGAAGGCTTTATAGGCTTCTTTATAGTCAAGTGTATTTCCTCTGGAAAGGATCATGTCGCGGTAGCGTTGCCCGTTCTCGCGGGTGAGGCCCCCGTTCTCGTCAAACCATTTTCCCGTATCCAATGCCAGCATTTCCGTCCATAAATAAGCATAATAACTCGCCGCATAACCACCGCCGAATACATGGTTAAAATAAGTGGCGCGGTACCTTGGAGGAACATTTTGCATCCACAGGCTGTCTTTTTCCAGAGAATCTTTTTCGAAGGCATTTACGTCGAACTTATCTTCCGTTTCTTTCAGCGTATGGAAATTAAAGTCCATATTGGCTGCTGCCAGCACTTCCCCGAACGCAAATCCCTGGTTAAAGGTAGAAGCCTTTTTGATCTTTTCGATCAGGTTTTCCGGGATCTGTTCTCCCGTTTTGTAGTGAACCGCATAATTTTTAAGTACTTCCGGGAATAAGGCCCAATGTTCATTGGCCTGTGAAGGATATTCCACAAAATCCCTCGCAACAGATGTCCCGGAAATGGAAGGATATTGCTGGTTGGCAAAAAAGCCGTGCAGGGCATGCCCGAATTCATGAAATACGGTAGTGACTTCATCATAAGTTAAAAGAGCAGGTTCCCCGGCAGCAGGCTTCGTAAAGTTACATACATTATAGATCACCGGCTTTTTGTTCAGCAAATGCGACTGGGTTACAAAATTACTCATCCAGGCTCCGCCGCGTTTGCTTTCGCGGGCAAAGAAATCCCCGTAAAACAATCCCAGGGGGGAACCGTCTTCTTCGAATAGCTCGTAAACCAGAACATCCGGGTGATAGACAGGAATGTCCGTCCTTTGCTTAAAAGTAATACCGTAAAGCCTGGTAGCGGCAAAAAACACCCCTTTTTCCAGAACCGTTTTTAATTCGAAATAAGGTTTTATCTGGTTTTCATCCAGGTCGTACTTTGCTTTCCGGACCTTTTCCGCATAAAAATTCCAGTCCCACGGTTGTAACGAAAACGACCCTCCTTCCGAATCGATCATTTTTTGGATTTCAAGTGCTTCTTCATTTACCCTCGCTACGGTAGGGGGAACAAGTTCTGCAAAGAACCCGCCTACTGTTTGTGTATTTTTTACCATAGTGTCCTGAAGGTTCCAGGATGCGTAATCGGAAAAACCGAGCAGTTTTGCTTTCCGTATGCGGAGGGCCACAATTTCCCGGATGATCTCCAGAGTGGAATACGCGCCGCCATCGGTCCGGTTCCAGCTTTTATTAAAGAGTTCCTCACGCGTTTCCCGGTCGGTGAGTGACTGGGTGAGGGGTTGCTGGGTTGTATTCAGAATGGGAATTTTCCATTCTTCCTTTCCTTCCGCTTTCAGCGAACTGATCTCCCCGACCGATAGCCCGGCCAGTTTGGTGGAATCTTTAATGATCAACGCGGCCTTATTGTTGGCCTCCTGAAGGGTTTGGCTGAATTTATTTTCGAGGGAAGCGAGTTTTGTATTGATTTCCCTGAGCTTTGTTTTATCAGCATCGGACAGATTTGCCCCTGCTTTTACGAATTTCTGATATCTTACTTCTATTAATTTGATGTCTTCTTTTTTCAGACCCAGGTCATTGCGCTGGTCGTATAAGGTTTTAATACGTTGAAAAAGTTTGGGGTTCAGTAATATATTATCCCGGTGTTCTGCGAATTTCGGGGACATTTCGGCATCCAGTTTTTTCAGCACATCGTTAGTATGCGCACCTGTCAGTGAATGGAACACATTGCTCACACGGTCGAGCGGTTCGTGTGCTCTTTCCATGGCTACCAGGGTATTCTCAAAGGTGGGAGCCTCCTCATTATCGGCAATTTTGCGGATAGCTTCCGTTTCTGCCTGTAAGGCATATTCCAGGGCCGGTTTGAAATCGTCATTTTTGATCTTTGAAAAATCGGGAGCAGCATACGGAAGGCTGCTTTCCTGTACAAGCGGGTTGTTCTTCATATTTTCGGCAGTAAATTTTTTTGATACAGTTGCCTCATTTTTCTCCTTACAGCCAAAAAACGCTAGTAAAAGAACAGACAAAAGCGTAATGTTTTTGGTTTTCATCGCATGATGTTTAAGTGAACCCAAAATTAGAAAAGTTTCCGTAATAAATATTCATATGCTGTTGTGAACCTGTCGGTAAAAAAACGAAGTGCCAGGAAACGTAGCTGTTTTGAAAACGGAAAATTTCGGGAGATAGTAATGCATAAAAAAAAGGCGGAGTTAAACTCCACCTTTTTGCCCCAAATCTTACCATGAACTTAACCTACTTATGCTATGGTGATCCAAATGTAAAGCAAACATTTTTCTGGGAATAATTATTTCGACAAAAAGCGAATTAAAACGTTTAAATGCTGTTGGAGGATAATGTTGCTGGACATGCTGTAATATATACCCTTTCGGAACGATAGGGAATTTCTTAACCTGAAACCCTTTTATCAGTAGGGAGCCGGGAATTTTCACCGACAAAAATACGCATAAAATAATAGCGTAGGGCTGAGCCGCAAATATTCCTTTTGTTATTGTACCGGGTAACCTGTTCCCTATGGCATGGCAAACATCAGCTCCAGGTCTTTGGTAACCGGAGCATTATCTTTCCGGGTTTCCATAATGTCGGCCATGAAGTCCCACCATTTCCGCATCAACGGATGATCGGGAAGAGAATCCACGGTATGATTATCCGCAACTTTCATCAATGCAAATAAAATATCACTCTCCTCATCGAGAAAAATGTGATATTCCCGTATGCCGGAATCCGTAAGCAGGGAATGCAGTTCGGGCCATATTTCGTCGTGTCTTTTCCTGTATTCGTGTTGCTGACCTTTTTTCAGGTACATTTTAAAAGCTATGGTTTTCACAGTGGGTCTGTTAGTTAATGATGATGCGGATGTCCTCGTTGCTCTTTGATTCGGGTGAAACGGTGAGCATTTTTTCTTGCTCATTATACGGTACCGGAGCCTTTTTCCCGTTTATTACAACAGAGGCCGGTTTTTTGTCCGTATGCACTTTTATTTGGTAGGACCGGTCCGCAACCTTGTATTTTCCTTCCGGTGTTTTGATGTCTATAACAAACCCTTCGGAATTTTTTTGGGCGGAAATATGTGTAATGGCATATTTTCCCTTTTGATAGTCGGTACTTATACCGTCATCTTCATACAACCCGAAAGAGGATTTTTCACCCGGGTAAATATCCAGATTAATGGTATCTATGCTTTCCTCACCGACATAATTTGGCGGTTTTTGAGAAGGGATAATAGCTCCTTCCCTTACGAACATGGGCATCTGGTCCAGCGGACATACCACGTTGAGGTATTGCTTTCCCTTGTGGGTTTCTCCTGTCCAGTAGTTGGTCCAGTTGCCTTCGGGCAGATAAACAACACGGGTCCGGGCCCCTTTGGTCGTTACGGGACATATCATCAGGTCCCGGCCCAGCAGGTACTGATCTGTAATATTATAAACATTGGGATCGTTCTGGCAGTGAAGGACCAATGCGCGCATAAGCGGAGTTCCCCGGGTGTACATCTCATATGAATAGCTGTACAGGTAGGGGAGCAGGCTGTAGCGAAGTTTTGTGTATTTACGGAAAATTTCCAGTGCCTCTTCACCATAACTCCAGGGCTCTTTATAAGTAGGGTGATCCATGCCGAACAGGTGCGCTACGGGACTGAGCAGGCCGAACTGGGTCCATCGGATGTAAAGTTCCGGGTCCGCCTCATGTTCGAAACCTCCCGAGCAATGTGCCCAGTACCCTACGCCGGAGAGACCGATATTGAGGCCGGCTTTTATTACAGGTTCAAAGTATTGCCATTCGCTTGGCCAGTCGCCTGCGAAGATAAAAGGATAGCGCTGTATTCCCGCGTAACCTTCGCGGGTATGGTTCATACCCCGCATTTGGTTGTGTTCTGCAAATTTTTCGTAAGGTGCTTTGGCATAAGCAACAGGAAATATATTGTGAAGCATTTTAACGTTTTCTCCCTGCGGCCCTGTTTTATTACTTTCGTTAGCTTTACGGCCAAAAGCGCTTCCTTCGTCGGTTTTGAAAAACATGGCCCCGATACCGGCAACCCGCATGGCCCCGTTCTCCCACCACCAGTCTACCGATTTCTCGTCGAAGAAATTTACAAACTCTCCGGGCTTACCGTTTTCCGGATAGGTAAAACCTTTTTTACGGGCCTGGTCCAGAAGGTCCAGTTCATTCCCGTTGTCGAACCGTGGCCTTACGTGCAGCCCTACCATATGCAGGTTTTGGGCATACAGGCTGTCAAACATGGCCTCGGGATTTTTAAAGGTTTCCCGCCATTCGAAAGTAGTAGCGCCGCTACCACCGTTTTTTCCGAAAATTCTCCAGGTGGAATCCAGGTGGAGCACATCAATGGGGATTCCCATATCGCGGAACTTTTTTACCAGTTCTACAGGATACTGGTCGGATGTCTGCGCTTCATGCCCCCAGGTCCCTCCGCTGTAGGTGCCTACCTGTAATCCCAGTCCGAAATAAGGCAGTAAGGGAGATTTCCCCGTAATGGAAGTGTATCTGTCGAGTATGGAAGGGAAGTCCGGTCCGTACATAAAATAATAATCCAGTTCCCCGCCTTCGGCCTGAAAACTGTACATTTCATCAGATGCGGAACCCATGTTCCATGTTGTGGGCCAGGCATTGTGGAAGAAAATTCCATAACCCCTGGTACTCATAAAAAAAGGCACGGGCGAATAATTGGCCTCGAGTACGTTATAGGCACCTATAATATGAGGCCTGCCAAGTCCACGGCCTACATTAAGCCTTACTTTTTTACCTCTCCGGTCCAGGAAGTCCATGCGTTCGCCGAAACCGAAAAAACTTTCTCCGGGAAATAGCTTTTTGGCAGAACCCACGGATTCCCCTTCGGCAAAACCTCCGCCCGAAGGCATATTTTCAGAAGACAGTATATTCCCTTTCTTATCATAGATGTCGAGTTGAAAAGGATTTTTTTGTACATGTAAGGTAAGAAGCGCTGTCTTTATCACATATTCATCATTTTGATCCGCGGTTTCTATTTTTATCCCGGGCCAGTCGTATGTCGATACCATCCAGGGTTCGTTTTCTTCGAACTCTCCGTTCCAACTGGTGCGAATTCTTACAATACCTTCCGTGCAAAATTCCAGTTGTACGTTGGCATTAGCTCCGGAGAAAAATATTTTATTGTCTTCCTGTCTTACGGAGCGCACATTCCCTATGCCGGTCTGAGCAGAACAAAAGTGCTGTATCACGGTACAAAAGAGAAAAAAGAAGGAGAATCTTATTACTTTGTTCATTGAAGTCATTGTATTTTTAAAGAGTTTGGCATCGGATAAAGAAGGTGTACAAAGCGGAAGTACTCATTATATCCGCGTTGGGTTTCCTTCGGGACCCTCTTATTGCAAAAATAATTTTAGTCTTTATGGGACAGATTCCCCGTTGTTTGCGATGAGATTGTTAACATCTTTCGCTTCATACCCTGCATGCCTGCATCGGGGGCAGTCCATTCGGAATGGTGTATATAACCGCTTTCCTTTTTTCCTGTAGCAAAAAAGCGAAGGAAGAAGCCAAATGTATGCAGGATTTTCTGGAGGAGCATCCTGTACTATACTGGTTTGGTGAATGTAGGCATCATCCGGAAGTGTTCCGTTGAAAAAGAAATTCCCCGGAAGGACCTTCCCCCGGGGAATTTATATTATTGTGATAACGGATCAGTAGCCCGGATTCTGCCAGGCGGACTTTTGCGCATCCGATAAGTTGGTGCCGTCTTCGTTTAGCAATCCATCGATGAACGATTGTGGTATTGGACGAAGCTCATGCTTATTGGCAGTAATGTTAACGGCTTCCGGATTAAAGGCCTGTGCCCGTTTGATCAAGGTCCCTGTGCGGGACAATGTTTCCCAGCGTTGCCATTCACCCAGCAACTCGCGGGTACGTTCGTTCAGGATAAAATTCAATGCACGGTCATAGCTGCCGGAAGCGCCGATCCTGGCCAGGATAGCCTCATCTTCTTCCGGCAGGTTATCGGGAAATGAAGTCAACATTAGGTCAGATGCTGCTGTTGTAACAGGGATATCCGGATTTGACAGGTAATAGGTATTCATGTTTAAATTGGAATTGATATATTTCTCTGCTGCACTTCCGGTATTCAGGGAATTGTTTTCAAATGCCTGGGAACCGTCACTGTAGTAAGATCTGTTCTCTCCGCTTTTCCATTGGGCCCTTTCACGAACAATGTTAATGTCATTCATAGCATTGCCGTACTGATTAAGGCGCACATAGCATTCTGCTCTGATAAGATAGGTCTCTGCCAGACGTGCCATGGTTACATCGCGATGAGCATCGCCCTTTTCTGCAGTACGGGAACCATCGTCCGTTTTATTGATCCCGGCAAAGAAATTACAAATGGGCTGGTTTTTAAACCGGGGAGCAACATATTCTCCGTTTTGATATAAAACAAGTGAATTAGGGACCCATTGTCCTGCTTCACTGGTCAGGGACCCGGAAGATGGGGTTTGACGGCCACCCAATTTCCATTCGGGTAAACGGCCTTCCGTATCTACCCAATCAGGATTTTGAACAAATGCCCCGAAATTGTAATTGTTATAGGTATTGTCATCCTTGGTGTTGAGAATCATAACAATTCCCGGATCTCCTGTTTCTACGCCTAAATCCTGTTCCGGGACGTTGTTCGCACCGTAAACGGTTTTAAAAGTCTTCCACATACGGGCATCGTTTACGTGGTCAAAAACGGCATAACTGTATTCGGTAGGCCTGCAACGTTGAAAATCCATACCGCCTATCCATACACCACGTTGGACCCAACCTCCTGAAAAGCTGGAGAATTGGGGATTAAAGTAGTTATAGGTACGGTTACCGAAGCGTCCTTTAGTAGCCCCGTCCGCATTGTATCCGGCGGCCATCAAAATTTCATCGAGTTGTTCAGCTTCAGAATCGACACCTGTCCAGTTGGCATAAAGGTCGCTGTAATTACCGGCCAGCGCTCCACGGGCACCAATAGCGTAAGAACAGGCTTCTATAGCTTCGTTAAGATCGGTTTCTTTATAGGAGCTGTTCCATGAATCATTGCGTTCGGAAGAACGGAACAGCAAGGCTTTTGCAAGGAAATGGGCGGCAGTGGCTTTAGTCCAGGTAATTCCTTTGCCATAGGTGAAAACTTCCCCTTCAAACAGCTCATAGGCATTTCGGAAATCGGAGATTACCTGTTCCCAGCACTCCTCTTCCGTCGCCCGTTCGAAATTGCGGACTACTCCGACAGCAGGTTCGGTCTGAAGTACGACACCGCCATATTGCGCGGTTAAACGATAGTAGTTATAGCCGCGTAAAAAGTAAGCATGGGCCAGACAACGGTTGCGTGTCTGTTCGTTTTCAATGACCTCGGGAGCCTTGGCGATTATGGTATTGGCTGATGCTATACCGTAGTACATCTGGTCCCAGAGGGCGGCGGGTGAGGTGGCATTTTTGTTTGCAGCACCGGTTTCCGGACTGGCACCCAACGGTCCGAGGCGGTTGTCATAAGTGTTCCACATTTCGTTGGTCAGGTCATTGGCGTTTGTGAATTCATCGGTTCCGTACAGGGTAATTCCGTATGCCCATTCATAACCGAAATGCCACCGAATATTACCATAAAGAGATACGGTAAGCTCTTCAATCCCTTCGGGAGTGTCGAAATAGTCCGTTGAATATTGGGTCTTCAATTCTTCATCGAGGAAATCCTTGCTACAGGAGCATACGGATAACCCCATGATCAAAACAAGATAAATCGTTATATTTTTAATACTATTCATTGTCGTATATTTTTAGAGATGTTTCCATTTCACACTACTTATATTCCAATATCGATTCCAACGGCAAAACTGCGGTTGAATATTGTCGAGTTCACATCGAAGTCATACCAGTCGAGGGATTGATAAATACTACCGGGATTAAGGGCCTGGGCATAAATTTTCATATTGTTCAAACCGAGTTTGGCGCAAAGGTCACCGGGTAGATTATATCCCAGGGAGATGGTCCTGATTTTGATAAATGAAGCTTTTCTAAAGCCGAGGATCCCGGAAAAATCGTCCTGTGACCCGGAAGTTGCCTGCCCGAGAATAGGCTTTTGAAATTCGGCATCCGGATTGTCCGGAGTCCAGTAATCTACCTCCATTTGATTGCTGTGAGCTGTCATAGCCTGCCCTTCCAGGGAAGCTGTATATCCCAGACGGGAATAGGTATTTATTCCCAATTCGAAGTTTTTATAAACAAAGGTGTTGTTCCATCCTATGGTCCACCTGGGCGCACTGTTACCTAAAACAACACGGTCTTCAGTGGTCATTTCATAGTCGCCATTCTGATCTTTGGGACGCACATTTCCCGGTGAAAAATCATAGCCGTTGGCATTCCATCGTTCCATTTCGGCACGATCTTCGGCGGTATCCTGCCACATACCTTCATTGTCATACCCGTATTCGACTTCTATGGAGTTCCCTATAAACCACTGGTTGTCTATCATATCGTTCCTGCCATAGGCCAGTTCTTCAATTTCGTCTTTTTGCCAGGCCGCATTAATATTCGTGTCCCAGGCGAAGCCGCCTTTTGTTTCTATAGGGGTGGCGTTGAGCGTAACTTCAATTCCGCGATTGTTTGTTTTACCTATATTGGCAAATGTGGAAGGGAAACCGGTCAGGGTAGGGATCTTGACTTCCATGAGCAAATCCCTGGTATAGGATTTATAAGCTTCAATACTACCGTTAATCCGATTGTTGAACATTGCAAAATCCAGACCTATGTTATATTGGGTCGTTTTTTCCCAGCCGAGTGCGGGATTAGCCATGGAGAGTTGGTTGTTGGAGTAGTACGGTTCATTGGTGGTGTAGCCTACCTGATTCCCTATGCCGTTAAACGGCAGGTATATTTGTGTAATGTCTCCTTTCGTTGCATAGGGGTCAACAGCGGAATTCCCTGTCGTACCAACGCCAAAACGAAGTTTCAGGTCGGTAAGCCAATCCGTATCGCTCAGGAAATTTTCCTGTTTGATGCGCCAGGCCAGTGCCGCCGACGGGAAAAAATCCCATTTATAACCTTCCGCAAGTTGGGAAGCACCGTCCCAGCGACCGGAAAAGGTTAATAAATAACGGTCATCAAACCCGTAATTTACACGGACCATGTACGAACTGAGCTGGCGTTCGGTAAGCCCGGAGCTCATACTGGCATTGTTGTCGGGATTGGTAATATCTATAGTTCCGAAAGCATTCCACAAATACGATTCCTTGGGGATGTTATTCGCACTCATGGCCGACTCTTCAATATTCCATGACGAGGCTGTTTGAAGCAACGTGAGGCCCACGTTATGGACATCCGCAAAGGTCCTGTTATACGAAATGATATTATCGAGGGTCCACGAGAGGTCTCGTCGGTTCCTGAGACGGCCAAAATTGGTTCCGGGGCTGCCATCGGAGTTGATCCTGTGTGCCGAGGTACCATCGATATAAACACCTTCTCTCCAGTGGCGGAAATCCGGACCGAAACTGATTTTATAACTTAGCCCCTTCAGGTCTTCTGCTATTTCACCGACATCAAAGGTTGCGGAGAAACTTCCCAGGGCGCGCATGGTCTGGGACAACTGGGTACTTTTATTCCATTCATCCATTATCGTGTAAATTCCGGACTCACCACCGGGATTAATTACCAGGTTCCCTTGTGCATCATAGGGAACAGCCATATTGTAAATGGATTTGGCCGTACCGTAGATAGCATCGGGAACAGAATTGCTGCGTCCTCCTAAGCGGGACATTCCGTAATCCTGTTCACTCCATGTTATGTTCATGGAAGCGTTTAAAGTAAACCAATCCGTCGGTTTGATCTCTGCGCTGAGTTTTGCCGTATAGCGTTCATAAGACTGTCCTCTCTGGGTTCCTTCATTGTTCAAATACCCGAAAGAGCCGTAAGCATTCATCTTTTCGGTACCTCCGCTTGCACTGATATTGTGCTCGGTAGTAATTCCCGTTCGTGTTACAAAATCGGTCCAGTCCGTATTGGTTACTCTCGAAGGGTCCCAGGAGCCATTCTCCCAGCCTTTTAAAACATTGTCCCTGGAGGTTTGACCATCGAGGGCGCTATCGAAAATTATCCGGTCATTTTCGTATGTGGGAGCATCCGGATGTGCATATGTCTCAGAATCCAGGTTATAGGCGGCCCAACGGCGAAATTCAATAAAATCGGCAGCGCTCATGGACGGAGCCCTGTCAATAATGTCGGAGGTGGTCACCACTCCCGAATAGTTCAGCGAAAACCTTCCGGGTTTACCTTGCTTGGTGCTTACGATAATTACGCCATTAGCCCCACGTGAACCGTAAATGGCAGTTGCGGAGGCATCCTTGAGGACTTCAATGGATTCAATGTCTCTCGGGTTCAGGGTCTCGATTGCTGAGGGAGACATTAACGGTACCCCGTCAACCACATAAAGAGGGGCATTGCTTGCAGACAGGGAGCGGTTACCGCGAATACGGATGGTGCCTACAGTACCCGGACGTTGACTGCTTGTAATGTCTACACCGGCGGCCTTACCCTGTAAAGCCTCAAAAGCATTATTTACGGGTAATGTCATCAGTTCTTCCGAGCCGACACTGACGATAGCCCCGGTGACATCGCTTTTTTTCTGGGTGCCGTATCCTATTACTACTACTTCATCCAGTTGCGAACTGCTTTCCTGCATCACTACATCTATGGTGAAAGAGGAACCTATCGTCCTTTCTACGGTCTCCATTCCAATATAGGAAAAAGTCAGTGTTTCTCCTGCGGAGGCATTTATTTCATAATTCCCGTCAAAGTCGGTGACTGTGCCCGTATAGGTGCCCTTTATCAGGACATTTACGCCGGGGATCGGGACTCCGGAAGGGTCGGTTACGGTACCCTGTACCGTTATCTGCCGGGCATGGCCTGTAGTGCAGATCAACATACACAGGACAAGGCCGAGTAAAGTTTTCATTTGGTTTTTCATTGGCTTGGTATTTAGTGGTTAATTGATATTGTACACCTCCCGTTAGTGTAGACGGGATGATAAAGCTGTACAACCAAATGTATTCAGAGATACTTGTGTAAGTGTCCTGTACTGTGCTGTTTACCTGTTCTGTAATTAGGTGGATTTGGACAGGATAGTACAGGATGCTACTTTTTCCGTTTCGTTCTAATTTTAACTTCAGTATGCAAAAAAGCGGAAGGCTATTATTTTTGTTTTTTTGTGTGAAAGAATCTAAAAACCGATCTTTTATTTTCTGTCCGGGGCGGGTGTACGGAACCGCAGGTGAGATATGAAGGTCGTTCCCCGAACAAAAACAAATTAACCGGAATCAAATAGTTTAAACGGCTATGATAAAACATTACTTCCTGATCTTCCTTTTGTGTATAGGCCACGTGTCCCGGGCCCAGGAAGAAACCCGGGATAACGAAGCATGGCCGGCAGGGAAAATTTATGCCAAACCATGGACCCGATGGTGGTGGATGGGAAGCGCGGTAGACAAAAAAAATATTACCGGGAACCTCTCGGCTTTGCATAAAGCGGGGATCGGTGGCGTGGAGATCACACCTATTTACGGTGTTAAAGGAGAAGAAGAAAACTTCATCGGCCATTTATCTCCCCGGTGGATCGAGATGTTGCACCATACTGTTAAAGTAGCGGACAGTCTGGGAATGAAAGCAGATATGGTCATGGGCACCGGATGGCCCTATGGCGGACCGCAGGTAGAACCGGAATTCGCAGCCGGTAAACTGACATTCCGCAAATACCAGATAAAAGCAGGGAAAACGTTTGATCGTGAAATAGAGCCCGAAGATCCGGCACATCATCCTCATACCAGGCTGCAATATGTATTTGCCTATGATGAGGGAGGGGAGTTTACGGATCTTAGCGGGCACCTTGATGAAAACCGTCTTCGCTGGGAAGCAGACGATGCTGATTACACGCTATATGCGGTTTTCGGTGACAAAACAGGGCAAAAAGTAAAGCGGGCCGCCCCGGGAGGAGAAGGACTGACCCTGGACCATTACTCCAAAGAAGCTTTCGAAGATTATGCCAAGCCTTATGACACGGCTCTTAAAGACATGAAAAGCAAATTGCGAGCCGTATTTAACGACAGCTATGAAGTGTACGGTACGGATTATACCCCCCGTTTCTTCGAGGCATTTAAAAAACTACGGGGTTATGATCTGGCTCCTTATTTTCCTTTTTTACTCGATACCATACCGGGAGAAACAGCTAACCGGGTGAAAAGTGATTACCGGGAAACCATATCCGATCTTCTGCTTGAGAACTTTGTCGATAACTGGACGGAATGGGCGCATAGCAACGGATTCGAAAGCAAGCTCCAGGCCCACGGTTCCCCGGGAAACCTGATAGACCTCTATGCCGCTGCCGATATTCCGGAGTGCGAAACCTTTGGCTCCATGCCTTTTGATATACCGGGCCTTCGCAGGGAAACATCCGACATACGCAAGGGGGATGCGGACCGGATTATGCTCAAATTTGCTTCTTCCGCAGCCCACATTGCCGGGAAACCCCTGGTGTCGTCCGAAACGTTTACCTGGCTGCGCGAGCATTTTAAGACAGCATTGTCGCAATGTAAACCGGAGGTGGAAGAACTTTTTATCTCCGGGGTCAATCACGTGTTTTTGCACGGTACAACCTACGCTCCCGAAAGAGCGGTTTGGCCGGGCTGGAAATTTTACGCATCTGTCAACTTTCATCCGAACAATACCATCTGGAAGGATATCCCCGATATGTTTTCATACATAAGCCGTTGCCAGGCGATACTGCAGGAAGGAGAACCCGGCCGGGACGTATTGCTTTACTGGCCGGTGTATGATACCTGGGGAAAAAACCTTGGCGGTTCACGCTTCTTTCAGTTTAAAATACATGCTCTCGGTGAATGGCTGCACGGCACCTCCTTCTATGAGACGGCTAATGAACTCCTGGATAACGGGTATGCCGTAGACTTTGTTTCCGATCGGTTTATAGCACAGGCAGAAGCGGCAGCAGGAGATTTGCAACTCCCGGGAGGCCGTTATAAGGCTATTGTAATCCCGGATTGCGAAAAAATGCCGCTCACTACCTTAAAAAAGCTTCTGGAGCTTAAAAAACAGGGGGCCAGGATCATTTTTTTGGGAACTCCCGAATCGGTCCCGGGATTGTACAATTACAGTGAACAAAATGCGGAATTGCAACAGCTTCTATCCAAAAACCACATCGATAAGGAAACAGGCGATCATGTGGTTTCTTCACTGGAGGCTATAGGGATCAGTCCCGAAAAAGTATCGGATTTCGGGCTTAAGTTCATCAGGAGAGAGTATAAGGGCGGCAAGTTTTATTTTCTTGTCAATCACGGTAGCAAAGCGGTAAATGAAATGATCCCCTTGCGGGTAAAGGCAAAACAGGTCCGGATCATGGACCCGATTTCCGGCAGGTCGGGGGTGGCAAAGCTATCCGAACAGGGAGATTATACCAGGGTAAGGGTACAGATAAAACCGGGGGAAAGCCTTTTCCTGCATACTTCGGAAACAGACAAGGGAGGAGAACCCTGGAGGTATTATGAAGAGGGAAAGGTGTATCCCCTGACAGGGAAGTGGAAGCTCTCTTTCCTGAACGGGGGCCCTGAACTTCCGCGAGACATATCTATAAGCGATCTCGGGTCGTGGACAACTTACGGCCCCGGATATGAGGCCTTTTCCGGAACGGCAAAATATGTACTGGAATTTGACAGGCCCGAAGAGGAGGCAGAAAACTGGAAACTCAACCTTGGTGATGTCAGGGAAAGTGCCCGGGTATGGCTCAACGGAAAATATGTGGGTTGCGCATGGTCTGTTCCGTTTATTCTCGAAACAGGAGAATTGAAGAAAAAGAAAAATGTACTTGAAATAGAAGTCACGAATCTTGCAGCCGATCGTATCCGCGATATGGAATTGAAAGGAGAGGAATGGAAAATTTTTTACGATGCCAATATTGTAAACCGGAACTATAAGAAATTCGATGCTTCCCGTTGGGATCCCATGCCTTCCGGACTGTTGGGGCCGGTATCTCTCGTACCCCTGTACGCAACAACCGAGACAGAAAATTAAGGTTTGCCATAGCCTATATATTACCTCCGGTTAAAAATACCGGTGCTCCGTATAAATTCCCGGCATAAAAACCAATGCCGGAAAAAATTGAAGAATCAACCAAACCATGACCCAATGATTACTCTTGAAAACTTTTGTATTGCAGGAACAGGGGCCGGCAGATGGCCCGTATGGATTTTATTTTTTTTCCTTTCGGGAATTACTTTTTCGCAGGTACCGGCTTTTCCCGGAGCGGAAGGTTTCGGAAAATATGCCATCGGAGGAAGGCACGGAGAAGTGTACATTGTAACAAACCTCAACGACTCCGGCCCGGGGTCATTCCGGGATGCCGTGAGCCGGCCAAACCGTATTGTGGTTTTTGAAGTGGGTGGCATTATCCGTCTTAAAAGCAGGGTTGTCGTGTCCGGTAATATTACCATAGCCGGACAAACGGCACCTGGTGATGGCATCGTGATTTACGGTGACGGATTTTCCTATACACAGGCAAGCAATTCCATTATCCGTTACCTGCGGATGCGGATGGGAAAGGTAGGAACCAGCGGTGCCGATGCCGTAGGGATTACGGATGATGCAAAACATATTATTTTTGATCACATATCCGCTTCCTGGGGCAGGGATGAAACTTTTTCCGTTACCCGTTATGCCGACAGTATTACCATTCAGAACAGTATTATAGCCCAGGGACTGGAAACCCATTCCGCAGGAGGTTTGATAGAGCCTTCGGGTAAAATAAGCCTCTACAGGAATCTTTACATAGACAATAATACCCGCAACCCTAAGGTAAAAGGGCTGAACCAGTTTGTGAACAATGTAGTTTATAACTGGGGAAGAGGCGGAGGGTATATTATGGGAGGTTCTGCCGGAGACTCCTTTGTAAATATCATCAATAATTATATGATTAAAGGGCCCAGTACAACCATAGAACCTTTTACACGGGGGACCCCCACCTTTATTCCCTATGTGGAAGGCAATTATTATGACGATAATCTCAATGGCATACTGGATGGTGATGAAGTACCCCTTTCGGCATACGAAGGGATCACTGTTTTCCGGGAAACCCCTTATGAATATCCCATGCCGGGACAATTATTATCGGCAGCGGAGACATTTGACCACGTGATGGACAATGCCGGGGCAAATTACCCGCGGCGCGATCCCGTAGATGAATTTCTTGCCGGAGAACTGGCCTCGGTCGGAATTTCCGGGGCGCTGATCGCAGATGAAATGAATCTGCCTACCGAAGGTCCCGGAGAGATTTTCGCGGCGCCTCCGCTCGCGGATACCGATCGCGATGGTATTCCGGATGATTGGGAAACGATCCACGGCCTTGACCCGGCCAATCCCTCGGATGCCATGCAGATACAAGCAGACGGGTATGCCAATATAGAAGTTTATATAAACGGTTTAGCCGATACGCCGGCCCCCGATTTTCTGCGCCCGCCTTCCCGGTTAGAGACAGACTCGGTTTCCACTTCAACCATAAGCCTGAAATGGAAAAGTAACGATAACAGGACTACAGGGATCGTAATAGAACGCTCTGCGGATAGCACAAACTTCGAGGTGCTGGATACACTTGCGGGTGACATGATCTCTTTTACGGATGAGGAGCTCGAACCCGATACGCAATATTTTTATCGCCTTAAGGGGTACAATGATAATTTTTCCTCCGTTTACACCGCTCCTCTGCCGGTTGAAACCTTTCCGGTACCCTCTGCTCCGGATATTCCTGTTTCCCCGTCACCGGAAGACGGGGCCGGGTACATAGAAACCTCCGGCTTGCAAATGCGTTGGACGGGCAGTGAGAATACCGGAGAATATACGCTGTATTTTTCTACCGATCCGGACAGTCTTGCTGCGGTTGCGACAATAACAGATGCTTTTTATGAAGCGGATACCCTGGAGGCAGGTAAAACCTATTACTGGAGGGTAGATGCCATGAACGAACTTGGCACTACTATCGGCAAAGTATGGTCTTTTAAAACACTTTCTCATTTTCCCGAAGGGCCTGTCGGTGCTTGGCTGATGGATGAACAGGACGGGCCGGCAATTATAGATAGTTCCGCTTACGGAAATGAAGGGGAGATCAGGGATACGGACAATTATATACGCGTGGAAGGTAAAGTGAACAAAGCTGTAGACCTTGGCTCGGGGGAAACTACTTCGCATATCCGCATACCTCACGAAGATCACCTCTATCCCGCACGGCAGTCCTTCAGCATATCGCTTTGGATGAAAGCTACGGCACCGACCGGATCAGCCTATCTGATTCATAAAGGGACTTTTGCGAAAGACGAAACTACAGGAGCTACCGGAAAATGGTACGGTATAGAAATAAAAGACGGGGATATACGTTTTGCCGTTGACGATGATATTACCAAAACCCAGTTATCTGCAGATGCAGCGCCTTTTTTTACGGGTGAATGGATACACTTGGTGGCCGTAAGGGATACCGAGGAACAGGTGTTGAGACTCTACAGGGACGGTGAACTCGTAAATGAAGTGACAGATAACACCCGGGAAACCATCGGGCAGACAAATCCGGTTATCATAGGAAACAGTAATGACCTGAATACCCCTTTCCGGGGCGGTCTCGATGAATTCAGGATGTTTAATTATGCGTTGAGCCAGCAGGAGATCCTGGAACTGTACCAGACAGAACCTACCCCGCTGCAAACACGTGCTCCTTATCCTTCCGATACAGCCGTTCTCGAAGGATTTGAAGAAAATCTCGAAGCAAGCTGGGTTGGGGGCATTAATACCACATCCTATCAAATCTATATCGGCACCGATGCGGAAAATATGCCCCTTGCAGGAGAAACGAATGTGGAAAGTCCCGCTTTTTCATTTCAGGACCTCCGGAGAGATACTGATTATTACTGGCGTGTGGATGCCGTGGGCCCTGAAGGCACCACCACCGGAAAGACCTGGACGTTCCGGACTACTGCCCCGAAAGGCCTTGTCGGGTATTGGAAGATGGATGAGACCGAAGGTATGCAGGTTACCGATTATTCGTTTTATGACCATACGGGCACGACCTCCGGATTTCCCGGGGCAGTATGGGAAAAGGGGATATCGGGCAATGCCTTCAGGTTTGAACAGCCTTCCGATACCGCGGCTGTTCATATACCCCATGCCGACCATCTTCTTTTTGACGAAACCTCGTTCACCGTGTCCCTTTGGGTTAAAATTCCCGAGGATACCTATGCTTACGGAACGGATTGTTATCTCATACATAAAGGGACTTTTGAGCCCGGAACCGGGAAATGGTACGGCATACAACTGCGTGATGGCCGGCTCACTTTTGCCATAGACGACGGCCGGACGAAGACCGATGTATCCGCTTCCGTCAGCAATTCCTCATCTTCCCCGTTATTTACCGGCGAATGGAAAAATATAGTAGCAGTAAGAGACAGGGGAGCAGATCAGATACGCTTGTATATGGATGGCATAAAAATAGCCGAAAAGACAGACGCAACCGCTTCCATAGGGAAAACAGACCCTCTGAAACTGGGGAACTCCGAAGAAAACAAACCTTTCCGGGATCTTATGGATGAGGTAAAACTATACAATTATGCCCTTACGGAAGAAGAAATATTACAGCTTGCCGATGGCCACCCGGTAAAGGTGCTTTATTACGATGGTGATGAGGGCAGACCCGGAAATAATATAATCAGGCCGTTCCTGCGTATTGTCAATAAAGACGATATAAATATTCCGTACGGAGAATTATCTGCCCGTTATTGGTTTACTGCCGAAGATTTTTCGGAAATAAATACCTATATAGATTATGCCGCATCCGGGACAAGTAATATTTCTGCTGTTTATCATCCCCTGGAAATACCGCATGAAGGAGCCTACGGCTATGTAGAATATATTTTTAAAGGTACGGAGCAACTTAAGGCCGGAGAAGAAAGCGGAGTTATAGAATCGAGGATAGCCAAGAAAAACTGGACGGATTTCGATGAATCTGATGACTATTCCTATCAATCCGGAGAAGCCTATGGAGAAAATAAGCAGATAACGCTTTACCGCAACGGGCAATTGGTGTGGGGCGTAGAACCGACCGAACAGGGACCGGTTACCTCGCTGAAGGTCTATTCCCGGAACCGGAATGTAAATACGGGAACCAATACCATACGCACTTATGTAGAAATCCGGAATGATGGCAATATACCGTTGGAATATAATGATCTGGAGGTGCGATACTGGTTTACTGCCGAAGGAAATCCGGGCCTGGATTACTGGATAGACCATGCTGAGATTGGTAATGGTAGTATACAAGGGACTTTTGTTAAACCCGATACCACTTTTGCAGGTGGTGACAGCTTTTTTAAACTGACTTTTAATTCGTCGGCCGGACAGTTATATCCGCTCAGTGGTTCCGGAGAGATACAATACCGTATAGCCAAAACCGACTGGAGTGCTTTTGATGAAACCGACGATCATTCTTTTCTGCCGGCAGGGCCCTATTCGGAAAATATGCATATTACCATTTATCACAGAGGAGAATTAGTTTACGGAACAGAACCCGGTGATACGGCAATCTTACGCGGTTTATCCGCAACAGAAGAAGACGGTCCACAAAAAGATTTAGGGGTATATACATATCCCAATCCCGCCCGGGGTCATGTAAATGTACAGATAGACGATCTCCGTAACGGGAGCATGGAATTATTTGACGCCACCGGGCAACGGCTCCTGAACCAGGAAATAAAACAAAATACATCGAGGGTGGATATAAGACATTTTCCCGTAGGGGTTTATATTCTCCGGGTGAAAAATAACGGAAAAACCACAACACATAAAATTATCCGGAAATAAAATATGGTCACTCCGATCTCTCCGGAAGGGGGAGATCGGAGTGACCATACCCATAACCAAAATCTTAAATACCATGAAAAACAATTACTTTTTACCCCTTATCCTGATTTTTGCAGGGGCCTTCGGTGTATCTGCCCAGCACCGGATGGAAGACCTCGATCGGGGTCTTGTCGCTGTCCGGTCCGGACCCGATGCAGTGCATGTAGCCTGGCGTTTGCTGGGGAACGATCCGGATTCGCTGGCTTTTAATATCTATCGGGACGGGGTTTTACAAAATGCCGATCCCATAATACGAAGTACCAATTATATAGATAGTACTGCCGTAGACGGAGTATATTACATTCGTCCCGTTGTCGGTGGGGAAGAACAAGACCCTTCGAAAACGGCGGAGGTCTGGCAGCAAAACTATCTGCAGATCCCCCTGCAACAACCTCCGGGAGGTACCACCCCGGACGGAGTGGCATATACCTATACGGCCAACGATTGCAGTGTCGGAGATCTTAACGGGGATGGCCGGTATGAAGTAATTCTCAAGTGGGACCCCACCAATTCCAAGGATAATTCGCACAGTGGTTATACCGGCAATGTATTCCTGGATGCGTATACGATGGACGGAGAGCAGCTATGGAGAATAGATCTTGGACGCAATATAAGGGCGGGAGCGCATTACACCCAGTTTATGGTATTTGATCTGGACAGCGACGGTAAGGCCGAAGTTGCCTGTAAAACGGCAGATGCGACGGTGGACGGTCAGGGATCCGTAATCGGAGATCCGGACGCGGATTACAGGAACAGCTCCGGGTATATCCTGGACGGCCCGGAATTTCTCACTGTATTTAACGGGGAGACCGGAGCGGCGATGGCCACAACAGATTATATCCCGGCAAGGGGAAATGTAGGCGACTGGGGCGACACCTATGGTAACCGGGTAGACCGTTTCCTGGCAGGAGTGGCCTATCTCGACGGACAACGGCCCAGCCTGGTCATGTGCCGTGGATATTACACACGTTCTGTACTGGCTGCCTGGGACTGGAGAAACGGACAGCTCACACAGCGTTGGGTGTTTGATTCCGATGATCCCGGGAATGAAGGATACGCAGGTCAGGGGGCACATAGTCTAAGTGTAGCCGATGTGGATGGTGACGGAAAGGATGAGATCGTGTATGGGGCGATGACTGTAGACGATGACGGAACAGGACTTTATACGACGGGACTAGGGCACGGAGATGCCCTGCATGTTTCCGATCTGGACCCGCTGCGGCCTGGTCAGGAAGTCTTTATGCCCCACGAAAACAAAAGGGACGGTATTACGTTTCGCGATGCCCGTACCGGAGAAATTATCTGGCAACATAAAAAAGATACCGATGTAGGCAGGGGCCTTGCGGCTGATATAGATTCCACCCATATCGGTGTTGAATTCTGGGCTTCCAGTGGTTTGGGCGTGTATAATACCAGGGGAGAACAGGTAAATACCAGTATCCCGTCTATCAATCACGCGATCTGGTGGGATGATGACCTCCAGAGAGAACTGCTCGACGGAACAAGTATTTCCAAATACGGGGCAGGAACAGTTTTTACCGCAGAAGGCTGTAGTTCCAATAATGGTACAAAAGCAAACCCAGCCTTGCAGGCCGATCTGTTCGGAGACTGGAGGGAAGAAGTGATTTTCCGGACCTCCGACAATACCGCTTTACGCATTTATATGAATACCGAAGAGTCCCGACGGAAAATGTATACCCTGATGCACGACCCGCAATACCGCGTCGCCATTGCCTGGCAGAATACGGGATATAACCAGCCGCCACACCCTTCCTTCTATATCGGTACGGGCATGGAAACCCCGCCACCATCTCCCATAGCCAATAATATGCTCCGGTGGAATGGAGAAGGCATATGGGATGTAGGAACATCTGCCAGCTGGGTGCGACAGGACACTACATCCGTATTTAACCAGGACGACGAGGTATTGTTTGATGTTTCCGGAAATAATAACAGTAGTGTTGAGATTGCAGGAGAAATATATCCTTCCGGGGTTACGGTAAATGCTTCTGAGGACTATCGGTTTACCGGAACGGGCTCATTGTCCGGTTCCATGCAGCTGGTAAAAAGAGGGACAGGAACTCTGGTTCTGGACAATGACAACACCTTTACCGGGACGACCACCATATGGGGAGGTACAATTATTCTGAATGGGAACTTAATGCACAGTCCGGTAGTTACAAAACCATACGTAGCCATTGGGGGTAACGGAACCTTAGGAAGTGGCATAAGTCTTAAAAGAGGGGTGATAATTCTGCCCGGAGGAGAGGAAAACACAGGTGTACTGACTGTAACAGGTAATACGACAATTGCGGAAGAGGTGGTATTTTCCTTCGACCTTTCCGAAGACCCACAGGGCGATAACGATAAGATAATCTGGAATGGCAATCTTGATATAACAGCCGGAACAGAGCTTCGTATTCATGTCCGCGACGAAGGACTGAGCACCGGCACTTATACCCTTATGGAGTATTCCGGAGACTTTCGTGGTGACATTGAAAATATACGGGTAACGGGAATACCGGGAGTAAAACACCAGCTTCGGAATACGGGGAGTACCATTGTAATGGACGTGAAGTGGGTGCGTAATCCCACTACCGTGTTTTGGAGAGGCTCTGTGGACAATACCTGGGACATGGCCGAAACATATAACTGGTTTAACGGAAATACTACCGACCTTTTTGCCCCCAATGATACCGTAATTTTTAACGATTCCGGCATGTTGCATACCACGGTGAACAAAATCGGATTTTTACCCATAGGAAAAATGATCGTGGACGCTTCTGCGGATTATGTTCTGAAGGGAGAAGGCAGTATAAGCGGTGCCGGCGGTCTCGAAAAGTCCGGCGCGGGAAAACTGACCATGCTGGGTAATAATGACTATACGGGAAGTACTGTAATCCGGGAAGGAGTATTGGCATTGGAGTCCCTTTCCGATGGCGGTGTTCCCGGACCTCTCGGAGCTGCCGGAAAAGAAGCGGAAAACCTGGTCCTGGACGGGGGGACGATTGCGTTTCTGGGGAATGTCCGATCTGATCGCGGGATGACTCTGGCGGCTAATAACGGAATCGTTGATATTCTTTCGGAGGTAACAGCTACTATGGGAGGTTCCATTGAAGGAGAAGGACAACTGATAAAAACAGGCAGTGGCACCCTCGAACTTACCGGAAAAAATGTCCATTCGGGAAATACGGTGCTGAAGGAAGGAACTGTTTATCTCGGTTCCGAAGACGCCATATCCTCCGGTTTCGGAGAAGGGACTGTAGTGCTCGAAGGAGGAGTTCTGCGTATGCGGGAAGATAATAATTCATACAGTTCGGCATCCTGGAACGTGGAAATCCCTTTCGGGAAACAGGCCGAATGGCGATTGGACGGGCGTTGCGTTTTTAACGGGAACCTTACGGGCCAGGGCAGCCTGGATTTATATTCGCCCTGGATACGTTCCGAGATGATGGGAAACTGGTCCGGCTTTAACGGAAAAGTGCAGGTGACGACAGATAATGATGGCGGCTGGCTTATTTTAGGCAACAATAAAGGATACGGAGGGGTTTCCCTGGAACTTACGGAGAATGTACAGGTGGTATATCGCCTCGGTTCCAATGATACCATCGCAATCGGGGAACTGTCCGGACCGGCTTCCTCTGTTTTGGGAGCAGGTAATGGGAATACGCTTACCACCTGGGAAATAGGGACAAAAAACACCGATGCTGTCTTTCATGGGACAATAGGCGATATACCGTTTAAAGATTCCGGTGCCAGGGCAGCTGTCCTTAAGACCGGACAAGGATCGTGGACACTTACCGGAGCCAATACCTATTCCGGGGGGACATTGGTCAAAGCGGGAGAACTGGTCATAAGCAACATTTTGGGTAGTGCTACCGGAAGTGGGGATGTCACGGTTACAGGAGGAGCTTTACTGTCCGGGAATGGCAGGATGGGCGGGAGCCTTACGATTGGTCATAGCGCCCTGCTCCTCCCCGGAGGCAGAAGGGAAACAGGGACCCTTGTTATTGAGAAAAACCTATACCTGTCCGAAGGAGCAAGGACGGAAATAGATATGGACAATGCTTCCGTTTACGATATTCTGGAAGTAAGCGATACCCTTTTCTTCGGGGGATTGTTAAAAATAAACAGGAGAGGGATGCAATTCCGGGAAGGGGACAACTTTGCTATGTTTCAGGCCGCTCATTTCGAAGGGGCGTTCAAAAGCATAATCCCTTCTCCCGGGGGACCCTTGGAATGGGACACTTCGGAATTGTATGACAACGGAATACTGAAAGTGAGGCGTAAAAAGCAGGGTCGGGAAGAGATCTCGGAAGAAGAACAGGTTGTGGTATATCCCAACCCGGTACGGGATGACATCAATATTTATCTTCAGGAAATACCCGAAGAAAAAAATGAAGTACAACTGTACAATTTTTCAGGACAGTTGGTGAACCGTTATAGTTTTAAAGGAGGTAGCTATTCGTTTTCAACCCAATCCTTATCCCCGGGAATTTATATAGTTAAAGTTAAAAATGAGAAAGGAGAAATAATTCAGAAAATCGTAAAGAAATGATTACACCCCCCTGCCCCTCCTCAAGGGGGGAAGTCTTGTCTCTTTTTAAGAGTGTTATAGTCCCCCTTGAGGGGGGCAGAGGGGTGTCAACCCAAAACCAAATAATGAAATGAAAAAAATAGTATGTATTATTATCGCCGGAATATCCGGTATTACACAAGCACAAACTCTTCCGGACAGGGCTGAAGTCCTGGGAAAAATGGAGCTGGCCAACAAGTATTTTATGGAGAAGTGGCCGGATGTGGGGAAAACCATTATTACCAATAAAGAGCGCCCGAGCCACATCTGGACAAGGGCGGTGTATTACGAAGGGCTTATGGCTCTGCATGAAATATATCCGAGGGAAGAATACTATAACTATGCAAAAGACTGGGCCGATTTTCACCAATGGGGCTTCTGGGGAGGAAACACCACCCGGAATGCCGATAATTATTGTGCGGCACAGACCTACATAGACCTTTACAACCTTTCTCCCTCACCGGAAAAACTGAAGAACACCAGGGCACAAACAGCAATGCTGCTGCATACGCCACAAAATGATGATTGGTCCTGGATAGATGCCATACAAATGGGGATGCCCGTCCTGGCAAAAATGGGAGTACTGGAAAATGATGACAGGTATTTTGAGAAAATGTACAGCATGTATATGTTCACCAGGAACAAACATGGTAAAAACGGGCTTTTTAATGAAAAAGACGGCCTATGGTGGCGCGATGCCGATTTTACACCTCCTTATAAAGAACCGAACGGAGAAGATTGTTACTGGAGCCGGGGTAACGGGTGGGTTATTGTTGCCCTCGCGAAGGTATTGGATATTATCCCGGAAAACGCCCCGCACCGGGAGCAGTATGTCAAAGACCTGAAACAGATGGCCAAAGCCCTTTTACCTGTACAGCGCAAGGACGGTTTCTGGAATGTAAGCCTGCACGATCCTACCAATTACGGAGGAAAGGAATTAACGGGGACTGCTATGTTCATCTACGGTATGGCATATGGTGTTAATAATGGTATTCTGGACAGGGATACTTACCTGCCGGCAATTCTCAAAGGATGGAATGCCATGGTCAAGGAAAGCCTGCACGACAACGGTTTCCTGGGGTATGTACAATCTACGGGAAAAGAACCCAAGGACGGACAACCACTGAGCTATACTAAAATTCCCGATTTTGAAGATTACGGACTGGGAAGCTTTTTACTGGCGGGGAGTGAGGTTTATAAACTGGAAAAATAAGTGAGTACATTATATAGTTTCATGTATATTTATATGGAAAAACCAAAAACATGAAGATACAGTTCATACTTACAGTTTTTACCTTATTTTCTGTTCTCATATCCTACGGCCAGAACACTACGGTCAGGATATGGCCCGAAACCATCCCCGGGGCCGTTGACAACCCGGACTACAAAACAGAGACCGTATATGATAACAACGGAAAATCGCCCCGGATAAGTAAAGTAACAGATCCGGTTATGGAAGTCTTCCTTCCCGGGAAGGAAAAAGCTAACGGGACAGCTGTACTGATCTGTCCCGGTGGAGGGTATGCCCGTCTCGCCATAGATCACGAAGGCAGGGACGTCGCTGCCTGGTTTAACGAGATGGGAATTGCAGCTTTCGTCCTGCAATACCGCCTGCCCAGTGATGTTATAATGAAAGATAAAAGTACAGGCCCCTTGCAGGATGGGCAGGAAGCGATTCGTATACTGCGCAGAAATGCGGAAAAATGGAATATTAAGCCGGACAGAATAGGCATTATGGGGTTTTCGGCCGGGGGACACCTGGCATCTACCGTGTCTACCCATTTTACGGATGAAGTGTATAAGGCAGATGACGAAACCAGTGCAAGACCCGATTTTTCCATGCTTATTTACCCGGTGATTTCCATGGACACGGAAATTACCCATAAAGGTTCGCGTGACAATCTCATCGGAGAGAACCCGGATGCCGGTCTCACGGAACGGTTCTCTAACGAACTTCAGATAAACAAGGATACTCCGCCTGCGTTTCTCGTGCATTCTTCCGATGACAGAACCGTTCCGGTGGGAAACAGTATTCGTTATTACCTCGGACTGAAGGAGCATGGTGTACCCGCAGAAATGCATATTTATACGCAAGGGGGGCATGGCTATGGTATGGGAAGAACGGAGAATACCGAGTCTGCATGGCCCCGGGCTTTAAAGCACTGGCTGAAGATGAACGGCTGGCTCTGATCTCAGTTTTTACCGTAAGTGGTTTCCGGCCAGTCGTCCGTCCGGAAAGGAGATGCCGGAAGCCCTTCCCGGTTGAATAGGGTGTGCTCAGGGATGTTTTCCCATCCGAAACGTACGGCAACAGGTTCGCGGACATCGGGGTTCGAGACTATAATGGTATTACCTTCGATTTCTGCCGTGGCGGGGAGGAAATTTTTATCTTCCCCCGCTATGGTAAAATGAGTTAAAGCATCTCCTTTGCATACCAGTCCCGAACCCGTATGATCGAAATACAGGCGGACCTTATCTCCCTCCTTTTTCATTTTACTGTAAACAGGGCCCGAATAGACCAGGTCGGTCTCTCCGTAAGTTTTTGCCTTTGCCCATAAAGCAAGTCTTTCTCCCACTACCTGTTTATTCAGGGGATGTATGTTGGTGGCATTTCCCGCATCCGTAAGTACGGCCATTCCCGTATTGGGCACGGAGAGCATGCTTAAAAGCTGTGCTTCCCTGATTTCCGGGTTCTGTCCGCGATGAGGAGCGATCTGAACAAAATAGAACGGAAAGTCTCCCTGTTGCCAATCGTCCCTCCAGTTTTTTATCATGGCAGGGAACAGTTTGCGATACTGGTATGCCCTTTCGGCATTACTCTCTCCCTGGTACCAGATAGCACCACGTATGGTATAGTTTAGTAAAGGATATATCATGGCATTATAGATAAGAGAAGGTGCTTTGTGGTGCCCGGGCCCGATGGGTTCCCTTGGGGCGCCGGGAATTTTTTCACCTTTTTCTCTGGCAAGCTCTGATTTTTGCTTCCATTCGTCATATTTGACTTTATAGGCTTCATATGCGGCCGGATAATTATCACATGCTTCCTGAAAACGGTCCAGTATGGGAATAAAGTCCGGATCTTTTTCCAGCACGTCTTTTTTTGTCCAGGCTTCTGCCGGTGTCCCTCCCCATGCGGAAGTGATCAGTCCCACGGGAACATTTTGACTGCGGAGTATTTCCCTGCCGAAAAAATATCCTACAGCAGAAAAATCATAAACACTTTCCGGGTTACATGCCTGCCATTTTCCTTCCACATCGGTGAGGAGGGAATCGGATGTTTTGAGGGCCACGGTAAAAAGCCGCATCCGGGGGTAATTAGCTTCTTTTACCTCTTTTTCATAGTTTAACACCCCGGTTTGCCAGGTTTTTTCGTATTTCCCCACAGGCATATGCATGTTGGATTGCCCGGAGCATATCCAGACTTCTCCTATAAGTACATCCGAGAGTGTTATTTTATTTTCTCCCTGTAAAACAATGGTATACGGGCCTCCGGCTTTTGGAGTGGAAACCGGTATTTTCCAGTTCCCCTGTCCGTCGGCCGTAGTGTGTATTACTTCTTTTTGCCATTCCGGGGTAATGGTAATTTTTTCCCCGGGGCTGGCCCACCCCCAGATGTTTATTTCTGCCTGTTGCTGCAATACCATGTGATCTCCTACCAGCGCAGGAAGCTTGATCTTTGCATAGGCAGAAAAACTCAATGATAAAAAGAAGGCAAGGGAGAGGATAATCGATTTCATAGTTCGGGTTTTACGGAGTGGTTAATTATAATTCCGGACTCGTTTGGACGAATTTATTTTCCGGTGTTAATGTTTACATTCCTGATGGTAAAATTATTCACATGATCCTTATCAAACGCCGGGTGATCGGCAACTTTAATATCTAAGTTTTCAAATATAAAGTCCGAAAGTTTATACTGGTCGGATTTTCGGACATTGAAAAATGTACTGCAATTTATCTTTATATTCCTCATGGTTATATGTCCGGCGTAAGACATCAGCATGTCCGGTTGCCCTTTCAGGTCAAAAAATTGTGTCCAGGGCTTGATATAAATGAAATTATCTACCTTTCCCGAAATTTCTTCTACCCGTATGTATTCGTAATTCTGAGGGGTGTCCGGCCGCATTTTCAACCATAAGAGCCGTTTGGCTTCGTTCACGGTACTTCGCCGGAATATAATATTGCGGTTATGGATGGATTCGCTTCCACAGGTAAGGGCGCTGTGGCAAAACCCATAGGTACAATCTTCTATGATTATGTTCCTGTTTTCTCCGTTATTTTCATCTTTATCCGCTGTAGGGCCTTTCCCTCCTTTCAGGGCTACGGCATCGTCGTTTACAGACATATAACATCCTTTGATGAGAACATCGGAACAGGCATCGATATCCACGGCATCGGTACTGGGGGCCTTTACCGGTTCTTTAGGAGATAAAATGGTTAAATTCAATAGCTTGATTTTTTCACATTTATAGAAATGAGAAGTCCAGAAGGGCGAATTTTTAAGTGTTACATCGGATAACCGGATATTTTTGCTGTTTGAAACATAGACCAGGCGTGGTCGCATTTCGTCCATATTGGTACATTGCGGATTGAACTCCCGTCTTAACCAAAAGGCTTTCCAGTAACGCAAACCGTTCCCGTCAATAGTCCCCTCCCCTGAAATAGTAAACCCGTCCAGGCCATCGGCATTTACCAGGGCGGCAAAATATTTTAAACTTTGCCCTTCCATACGCGTCATTACTAAAGGGAAATTACTGATATCATCGCTTCCTTTCAATACCCCACCGGCTTCGATATGCAAATGGGTTCCCTGTTTAAAAAAAAGGGAGCCGCTGAGAAAAGTTCCTTCAGGGATAATTATTACACCACCACCTGCCTGATACGCCTTATTAATCACGGCTTGAATTTTTTCCGTCTGCAAAACCGTACTGTCATTTTTTATGTCGTAATCGGTTATACGGAATTGCCTGCCTAAAGTTTGGATATCGGTTGGTTCATTTTCATAAAACCATTCAGGAATGGGTGTTCCGTCAGGAAATAATTCCTGAGCCCTCGTATTAAGGCTAATTAGTAATGCAACTAAGAAGATATAATATTTCACATGGATAAATTTAAACATTATATTTTTTCACTAGTGTCCACTAAAAATTAATATACGTTCTTTGAAACCCTTGTAATCCGTAACTTTCA
>NZ_RJTM01000135.1 GCF_003725735.1 Sinomicrobium pectinilyticum | reverse complement strand
ACTGTCTGAATAAAATTAATAATTAAAATCTATTCAGACAGAGTTCAGTTTACACCCTCAAAGGAGCTGTTGGTGGGGCTGCCGGAGGAGCCGCGGGAGGCTTTGCACCCCGCTCTTCGAGGTCTTGCAAGCTCTGCGAATGTCTTCGACTTCGCAGCTTTTTGCACGTTATTGATAGGCAAATATGTAAAGCCCCTCTCTGAGGGGCCTCCAAAACTATGTTTATCAGCGTTAATCATATTTTTGTAACTTTCCACAACTGTCGTGCTCATCATCCAGAGCAATGATATCGCGTTTCAACTCATATCATAACTTAAAACTTAACCACAATGAAAACTTTAAACCGCAGAAAATTTATCAAACAATCCTCCCTCTTCACTGTAGGAGCAGGCAGTATGTTTACTCTTACCGGGGCAACCCCGATACATCCTGTTCCTGCCATGACAGCAAAAGACGACCTCAACATCATCGGTCCCAAAGAAGGCTTTTCGCCGCATATCGGTACCCTGGTGTCCATGCTGAACTGGATGCGGTATGTCATTCTTATACTGGTAAAAAGGATGAGCGTGGAAGACCTGGATTATATATATGATGATGATTCCAACAGTATCGGTGCCATGTTGCTGCACCTGGCCGCTACCGAAAGGTTTTACCAGCTCCATACTTTTGAAGGCAGAACATGGGGAGACTGGCCGGAGGAAGATATGGAAAAATGGAGTGTGGCTTCCGGGCTGGGAGACGAGGCCAGGAAAACCATCAAAGGGCATGACCTGGATTTTTACCTGGACGCGTTAAAAACAGTACGTGAACATAGCCTGGCGGAATTTGCCAAAAGGGATGACGAGTGGTTAATGAAGGTAGATGAAGACTGGCCATGGGGACCTACCAATAATTACTGCAAATGGTTTCACGTATGCGAACACGAATCCAATCACAACGGCCAGGTCAAATGGCTGCGGAGCAGGTTGCCTTCTTCAAAAAAGTAAAGTATTGCTATAAACTTTTGCCACGGATACACGGATAGATTTAAGGGTAGCTATTACCATATCCGTGTATTTGTGGTCTTGGGGAAGCGGGAAGTTGGAAGCGTGGAGCAGGAAGTGGGGGGCGGGTATTCAATGTATTGTGTTTTTTGTGAATAGTTGTTTTTGAAAATGGTTAACTTATTGATTAAAACATGCTCCCTTTAGATACTATGATAAAAACCGCTCTGCGAATATCTTTGACTTCGCAGTCTACTACACATCAATGACAGGCCGGTACATCCCGCTCCTCTCCGGGGAATTTCCAAAACAGTGTTTCTCAAAAAAACACACCCATATCCGTGTATCCGTGGCAAAACAAACCTCATCATCACCCCCGGAAAATCACCCGTAATTAAAGGTAGGGTCCAGTTTGTGCTGTTTCATTCCTATCCGGAAGATGGCATAGGTTACATTTTTGAAAGGATCTTCGTAGTTTCCGCTGACCAGGTCCGAATTGCTGATGTTGGAGGGGACGAGTTTTCCGTAGGTAGGATAGTAGAAAGCATCGGAATCCACGAAGGCCTTAAAGTCCTTTCCCCGTGCAAGAACGCAGAATCCGGGGGATAGGGAGCCGATCTTAACCCTCTCGCTTCCGCCGGTATAGTCCCGTTTGGCCTTTTCGGACAGGGCGAGGCGCAGGGGACGGCTTTTGAACAATACTTCGGGGTCCGATTTGTCCAGCCGGTTGAGCAGTTCGTCCAGCAGGTTAATAGCGCTATGGGTAATGGCCGGAAAACCTATGGTGGACGTGAGGGTCTGGCCCGTATCGGATTGCAGGAATTTAAAAATACGTTGCCACCACTTGGGCTCGCGGTGCTTTACCACCTCGAAGGTCATTTTCGCCAGTCCGCCGGGAATTTCTATCGGGCGGTTGCCGAAAGCCTGCCGGAAATCGGCTTTGAGGTCTTTCGGGTCGGCGGGTTTTTTCCTGGCATGGTTGTACAGGTCCAGTCCGGCTGCAATACTCCAGAAAGCGGTATCGAAATATTTATCGGTGGAATTTTCATCTTTCCCGATGTTGATCCGCATGGTTGCCCTCGTGTTCTTATCCACATGTACATCTTTTCCTATGTGGAACGACTGCATTTCCAGGTTGACCAGTACATCCGGTTCGGCTTCCGAGCCCGGGACAGATGAGGTCACCTCGGAGGATTCCAGTATGGCCGGGCCTTCTTTCTTGTCAGATAAACGGAAGACGATAAACTGGTCGCGGAGGTCTTCTTTGGTCAAGGACTGTATTTCGGATATATACGGCGCCTGTTCTTCGGTTACAGCAGTAGTGCGTTCCGGATCGTAACGGATATCCTTTTTATCCCGGAGCCTGTCGGAGACAAACTGGGAGGAAAGAACCTCATGTTCTCTGAATTCAAATAGTTTCATGGTTATCGGATTTGGGTTTGTGCTTTGAGCATTGTTCAAAAAGGAACCGTATGATTAAGCAGGTTCTTTCCTATAAAAATAGCAAAAAAGATGGTTTTTGGGGAGTTTTTTAGTTGGTAGTTCTGAATTGTTTGAAGACATTGATCATGTACTACAGTCTTTTAGTAGTGTAAAAAAAATTATTGGCTTGTTATTGAGCTAATAGGAGTTATTAATCTAATGCGCAACACCTAAATAACCCCCTGCTGGCGCTCGTTTGAGCAAAGCGGAAACGAGTGCCTATCGTGGTTTGCAACCCCAACTGGGCTCGTTTGCAACGAGTGTTCATTGTACGAAGCGTTTACTTCGACACTTCGATAGACTCAGTACAGGTGCAATGTGCTATAAAAGGATCAGAAATAAAAGTTGCGGAGTTTTTTTAGTTGGTTGACTATACCCAAAATCCCGGGTATATTCTCAAACTTTTGTATTTCTTCAATGGCTTGGGCTTTCAAACCCTCCCCCCTTCGCTACGCTCGGGTACCTCCCTTCTCCCGATAATCATCGGGATGAAGGGAGGAGCCTTTAGTTTTTTTCTAAACATACTTCTTTTTCAACCTATTATAACACTAACGACCCTGCTGGCGCTCGTTTGAGCAAAGCGGAAACGAGTGCCTATCGTTCAGGGCGTTTGCAACGCCCGTGAAAGGACTTGTTAAGACAGCAGGAAGCAGGAAGTGGGGGTATTGGGTATTCAACGAATTGTGTTTTTGGCATAGGGGTTTTTGAAACTGGTTAACTTATGGAGTAAAACCTGCCCCAGCTGTCGCTCGTTTGCAATGTGCTATAGAAAAGTTGAGGAGTTTATTAGTTGGTAGTTCAGAGTTGTTTGACATTTATAATGTATCGTAGTTTTTTAGTCGTGTAAAAAAGTTATTAGGTTGAGTTATTAAGTTAATGCGTAACACCTAAATAACTCAATAACCCATTAACTCAACACCCAATAAACACCTATTCCCCAAAGTCACATAACTATTTTTCAGAACAAATAATAAATAACCGATACCACGCCAAAGCCGGTAAATGCCAGGATAGTGGTCATCACTGTCCACGAGCGGAAGGTCTGTTTTTCGGTGAGCCCGAGAAACTGGTTTACCATCCAGAACCCGCTGTCGTTGACGTGCGACATGATGGAGCCGCCCGAAGCGATGGCGATGACAATGCAGGCCAGGTCAAAACCGGAAAATGCGGCGCCTTCTATCAACGGGGCTACCAGTCCCGCCGCGGTGATCATGGCCACGGTAGACGACCCCTGTATGATACGGACAGCCGAACTGATCAAAAAAGCGAACAGCAGTACCGGGAATCCGACCCCGGCCAGCGACCCGGCAATCATTTCTCCGGCCCCGGTGTCTATAAGTACCTGTTTGAATGCCCCGCCCGCCCCGGTAATAAGGATAATACTTCCTGCCGGGGCCATGGATTTTGTGGAGATATCGAGGAGTTGTTTCCGGGTAAACCCCTGCCGGATGCCCAACAGGTACCACGCCAGCAGGTTGGCAATGATAAGGGCTGTAAAAGGGTGACCGAGTATGGCAACGACCTGCGTAATATATTGATTATTAACCGGGATCAACCCGCTTTTTACCGAAGTATTTATCAATATGAGGATAATGGGAACGGCAATAATGGCAAATACGGTACCGATGCCCGGAAAACCGTTATCCGCCGCATTTTCCTCTTCTTCCTGGAAAGGAGCCGGGACAAATATGCGTTTACCGATGTATTTTCCGAAGAAAAGCCCGCTGACGATAGCGGCGGGAATACCCACTACAAAGCCGATACCGATCACCCAGCCGAGGTCGGCCCCGATAATATCCGCTACGGCAATGGGCCCCGGTGTAGGCGGAATAAAAGCGTGCGTAACCGCCAGCCCGGAAAGCAGGGGAATGGCGAAGAGCAGCAGGGATTTCCCGGTGCGTTTCTGCAGGGCATAGATAAGCGGGATAAGCAGGATGAAGGCAACGTCGAAAAATACGGGAATAGCTACCGTAAAACCGGAGAGTACCATGGCTACAGGAGCTCTTTCCACTCCGAATTTTTCCATAAGGAAACCGGCGATCCTCCTGGCTCCGCCGGAATTTTCCAGGATAGCGCCGAACATGGTGCCCAGGCCAACCACCGTAGCCACAAACCCCAGGGTGTCGCCCATTCCCTTTTGTACCGTAGCTACAATGGCCGTGGCATCCAGGCCTGCGGCTATACCCACTACAATTGCGGCTATCAGGAGAGACAGGAAAGCGTGCAGTTTAACCCGGAGGATAAGCAGCAGCAAAACGGCAATTCCCGCCAGTATAGCGGCTAATAAACGGAATTCTGTCATGAGCCCTTGATTTTTTTCCAGTTGGTATGGTGTATGATCTCCCCGCCGTCATCGTTGCGCCGGTAAGTATGTGCCCCGAAATAATCGCGCTGGGCCTGGATGAGATTGGCGGAAAGACGGGAAGAAGTAAACCCGTTAAAGAAATTCACCGCTTCACTCAATACCGGTACCGGTACCGAGCTGTTTATGCAGGCGGAGACCAGGCGGGTAAGAGAAGGTCTCCACATTTTCAGTGAGGAAACAATTCCGGGGTGGAGTAATATATTGTCATGGGATTTCAGTATGCCGGGCAACCGTTCCATCAGGTCCGAACGGATAATACAACCGTTGGTCCAGATGCGGGCCAGTTCCGGGAGGTCCAGTTGCCATTGATAAATATCCGATGCTTCCTTCAACAACCGGAACCCCTGGTAGTGATTGATCAGCCTTGCCGCCCGGTAAGCGTTAAATACTGTTTCCTCATCGATTTCCAGGGCTTTTTGCTGATTTCCGTATACCGTTTCCATCGCTTCCCGATCTGTTTTAAAAGCGGAAATATACCGGGCAAAAAGGGAAGAAACGATCATGGTGGCAGGGATACCCAGTTCTGCGGTGGCAATGGCCGTCCAGTTGCCCGTACCCTTGTTTCCCGCTTTATCCAGTATTTTATCGATCAGCCAGCCGTCGTTTTCCCTGGTGCGAAGGATGTCTGTGGTGATCTCCAGTAAAAAGTTGTTTTCCTCCTTTTTCCAGGGTTCCAGGACAGCTGCTATCTCGTCCGGGTCCTTCCTGCTTTGTGCCAGGAGGTAGTATATTTCGGCCAGGAGCTGCATTTCGGCATATTCGATACCGTTGTGTACCATTTTTGCAAAATGCCCGCTGCCTTCCGGGCCTATGTAGGCACAGCAGGGTTTTCCGTTCCTGTCCCTGGCGGCGATAGCTTCGAGGAAAGGTTGTATTTCTTTGTAGGCTGTCACATCCCCCCCGGGCATAAGGGAAGGGCCGTTTAAAGCCCCTTCTTCTCCGCCGGACACCCCGCAACCGATAAATCTGATATGGTGAGCAGCCAGTAATTCGGACCGCTTCCGGGTGTCCGTATAATGGGAGTTTCCGCCGTCGATAATCGTATCGTTCTCCGAAAGCAGGGGGATCAGCGCCTCCAGGATGAGGTCCGCAGGCTTTCCGGCAGGGACCATCAGCAATATTTTCCGGGGTACCTGCAGGGAATCCACAAAAGCTTCCAGGTTGTCAAACGGCAGGCTGTCCCGTAATTCCGGGTATTCGTTCTTAAAGTTGACAGCGATGTTTTCTTCCTGCCCGGGGAGGTGACGGTTGTACATGGATACGCGGAAACCTTTGCCGGCCAGGTTACGGCACAGGCTTTTTCCCATAACACCAAGGCCTACGAGACCGAATTCCGTTTTTTTCATTAGTGTTTCCATAATTTCTGATACGATTTGTTCCGGGCCGAAGGCAATATCCGCAGTAATGGCCTCCACCGGGGGTTCCAATGTTTCAAACTGCGAGGCGAGAAGAGACGGTGGCATGAAATGTTCCTGGCGGGATTGTACGCGGGATAATATCTGCTGGTAACTACCCCTGAGATAAACAAAACGTACCCGGTTTTCCAGGCCTTCTTTCAGGATATCGCGATACGATTCCTTTAGTGCGGAACAGGCAATGATACAGGAACCGGACTGTAACTTCTCCGCGGCGAGTTGGTTCAGTGCCTGTAACCAACCCTTGCGATCATTGTCATCGAGGGGGGTTCCCGAAGTCATTTTTTTCCGGTTTTCCTCCGGGTGGTAGTCGTCCCCGTCAAAAAATGGGAACTGTGTTTTTTGGGAGAGGAGTTTACCGATCGTGGTTTTTCCGGAGCCCGAAACTCCCATGATAAAAATTGCAAGTGGTCTTTTCAACAGAAATGGGTTTTTGATTGGTCTCAAAAATAGCTTAAATGCCGTATTTTAATTTCGCTTTGGTTTCTAAAAAAGGTATAGCTTGAGTTACTGAGTTACTCAGGCAACACCTATCAACTCAATAACATAAAAACCTATAGACGTATGCCGATAGTGGTTTAATGCTACAGGGGCTTGAATCCGTCCGGATTTTTCCGGGATTAAGATAGTTTTTTTAGCAGCACTGTGCAAGTAGCCGGAGCGGCAACAGACAAATGCACCTTAAAATTTTAGCATAGCTTTTTAGTCCTGATATATTCAGGCAAGGCCAACCGGCAACCCAGAACAGGAGGAATCATATTTTCCGGATGACGGGGTTAAACGCCTTGGAAGCTACCGCCACTTTATCCCCGGTTTGCAGAAACTCCGCTTCGGACGGATCGGCGATGACTTTGACGAGGTCATTCCCGATGCGTATGGTAACGATGTAAACCACACCTGCTTTCCGGATCCCGGTCACCTCCCCGGTGAAACGGAACTTGGCGCTGGATTGCCCGAGTCCGAACAGGGTTTCCGGGCTTCCTTGCCGGAGGATACGCCCGTGCTGTATTTCATAAACCCGGTCCGATAATTTGAGTATTTCCCCTACATCGTGACTAATGAGAATGGTAGTGAGCTCATATTTCCTGTGCACTTCCAGGATATATTGCTGTAATTTTTGCCGCATAGCGCTGTCCAGGGCAGAGAGGGGTTCGTCGAGTAACAGTATTTCCGGTTGCCGTACCAGGGCGCGGGCCAGCGCCACCCGCTGTTTTTGCCCGCCGGAAAGCGTATCGGGCTTGCGGTGTTGGAGTTCGCGGAGTTCAACCGTACCGATAAGGTCATCTACGATGGTTCGGGGCTGGTTTTTGTCCAGCGCGAATTCCAGGTTCTGTCTTACGGTCATATTCGGAAAGAGCGCGTAGTCCTGGAATACGTAGCCGATGTGCCGTTGCCGGGGACGAAGGTTTATTTTCCGGTCTTTGTCAAACCACGTGGTGCCGTTTACCGTGATATATCCTTTATCCGGGTCCATCAAACCGCTGAGCATGCGAAGGGTTGAGGTTTTTCCCGCTCCCGATTCCCCGAAGAGGGTAACGAACTGTCCCTTTTGTACGGTCATCTCCAGCTGCAGGGACATAGTGCCCTGTGCGGATTGCAGCGTTTTATGAAGGTTCAGTACTATCATCGGGAAAAGCGTTTTAAGTACCTGCCGTTGACCAGGTAAACGATCAGTAAGGTCACAAAGGAAAGTCCCAGTAAAATCAGGGAATACATATTGGCGGCCCCGTAATTCAGGGTTTCTACTTCGTCGTATATGGCAATGGAAGCCACTTTGGTCTTCCCGGAGATATTGCCGCCTATCATCAGCACCACACCGAATTCGCCTATGGTATGCGCAAAGGTCAGGACAATACCGGTAAGTAATGATGGCCGGATATTGGGCAGCAGTACTTTGCGCAAGGTGGTCCGGCGCGATTTCCCCAGAACATAAGCGGCTTCGGAAAGACTGCGCGGAAGCGAAGACAAACCGGATTGTACGGGGTGTACCATAAAAGGCAGGCTGTACAGTACGGACGCGAGCACCAGCCCGGCAAAAGAAAATACGAGGCGGATACCCAGCCATTCATCCAGCCAGCTCCCGAAACTATTATTGGGACTAAAAGCGAGCAGCATATAAAATCCGAGAACGGTAGGGGGAAGCACCAGCGGCATACTCACCAGGGCTTCTATTACCGGTTTGATACGCGATGTGGTACGGGAAAGCCAGTAGGCCAGGGGGATAGCCAGGAAAAAGAGGATAACCGTGGTTACCGCGGCGAGTTTCAGGGTGAGTATAAGAGGTCCCCATTCCATTATGGCGCAAGGATTACTTCGTTTAACTTTATCATGGCTGTTACCTCCGTATTTTCCTGTAATGCCAATTGTTCCGCAGCATCGGTACTGATGATGGAAACAATATTTCCTATATCCGTCCGCATAACGACCCTGCTCAGCAATTCTCCTTTTTCTATGGCCGAAATACGCCCTTTTACCCTGTTCTGAAGGCTCACGGCAGGGTTTTCACCGGTAGCGAGGACGACTTCCGTTTCCTTGAACTGTACCTGTACCGGATTATCGGTAACCAGCCAGCTCGCTGTTTCCGGGCTATCGATAACAACAGCTTTGAAGCGTACCGCATTTACCTTTACGGTAATTACGGACAGGCCATCGCTGCTGCGGATATCGGTAATATGTCCCGCAAAACTATTCATCTACCAAATATCCGAAATCTTTCAGAACCTTTCTTCCCGCCGGGGAAAAAAGATAAGCATAGAACTTCCGGGCGTGTTGTATATCCCTATCGTTATGCGCGATAATGACAACTCCCTGCCGGATAGGAGTATATGTTCCGGCATCGGGTACCGTCCACCGGCCGGTGTTCCGCATTTCGGGGGACTGCACTACCGATAAAGCCGTAAAGCCCGCTTCGGCGGCGCCGGAAGTAATAAAATGATTGGTCTGGGAAATGCTTTCGCCATACACGACTTTTTCCTGTATTTTATCCCATATACCGTAGTGTTTTAAAACCTCTATGGCGGCCATACCGTAGGGAGCATTCCCGGGATTGGCTATGGCGATATGTCTTATTCCCGGTTGTGTGAGTTGCGCTACGGAAGGCCGGATATTTCCGGATACGGACCAGAGCACCAGTTTGCCGTAAGCGTATATTTCGGGCGCGGCGGTGGCCAGGCTTTCCCGGTATAACGTTTCGGGATATTTCATGTCTGCCGATACAAAAACATCGTAAGGTGCTCCTTCGCGGATCTGGGCGGTGAGTTTGCCCGAAGAACTGACCACCATTTCGCATTCGATCCCAGTTTTTTCGGTGAAATCTTTGACCAGGGCCTGCATGGCAAATTTCATGTTGGCAGCCGTGGCAACCGTAACTTTGGTTTCGGTGTCGGGTTTGCAGGATATACAGGCCAGGGAAAAGAGGAAATACGGGAAGAATTTTTTAAAAAAATGCATTGTGGCATATATGTATTTTTTGTTCGATGCATTTCCCTGTTCTGCTCTCAACAATAGTTTCATTCATCTTTAGATTAAATATGGCGCTGTTGTTTTTTAGTTTTTTTCCATGTCTTTACCGCTCCGGCACCATTCACTCCACGAACCGGGATATAGCCTGGGTACGGGAAGTCCGGCGTAATTCATGGCAAGAATGGTATGACAGGCCGTTACCCCGGAGCCGCAATGCACGATGATATTGGCGGGGGCGTAATCGGCAAACAGCGGTTTATACATGGCATGCAGCGTTCCGGGAGCTTTGAACCTGCCGTCGGCATCCAGGTTATCCCGGAAAGGCATGTTGACGGCCCCGGGGATATGCCCCGCCACCGGGTCCAGCGGTTCTGTGAGACCGAGATAGCGCTCCCTGTCCCTCACGTCTATAATACGGAAATAGTCATTCCCCGAAGCGGCTTCCGTTTCCCGGATATCAGCCAGGGGCCATTGCCATTTTTTTACGGGATAAGCACCGGTAACCTGTGCGGATTCTTTCTCCGAACGAAGCGGAACCCCGGCCTTTTCCGCTTCCCGGAGCCCGCCGTTGAGCACCTGGACCTTTTCGTGGCCTATGGCCCGGAGCATCCACCAGAAACGGGCTGCGGCATTAGCGCCGTTTTTATCGTCGTAGATCACCACATGGCTTTCCGGGGATATGCCAAGGGATGTTAAGGTCTGCGAAAATTTTTCTGCATCGGGCAGGGGATGTCGGCCCCCGTCGGATGCATCTTCTCTGATGTCGGCCAGTTGTGTATTCAGGTCGGCAAAAAGGGCACCCTGCAAATGTTTCCGGTTATAATTGTCCCTGGCATCCTTACCGTTACCAGCATCTACGAGGACCAGGTTACCGGAATCCAGTAGCGGTATGAGCGCTTCGGGTTGTAATATGGGAGTCATTAAAGCGTGGTTTTATGAGTACATAGTCAAAGATAGGTTTTTTCTGTATGGAAATGAATACGTGTAACCGCGGTGGCTTCGATACATCCCGGCGGAGCCGGGACACTCAGCCACCTCGTTTTGTTCTTTCTGGAACTGAAACCTGGAACCTGAAACCTGGAACCTGGAACCTGGAACCTGGAACCTGGAACCTGGAACAAAGAAATTATCCCCCAACTCCATCCCGATATATCGGGACTCCTCAACCCCGAACTGTAAAACGGTTTCAGATTACCACTGCTCTCCTATATAATGCGTTTGCCCGGGGGGCACCTCAGTCCGGGGTATAATTGCCTTTTGCCCATTGCACGGCAGGATCGGTCCACTCTTTAAGGGGCTTAAACAAAAAGCCGTGTCGCAGCCCGGTATTTAATTCTATTTCCTTGAAATGCTTTATATTGCAGGTAGATGTTTCCTTGCGTTTTATCGCGGAAACCCCGAACGGATCGGTTTTTTCGTAAATAGTGAGGATGTTACCGCAAAAGTTGATCTCCGGGATGTTTTGCAGGTCATTTTCCGTAAAACAGGCGACAAAAACAAAATTGAGGTCCGGCTTCTGCATAAAGGTAGAGACATACTGGGCAATATAGCCTCCTTTTGAAGTTCCTATGACGGTGATATCGGATGGCTTTATCTGCATGGTCAGTAAACTGTCTATCTGTATGCACACGTTTTGAGCATATTGCCGGGCATTAATGTTTCCCTGTCTTATTTCACTAATAACGTTAAAACCATGACTTTTAAAAACGTTCAGGATAGCATGATATTCCGTACGGCCGTATTCCGGATGGGATTCCCGGAGATCGTGCTCTTCAGGGAACCGGTTATGAAGGAAAAAAATATATTTTGCATCTTCCCCGTCGCCGAAACCGGGCGATGCGGAACAACAGGTTATGAGAAGGAATACGGCAAGGATATTTTTCATCTGGTCTTTATGAATTTTTTGCCACGGATACACGGATAATTTTGAACTTTTATATATCTGTGTATCCGTGGCAAAACAGACTTTCTGTCTACTATAAACTTACGAATTTCAAATCCGATATGGTTTAGTTATTCCAAAGAAAATTTTACCCGAACTTCACTTTCTACCTTAATTTTTTCAAAAGCAATCGGGGCAGGAGCATATTCTTCTTGCATTTCTTTTTTCAGGAGAAGCCCGGAAACCTGTCCCTGCAGCATATTGATCACCCGGGTATTGGTATCCGAAATATAAATAGCTTTTCCGAGAGATTGCTTCAGGGGTTTTGTCATGGCCTCTGCTTGTTGGTGTGCCCGGAGTATGGCAGCAGAACGCAGGATGAGTTTTAAAGATTCCATCCCGGAATATTCGGTTTTGTCCAGAAAAATATTGGATATTCCGGCTTCTTCCAGGACGCCTGCAACCCGTCCGGCAGCCCGGGCATCATAAACCAGGAGTTCGTAGGTCTTGGATTTTTGCACATCCCGTTTGCGGAGAAAATAATTTTGAAAATTACTGGACAGATCGGAAAGAGTGAGTTGCTTTTTCACATCAATGGACAGAGACTCCAGTTTCCGGATCATTGCGGTTTCCATTTCTTCTACAGAACGCTTTCCTTTAGTATCGCTTTCGGTAATAGTAATGGAAAGAAAAATACGGTCGGGCATGACCAGGGTATCTGCGATGGCCGACGTTTCAAGGTAAGGAGTGTCCATAAAGTTTTTGGTTTGTGCAAAACCAAAGGTCACTATGGTAAGTAATAACGGGAAGAAACAATATTTTTTCATAGATCGTTTTGTGTTGAGTTTATAATCAAATTAAAAATTTGTAAATTCATTACAGTAACCCGAATTTATGCCCGTGTCTTCGAATAGTTTACGCTTTAAGATATTATCTGTGTATCCGTGGCTAAAAAGGTTTTTGAATAATGTGACGATCGCTGTTCAGGAAACATATAATACTTCCATATCATGGATCACCCATTTGCCGTTTATTTTCCGGATACTGACGCGGATACCTTCGGCACATAAACGTCCGCAATAGACTTCCCCCCAGAATACACCATACGACCCGGTGGTATCGAACTGTATCCGGGAAAGAGAGATGATATCCGTATTTTCGGATTCGGAACGGTATATAAAAGTAATATCTTTTCCGGTTTTTAACTTATCGAGGTCTATCTTATATCCATGGGAAATGTCGGTGGTATCCGGAATAAGGCCGGAAGTGGTAAAAAAATCTTCAAAATCTTCCCGGTCCGACGGTTCCAGGGGAAGAACGGAATCCTGAACGGCAATTACCCATTTCCGGTTATAAATAGGTGTAGATCCGGAAATTGTTGTGGTATCCATCTTTAGTTGATGCTGACCTTGCGGCACAGGCGATGGCGGAGGTGGCGGAGGTGGCGGAGGCAGTATATGAGAATAGGGTGCGGAATAAACAGAATCGATCCAGGCCGGGAAAATTTCATAAAGCACGGCTTTTTCATATTCCAAAGCGGGTTGTTTTTCAGTACAACCGGTGATCACAAGGATAATAGCTATAAAAGATAGTGTAGATAGTGTGGATTTTAAAGGACGTCCATGCGTGGTGGAAATGGAAATACGTCCTATACATAATGAAACGAGAGATAAGTAAAAGGTTTTCATCAATGCCTGGTTTTTGACCGGTACATCAATATCCGTTCCAGTTTGAGCCGGGTGGCCGGATATTCAAGGGGGAAAGGCGTTGGTTCGGTTATTAGACACACATAATGTGGGTATATTTGGTGAATATATTCACTAAAATTATGGGTGAATGCTGGAACCGTGCCGGATACTATACCTCTTCATAATACCCCACGGTCTCCAGTAACTGTTCTTCATACCGGTAGATATCGTCAATGGATTCTATGATTTCCCTGGTTTCATTTTTGTGTTCGTCAAACAGGCCTATGTATTTGGTATTGCGGTTGAGGTGCAGCCGGCATATGGGTTTGCGGTTGTTGTCGTTCAGAAGTATACCGAAATAGGATTGCGTATCGCGATAAACGATACGATTTGTGGGCAGTTTCCGTCTTAGAATGGCCAGCACAATGCGAAAACCGTCCAGCTCCTCGTCGGTGGTTTCTATTTTGCTGGGCTCTTCTGTACCGGTTTCTGTTGCTTTCTGCTTTTCTTCTTCTTTATTTAAGGCGGAATTCAGCCGGTCATTTACCTTATCACTTATCATCTGGTTAAAAGCCTTGCTCACGATTTCGGTAAATTCTTCCATAACACTTGCGGTGAGCCTGCCCTGATATGCTTTCCCGGCAAATAGTTTTACAAAATCTGCGGAAGGCGTAAGGATTTCACAGTCTATAAGCGCCTTTATCTCCCTGGTGTATTTCAGGTTGCTGGCATTGTTTACGATTTTGGAAATGTCAAATTTGGATTTGTGGAATTTTTCGATTTCTTTCACCGTATGCTCTTTGAGCCTGGTGATATCGAATTCCAGGAACGGCCGGTTGTCCATTTTATTGGTCTCCTCAAGGTCCGTATAAAAGCGGTAAGTGATACCGTTGGTAAGCAGCGCGAACCGGGTCTTGGTAACATGAAAATAACGGAATAGCTGGGAGTTATGGACATTGAGGTCCTGTTTCCAGTGTTTGCATTCTACGATGAGAATAGGTACGCCGTTCTGAAAAATGGCATAATCTACTTTCTCTCCTTTTTTCAGGCCGAGGTCGGCGGTAAATTCCGGGATGACTTCGGTGGGATTAAAGGCATCGTACCCCAGAATGCTGATAAACGGCAGGGTAAATGCGTGCTTTGTAGATTCTTCGGTTTCGATGAGGTCCTTGAGTTGCTCTACTTTGTCGGCCAGGGCCTTGAGTTGGTTAAAGAGTTCCATGACGATACGGTTTACTTCGATTTTTCAGAGATGTCGGTTTTGAAAATCAAAAGTACAATGTCATTCCGGCCTTGTTTTACGGGAACCCGCATCGAGGGTTTCGGGCTATGTGGGGTGGGGCCGGGAAATCACCTCCCGGCTTTTTTCCGAAGGAACAGCAATAGCAAAAACAGTATTTTCCGGAAGTTATCCTTCCGTTTTCCCGGTGCCTTTTAAAACAACCACGCCCAATATGGCAGCCAGGAGAGAGGCAAGCAGAATACCGTATTTGGCCTGGGTTATGAAATGTGTGTCGTCAAAAGCGAGATTGGTTACGAAAAGGGACATCGTAAAACCCATACCGGCAAGCAGCGAAAGGCCCAGTATGTGTTTCCAGCCCGTATTTCCCGGAAGGCTGGTTATTTTAAGCCTGGCAAGGATCCATGTAAACAAAAATATGCCTACACATTTGCCCACAACCAGGCCTGCAATAATGCCCAGGCTCACCGGGTTGAGCAGGTCTTTAAAGAAGCTGCCCCCGATCGCGACCCCGGCGTTGGACAGGGCAAAGAGCGGTACGATGACAAAACTCACCCACGGATGCAGGACGGTTTCCAGTTTCTGCAAAGGGGTTTGGGCGGAGTAGCTTATATTTTTGACTTCTTCTATGATATCGTGTTGTTTAACAGTGGTCAACGGACCTTTTAACGGAATTTCTTTTTTGAATTCATTCATCAATCCCTGGATATGCTGTGCGTATTCGTTTTCATCCACCTTGGTCCGTGCAGGAATGGCAAATGCGACAAGTACCCCGGCTATGGTGGCGTGTACCCCGGAAAGCAGGAAGGCAAGCCATACCCCCCCTATACCGAGAACGGCATAAAAGAAAATATTCCGGACACCCACAAAATTGGCGATAAGCAGTATGGCCAGTATAATTAATCCGACAGAGAGGTTAAACAGGGAAAGGTCCGAACTGTAAAAAAGTGCGATCACAACGACGGCCCCCAGATCGTCTACCGTAGCCAGGGCTACTAAAAACACCTTTGCAGCAAGAGGTACCCGCTTACTGACCACACCCATGAGGGCCAGTGTAAAGACAATGTCGGTAGCCATGGGAATTCCCCATCCGCTGGCAGAGGGGAGCCCGTGATTCATGCTCATATAAATTGCCGCAGGGACCAGCATACCCCCTAGGGCGGCCATAAAAGGGAGCAGGGCTTTCCGGAATGAAGCCAGTTCACCGGCAATCATTTCCCTTTTCAGTTCAAGGCCTACAATAAAGAAGAACATGGCCATAAGCCCGTCATTCACCCATTCGTGCAGCGTATAATCGAGATGACGACTGCCGAATTCTATATCGAGCGGGGTTTCCCAGAATTCACCGTAAGCATGTTGAAAAGGAGAATTGGCAAGTATGAGTGCAATAATAACAGCGATAAAAAGCACAATACCGCCCGAATGCTCGAAATGAATAAATTTATGAACCGGGGATAAGGTCCTATCCAATAGATTCTTCTGCATGATTTAAATTTTAAATACGTAATTAGATGTTTTAATATATGGATACGGAAACAGGGCTTCCGCAGCCTTTTTGTCGGTAAAATCCATACAATACCGTAGGTCAGTAATGACAATGTCATAACAAAGATTGTAATTATGAATCTGAGGATTCTTATCCCGGATCAGGAAACGGGCACGGGAAAATTCTTTTGTGATTATCTTTTAGGGTCTACACCCCCTGCCCTGTACCTAAGCTATGAAAGGGATAATGCATAAGTTATGATATGGCCGGCACCGAAAAAAATGGTGTCACCAGAAAATATGATACGGGAAGAGGAATGTGTGAATAACAGAACTTCTGTCCTGCGGGCTCTTTTTAACAGGGGAAATATAAGGGGGGGCAAAAAATACCAGAGGAAGCCTGTCCGGGAATACAAATTTTTCGTTTCCGAGCTTGCGTTTCACGGAGGTTTCCGTGATTTTCTGGGTTTTCAGGCAATGAATGATAAACAGGATGTCGGTATTCTCCTTTCCCAGTAGCCTGATTTCGGGGTTTTGCGTGGAACTGCGTATGGAAGCATGGGCATATGAGGTTTGAGGGTACCAAAGACTGCAAAGGAGTACCCCCATACTTATCCAAATGTTTTTTACGCAAATTCTCATAGGGCCAAATATAAATTTTTTATGGTAAGTATAACAATAACAGGCTTTACTATTTTATTAAGACTTACGAACCGTTTTTCGGAGGAAGGAAAAAAGTCGTTTTCCCTTTCCGGCAAGGTACTGCAATTTATGTTCGGACCGGTTGCCCGGATAAGATAAGGGATCAGGAAGTGGCGGTCCCGATCTCTGTTCTTCCTAATTGTCGCAGCATACGCATATGATCGGCCACGGCAGATACAAAGGTTTTTTTCATGTGGTAGGGAAGGCCGTATTCCTGTGCCGTTTGCATAACGATATGCGATATTTTCCTGTAATGGATATGGCATACATTAGGCAGTAAATGATGTTCTACCTGGTAATTAAGCCCCCCGATTAACCAGGAAAAGAACCGGCTTCCGGGAGAGAAATTACTGGTGGTGGCCAGCTGGTGCATAAACCAGTCGTTTTCGATAATACCATCTCCATCGGCTAACGGATATTCGGTGGCGGGCATGATATGGGCCACCTGGAAAACACTGCTTATACAGAGCCCGGTAACCAGGTGCATGCCTAAGAAGGCAAGTATAATCAAACCTGGCGATAAAGGTGCCATAACAAGTGGCAATATCAGTGCATAGCTGTAATAAATCAGTTTCCAGCCGATAAGCTTCAGCATTTCCCTTCTGTACTCGCCTTTTTTATTCAGGAAGCCCATTTTTTTATAGCGGTGAAGCCTTACAAAGTCCTTTGCCGTTATCCATAGCAGGGTAGAAATGCTGTAGAAGAACCACACATATATATGCTGGAATTTTTGTACCCGGTGCTTACGGGCATGTGGTGAAAACCGCAGGAAGAACGGCACATTAATGTCGTCATCTGCCTGCTGTATATTGGTGTAGGTATGATGCAGTACATTGTGCTGTATTTTCCATACGGTAGCATTGGCCCCGATGAGGTTCATCGTATACCCGAGGTATTTGTTTACTTTGCGGTTTTTGGAATACGAACCGTGGATGGCATCGTGCATAATGCCCATACCTATGCCCGCCATACCCAGGCCGCTTATGATATAGAGGACAAAAAGCAGCAGTGCGTGGTGGATTATCCCCGTGTTGATTAATACCAGGGGTGCAAAGAAGACAAAAAGCATAAAAACGGTTTTACTTACCATGCTTTTATTGGCGTGTTTGCTGATGTTGTTGGTTTTGAAATAGGCATTTACCCTGCTCCTTAATGTTTTGGAGAAGTCGGAATGCCGGGTTGTCGAGAATCTCGGGGTATTCATATTAACCGATGTTTTGAGAGTCGCCGACGGCTTTTACCTTTTGTCATTTACAATAGAGCAGTACCCCGGTTGCGCGGGACGAACAGGAAAACGGACCAGTATAGCCTCCTTGTTGTTGTGGCTATACCTTTTTGCTCATGATCTTCAGGAAAGGGGGCAGCATCTGAAAACCGAGTGTACTGTGCTGTGTAAAATACAGAAAAGAAAAGAATTCAATAAAAGATCCGAAAGATATTAAAAATGAAGACCGCCCGACTATATTTTTGTTATGCGGCAAGCTACACCTTATTTTCCGGGATTCCTAATACCGTACTCTTAATAAAATGTTACAATTGAGTTGATTGCCCGGGACGGGAAAAACATAAAAACGGGCTGTCTGAAAAAATGGTTTCGTCACCTTGTCGCGGATTACCGGGGTAGAATAACGGGTTTATGACCTTTCAGACAGCTTCTTTACAATAATATGATAAGGATATACTATATCGCTGTAACATTTACTGCCGTGAGCCCTTTCTGACCCTCTTCCACACTATACGTAACTTTGTCGTTGTCACGGATGCGGCTGTTCAGTCCTGATGTATGTACAAATACATCTTTTCCACCGTCGTCCGGCGTAATGAAGCCATAACCTCTGGATTCATTAAAAAATTTAACTGTTCCTTTATCCATTTTAAAAAATTTATCAGGTCAAAGGTAGTTTAATTATTTGTGTTTCAGCGTTTTTTCGGTGGGTTTATTGGAGTATTAACAGTTAAAATCCCACTGTTTGCTGTACTTGCCTGCGCTTTATGTTTTTTTCGGAACTATTTGAGGGATGAGGATGAGCGAATAACAGGATGGCCCGGTAACCGGGATGCTGCCGTTGTGACGGACGGGTAAGAAAATCCGGAACGGACAAAAAAAAAGCCGCCCTGGTTGGGGGCAGCCTAACAATAATATGACAAGGACAATTATATCACTGTAACATTTACTGCGTTAAGACCTTTTTTGCCTCGTTCCACATCGTAGGTAACTTCGTCGTTCTCGCGTACGTTGTCGTTCAATCCGGATGTATGTACAAATACATCTTCTCCACCGTCATTGGGTGTTATGAAACCAAAACCTTTGGTGTCATTAAAAAATTTTACTGTTCCTTTATTCATTTTTGAAAAAAATTATTGGTCAAAGGTAGGTTAATTATTTGGTTTTCAAGAAATTTAATTGATTTATTTATTTTCGGCAATAAATCCCCGCTGATAAAATACCCTGTAAAGCCGCTCCATGCCTCAAAAAGAGGGAACTATACTCTAGGAAATATTTTTTCTTTTCCTGCTTTGCGGGAGAATTTTGTCCGGTAAAATAAGAATACCGTTAATAGAGCCGGATAAAGAGTGTAATCTCCTTTTCAGGCCTCCGCCCCGCGTGCAATTACATTAAAGACTGGTATAACAATAATAATCCTATAGCAATTAACCCGAGGTAGACATAGTTCATAAACGTGTCCCCGTTTAATTGGTTGTTGAGGTACCGCCCTATAAAGACGGCCGGAATAACCACAGGCAGCGAAATAAAGAAATAATGGGTTACGGCAGTGCTCCAGAGCCCTTTATACCAGTAGCCGCACATTCCTATTATACCTGCCGGTAAAAAATAGGCCTGTAGGGTAGCCCTGAAATGTTTGGCCGTCCAGTTGCGCATATTGCCGTAAACTACCAGCGGGGGACCGTTCACCCCGTAAGCACCGCCAAATACTCCGGATAAAAAGCCGCAGATAAACAGCCATAATTTATTATCGGATTCCAGTTTGAACTTCCGTGAAGACATCATGGAATATATACCATACGCTATGAGAAGTATGCCCAGTCCTGATTTTACGAGGCCCTTATTTCCGTAAATAAGGAGTAATAAACCTATGGGGATTCCCAAAACGGCAAAAAGGATTAACCATTTTGCACTGTTCAGGTGTATTTGTTGCCTGTCCTGTATAATTACAACCGCCGCAATGGTAACAGATACCAGGACAGAAAGAGGTACGGCAATTTCTATAGGGATCAGCAGAATAAGCAGGGGGACAGCGATCAAAGATTCTCCGAAGCCGAAAGTAGAACGGACCAATGTAGCCATAAAGATAATGGCCAGAATATAAATAGTGATTAAATCCATCGTATAAAGTAAATAAATACCGGTTTGTACGTATTTTAAAAAGACCTTTCCGGAGCACAAATCTCTTGCAGGGAGACCGTTGTTGTGGTATTCCGGCTCCGGGCATAGGAGGTTGTAAAGTACATTTTATCAGCCCTTAAAAATACGGATTTCCGGTAAGTTATCCTGCATTATTCACCCGAACCTGTCCCGGAATACTGTTAAATTCAGGTCACGCTATCGGCCGGTGCCGAAATGCGGGACGTAGCGTTAACAGGCCCTAGTATTTTGGTGTTTCGGATGTAAAACCATTTATTATTATCTTTAGGCTATACGGCGATGAAAAGAGATGTGTTCCCTCAATGGTTTTATTGTATCCGGCG
>NZ_RJTM01000134.1 GCF_003725735.1 Sinomicrobium pectinilyticum | reverse complement strand
GGCTCGTTTGAATACCTCGTGTCCCGATAATTATCGGGATTGCCCCGAGGTAGTTGATTTTATATGTGAGATGAAAAAAATAGGGCTTAAAGATGCGGTTTCCATTGGAATCGGCGGCATGGTCGGTGGTGGTATTTTTGCAGTTCTCGGACTGGCGGTTTCCCTGGCCAGGGGAGGGACACCCGTGGCCTTTTTATTTGCGGGAATGCTGGCCCTGATCACATCCTATAGCTATGTGAAGCTATCCAGGTCTTTTCCTGACAGGGGCGGTACGGTAAAGTTTATCAATCAGGGGGTCGGAATCTCTGTTTGTAGCGGTGCCATGAGCAACCTGCTGTGGGTAAGCTATATTGTTATGCTGTCGCTGTATGCCTCAGCTTTCGGGTCTTATGCGCCTAATTTACTGGAAATCACGGAGGACAAACCCATAGATTTCCACATTTATGCAAGTAATGTTATCATTGTGGCTACCGCCATTAATTACTATAATATTTTGGTGGTGAGTAAGATAGAATCGTATGCCGTAATCATCAAGCTCATCATTCTTATAGGTTTTATCGGGATAAGCGCTTACGGGCTTATCGGCAATCCGAATATGAGCCAGCTTGCCGTGGCACACTGGGAAAACCCGGTAAAGCTCTTTTTGCCGGCGGAATGGTGATCTTTGTGGCCTATGAAGGATTTGAACTGATCGCTAATGCGGCGCCGGATATTATCAACCCGGAGAGAAATATCGGCGGGGCTTATTATTACTCCATTGTTTTTGTGATTGTGCTCTATGTGATTATCGCACTTGTTACTGTAGGATCTCTCCCTTTCCGGAAAATAGCGGATGCACAGGATTATGTGCTGGCGGAAGCTGCAATGCCGGTACTGGGAAGGACCGGGTTTACGATCATCACCATTGCAGCCCTGATTTCCACGTTTTCTGCTATCAATGCTTCCCTGTACGGGGGGAGCAGGGTGAATTTCGAAATCGCCGAAGAGGATGAATTGCCACACCATTTCCTTGCGCAATTGTGGAATAAACCCGTTGGTTTACTGATTACGGCTGCGGCCACTTTGATCCTGGTCAACGTACTGGACCTGGAGAGCATTTCCACTACAGGTAGTGTAGGGTTCCTGCTGATATTCGGGATTGTAAATTTTACAGGGTATAAACTCTCGCAACGGATCAACGGAAACAAATACATACCCCTGGCTGGTCTGGCATTGTGTATCACCGCCCTGCTTGTCTTAGTGCACCAGCAATACGACACTAATGTGGCAGGGATAATCATGTCCGCCGGTATTATCGGGTTTTGTTTGGTATCGGAATGGATCTTTAAGAAAAGTGAAAATCATAAAAAGAGGGAAAGATAAGCCTCCTGAAGCCTTACAGCCTGTATTTCCTGTTTTAAAGGGAGCCGATAGCAAACCGGGAAACAGCTTCTAAAAATAAAAGAGCTACCGGGTGCCGTAAAAACGTATCCGGTAACTCTTCTTTCCCCTTAAGTACCTACTCCACTGATCTCTTACCCGGGGAATTTTTTATATCGTCAACCGAATATTTTCTTGGCTACCTTAAGTGCCAGTGCCCGTTTAAGGATAAATCCGGTTGTTTTACCAATAACATTTAAGAAACCCAGGTCATCTTTCAGGCCGTAATAGCTGGCCTTGATCTCTTCCCTGGATATGTCTTTCTGAAGTCTCAGGACTTTTAAATCCTTGTTGACTTCTTCAAAAGAAGTATATACTTTCATCAGTTTAAATTTATTGTGCTCCTAATCATCGTCACCGTCAAAGAAATCCATTGACGCACGGACCAGCACCTTTCTTTCTATCGTCTTTCTCAATCCGTAATAGACGATCACGGCTATGAGCAGGTAGATGCCCCCCATGATAAGAAAACCAAGGCCCCAATTATCAAGCCATGTTCCTATAAAGAGCGCGAGGGCAAATGTAATTAATAACATAGCTCCGAAAAGTACTGCTCCGATGATCATAAAAATGATCATCGAAGTAGTGCTTTTTGTAAGTTTTTTAAAAACGCTGAGTTTATAATAAGCATAGCTGTTTTCTATAAACTCCTGGGCATTTTTACTCAATCCCTCAGCGTTTTCCGAAATGCTGTGTAATGACATAGAAGTACATTATTGAGTTGTTTTGGCAACTTTGTTTTCATTGTCTTTCTGAAGTTTGGCATTTTTAGCTCTCAAATCCTCAAGCTTCTGTTCCAGAGCGAGTAAAATGTCATCTGCTTTGTAACTCATATCCGACAGGGTATCGTTCAGCTTGCTTTCGAAATTCCTTCGAGCAGTGCTGGCTTTGCCCATAAGCTGCGATTGCGTTTTGTGCAATTGCTTTTCGACTTCTTTCTGTGTTTTTTTCGCCTGCTCCTTTATCTTTTTTCTCGTATGTAACCCTTTGTCAGGAGCATACAAAATTCCGATTCCGGCTCCTATGGCTGCACCGGTCAATAATGCTAAGATTGTTTCACCTGTTTTATTTGACATAACTCTGAATTTTTAATTAGTAAATGATTTTTTTATAACCTCGTTACCTAAGGTACAAAATTTGAGAGAATTTTACTAACAAAAAACAGGTTTTAGCCTATTCTTAACATAGAGTGTTAAAGAAAGGAAAGAAGTGTATGAAGTTACGGGGTCCGTGGCCTGAGGAAATCCTGGTTGCAGAAGTCGGAACTCCCCGGTTTGGCGGTTGTATCCGTACTCCTTATCCGGGAGGGAGAGGAAACCGGAACAGGCCTTTACCGGGAGAGTGGCAAAAATTCCAATGATATTCGCGGCCGTGACAAACCTGTCAGCCCTTTATTTCCCGGAAGTATTTTTTTCTTCTTCCTCCTGTGCTGATTTTTTCTTTTTTCTATGCGAGCGCAGGTAAGATCTTTCCGGTTCGCTCAGCAGAAACCCGTAGGCCTGTGTCTGCGGGATAATATCAAAAATAACTTTTAACATGGCCAGTAGCGGCAGTGCCAGGATCATTCCGGCAAGGCCGAACAGCATGCCGCCCAGGAAGAATGACAATAAAGACACCAGGGGATTGAGGCTCGCCTTTCCACCCACAATGTTGGGAGTGATAAAATTTCCTTCGAGCATCTGTACCACCTGAAACCAGATAATTACCCCGGTGGCATACCATAGACTGTCTTTTGTAGCCAGGGCAAAAAGAGCCGGTATCATGGAGCCGACAAAAATACCTATATAGGGGAATATGGTCAGCAAAGCGGCCAGGATGCCGAAAAACCAGGCATATTCTATACCCAGTATATACAGGCCTATGGTATTCAGCACGGCGACAATACCCATCACTGTTACTAATCCTACCAGGTAGCTTTTCAGAACCTCATAAATCCTTCCCAATCCTTCTTCTATAATCTCTTTTGGAGTGGACGAAAAAGCCCTGAAGAAGAATTCCCGGAAAAAGTCCCGGTAATACAGAAAAAAGAAGATCATTATAGGCACCAGGATAGCCGATGAGAGGGAATTGCCCAGCGAGCCCAGAGCCGTGGTAAGATAACTTCCCATATCGGACATACTGTCGGAAAGTCTGGTCTTGATCTCGGAGCCCAGCTCATAGGAAGACATGTTAAACTGGTCGGAGGCCCAATCCAGTAGTTTAGAGGCTACTCCCTGTATTTTACTGAAAATATCCGCGGCGTTATTTCCTATATTGATGGTTTGTGAAACAAGGAGATATCCCAACCCGAGTACGACCAGAACAGCCAGTACAAGGGAAGTAAGAGAGGCGCTCAAACGGGTCATCCTCAGATTTTCCAGCCTCCGGCAAAGCGGGTAGAGCAATACCGAAATGATAATGGAAAACAAAATGGGGATGATCACGCTTTGGAGCGTGTGCAGGATGAATACGATAATTACCAGTAGTAACAGGTTAGAAACAATACCGGGGTTTATATTATCTTTTATAGTATTTTTCATAGATCATTCGGGAGTATTTGTTTCATTCTCTTTCAAATATAACCAAAAATCCGGCAAGGGCGAGGTTTGCGGGTTACGGGAATTTACGGGGAACGAAAGCACCGGGAGAAATAACACGCTATATGATAATAACATACGTTTAGAAAAGGGAAAGTAAAAACTGACATGTAGTTATTTATAGTAACAAAACCTACAGGATAGAACGAAGATATTTTTGACCAGATTGAATAAAAAAGAGGGGGCTAAAAAGCCCCGAACTTCTGTTAAAACCACAAAGCACACAAACCTGCTGCCGGCAAAGGCAGGGTAGACATAAAGTAACTAAAGCGTTAAACATATCGTAATCAAAAGCTGATTCCTTTGTGAACTTTGTGTGTTCTTTGCTGACTTTGTGGTTAAAATCTTTTAAACCAAATAATAAAAATCCGAAGCGTTTTTAGTTGAACGAAATGGCCTTACTGAAGCCCAGTTGCAGTAATGCGAAATCCTGTTTCCGGTCGGAGAGATTCAGGTAGTTAATAAAACGCAGGAAAATTTTGTCCGTCTTTTTTTTGTCCGGAAAATAAGATACACCGGCCCGGAAAGATAACAGGTCATTCCACTCGTCATTTTCAATATACGTATTGGGGTTTAATTTTTGCCACGCGTGCCTTACTCTCAAATCTATTCCGAAGTTGTTCAGTTTCCTGCTTTTCAGAACTGCTTCGAGATAAGGAGTGTGAAGGGCGGCATTCAATTTTTCGTCGTCTATGACAAGGTTGCTGGAACTGTACATATAGCCGGCCTTGAGTTCAAAAGAATTGGAAGGGCGCCAGTCTCCCCGGAACAGATTTACGTCCAGGCCCACCGCGTAAGTATATCGCCGGAACAGTTCCAGGCGGTTGATTTCCTGGGCGGACGACAAGGCTATGGTATCGAATTTACTTTCTATCCGGTTAAAGTGAAAGAAAGGCTCTATAGCATCAAACGGCATAAATGTATAGGTATTCTTGTAATTGGCCCTGTGGAGATAAAGTTTTGTATTTGCTTCGAACTGGATAAGGCCGTTGGGTTCGTCCCCGAAAACACCCAAAAGATCCGAATATACCTGGAGGTTCACCAGGGCATTCAAACCGTTTTCCGCATATAGTTTTTGGGAACCGGTTTTTATCCCGGAATCAGTCCTGGTGTTTTTAATGGTTAGTTCCTGTGCATCCGGGAAATAATTAAAACGCCTGTCCGCTTCAAAGTACAGGGCATCTTTGAGTAAAATGAAATTACCATTCTGCGGATTGAAAAGACGGTCATCAAACCGTTTTTCAATGGTCAGGATAGGGATAGGGGATTTGGTGTTATAAAATGAATTCCCATCGGATGTGTATACTTTTAAATGCTCAATGACGCCTTCGCTTATGGCGACTTTAACACTGTCTATATAAGCGATGTGCAATTCTACTGTCGTACCTTCTGACAGGACTTCATCACCGGATTTGCGGTCTTTTACAGCCTTTTTCAGAGTGAAATTGACACGGGAAGCTGCTTTTCCCCGGAGTTCTAATGTTTTATTGACGGAATCTATCCTTCTTCTAAGAAGCGCTACCTGGTACGGTTTGCTAACCGGAAAGTGTCCGGGGAAAACAATGGCATATGGCTGAATGCGGAAGGTTCCGATTTCTGTAGATCCCGAATTGCTTTCATCGATGAGTTCCTTTAATTTTTTAAGGGTATCGTTAAGTTCGTCGGCTTCGGTTTCCGAAGTTTGCGAAGCCAACCCGGTAGAATCGGTGACTTCCAGGTTTTGTGGTTGAATTTCTCCTTCACCCTGTGCCCGGGATAGGTGAAATAAACAAAGGACAACTAAAATAGTACATACTTTTTTCATCGGTTTTGGTTGGTTAAGGTTAAAGTAATAGTTTGTTCCGATATGATGTGAAAATGAGATTATGGGTTTTTAATACCATTTTCTACATCCGGAAGGTTTTTTTTCCAGTAATTAAATTACTGAATTTTCAGTAAAGAACGCTACGGAAAACCGTAAAATTAAAAATATCTGTTTTAACAGGGTATTCTTTTCAGGCTCCCGCCGAGTATGGTGAGGATGAGTATAAAGGGAGTCATACGGCTTTTTTTTATAATCGGAAATTTGGCGGAAGCTTGGAAATATCCAGATCTTTAGGGTTAGCACCTCGCCGTAACGACGCAATAATTTCGTCTTCTTTTAATTTTTCAAATTCATCGAAACTCAGATCGAACATTAGTTGCAAATTGACTTTTTCGATAGCCTCTTTTTTATCTATATTATCGTCCGAATACATTCTGATGAACTGCTTTTTCAGGATCTCTTTTACCTGAAAGCTTTTTAACCGGATAAAATCACCTTCTTTTATTCTGAAAATTCTTTTTAAAGTTTCAAAATCATTCAATTCTTCCCCGGATATAAAATGATCTTCAAGAATAAAATCCGCATAAGCAATCAAATAGTCAAGAGATTGATTTTTATCTACTGTTCTTTCGGGAGTAAAAGACCGTATATTCCCGATTGTCGAATGCTTATCTGTTATTATTTTTTCGATTTCTTTGATAACGTCATCTTTGGTATCGAATGTCCGGACGAATTTACTATAGTTTGCGGATAGCTTATACATAATTGCAGGTTGATGATCAGACAAACGGGAAACGTCCCGGATATAATGCGGAGGTTTTCCGCGATAAATATAAAAGCGATCCTAAGCAGCTTCCGTAGTTGTAAATTTAAGGCATAAATGCATTCCATGCTAACTTTTTCTCCGCAATTCAAAGATATCCGTCCTGCGGTCTTTCAGGTTTTTTACGCTTCCGAACTCGTGCAGTTCGCGTAGCAGGCCCAGGTCTACATCGGCAAGTAATATCATCTCCGTATTCGGGGTGGCTTCTGCTTTTATACCGTTGGTAGGGAAGGCAAAATCGCAGGGGGTAAATACCATGGATTGCGCAAACTGGATGTCCATGTTATGTACATTGGGGAGGTTACCCACACTGCCGGCAATGGCCACGTAACATTCGTTTTCAATAGCCCTGGCCTGTGCACAATGCCTTACCCTGGAATACCCGTTCTGGGTGTCGGTCAAAAAAGGGACGAAGAGTATATCCATGCCTTCATCGGCAAGCAGTCTGCTGAGTTCCGGGAATTCGGCGTCGTAGCATATAAGGATGCCTATTTTTCCGCAGTCAGTATCAAAAACCTTAAGTCCATTTCCGCCCTGCATACCCCAGACTTTCGCTTCGTCCGGGGTGACGTGTATTTTTTCATAGCGTTCTATGGTACCGTCCCTTTTGCACAGGTACCCCACATTATACAGGTTGCCGTCCCTGATCTCCGGCATGCTGCCGGCAACGATATTGATGTTGTAGGCGATGGACAGTCCGGAGAACTCCTGTATGACACTGTCGGTATATTTGGCCAGTTCGCGAATGGCTTCCGGTTCGGAAAGATGGTTGAACTGGGCCATGAGCGGAGCGTTGAAAAACTCGGGGAACAGGGCAAAATCGGCCCGGTACCCGGACAGGGTATCTATAAAATACTCGGACTGTTGCAGCAGGGACTCCACATTTTTATAGGGCCGCATCTGCCATTGGATCAACCCCAGGCGGACCACACTTTTTTTGGTTGCGGCCTTGCGGGTAGGTTTTTCGTAGTAAATATTATCCCATTCCAGCAAAACGGCAAATTCCTGGGAGGCCTTATCGCCATCCAGGTAGCCTTTGAGTATCCGGGTGGGGTGAAAATCGTTTGACATCTGGAAATTCAGTACCGGGTCGTGAATTTCTTTTTTCCGTACTTTCTCAATATACTCCTTAGGACTGAGGGTATCGGCGTGTTTATGGTAATTCGGAATCCTTCCACCAAAAACAATGCCTTTGAGGTTCAGTTTTTCGCACAGTTCTTTCCGGTAATCGTACAATCTTCTGCCCAGCCGCAGCCCCCGGAACTCCGGTTTTATAAATACGTCTATTCCATAAAGCATATCGCCGTCATCGGAATGCGTATCAAAAGTGCTGTTACCGGTTACCTCATTAAAAGTATGGGTGCCTTCGAAGAGATTATAATGTACAATGATAGCCAACGCACAACCCGCAATCTGGCCATTGACTTTGATAACCACCTGGCCTTGCGGAAACTTGTCCAGCAGGGTTTTTATCTGGGGTTTTGTCCAGTAATCGTCCGGCATGGAATGGTAGGCCAGAACCATGGCCTCCCTGATCTCGGCATAATCTTCGATTTTCAGGTATTCCAGCTCTATTTTGTCGGTTTCACTGTGCATGCTCTTTTATTTTACTCACTACGTGTTCCGATAATTATCGGGATTAAATGTCTCGATGCAAATGTCGAAAATATTTTTGCGGGTATGATTTGTTTATTACTTAAATGGCGGTGGCTTCGATACATCCCGAACAAGTTCGGGACACTCAGCCACCTTGAATGGTGCTTTTTTTACTTTGTGAGTTCGGGACGCTTCGTCATCTTGAAAGGTGCTTTTTTTACTTCACGAGTTCAGGACGCTTCGTCACCTCAGGATATCGCACTTCCGGGTTTGTAACCGCAGCTTAATCTACACTATAACTGTCGTTAGAAGTATCCGCATCCATAAAAATACCGCCATCCAGGCTGATGCTCGTAATATTCTTCACGTTTTTAAGTTTAACCACGGCGTGATCCGGGTCGGATTCCCATATGGCCGGGGTTTGGTGGAATTCCTGTGTTTTTCCATCCTTATCTGTCAGTATAATGGTTACGGGGGCCGGCATGCCGCCTATGTTTTCCAGGGTAACGGTCAGGGCATTTTTTTTGTAAGAGGCACCGGTTACGGCGATGTCTATGTAATTATTGCTGAAGTACCAGCGGTCCCAGAACCAGTTGAGGTCTTTGCCGGTAATATCGTTAAACGAATAAAAGAAATCCCATGGCATAGGATGTTTACCGTTCCACCGGTCCATGTATCCCCTGAGCGCTTTGCTGAACAGGGTATCGCCCAGGTATTCCTTCATGGCGAGGTAGCCGATGGCTGCTTTCCCGTAGGCATTGGCGCGTATGGCTATACCGTTGAGCGCATTGAGCGGGGTAATCACGGGCAGGTCATATTCCATGTCTGCATTGTTTGCCCAGCTTGCTACGCGGAATTTTTTAAAGTTTTCCGTAGCTTTTTCTTTGCCCAGGTCATGAATCCCGATAAGGTATTCGAGGGCAGTGGCCCAGCCTTCATCCATAAAACCGAAACGCGTTTCGTTAATGCCCATATAGAACGGAAAATAGGTGTGTGCGATCTCATGCTCTACCACAAAACGCGCAAATTCCGCTTCGGGGAACGAACTGTCGTTGACCATCATCGGGTATTCCATATCGGCAAAACCGCGGACGATGGTGGATTTGGAATAGGGGTAGGGGACGCCCGGATAATTGTTGGAGAACCAGTTCATCGCATGCTTGCTGTAGTTGACCATTTCCTTAAAGTCTTCAGAAGGTTCGTCGTAGGCCGCCTGTACACTGGCCCGTCGCCCGGTAGCCCTGTCTACCACAACACTGCCGGCATCCCACAGGTAATGGTCGCTGATGGCAATGGCAACATCCGTAATATGGTCTGCTTTCCACCTCCAGGTATTGGCGGGGTTTTGCTTCGTTACTTTATGACCTTCCAGGTCTTCTTTGGTTGCAATATGCAACACCTCGTCCGACGTCATGGATTGCTCCAGGAGTCCCGCATAATGCGGTTGCAGCACTTCGTCCGGGTTTTGCAGGTCTCCCGTGGCCCATACTATGTAATTGGCAGGCACGGTGACCGAAAAGGTATAATCGTTAAAATCATTGTAGAATTCCTGCGACCCGGTAAAGGTCATCGTATCCCATCCGCGGTAATCGTCATACACGGCTACCCGGGGGAAGAAATAGGCAAGGAAGAAAGTCGTTTCGTCAATGGCTCCTTCTCTCCCGCTTTGGACGGATACTTCAAAATGCCAGTCAATGCCCAGGGTAACACTGGCATTCGGAGCCAGCGGGGTAGCCAGGTCTATCATTTTATTGGTACCGTCGTTCTTATCTGTCCACTCCCGTGTCACGCCGTTTTCGGTATAGGCATCAATATGCATTCCGGAAGTAAGATAGTCTTCCGAAGCCTGTCCCAAACGAACCGCTCCCGGTTTATGCTGGTTAAGGAACAGTTTAAAGTTGAGGGTCTTTAAGGTGTCGGGACTATGGTTGGTATATACTATAGTCTCTTTGCCCGTAATTTTCCGGTCCGGCGGACTTACGGTAAGGTCTATGGTATAGACGCCTTTATTCTGCCAGTAATCTGCACCGGGTTTCCCGTCTTTGCCCCGGGTTTTGTTTTCATAGGCTTTTTTGACATCGCGCGGGATGTACAGTTCCTGGGCCTGTAGTGCCAGTACGGACACTAACAGCAACGTGGTAAACAGGGATTTTCGAAACATGCTGCGTGTGAATTTTAAATGGATGTTGTTATAATTTTCTTTTGAAGGATCTGGTAACGGTGATCCGCTAAACTTTTATGTTTGTCAAATATACATTACACCGTGCATATAATGGAAGAGAAAAATATATGTTATCGGTCCGGGTATATTACGGTGTTCGGATAAAGTACGGCAAGACTGTTACCGGCAGTCTTTCAGACGGATGGTTCTTTTTTCATGGCTTCGGTTTTTAATGCTTCCGGCATTTTTTCAATGGCGTACCGTAATGCTGTACGGGGCATTACGGCTTTTTTAGACATTACATAATCGAAAATTTCCTTCTGGTGTGCCTGACTTGCCGCTTTCAGCATCCAGCCATAGCCTTTTTGTACCATATGGTCTTTGTCCGGGAGAAGAATATCGGCAATCTCAAAAATTTCCCCGAGGAACATTCCCTTTCGGGCAGGTATAATCAATGTTACTGCAGAAGCTCTTCTGACCCAGCGTCCGGATGACTTTGCCCATTTCTTTAATTCGGAGACATATTCGGGATACTTCATGACAAACATGCCTATCGTATGGTTGCATAGGGTGTCGCAATCCGCCCAGGTGTTCACGTAATCTTCTACCCAATGCTCAAAGATCTTGAAGTCGGACGGTTCATATTTTTTGTGCAGGGATTCCGAAAGTCTGCAGGCTACAACAGCTTCTTCAAGGTATTTTGATCTCCACAGCGCTTCGCAAATATCAAAAATATCCTGTTTTGAATGCATTTTTAGCTGTTTGGAGAATTCTTTTGCGATCTTCCCCACTTCTGCCATTTTTACACCATATACCAATGCTTCCTCCCCCTTTTTGAAAAAGCGGCCCGAAGATTCACGTGTTTTGCGGTCCGATTTATCCTTTAATGCCTGGCGAATTTCGTGTATCCATTTTTCTTTCATGTGAGGAATGCTTACTTCTGTTTTTTACAGATTATTTCCCAGAATCTTTGTGAGGATCTGTTCTCCGTGTTTTTTGCCGGTTCGTTTATCTCCTTAGCTTCAAGCAGACCGTAACGGCCAAATTCCTTGTCTACCGATTCCGGGCCATAATAGAAGAGTTTAACCCCGTGCCTGGTTTCATACCAGTCTTTGCCCAATGCCGTTCCATCCCCGTACGTCGGGGTGTTTTTGGATATGGCCGTAAATACCATGTATCCGCCAGGCCTCAGCTGGTTATAACAATCCTCTATCAGTTTGGCCCGTTCTTTATCATTCAACAGGTGGATCAAAGCATAACAAAAAATTCCGTCGTAGGATTTTTGGTCAAATGGCATATCGCTAACATTGCCGTGATACACTATTACCGTATCCCCGTAGTGCTTTTTTGCCAGGTTGATCGCAGTTTCCGAAATTTCGATCCCGGTAACCTCAAATCCGTGGTCCGTAAATATTTTTGCATTTCTGCCGTATCCGAATCCAGGGATCAGAATTTTCTTTAAGCCCTTTTTCCGAAACAGGTCGACGGTTGAAATTGCGGCATCGGCTGGCCCGAATCCCCACATGGTTTGTTTATCCCTGAAACTGGCTTCCCAAAATTCTGTCATCTTTTTTCGGTTCGTTCTGTGTTTTCTTTGCGTTTATGACTATATTCAAATATACGCAATTCACTATTTTAATCCATACCAATGAGGGGATTCAAAGTAGGTACAAAGAAACTAAAGCGTTAAATATATTGTAATCAAAGGTTTATTTGTTTGTGAACTTTGTGTATTCTTTGCCGACTTTGTGATTAAAAATCTTTTTAGGAACGTGCATCAGATAAAATCATGATGGAGAACTATCCCTGCCCGGATGAGCAAATATGACACATTAAACGGTGCGGAATTTCTCTCCTTATATAACTCAAACTGTTTATTTAAAGGATTACCCGGGGGAGGGTTCGGGAAAAAATTGTATATTGGAAATTATATTTTAATACGTTTTTTCATACATTGTTAGCGTAGTTACCCCTTCAATCTGTTCTCTGTGGCAATATTTACCTGTTGGAGGTTTTTTGCCCGCAGCAAAAACAGACTGGTAGACGTTGTGAAAAACAATTTTTACACAGATGATTTGCAGCATGATGTTTCCGCCGTCCGGCGAAACGGAAACGAACAAAAAGATGATTATATACTTAAAAAAATTACTTCCTTTTTTATGTTTCATTCCTGTTTGCGGGAGTTCACAGGACAAGCCTGTAGTGAAGTTCGGAGGGGCACTGCGTTTTAACTATATCTATTCCTCTTGGAAAGAAGAACAGAAAAAGCAGGGAGGCGATCTTATGTACGATATGTTTCGTATTAATGCGGAGGCTTCTTACAGGGGGATTTCGCTGAATGCAGAATACAGGCTTTATTCCGATGCCTTTGGAGGCGGTGTCCTGAAACAGGGCTGGCTGGCCTATGATTTTGATGAAAAGAACAGCATACAGGCCGGACTCACCCAGGTACCCTTTGGTATTCAGCAATACAACTCTCACAATTGGTTTTTCAATATCGGCTATTATATAGGACTGGAAGACGATCATGATATCGGGGTGAAATTTATTCATGAGCAGGAAGAGGGCTGGCAATACCAGGTTGCTTTTTTCAAGAATTCGGAGAGTATAGCATTCGGAGGAGCTACGGATGTTTCGCACAGCCGGTACTCCTATGATGTCGCTTCTATGGATGTGGATGGAGACGGGGAGCCGGACTACCGTAATAAGGAGGTAAACCAGCTGAACCTGAAAGTATATTACAAGCTGAAGCACAGGGAATTCAGGCACCAATTCGGAGGGTATACGCAATATGGCGGGCTTTATAATCTGGATACTCAAAAAACGGGGCATCATTACGGTTATGGCCTGTTTTACGAACTCGATTACCAGGCGTTTAACCTGAAATCGCAACTTCTGCACTACACTAAAGCACCGGAGAACCCCGATACGGAGCGTCCGGATATTATGGCCATGGCAGCCTACGGGGCACCTTACCTGGTTGCCGCCAGGGCCGACCTGGTTTCGCTGGCGGTGGCTTATACGGTTCCCGTATCGTGGGGACCCGTATCGTTGTTACAGTTTTACAATGATTTTGGCTGTATCCGAAAGCTCAAAAAAGATTTTTCCGATAGTTATATGAATGTCACTGGTGTAGGTGTAGCAGCCGGAAATCTCTATACGTATATAGATTTTGCAGCGGGTAAAAATCATTCCTGGCTGGGCGGGAACTTTATCGATGACTTTGCGGGGGGAACCCCGGATGCCGGATGGGAGGCACGATTTAACATTAACATAGGATATTATTTCTAAAACCGGAAAACACAACAATTATGACTAAAAAGGTGGTTCGAAGCGATGAGAAAAAATCGATACTGGGCATGGAGGTCAATGGCCCTGTATTTTTCTCATCGGCTATCATTATAATTATCAGCATTGCCCTGACATTGATTTATAAAGACAGTGCTAAAGAATATTTTCAGGAAATTCAGCAATTTGTGGCGGAGAAGGGCGGATGGTTTTTCGTCCTTTCCATCAATATCTTTCTCTTTTTTATGATTTACCTGGCATTCAGCAATTACGGAAACCTGCGTATCGGGGGGCAAAGTGCGAAACCTGAATTTAAGACCATGTCATGGTTTGCCATGCTGTTCAGTGCAGGGATGGGAATAGGATTGCTTTTCTGGAGTGTTTCGGAGCCCATATCTCATTTTGTTTCACCTCCGAAAAGTACGGGAAGCAGTATCGAAGCTGCACAGGAAGCTATGAATTTCACTTTTCTGCACTGGGGGCTTCACGCCTGGGGGGTTTATGCCCTGGTAGGCCTGTCCCTGGCTTATTTTACATATTCCAGGGGACTACCGCTTACTATCCGTTCTGTATTTTATCCTTTTCTGGGGGATAAAGTCTATGGGATTATCGGTGATATTATCGATATCATTGCAGTCCTGGCTACGGTATTCGGGTTGGCGACTTCTCTCGGATTGGGGGTGCGGCAGATTGCGGGAGGACTGAACCATGTTTTTGATATTTCGGCAGGCCTCCCAACACAAATGCTGCTTATTGCGGGTGTTACCCTGATTGCTGCTATTTCTGTAGTATCGGGGGTCGATAAAGGGGTGAAGTTTCTCAGCGAGTGGAATATGCGAATTGCCGTATTACTATTGCTACTAGTTGTGGTCCTGGGGCCTACCATTTATATCTTTCAATCGTTTGTACAAAATACCGGAAGCTATTTGTACAATTTCCTCGACATTGCTACCTGGACGGAGAGTTATACCGGCATGCACTGGCAAAATACATGGACCATCTTTTACTGGGGTTGGTGGATTGCCTGGGCCCCGTTTGTCGGTATTTTTATTGCACGTATATCCAAGGGACGTACGGTTCGCGAATTTATTCTGGGGGTGCTGATCCTTCCCGCGCTGGTTACCTTTTTCTGGATCAATGCTTTCGGAAGTACGGCCATACTTGATGCCCTTGCCGGGAAAATGGCCGTGATTAACGAGGTAAAAATAGATGAAGCCATTGCGATGTTTGTCTTTCTGGAAGATTTTCCGTTGTCTATGGCGCTGAATATTATAGCAATTCTCCTGATTGCAGGCTTTTTTGTCACCTCGTCCGATTCCGGATCGCTGGTGGTAGACAGTATTACTTCCGGGGGAAAGATCGATTCGCCGGTAGGACAACGGATATTCTGGGCGGTCATGGAAGGAGCTGTTGCGGCCGTATTGCTGATAGGAGGCGGACTCAAGGCATTGCAGACCGCCGTCATTGTTTCCGGGCTGCCGTTCGCTATTATCCTACTGGTCATGTGCTATTCGCTCTACAAAGGACTCAGTGAGGACCATCGCAAGCTGCAACGCCGAAATGAGCAGAAAGACCTGGATAATTATAAGGATATCGTATCGGATATACTGAAACGAAGACAAACAAGAGATAATACCAAAAATTAAATACCCGAATATTATGATTACCGAGATTAAAAATATACTCGTAACCCTCGACCTTTCGGAGATCGATGAAACCCTGATCGCTTATGCATCTTTTTTGTCTGATGTATTACAAGCCGACAAGGTTTATTTTGCGCACAATATCAAGAAGTATGAGATCGACGAGCTTTTTGAAGACGAACTGGGTGATATCAATATTGAGGAAAGCATAGGAGAGGAGCTGAATGAAAAGGTAGCGACAAGTTTTAAAGGAAAAGCAGCATGGGAAGTGCTTATATCCAATGACCCTTACACCGAATCTTTAATTGCTTATATTGTAAACAAATATGCTATTCACCTCACCCTGGTGGGGAGTAAGAACCGGGTGAAAGGTACCGGGGTCGTAAGCGGAAAACTCCTCAGGATGCTCCGTTGTCACATCCTGAGCATTCCCCGTGAAACCAGGCCCAAAATCGAACATATCCGGGTAGGAACGGATTTTTCAAGTGCCTCCAGGCGCAGTTTTTCCATGGCACAGGTGGTGGGAAAAGCGGTATCGGCAGCAGTAAAGGCTGTACATATCTATAACGTTCCGCTTCAATTTGCACCTTATTTACCCAAGGAAACCCTGATGCCTGTAGTAGAAAAACACACGGCCGAAAAGGGGCGCAAGTTTATGAAAAAGATCCGCGGTTCCGAGGATATTTCACTGGAAATCATTCCGGGAAGGAGTTCCAGTATTCCGGAAACACTTATCCAATATGGCAAAAAGCAAAAGACCGACCTGTTTTTTGTGTCGGATAAAGGAGGAAATACCTTTTCTTCCCTTTTGGTAGGAAGTGTTACCGAAGAGTTGTTCAACGAAGATCTGCCTTTTCCGTTATGGGTCTGTAAGTAGGAGACACCGGAAATATGCGATTACTTCAGGATTTCCTCCAGGAACATCAGGGTATGGTTCCAGGCCCTTTTGGCCATGACCTCGTTGTATTCGGGAGATTGAGGATTGGTAAAGGTATGGCCGCTGTTGGCATAGGTAATGATCTGCCAGTCGGCTTTGCCGTCTTTGAGTTCCCGGACCAGGGCATCGTATATTTCGGGGGTTACCCCTTTGTCTTCCGCCGGGTTTTCGATGAGCACCTTGGTTTTGATCTCGCTATTGGGGCGGCTTTCATCCTTGCCCAATCCCCCGTGAATGCTCACGACACCCTCTACGGGAAATCCCGCTCTCATCACTTCCAGGGCGCCGGTGCCGCCGAAACAATAGCCGATTACAGCGATCTTCTCCGCATCGGCCCCTGCTTTTTTCAACTCGTCCAGGGCGAGTGATATGCGGTGCTGGTAGGCTCTGTAATTGGTCTTGTAATAGCCGGCGGTTTCGGATGCCGAGGCATTGTCCGCCGGAATATTCCCTTCGCCGTAAATATCGGCTATAAAGGCGATGTATCCTTCTTTTTCCAGTTCCAGTGCTGCTGTTTTGGCTTCATCATCAATGCCTTTCCAGGCAGGGAGGATTAAAACCCCCGGTAAATTTTTCCCGGTATTGGAAGTTATCAGTCCATTTAATTGCTGGCCCCCGTCTTTGTAAGCAACGGGATTAAGGTTTTGTGCATGGGTAATGTGCGTAAACATGAGTGCAGAAAATATGATTAAGTGTAATTTTTTCATGGTTCCCGTATTTTGCCTAGTTAAATGTAATTCAAAATGTCTGAAACCGGAAATCAAAAGCGTTAAAAAGGGTTTTACAGCTAGAACCGGTTTTGGGCACAGGGAAAACGAACATCAACTTTCTTTAATCTCCCGCCAGTTCCACAGCCCGCTCCAAAACCTCGTCACGTCCCTTTTGCAGGCCTTCGATAGTGGGAGTTACTTTGATGTCAATTTTAATTCCTGTACGTTGCGTAGGCGTTCCATCCGGATATAGTACTCCTACACCTGTAATATATGCTTTGGTACCATCGGCTAATTTGATAGAGGTCACATTTCCGTCCGCTCCCGCTGTTTGGCTCCCCACGGTGATGACATTATTTGCCGTTTGAAATGCCATGGCCGTAAATTCGGACCGGCTAAGAGATTGGTCATCTACCAAAAGTACCACCTTGCCCATATAATAATTTTTGTTTTTTACCCCGGCACGTTCATTTTTAACGAATTTAAATTTGCCGGGATAAGAAATATCCGGAATATATATACTGGCAAAATCTTTTTTTCTGTCGTTCAGATATCTCGATACAACGTGATAAATAAATTGGGGATAATTTCTCAAATCAATAATTATGGCTTTTTTCTCCATAAATTTCGCCATGATTTCAGATGCTTCGTCCCCGTTTATGTAGCCCATATTGATATAGCCTATGGAGTCATCGAAAATTTTCCATTTTGTCGTATCCGGTACTTTCCGGTTCAATCGGTTGAACTCCTTAAAAGGATATCTTCTGGTTTTCAAAGATAGAGTATCCTTGTTTCGCAAAACGGTTATTTCCGCAATACTGTCCTCTCCTTTTAAGATATGATAATAGGCATTTCTTCGTTTGATATTTGTATTGGACCCGGAGGCATATGGCAATACTTCGAGCATTTTCTTTTCTGCGTCCATACCATTCACCTTTAATATAATATCCCCCGGTTTAAATCCGTTGGCTTTTCCGATGGAATCATTAAAAAAGCCGGAAACGACTGCTTTCCCTTCGATTTCTTTAATCTTAACGGGCAAATAATCCAGGGTTACACCATCAAATATTACCCTGGTATGAGTATCGTCCATTTTCGCCAGAAGCTCCCTGATGACGCGTCGGTACGATATTTGGTCTGAGGCGTTTTGGAATTTCGGGATCATTTCCAACAGGACATCATCCCAATGCTGATCGGTCAGGTATTTATAAGGGTAAAAATATTCTATAATATTCCAATAACGGAACAATACCAATAGCTTGTGTTGTTCTTCGGTATAATCGAAATCCTCATATTCCCGCTCATTTTGTATTTTAATAGTATTTCCGCGTCCTATGGTCACATAATGCTGATCTCCCTGAAACCTGTTATCCCTTATAAATTCCAGCCTGTTTGATACTTCGTCGTTAAAATGCCGAGAATTTCGTATCCAGGACAGGTCGAAGTTCTTGTTAAAAACACCTTCTTTGGCCACTTCACAACGCCTGCATTCCCGTACTTCCCCGAGCTTGTCTATCCAATGGAGCAACACTGCGGAAAACTCTTCTTTAGTCGTGGCTTTTCTTACCTGAGGCAATAGGTCAAACAATTGTTGGTCCCAGTCCAATGCTCCGCCGGCTACATAGGGGTGATAGTATTTCAAATATCCCCAGACCTTTGCGATGGCAAATAGATTTTCGGTTTCAGATAATTCTTTTGTGTTTTGAGCAGACACGGTATAGATTCCGCTTACGTATAGCAATAAAATGAATAGGATTCTTTTCATGTTTTTAAAGATACCTTTTTTTATTTTGGACCGCAACGCTTTTTGCAAGAGGAGCCTGATTTTGGTCATGTTCAAATGATACCCGGTTGAGAGATCTTTTCCTTTTCTTCAAATTTTAGTGCGGGTCTGCCAACACGGAAAGTCTCCGGTTGCATTACTTCATCCGGTACTTCAGAAACCGGTCTGTGAGGTAGAATTTATTTTATCAACCAGGTTTTTTTAGTGGCCTTCCGGTAATGGAATTTCCGGTATGCGGGTTATTGCCCGCCTGCTCCCGTTTCCATAACAGGGCGGATTTCGGTGGTTCCTCCCCACAGGTGGCAGGGGCATGCTTTGGCAATTTCGACAATAGTGTCCAGGTCATCAGCTTGTAAGAGGTAATAACCGCCGACTAATTCTTTGGATTCCAGGTAAGGACCATCCTTTACCGTGCAATCTTTTCCACGGATAAGAACGCCTTTTTGGTGCAGGCTGTCTCCGGAAACCAAATGTCCTGCCCCGGCCAGTTTCATGGCCCACGCCATATGCGCATTTCCTAATTCCTCCATTTCTTCGGGAGATAAGCGGATCATTTCTTCGATATTTTCGTGTAGCAGCAACAGGAATTTTTTCATGATATGTTGTTTTTGGTACACTATAAAGACAATCCGTTCCGGGCGTTTACCTGAAAAATTTTTTATGGAAAGTAATCGGTACGTTGCCGGTGTGTACAGGCAATACCCAAATATACGCAATCTCCTCTTTTTTATTATGAAAAGTAGTGGCAAAACTATGCTTCCCGGAAATTCCCTCAATCATCAAACACGGATAGAACCTGCAATACAGGAAATACAGTTTTTTCCGGCAGCATGAGGAAAGGGAGAAGCGAAGGGTTTTCGTAAAATTTCGATGTAGTTGGTATTTGGGAAAATATTTATTTTTTGATCCAGTTTATCCACAGTTTTATGAGCACTAAAACTCACGGTTGATGAAAGGTATTTCGATCCGGATTTTGCTACCGGTTTTTTTTATTTCCGACAACCAAAATATTCTATATACTTGCATCTTTAATCAAAAATTTTCATCTATGAAACACAATTACTTTACATTAATTTTTTTACTATTCTCGGTACTTACATTTGCTCAAACCCATCTGTATGAAAACCCCAATTTTGAAGCTATAGCTAAAGACCATAAAATTATAGCTGTTGTTCCTTTTAAAACATCTGTTTCACTCCGCCCCAGGCAGATGAAGGAAATATCGAAAGAGCAACTGGAAAAAATGGAAATGGATGAAGGTGAAAATATCCAGAAAGCGATGTATACATGGTTTTTGAAAAGGGAGAAAAGAGGGACACTATTAGTAAAGGTCCAGGATCCGGCCACAACAACTGCCCTGTTGCGAAAAGAGAATATAAATTATACCAATATTACGGATTACACTCCCCGGGAATTGGCTGAAATCCTGGATGTGGATGCTGTTATATCCGGGACTTTCGAGACCAACCAGCCGATGTCTGAAGGAGCTTCGGTAGCATTAGGTCTTTTGGTCGGTTTCTGGGGGGCAACCAACAAAGCGGTGATCAATTTATCTATTCATAACAGAATGGATGGGGAGCTCCTGATCAATTACAATAAAGCGGTAAGGGGCTCCATAGGGAGTTCTACAGATGCATTGATCAATACCTTAATGAGGAAAGCCTCGCGCCGTATAGCTTATACCAAATAACCGTCAAGATCAGAAAAACCGGGTGCCTGTCCTTTGAAATCCATAGCCTCCTGTTTGGCCGGGCTTTTGTTTGCAGGACATGGACAATGTACCGGTGTATTTCTTTAGATGCCGGTATCCGGATGTCTCCCGGTACACAAGAAATAACTGTTATTGCACAATAACATTTTTATTTCTTGTGTACATTATTCTCGGAAGTGGTTGTTTATCTTAAGATGTTACATGGTGCAGCCTTCTCTGAAAATCGGGAAAGGCTACAATGGGTATCCGTCCACTTGGTGAGTCTTCTAGCACCTGTATGACAGGTTTCCTTTTCCGTACGGCAGATGTCAAAAGAAGCATCCTTATTTATCGGCCGGGGCCGTAACATATGATTTTGCGGGCTGCCATATGTAGGCGAAAGTATTTATCAGGAAAGTCAATGCACAAATCTCATTTTCAGTTTGTATATTTATTGCAGCACTTCGGTAAACTCAGTATATCACATTTTAGTGGTGCGAAAAAATTACAGCCTGCTCATCAGATCAATGAGTGATTGAGTTTATGCATGTTGCCTGATTAACTGACTGATTTAATCCCTTTAAATGGGTCTAATTCCCCGATGCTCTAT
>NZ_RJTM01000133.1 GCF_003725735.1 Sinomicrobium pectinilyticum | reverse complement strand
TTGGCTCGTTTGAATACCTCGTGTCCCGATAATTATCGGGATTGCCCCGAGGTAGTTGATTAACCAATAGCTTAAGAACAATTTCATTATGTATCAAAACCCCTGAACCTTTCGGTGCATCGTGTGTTAGTCCTATAGATCACCGGGATAAAACGTATGTTGCCCCAGGCATAAATTTATTGGCCATGAAAAAAATCCTTTTACTCCTGATCGTTATCTTCCTGAGTGTTCCGTTTGCCCGGGCCCAGAAAGGAACCAAAGAACGCATCAAATTATACAGCGCCGCCATTGAAGGCAATCTCATCGGCGATCCTGCCGAGCGTGATGTAACGGTTTATCTGCCTCCGTCCTATCAGTCAAACCCCGATGGGCGCTTTCCCGTACTATATATGCTCCACGGATTTACCGACACAGATGCGCAATGGTTCGGGTGGGAAGATCACTGGATCAACCTGTATGAAGTGATCCACCGGTCGCTCTCGGAAGGACTTGCCAAAGAGATGATCGTAGTGATGCCTAATGCCTATAACCGCTTCAAGGGAAGCATGTATGCCAATTCGGTAACTGTCGGCGACTGGGAAACGTTTGTCACTAAAGAACTGGTAGAATATATCGATACCCATTACCGGACACTGGCAGATGTAAAAAGCCGTGGATTGGCAGGGCATTCGATGGGCGGATACGGAACGATCCGCCTGGGGATGAAATACCCGGATGTGTTTTCATCCATTTACCTGCTGAGCCCGTGCTGTATGGAAGGAGAGGTGAATGCGGATAAAGAGTTTACGGATAAAATAGAGTCGATTACAACCTTGGACCGTTTGGAAGAAGCTCCTTTCTTTGAGATAGCTACGCTGGCTACTTCTGCCGCTTTTGCTCCCAATCCGGATAACCCGCCGTTTTATCTCGACCTGCCTTTTGCCAATGGTAAGGTCCGTCAGGACATCGCCAATAAAATAACCGCTAACCGAACACTTTACACCATTGAGCAATACATCCCCAATTTACGAAAACTGGAGGCTATTGGCATGGATGCCGGGTTGCAGGACCAGGGCATCAGCACATCAACGAAAAAGCTGCATGAATTACTGGAAACCTATCAAATATCGCACGAATATGAAAGCTATACCGGCGATCATCTGAATCGCATCGCCGAACGTATACGGACAAAAGTGCTGCCTTTCTTCTCTGAGCACCTGGTTTTTGAAGGGGAAAAAGAATCCAGGGTTATCGAAGACGGAGGCACCGGGGAATATCCTGCCATAATGATGACAGAACCTTCATTGACCACCCACACCATTTTCAGGCCCGCTGATATCAGTGTTTTTGGCAAAGAGAACAAACTCCCCGTTATTGCCTGGGGTAATGGAGCCTGCTATAACTCGCCCTGGGAGCACGTTAATTTTCTGAACGAGATCGCTTCTCACGGGTTCCTGGTTGTGGCTACGGGCAGCATGCCCGAAGAAAAGGGAGAGCAGGTAAAGGACAAATCAAGATCAGAACAACTGCTCGATGCTATTGACTGGGCCATTGCACAGAACAATGACAGCAAAAGTCCTTACTATAATAAGATAGACACCACGAAGATCGCTGTAAGCGGGATGTCCTGCGGTGGTTTACAAGTCCTGGAGGTCGCAGCCGATCCGAGAATTACTACCATAGGCGTATTCAACAGCGGGGTATTAAAAGACCCGGGAGACGGCATGTCCGGTATGCCCCGGGTGAATAAAGACCAACTCCAAAAGATACACACCCCAGTGCTTTATCTTTTAGGTGGTAAATCCGATATTGCATATGAAAACGGGATGGACGATTTCAGGCGAATCAACCATGTTCCCGTTTTTATGGGCAACCTGGATGTGGGGCATGGCGGTACGTACAGCGATCCGCACGGTGGCGAATTTGCCAGGGTGGCGACCCATTGGTACAAATGGCAATTAAAAGGCGATCGCAAAGCGGGGAAATTATTTACCGGTAACCCTGGCGGACTTTCCCGCTCAAAAGGATGGACGATTGATAAAAAGAATATACCTTAACCGGGTCACCTAGGGGGAGTATCGAAATATGGTGAACCCCGGGATTAATTCCCTGCCCGTTTATCGGGACATCCCAGGCAGCAGGTCCTCGCTTTTGCCATGCTCAAATGAGAGTCAGCGGAGAACTTAATTTTGCTTAAATTCCTTTCGGGTTAACCTGTATTGTATACGACTGTGATAGATGCCGTTTTTCCTGGTATGCTTTTTTAATTCTCCTTCTTTTATTATTCCGTTCTTGATCATCACTTTTCCCGATGCCGGGTTTTCTACCAGATAGGTGGCCGGTATTTTATTTAACTTCAAAGTCTGTACAACACTCTAAATGTACATAATCTCTTTTTTATGGTGAGTTACAAATGTCCTTTTATGATGGCTCCTCGTTTCGGCGGGACTCATAATGAGGAGCAGTTGGGGCAGGGGGCAACTGTTCCAGGTGCCTTTGGCCGGTTTTCAGGTTTACAGCCTTTTCTAATTATGTTTACAACCTTCACATCAGTTTAAGATATTCTGTAGAGCCATACCAATATACCGGAATGCTTATTAAAAGGGCAAGAGCTATGGCCAGGGGCAGGGCATAACGGCTCCCCGCTATTTTAAGAAAAAGGAACAACCGTATAAACGAATGTGCCGTAAATAGTACCAACGGGGCCAGTTTTTCCCCCGGCTCGTACCTGGCCAACATCATGAAAACCCAAAAAATAAACAACAGAAAAAGATATTCTGCAGCTATCACCATGCCTGTCAATATCCGGTTTTTTATAAAAAGTAAAGGGATATAAAGCAAGAAACCGAAAAATATCCAGGCAAGGCTCCAGTCTATGTCAGTATTAGCAGGGACGACCATAAAGATAACAGTTAGTGCCGAAACCGCTATAACGGTATAGAAATATGGATTAAGTTCATTTTTATCTTTCATATGATTACGTTTATTTCACCATTAATTTAAGATAATCGTCTATGTCCCCGGGGCAATGTACCCTTCAAATTTTCCGGTGGGAGCAGATTGATAACAGGTGTTTAACCGCGAAAGAAATGCTCCCGGTAACGCGGGGCTATGCCATTCCTGTCCAAAACCCAATCAGCTGGGCTGCCCCTTTTCGTCCTGTAAATCCCCCTTGGCAGTCGTTCTTTTGGCCGTTTTTCCACTGGAAATGTATTTTCAGGCCTTCTGGCAGTTTTATTTCGTATTTTTTGGAGGTTCATTTCATTTTAGTTCAGCTTTAAGCCCGAATAAAACCTGATCTTAAGACTCATACATATTGATCGGGGTTTTTTAATGGTTTTGTTCTTGTCCGTATTGTTTATACCATTCTTCATCCCCGGTATAAGGCTTTCCAGACTTTTTTGTATGTTATCTTTTTTACCTTCCACTGCCCGTCGGTAAACACCAGTTCGGCAAGGTGAAAAAGCATCAGAGGAGCTCGTGGCATCTGCTGATGTTCCAGCCATAGGGATTCCCGCTCAGTCCTAAGTCGCCAGCGCCCTATAAAGGCCGTACTGTCTGTTAAGAAAGGTTGGGAGTACATTTGAAGTTCCTTGATAAGGTGGTCATATGCTTCCGGCTGGTGCTGTTTCAAGGCTTGGATTAAGCGGAGTTTGAGCTGCTTCAGGCCGCCAATGGTCATTTGGTATGTACTGTCCTTATAGGCAATCAAAAGGGTGTCCTG
>NZ_RJTM01000132.1 GCF_003725735.1 Sinomicrobium pectinilyticum | reverse complement strand
ATGGTAAAATAGCTCCCGCGCATGAAATATCCTCCTTCCTTTTTCTCAAAATCAATCTTTTCATCTGTCATTTTTTGTAGATAAATACACATCGTTCCTTTTAAAAACCCGGCTTTCCAACCGTTCAAAACAACGGATGGCCTCGCGGTAATCTTTAATGTTGTCCGGGGACACGCTATGGATATTGCTGTCGTACCCGTTATCTTTTTGGGTGTACAGGACCACGCCCACTTGCCCGTTTGCCATTTTTTTCATATCAAAATGATAGAACTCAAATTCCCCTTCCCCGGTTTCTTCGTCGTAACCTAACTGTGTGACCAGACTGATACGTGGACACTTACCTTGTTTATTACCGGGTTGCCGGAACTGATAGCCCTGGTTTCCCAGCCAAAGGTCATCGGCCTCGTCATTGTAATAATCGCTGTATTTGTCCCTGACTAACGGAAGGGCGAGAATGGTCTCCATCTTTTCTACCGACACCA
>NZ_RJTM01000131.1 GCF_003725735.1 Sinomicrobium pectinilyticum | reverse complement strand
ATGACCAGCGCTTTGTCTTCTTTCTGGAAATAAACCACTTCCGAGCAAGGTTCTTCCTTGATGACCAGCACCCGTTTAAAAATCCCGTCACGCCAGTATTCCAGCCGCTGTTGACGGCTTTCCTCCCCGTTTGGGATATGATCGAGGAACAGGGGCGACTCCCGGAGGCGTTGCAGGTTGGTGTTGTTGAACTGGTGACTGTCAAACACAAAGGGGATTTTTTCTTTAGTTGGCAGGGACACCTCCGGGTTTTCCAAAAGTACCGGCAAGCCGGATGCCAGGCGATTGATGATGTGA
>NZ_RJTM01000130.1 GCF_003725735.1 Sinomicrobium pectinilyticum | reverse complement strand
TTCTTCCAGGCATTCGGGCCTGAAGAGCGCCTCCAGTTGCTCCCGGTCAAATTCATCTTCCGTTTCGTCCCACAACCAATATGCTACCCGGACCCGATCCCCGGCCTCAAACCGCTTATGGTCAAAGTTATAATCGGTACTGATAAAGACCAGTACGGCAATCTCACCGGTCACGACCAGGTCACCGTGGTTATAATCGCCCCAGAACAGGCCTTTTACGGTTAGGTCTCCGGCCACATAAATTTCCTGTCCGCCCACCACGATGTTATCCGCCTGCAGGTTG
>NZ_RJTM01000129.1 GCF_003725735.1 Sinomicrobium pectinilyticum | reverse complement strand
ATGAGATAGACAAAGGGCGGCTCTCCTTCCGGCAGATCACCGGGCTTATTAAAAGAAAGGGTTTCCCATATATTGTCAAGGTCGAGGTCTTCCATCTCCCAATCCCCCTTTTCCGGCTGGTCAAACCCAAGGGTCAGCACCCATTCGTCAGGGTTCCCGTCCGGCGGATGCTGCGCGAGGGCATCCCGGATGGCATCCTTGTCTGCCTCATCCATCCCGGGCATCTTGTAGATTTCTTCGACGTTTTCGGCAAAACTCTGTTGATAGTCTTTAAAATCGGGGCTTTGCCGGTAATCATGATCCCGGGCGGCAGCAGTATCATCGGGCAAAAGATGCCGGATTTCCGATAAGCGTCTGAGTTGAAAGGGAGGTGTCATATGCTTCGTTATTTTTATCTCATTATTGTTTACCATAGTCGGTGCCTCGATTTTTCCCGTAGGTTCTTCGCTTCTTCATCCGATAACTTAACAGAAGATATAGTCCTGAAAACCCCATCTACCAGTTTTAAGGTGACGGCATTTACCGGGGGTTCCCCAGGGTGTGTAGTGCCCGGGTCTACGTACTCATTAAAAGTAATTTCATTGGTTTCAGGGTTAAATTTCAAATCGATATTGTCCCATCTTCGCGCTTCTACGGCCAGGTAATCATAGCGCCCCCCTGCTGTCCAATTTTCCTCAAAACAACTACCGCAACTGACCAGGCTATCTCCTTCTATTTTAAAAATCTGCACCATCCGTTGTATAAAATTGGAGCCGAGCGTACCTGATCCGAGTGTCAGATAATGGGTTTTACCGTCAATATTCAGGGTATGGGTTTCAAAAATATAGGAGTCCGTATAGCCTCCTTCCTCCATTTCGTCGATGGAAGAAAGTACTTGAACAGCTACCCGACCTCTCTCCGTTTTATACTGCCCGAATACGGCAATGATATTCCATCTTCCCCCACCTTGCTCGTCCCAGGAAAATGTTCTGAATTTCCCGTCATCAGTAGTGACGACGGACAGCTTCTTTGACAGGCTGTCGAAGGGGTATTTAAATGTACCGGGTTTGGTCAATTCGGTCTTGAGCCGTTTTTTAAAAAGGGGCGCCAAACTGTCAAACCTTACATCAGGGTCGGCTTCTATCATTGCCACAAAATCACGGGTCAGGGATTGATCCAGTTTTTTCAGTTTTTCTTTTTGACTGCTACATGAAACTAAAATGGCTGTAAATGCAATAAGTGTTAGTATGGTTTTTTTAAAGTTCATTTATGTCTTGATCAATTTTTTCCCGCCCAAAGGAAGGTTAAGCTATGAATAAAAATCAGGTCTTGAAGCGGATCTATGACTGCCGGCTTTTCTTACGGTTTTACTCGTCTGCTTTGCTGTATTCTTTTAACAGGATTTTCAATGTGTCACGGTTATCCATCCGCGGTTTCCATTTTATATCTACCGGTTTGTAGCCTTTCTTTTCAAAACGCAATTTCATTCTAGGCCAAAGGGGATTATCTATCTTATAGTCTGAAAACCACCCCAGGCTGTCTGTTTGCGGCGGCCGGATAAGCCCATAAGGGCCTATGGTGTCCCGCAACTCCTTTTTCCTGTCATACCGCCTATACTCCACCCCGGGAAGGGGTTGTCCTGTTTCGGCATCTACCACATAGCCCTGCAGGCTTTGCATACTGTCACAGGAAATGAATCCGAACAGCAATGCGAATATCAGCCGCCACAAGCCCATTTTCCCTGCCTTTTTCAGCAATGCGGATGCAGATGATATCGTTCTCAAACCCTTGATCATTTAAAGTTCATCTTCAATATCTGTGATTTTGCCCGGGACTTTCGTCAACGTTTCCCGGTATTGACAGCGCTTTCACAATGCAGGTTACCGGCGCTTGCCATTACAAGACAAATATGCCCTGTACCCGGGAAATCGTAAGCGTATAATATACCGCCGTTAAAGGCGCGGAGAAGCAGTTTGTCCCGGGTGCTTCGGCAAGCCCCTGTGGTTTGTCGTAAAATCCGAATGTATCGTACCACGGTATTTCGGATAACCGTTTTATGGTCCGTAATACGGAAAATAGAGCTTCTGCGGTATTCCCGATCTACAAATATAAATTTTATGCACCGGAAAGAAGTCGTTGTTTTCAGGGATATTTCCCTGCTTTAAGGGGATGATCGGGATTCTTTCAGGTTCTAAAAAATTATTTGCGCCACGAATTCACGAATGAATATGGGTTTGTATTTGTAAAAATATTCGTGAATTCATGGTTAAAACAAACTTTCATTCTGCTGTAAGCATATGAATTTCAGAGTTATATCGGTTTGGTTTTCTGTTGGAGACACTACATGACCGTAGGAATAGAAACCTGCTTTTAATTGTTCAGGGAATGGCAAAAATGAAATGTATTCAACCCTTCACCCCTTCATCCGCCTCCCCTTTGTGTAGGAACAATAACAAGTTATACCGGTAAGTCTTCCCGGGAGAGAGGGGGATGATGCCCCAGCCGGTTGTTGAGGCGTAGCAGTCTTTTTCAGCAGTTATTTAGCTTCAGCTTCATCATGATGTCGGTTTGTTCGTCATCGCCCAATTTAAAAATGTGTTTGTCAAACGGTACGAATCCGTTTTTTTCATAAAACCGGATAGCCCTCGGGTTTTCTTCCCAGACACCCAGCCAAACGTAATCTGCATTTTTCCGTCCGGCTATTTGTATCGCTTCTTCGTAAAGCACTTGCCCGACTTTTTTACCGTGAAATTCCTTTAAAACATAAATACGTTCAATTTCAAGTGCCTTGTCGTCCTGTAATTCTGTTTGCGATTGCCCGAAATTGATTTTCAGGTAACCGATTACGTTATCATCCAGTGTTGCAAAATAAAATTCGGCATTTTTGTCATTCAGTTCGGCCGTCAATTTTTCTGTAGAAAACCCTTCGTTTAGGTAATTCGCCATATTTTCCTCGGTATTTCCGGCCGAGAAGGTTTCATGGAACGTTTGCCTGCCTATTTGTTGGAGTTGCTCAATATCATTTAATGTTACCCTTCTTATTTCTATTGTTCTCATGTACTTTACCTTATAGTTTAATCAATCCCTGTTTTATTCCACGGGGCGGCTGTCCATTTGATCTGCCCGCAGTTTTGCAATTCGGCTTTTTTTCCAGGGCATTCATACTTTTAGATTAATTATTCAATGGCCCGATACCGCTTTAAGCCCGACAATCGAAGCTATTAAAGTGGTAATAAAAAGTATCCGCAGAAAAGTTACCGGCTCTTTAAATACAAAAATACCGACCAAAACCGTTCCCACAGCACCAATTCCTGTCCAGACCGCATAAGCCGTTCCGAGTGGCAGCGTTTGGGTTGCTTTGATCAAAAGCCCCATACTGATGGTAATGGATACAAGAAAACCCGCGTACCACCAATACATTTCATTTCCCGTTGTTTCTTTCCCTTTGCCTAAACAGAATGCAAAAGCTACTTCAAACAGGCCTGCAATAACTAAAATGCCCCAGTTCATTTCCTTTTGTTTTTTGGTTACAAAGTTCCGGAACGGAATTGAGGGAAAATTTTACAAATGATAAAAAATGAAATAAAGTTTGCAATCAAAACAGCAGCAAAACCCCTGCTCCGGATGGATATCGGGATCATTACAGTTACTTTAATGTCTATAAACTTTGGCCACCAATACACGAAATTATATTACAGATCATTATTCGTGTATCCGTGGCAAACTTGGACCTGTGGATTTCAAATCCGATAGCGGTTTTAGTTTTTCTCTGCTCTTATCCGGCTTAAACTTACCTGTGTTATGCCCAGATAAGAAGCGATATGTCCTAACTGAACCCTTTGAATCAAATCGGGATTGCCTTTTAAGAGTTCCCTGTACCGTTCTTTTGCTGTCCGGAATTGCCGGGAAATAAGCCGTTCTTCTGTTTTTGCCAGTTCCTGCTCTGCAAATTTTCTTCCCCAGTTAGCAATGTCAATATTTTCGTCAAAGAGCTTTTGCAGGTTTTCCGTTTTCAGTTCGTATAGTTCACAATCTTCCAATAACTCGATGTTTTCGTATCCTTTCTGACGGGCAACATAGCTTTTCATTGAAATAACCGTATCGCCCTCTTTTCCGAACCAGAACGTTATTTCATTGTGGTCGGTATTGGCAAAAGCACGTACAATTCCCTTTTTGATAAAGTAAATATTCGTTTCAATTTTGTCGGCTCGCAACAAAATATGTCCTTTGGGATAATTTACTTCTGCAATACTTTTTTTGAGCGTCTGTTTTGAAGTATCCGAAAGCGGATGTATTGCATTAAGGATCTGGTCAATATTCATTGATCTGACAATATGCTGTTTAAAGGCTGTTACACGGGTTTTGGTATACGCTTCATTTGGTATGACCGGACTTCCATTGTCTGATTTCACTTATTTGTATTATGGGTTGGATATTTGTGTATTGCGGTATGTCGTTGCGGATGGTATCCATATTCCGGGCGATTACCTCATTATATTCCTCAACATCGTCGATGTAAAAATACCCCATGGTAACAAAACTCGCCCGATCACCACCTGTCCTGCCCGATATCCCCTTGTCAATTTCATAAAACCTTAAATTATCGCCTAAAAGTTTGGCCATCATGGGCATATGCTTGTTTTCGTAATAATCCATGTCAAATGTTTTGTTTTCTCCACCCGGGTATAGAATGGCTACTTTGTAGGTCCCGGTTTCCGGGGCGGTTGAATGTTTGGCTTCATTCGTTCCGCAGCTTGTTAAAACCATACAAAACAAGGTAAGCCAGAGGAATTTGATTTTCATTTTCATACGAGATTGGTTTTGATTGCCGGTTTATGAATATACATAATTGTAATTAACTACAGAAAAACTTCAATGACCGTTTGGTCTGATAAAGATATGATTTCCCGTTTCAAATCAACCGGTATATTGAATGATGTTGTCAGTATTCCGGATGAAATACGGGGTAAGGAGCATGAAAATGACCGAGCTGGTCAAAATCGCCGTTTTAGACACACTATACAACTGCCCGGCCCTCGTTTGATCATCGCGGAAACGAGAGCCGCCTGTTCTTTACTTTATCCGGTTAAGAGTGTTTTCTCCGCAACGGCCTGTTGTTTTTCAACAATTCGGGCAATAAGCCATATAAAGGGCTCTACCTGACCGCTTAACACGCAAGTGCCCTTGCTGATACAATAAAGCAGCTCCTGAACGTTTGATGTATGCAAAGCGGAGACCGCTTCGTTATTTTTAAGAAGCAGGGAACACATAGGAAGATCTGGCAGCTCTTCAGTGCCCGGTGTTACGTCCCGCTCATTGATGACTATGGTAAACGGCTCTTCACGATCAGGGGTATGGATAGTTACAACAAGGTCCGGAGTCTGATGAGCGGCTTTTTCGGCTATCGATGCTTTCAGGTAAGCAGCGAAGTCATTCACCCACCTTTCCACGTCAGATTGCGTAATGGCCGGTTCTCCTGAATCATCAGCCCGGGAACCTGCTGACTGCTTCCCCTCATCGGCTTCACGTTCTGCCGCGATAAGAGCATCGAGCGTCCTGTCGACGTCTTCCCGTGTATGAGCAGAGGAGCATATAAGCCTGAGACGGCCTCTTCCGTTCTCCACAATGGGATAGGTAACCGCTGATGTTTGAACACCGCGCTTGTACATGCCCTGTACGATAGCGTATAACTTGTCCTTATCACCGAAATGCGGTGTAACGATAGGGCCGTCGCCCGTGCCCAGGTCATAACCTGCTTCGGTGAATCGCCGGCGCATATAGCGGGTGGTTTCCCAGAGTCGCTCCCGCAGTTTGTCGTCCGAACGCAGCCGACGCAAAGCGGTAAGCGCTGCAGCCATATCCGCAGGGCTGACGGAAGCCTGGAAAATATAGGCTCTCGAAGACGACTTCAAAAGATCTATATGTTCTTCCCGGGCAGCAACCACGCCCCCGAGACTACCAAGTGCTTTACTGAGTGTGGTCATAATGAAATCCACCTCTTCGGTGACACCCTGGGCAGCGCATATACCAGCTCCTTGTTCTCCGTAAAAACCGAATGAATGGGCCTCGTCTACCAATACAAGCGCATTATACGCTTTTGCGGTGCGCACGATTTCCGCAACCGGCGCGGCACCTTCTCCCATACTGTAAACACCTTCGAGAACAACCAGTACGGTACGGTAAGGGGATACTTCCGACTTAAGGACCGCTTCCAGGTCGGAAGAGCTGTTGTGCTGAAATGTTCTGATCGTGGCACCACACAGACGGGCACCGTCAACGATGGAGGCATGGCAGAGCTGGTCGATGACGACAACATCATTTTTACCCAGGAGCCCCGCTACGGCACCGACATTTGCAGTATAGCCCGTAGGGAACAGGCAGGCGCCGGGCTTTCCTACCAACTCGGCAAACTCTTTTTCGAACTCCAAATGGAGGTCCGTCATCCCGGAGGCCGCTGCTGAGGTTCCCATGCCACTCCCGAATTGTTGCAGGGCTTTAGCAGCTTCTTCAATCACTTCTTTATCACGGTTCAAGCCGAGGTACAGGTTGGTAGTCCATATAATGGCTTCCTGTTCTTCGTCATTGTACGCATCAGTTACAGTACCTTTGGTAGCGCTCCCTGTACGGAGTACCTTGCTGTAAGGATTCCTGCGCAGGCTGTTCACCATACGCAGCACTTCCTGCACAAGTTTACTCTTGTCATCAGCGGACCAGGAGGGTGCTTTTGCAGCCTGGAATGTGGGGTGGCTGGACCGGATACGCTCCTGAAAGGTTCCAAGCGTGTCCGAGGCTGCTTTACATGCATGCATCCCCGGCTTACTAACTGTGCCGCTGTCCATCAGTTCCAGAATATGATTGGCCAGCGCTACGGGGGTGGAATACTCCATAGCAACTGTTCCGGAAAGCTTCAGATCGAATATTTTTGAAAGCCGGACACTCAACTCCATGCTCGACAGTGAATCGAGCCCCAGGTTATCAAATGAATCGTCCGGCAATATTTGTATGGAATCATTAAAATTCAGAAGCGCCGCAACCTCTTCCCGGATTACCGACAGTATGGCCATTTGCCGGCCGGTGCCATGGCCTGCCAGGTTTTGTGCATATAGTCCGGTCCCGGGGTTTGCATCAGTCACCTGTTGTTCCTGTTGAGAATGACCGGGTGCTTTCAGGTACTTTAGCTTATTACGGTCGAGCTTTCCGTTGGGTAAAAGGGGCAGTTCCTCAAGGGGTATCACAACCTGGGGGATCATATACTTTGGTAATCTTTGCGAGAGATATGCCTTTATGTTCTCACCTGTTACGGCTTCATGCCGGCTCACTATATATACTGCGAGTATTTTCTGTTCCATACCACCATCTACGGCTGCGGCAGCTGCAGCGGTAATACCCGGCATGGATTCCAGCACAGCTTCAATCTCTTCCAGTTCGATCCGGAAGCCCCTGATCTTGACCTGCTGGTCTACGCGTCCCAGAAATTCGATCTCCCCGTTTTCATTTCTTCGGCAAAGATCACCTGTTCTGTACAGCCGCTCCTCCGGGATTGCGCCGGTAGGGTTCAGCTTTATAAATCGCTCTGCGGTACGCACTTCGTCATACAGGTACCCGCGCGCAAGCTTGTTTCCCGCCAGAAACAGTTCGCCCTCGGTACCATCGGGAACCGGGTTCATATCATCGTCAAGTATGTAGGAACGGGAATTTGTCACGGATTTCCCGATAGTTAGGTTTTGCGTGTCGTTAAAGATCTCAACCGCTGTGGAGAAGACCGTGTCTTCGGTAGGGCCATAGGCGTTGATGACCCGGGTCCCTGTTTCTAGGGCAAAAAGTTTTTCTACCAGCGGTTTTTTAAGTGCTTCACTGCCAAAGACGATACAGCGGATACCATGAGGTACCCATCCCGAAGACAGTAATGCCTGTATCGCAGAGGGGACTACAACGCAACTCTTTACCAGGTTCTGAGAAGATAAGGCCGGTAAGTCGAGCATGTTTTTTGCCAGGACCACTGTGCCTCCCAGTGCTAAAGTTCCCAGGATCTCCATGACCGAGGGGTCAAAACAAACCGAGGTCGCGGCCAGCATGCCCTCCAGGTCTTTATCATCCAGTATCTCGCTCATGGCCCGGGTCATTGCCACCACATTCCGATGCTCGATGGCAACCCCTTTGGGGTGTCCTGTGGAGCCGGAGGTATAGATCACATAAGCGAGATCGTTCGCAGACGGCCCGGCTAATTGGTCTGTCGTTTGTTGTTTCACCTCGTCAAGCCATATCAGTTCGTGCACGCCTTTACAGAGTTCCGCACAGTTCTCATCGTCCACAATGGCGGCTATCGCACGGGAATGCTCCAGCATGTAGCGTACCCGTTCCCTCGGATAAGCGGGATCGAGCGGTACATAGGCACAGCCCGCCCGTAATACACCCAGCAAAGTGGCAATGAGTTCCCAGTTGCGGCTCATACACACACCAACCAGGGACCCTTGCGGGACGCCGCGAGTTACGAGTGCTCCGGCGATAGCGTTCGCCCGGTCCGTCAGCTGCCTGAAGTTCTTCGCCAGCTGTCCGTCAATAATTGCCGTCCGCCCCGGGTGCTCCTGCGCTTGCCGTGCGATCAGCCCGCAGATCGTTTCCGTTGGGTTATCGTGCTGTTGTTCGTTTGGCGATCGTCCTGTCCGCATTTGCGTTTGTGTATTTTGGTGATCGCTGCTGTCGGGAGTTTCGTTATATCTTTTTTTCATAAGTAGGTATAAGTCTTTAAAAAATGGGCAGTTTATTTATATATCTTTCTTTTGGTGTCGTACATGCAAGGTAGTTAATTTTTAAGATGCTATACCCTGCACTTGTATATTCTTTTATAGCGCGTTATAAAGGCTTTTTACGAAAGGCCCGTTCCCCCTTTAGCTACCCGGCTATGTGTTGCTTTTCATTCATTTGTTACCAATCTCTTCTGCCAGTCCAATCAGAAGTCCTTCGACCCCACGGATGTAACAGAGTCGATATGTGTCTTCATACTGAACCACATCTCCAACGAGTTGGGCACCTTGTTTGGTTAGTTTAGATACCATTTCGTCAATATTTTCAACTGAGAACATTATGCGTAAATAACCGAGAGAGTTGACAGGTGCATTTCTGTGATCTGAAATTATCGGGGGATTTAAAAATCTTGAAAGCTCAACCCGACTATGTCCGTCAGGTGTAACCATCATAGCAATTTCTACTTGTTGGGAATCCAACCCGGTAACCCGACCGGACCAATCTCCTTCGATAGTCGCTCGTCCTTCGAGTTGCAAACCTAGTTCTGTGAAAAATGAAATGGCGTTGTCAAGGGATTCTACCACAATTCCGACATTCTGCATTTGCAGTGATTTACTTTTTGCCATAGTTGTATTTGTTAATGGTATTTTATCCGGTAAAGTCCCTGTATATGTGTCTTTGATGTTTTAAGTTGCACATACACACATAAATATACACTATTCCTCGTTAATGCATTAGCCTGTTATTGGGATGTAATGGGCTGCAAAGCGGGGGACATTCGTACACTTTATAGAGCGGGTATAAATGCCGTCAGGACACGTTATTTTTTATATTCAATAGCTTAATTGTAATTCCGATTTGTCCCAAATGGTATAAATCGTGATGCAATATTCCTTCGACCAAATATTTTAGAGTGTATTTTCCCTCGTACGTATTATTTTCAAGATAGTCATCATCTTTGTCCGCAAGAAATTCGACCAGTTCCGCCTGGCTTTTACTTAAATCTTTTTTTAGTTTTTCCCATCCGGTTTTTTTAAGTTCTTCGTTACTTTTCCAATTTTCAGGACTTTCTATTGTCAGATGTGATTCGTATCCTTTGAGTTTTTTTATTGTGTCTACTCTCCACACCCAAATATGAGAAATTAATTCTGCTACACTGTGGATTTCAGGAATTGGTCTTTCGAATGCTTGTGTTTCCGATATCGGTGCGATTTTTTTCTCAAAATTCTCATCATACCACGCTATTCCGTTTTGTACGTCTCTTAATTGTCCAATGGTATTTTCAACAACTTTCCGGTTCATTTTAAGGTTTATTATCAAGTTAAAGGTTCAAAACCCTGCAATTTCATTGCAGTTACTTTAGTTTCTACAAACTTTTGCCACCAATACACGGATATATTACTAGTTTTTTAAAATGATTCGTGTATCTGTGGCCAAACAGGCTTTCAGCCTGCTACGAACCTATGGATTTCAAATCCATAGTGATTTGGTTTTAATATCTGCTAACATATAAATATACACTATTCTCCCTTTTTGTTATCAAAGGATAGAAATGAAGTGTAATTTCCAAATGTTTTTTTAGTACACGCTTCATTTTATATAGCATCCGGCATGTTGTATATGAGATTTTGGAATACCTCAGAACCTGCAACAGCGGGAGTTTTATGTACCGGCCAAATGCCCCCGGAGAAGTTTTCAAACAGACACTTTGCCAGAGGGTTTTTATTTTACAGGACCGGACTTCCATTGCCTGATCTCATTTATTTGTATTACCGGTTGAATATTGGTATACTTCGGTATATCGTTGCGGATGGTATCCATATTTCGGGCGATCACCTTGTTGTATTCATCAATATCATTGATATAAAAATATCCCATGGCAACAAAGCTCACTTGATCGTCACCTGTCCTGCCCGCTATTCCCCTTGTCAGTTTCATAAAACTTTAAATGATCGCCTAAAAGCCCGGCCATCATTGGCATGTGTTTCTTTTCGTAATAGTCCATGTCAAATGTCTTGTCCGCTCCATTCGGATAGAGAATGGTTACTTTATACGTTCCGGTTTCCGGGGTGGTCGAATGTTTGACTTCATTCGTTCCGCAGCTTACTAAAATCATAAGAGTTATGATGGGGCAGGAAGAATTTGATTTTCGTTTTCATAATAAAACTGGTTTTTAGTTGTTGGTTTATGAATATACATATAGAACTCATTTAAACTTTTTTGAACTATTGAGGGTTGTCTTAAGGCTTTTGATTTGTAGTGACTTATGGTGATTTGTAGAAATTTGTTGAATGAACTTATCACTAAAAATAGCTATAAGTCACTACAAATCCTCATAAATACAGATGCCATAAATCCTTATTTTCAGCCTCTTTCTTTTATGGTCACAAATCCCGGTAAAAAAGTTTAAAATCACTTCATAATTGATTACAGAAAAATTTCAATGGTGATTTGCACAATAAAGATATGATTTTCTATTTCAAATCGGGATATATGGAATGATGCAGCCGGGATTGCTGACAAAATACCGAGCAGGGTAATTAAAAGTGTTGGAAACAACGAGATTGGTCAAACGAAACGTTTTAGACATGTAATACGACAGGTCCTCGTTTCCGCGATGTTCAAACGAGGACCAGTGGGGTGGATGGCTTGTGTATAACCAGAGAGCTATCCCAACTCCACCCCTCCCTGTGCACTGGACCGGTAAGCAGCCTCCACACAGGCCATGGTATGGATACAATCTTCCACGGAATTATCCGGCACATACCCTGGGTTTTCGATGACTTTGATCATTTCTCCCATCGAACCGATAAAGGCATGGGGAAACCACGAACCTTTGATGACCACTTCCTGCCAATCCGCCTCCTTACCTTCCCGGAACTGTATGTATTCGAACGTATCAGGTTCTCCCTCGGGATAGTTTTTCAGCAAGCCCATTTCAATACGAATGGCTCCCTGGGTTCCTTCCCATTTGATATAGGAATGCTGGTGTTTCAGACCGTATTCGTGGGTATGGTTGGTCAGGATGTTGGCTCTTATCATATCGCCGTACTCCATGATAATATTGCTGCGGACAGAGGCCAACCGGGCCATTTTGGGATGTTTGGTGGTTTTGGCATACATACCGGACGGATTACCCAAAAAGGAACGGATCAGATCGATATAGTGAATGCTGTGGTAAAGGATCTCCACTCTTGGCAGGTCATTGAGAAAAGTCCAGAGGTTCCAGGGGGTAAATACATTCACATTGACTTCCAGGTCACAGAGGTCCCCGATAACGCCCGTGTCAACCATCTCCCTGGCCCTGACAACAAACGGGGCATAGCGAAGCTGGAAATTGATCCCTGCCTTCAGGCGTTTTTTGCGGCAACAGTCCAGGATGGCCCGGGCTTCTTCCAGTGTATTGCCCATGGGCTTTTGGATCAGCACTGTCGTTTCATCAGGGAGTTGTTCCAATACGGACAACACGGCATTTCCGGGCACCGCCACATCAAAAACCGTCCTTTTATCCGCATGCCGGATCAGATCTTCCAATCGGGAGTGTACCCTGGTAATGTTAAACTGGCCGGCTAACTTCCGGGCTTTTTCAGTATCCGGATCAAAGATCCCCCCGACCCGGTACCCGGCTATCCGGTAAGCCGGCAGGTGAGCATCTTTTACAATTCCTCCCGCTCCGATGATCTGTATTTCCGGTTTTTGTTCCATCATATTTTTTTAGAAACTGTTTAAACTTTTATAGTATTGATTTGGGCATATCCCAAAACCACAATCAAAAAGCGTCACCCGATATCTATCGGGAGCGAACCCTGCGATAAGCAGGGTGTGGCAATCTCAAGGAGGCTGGCACACTCCCCCAAAGGCAGGCGCAAACCTGCCAAGAGACTGCCGTGCTTCGCTCGCAGTGACGATTTTGTTTGTAGGGGGCACATAAGAACTATACGATAATTTACTACAACACAAAAAACCGGAAGATGAAATCTAAACAGTTTCTTAGTCTTTTGCAATACCTGTCCCGACGCATCGGGAGGCACTGGTGTTAAGTTAACCGGCAATTGAATTCCCCACCGTCAGGGCCAGCACTGCCGCCACCAGGACCACCAGGGCCATAACCAGAGCCCGAATGGTTTTTCCTCTGGCATGCACCCATTCCTTCAGGGCCAGTCCCGCTACGGTACTGAACAGTACCAGCATGATCATATGGATCGCCCAGCTGGTGAATTTATAATCTCCCATTCTCACATGTCCCAATCCATAAAAGAAAAACTGCGAGTACCACAGCATCCCGGTGATGATGGCAAACACATAATTTAGTTTAAGAGGTGTGCCTCCCTTGCGGACAAATTCCCTGAAAGTTCCCTCTTTGCGATGCAGAAAAACACAATAAACAAGGGTGGTCACAAAGGCTCCGGTATTGGAAAAAATATAGATCACATTGCTTTGGAAATTACCTGCACCATACGCTACCGCCACATCGGCAATAGGCTGTCCCTGATCTATGGAAAATCCATACAAAGCAGACAACACCCCGGCCAACAGGCAAAGCGGAAGCCCTTTGACAACAGAAAAAGAACTGTCTGCCGATTTCAGGGATCTGGCGAGGTCCAGTTCCTTGTACCGTCCTGCCAGGCCACACAAGGCAATTCCCCACACCCCCAGAACCATACCGATGACAATCCATTCCGCCCCCTGCTGCCGCATTACGGTCATCAATTCTCCCTTGACAAAAGGAGGCAACAGGGTGCCTATCACGCAACTGATCCCGATAGAAATAGCATAGGTCAGAGAGAACCCCATGTGCCGGATAGCCAGACCAAATGCGGTTCCGCCAATCCCGTAAGCCATACCGAGACCAAATGTCTTCCACATGGCATCTGCCGGCGCCTGCTGTAAGACGGTCATGAGCTGAGGTATGGTCAGCCATGCGACTACAATGGGCAACAGGAACCAGCATATAAAAGCCTGTGCCAGCCAATACGTTTGCCAGGACCATTGTTCCACCTTCTTCTGCGGGGTATAACACAATGCGGCAAAGGAAGCACCTACCGCATGAAACATCACTCCTCCTATAACACTCATCTTCTGATCATTTAGGGCTTAACTGATAAAATATCCGGGCATTTTCATAAAAGACCTTCTCCTGTTCCTTTTCGTGCAGCAATAAGCGTATCGCCTCCCGGTAGCGCGTCCAGCTATAGGAATAACTCCCGGCCAGCAAAGAAACGGGCCAGTCTCCTCCGCAAAAACAACGGGACACACCGAATGCATCCAGAACAAATTCGACATACGGAACAATATCATGCCTGTCCCATGTACCGGATTTACCGGAGGTCGTTCCCATTCCCGATATCTTGGCGTGGAAGTTGGGGTGTGCGGAGGCCTGCCGGATCAATTCCCCCCATTTCCCGAAACGCTCTCCTTTCTGTATGGGCGGCTGGTTAAGGTGATCAAAGACCATTTTCAGGTCAGGTACTTTTTCGGCTACCCTGAGCGCCGTGCTGATATGCTCCGGTAAGATCCCCACCAGGTCATACGTTAAATGGTGCCGGGCCAGGATACGGAGGCTTTCGATCACTTCTTCCCGTAGCAGCCACCGGGCATCGGGCTCGTCATGGATCAGGTGGCGTACGCCTTTGAAATAAGGGTTGACCAGGTATTTATCCTGTAAAGCACGTTCCGTAGCTTCCGGATCTGTCAATGGCAACCATCCTACCACACCCCGGATCCAGTCCGTCTTTTCGGCCACTTCCAGCATCCAGTCCGTATCTTCGAAATTGTTGGCTGCCTGTACCAGGACACCTGCATCCACACCGGCCTCTTTTCGCTCTTTCTCCAGTTCGCCGATGGCATAGGTCCGGTTCAGCAAACTGGTATCATTTTCCAGCCAACTGTAGCTCGCTTTTTCAAAATCCCAGATATGGATATGTGTATCTATGGTTTTCACTTCTGGTTTATGATCAAATTAAAGGTTAAAACCCTGCTCCCGATAGCTATCGGGAGCATTGCTGTTACTTTAGTTTCTATAAACTTTGGCCACGGATACACGAATATATTATGGGTTGTCTGATCATTCTTCGTGTATCCGTGGCAAACAAGATTTTCAGTCTGATGTATACATTTGTATTTCAAGTGCACAGTGGTTTACTTCAGTCCGAATTCCTGCGCTATTGCGTCATTATGCTCTCCCAGGAAAGGAGCTCCCTGCGGGGAGGTCAGCAGCTGTCCATTGACCCGGATGGGGCAGCGGGTGGTCTTGAGTTCATGGCCTTTTGTGGTCTTTACCATCATCTCCATTTCCAGCACCCGGTAACCTTCCTCTGCCCGCATGCTGTCAAAATCCAGCACCCGGGCACACCAGATATCGGCAGGTTCCAGAATCCCCAGCCAATAGGCCGTGCTTTTGGGCTCCAGGTGCCGGGCCAATATGGTTTTGATCTCGTCCCTGCGGTCAAACCATTCCCCGGGATCGGTAAATTCCCCCAGTTCCGGGCAGACCAGCAGCTCTTTCAGGACCTGAATATTGCCCATGGCCAATGCCAGGTAACCATCGGCCGTAGCATAAACTCCATACGGGGCGGCCACATAGGCATGGGCATGGTTGGTCCGGCTTCTTTGGGGCAATTCTTCTCCATCGTTCAGAAAGGTGGTAAACACTTCAAACTGGAAGTCCATTGCCGATTCCAGCATGCTCACCTGTACTAATCCCCCTTCTCCGTTTTGATCACGGCGGTACAGTGCTGCCAGAATCCCCTGGGTCAGATGGGTTCCGGCCAGGATATCCACTACCGAAATCCCCATGGGAGTAGGCGCTTTGTCACTTTCCCCGTTCAAATAGGGTAACCCGGTCAATGCCTGCAATAACAGGTCCTGGCCCGGCAGATCCTTCCAGGGCCCGTCCTCTCCGTACCCGCTGATCTCCGCATAAATGATCTCCGGGCGGATGGCCTTTACGGCTTCATAAGAAAACCCCAAACGGTCCATGACACCGGGGCGAAAATTATGCATGACCACATCGGCCTTTGCGATCAGCTGCCGGACCTGAATTTTATTCGCTTCATTTTTGAGATCTGCCGTAAAGCTCTCCTTGTTGCGATTGATCGTATGGAAAATGGTAGACTCTCCCGCCACTTTTACTTCGGACACATACAGCTGCCTGCAGATATCTCCGGTCTCCGGCTTCTCTACCTTGATGACACGGGCTCCCAGATCGGCCAGTCTCAGACTCGCCGAAGGTCCGGACAAAAACTGTGAAAAGTCAATGACCAATATATCTTTTAACAAACTCATGTGGTGGCCTTAAACAGGTTAAACTCTTTTCTGATCTTTTCGCTGTCGGTCCCCAACGCCGGGGCCGGACGATCGGAGACCAGCCGTTTTCCATCTATCCGGATGGGACATCGGTTGGTGAGAACAGGCTGTCCATCCGGCAGCCGGACCTTTTGTTCCAGTTTCATATGCTTATATCCGGCTTCCTGTTTTAAGGCTTTCCAGTTTTTCACATCCATGGCCCACAGTCCTTTTTCTCTCATTCCGGCCAACCAAAAAGCGGTGTTATCTGAAGCCAGGTGATCTGCCAGCACTTTTTTGATCTTATCCCGGTGGGTAAAAACCATCTCCTGGGTAAAACGTCCCAAAGCCTTACAACCAAGGGCTTCTTCCAATGTTTTCAAAGGCACCATGGCTATCGCCATATGACCGTCCCGGGTGGCGTAGATCCCGTAAGGAGCTCCCAGTAACGGATGTGCATTCTGCACCTTTGACCGCAATGGCCTTTGTCCGCCGGCAAAATAGGTGGTCAGCAACTCAAACTGAAAATCCAGCAGGGACTCAAAAAGGCTCAGTTCAATTTTGGCTCCCTTACCGCTCCTGTTCCGGCTTACCAAAGCTGCCAGTATACCTTGCACTATCTGTGCCCCGCAAAGGATATCTCCTATGGCCAATCCGAATGGTACCGGAGGATCGTGCCGGTCCCCGCTTGCATACATCAATCCGGTCATGGCCTGAAGCAAAAGGTCCTGTCCCGGTTTTTTTACCCAGGGTCCCCGGCTGCCATATCCGCTGATCTCCGCATAAACCAGTCCGGGATTAAGGCCTTTCAGCTTCTCATAGCCCAACCCGAGTTTTTCCATCACGCCGGGGCGGAAATTATGCATCACTACATCTGCCTGGCGGATGAGTTCGAGGATCTCAGCCAGTTCTTCGGGAGATTTCAGGTTGACAGTATAACTTTCCTTGTTCCGGTTGATGGTATGGAAAAGCAGTGAATTTTCTCCTACCCACCGGTTTTTGATAGGGAGTATCCGGCATAGATCTCCTTTCCCCGGATTTTCGATCTTAATGACCCGGGCTCCCAGGTCGGCCAGTCTTAAACCGGCCGATGGTCCGGACAGGTACTGGCAAAACTCCAGTACCAGTACACCCTTTAATGGCAATGGGTTATTTGGGGAGGCTCCTTTATCGCTCATTTTGGGCTACCATTTGGCTTTCCTGATATATGCTATCGATAGTTTCCAGTACTTGTTGAGGGCTTCCTTCACCCATCATATAATCCCTGATGGGATCGCCGGCATGGTCCTGGAAGTGCAGATAGCCATGGTACCTCGGCCTCATATAGGATTCATCGAGGGATTCCAGTGTGTTCCGGAAATAATTGCGGGTGATGTAATTCGTCCGCTCATCGATCCAGGCTTTCCGGTGGCCGGGCTGTCCTCCGTTCAGTGCATATTCGGTAGACTGGTTGGTCTCTGACACTATCATTTCCACAAACAACAAAGCTTCTTCCTTAAACGCACTAAAAGCAGATACCGCCAGTCCGGTGCCTCCGATCGTACTTCTTAATTTTTTCGTACCGTCAAAAGAAACCAGGTTCCCGTAAGTAAGCAGGTATTTGCTGTATCCATCCCGGGAATAATTGGAATAACCATAGGCAAACGGGCAGTACCAGAAGTCATTGGTCATGGACATCATCTCCGCTACCCGGATAGGATTGGCATCGAACATCCTTCGGTCCAGCAGGCTGTAAAACTCCTTCATGGTCTGCAAAGCCTTCAACCCGGTTTTGCGATCTATGACCTGTTCCTTTTGCTGAAAGGGCTCTTGTCCGTGTACCTGGCAGAACATATAGAAGTTCATGAGCAGATCAATGGGAATGGCCGGCGCGGCCACCTTACCCATCCGGGCCAGTTCCATCACTTCTGTCCAGGAAGCAGGCACCTGCTGCCCGTTTTCATCCAGCAGGTCTTTCCTGAAACTCGGCACCGGTGCTGCCGCATCGATGGCCAGGGCCCATTGATGGCCCCCGTACCGGTAACTGTCATGCGAGCCTCCTACCTGGTTTTCCGCCTGGTTGTCCAGGTATTCCCGGGACAGGTGCTCATCGAGGGGAAGCACACAATTTGTGGCTGCAGCACAGCCTACCCAGGGATGGTCTATGATGAGCAGGTCATAGGTTTCGGTCAGTTTTTCGATGGGGTAATCGGCAAATTCCTGCAATGTCCGCTGCCTCCATTGCACTTCAATGTCCGGGTAAAGCTGGTTGAACCGCTGCGCAAAAGCCTGCAAAGGCACTATGCCGCGGCTATGCCCCCAGGTCATTCCTTTCAATACTTTCTTAGCCATAGCTTATTCCCGGTTTTTCTTTTCTGTCAATAAAATATGTTCACACAACATCACCAGCTCGTCCTTCTGGTTGAAGACCTCTACGAGTTCCGTGATCAGCCCGTATTCCGGTTTTTTATGGTCTTTTTTGTCCTTAATGGTCACTTTCACCCGAATGGTATCCCCGATAAATACCGGTTTGGTAAATCGCAGGCGCTCGTAACCATAGGTCATGGCCACTTCATTGATCACCCCGGCGGTCATGCCTACTGCCACGGAAAAGATCAATGTACCGTGGGCAATACGCTGTTTAAAAGGCTGTGTTTTACACCATTCTTCATCCATATGGTGAGGAAAAAAATCCCCGGTCTGGCCGGCATGCATTACGATATCGGTCTCTGTAATGGTCCTGCCCAGGGTCTCCCGGCGTTCTCCCGGTTCAAATTCTTCAAAATGTTTTTTTATAAACATGAGGTCTGTTTAATGTCACTTTGTGTGAGGTTTCTTATGCTTCAAAGTTGTAAAGCGTATTTGATACACTTTTTATGATGATAAAATTACTTTCCTCATTAGAAATACCATCCTGTGGTATCATGGTCGATCCGGCAAACTCGTTGTTTTGATACCCTGCGAAAACAATAAGATGAAGTATAATCCGGGCCTGTCCGGAGTGTCAGCAAAAAGGAAAGTTATCAGGCTCTCTCCAGCCTCTTTTTCAACATTAGTTCAGTAAGTTCAATGCATCACATTTTTCTCATTTATTTTTGAATTTTTCTGTCGGAATATCGGGGGGAGGGAATATAGGGGAGGGGCTTCTTTATAGCGCATTACAAACGTTTTTTTATTATAGGTATTCGTTTCCACGGCACTCGAACGAGGACCAGTTGAGCTTAAACGATCTTATTCAAACAGTTTTAAATAACGATCAAATACATAGAGTTTATCGCGTTTGCTGCCTGTAATTTCCTTTAAGATATTTAAGGTTTCAAGGTCGTTAATTAAATTGTATGCAGTTCGTTTTGAGACATCCAAAATCTCATGAATTTTATTGACCTCAATCAGGGGATGCTTAAATAAATATTGCAACACTTTATGTGCATTCTTCGCTCTTGAGCCTAATGTTTGAATATCGAGTTCTGCCTGTTGTTTCAATTTAAGAATATCATCAAAAGTTTTAACCCCGCTTTGTGCGGTTTCTATAACACCAACCAAAAAAAACTTTAGCCATTGCTTTATGTCATTGTGAGTTCGAACCCGGGTAAGATTATCGTAATACAGATTTTTGTTGCGTTCAAAAAAATCAGACAAATATAAAATTGGTTTTTTCAGTATTTCTTTGTCCACCAGATATAAAGTAATTAACGTGAATAATGGATAAGAGATAAAATAATCTTAACGTAAAAAAGGAGTAAAGTC
>NZ_RJTM01000128.1 GCF_003725735.1 Sinomicrobium pectinilyticum | reverse complement strand
ACCAAAATCTTCTAAGGGGTCAACATCCCCGGTACGGGGGTCAGTATCGACGGAATATCCACCCAGGAGTCAAATACAGCTGAAGTAAACTCAGGGCCATTATCCACCCTTACCACTTGAGGGGTGCTCCTCCACTGAATGAGTTTATCCAGATCCCGTACAATACGCCGGGCACTCAAAGAAGTGTCAATCCCTATCATAAGAGCTTCCCTGTTATGGTCGTCAATCACATTAAATGTTCTAAAACTCTTCCCCCTTATCAAGGTATCCTGCATAAAATCCATACTCCAGGTAATATTACAGTCCACAGGTAAGATTGAGGTATTTTGACACGGGCAGGGAGCCTTCTCTTACGTTTTCACCGCATGTTGAGGCTCATTCCCCATAAACTCGCTTATGGTTCCACAGATAGCCTTTGGCCCGTAACAAGTAAAACATCTTTTTAAAACCATAAGTAGGATAAGCTTCGGCCAATTTTTCTAATTCATCTATGATCTGTTGATCTTCTGTCTTGGATCTAAAACGATCATAGTAAACCATTCTGCCTTCATCTCTTTCATTTTCTTGAGTTGGTTGGCATCCATACCTCCAAATTTACTCTTCCAGTTATAAAAAGTGACCTGGCTGATGCCATGCTCCCAACAGAGGTCTGTAACAGACTGTCCGGCTTCCTGGGACTTTAAGATCTTGATGATCTGTGTTTCGGTGTGTCGTGTTTTTTTCATTACCCTAAATTTAAACGTTTTTATAATTTATAACGCTTCGTTTTTTAGGGAGCCTTACACCAGGTAACAACACAAACAAGCCACCTGACAGACTTTAAACAAAATCAAAAATAAAGGGACACCTATGCCTTTCTATCACGATAAGCCCCTAAAAATACTGGAATTACCCTTAAAAAAGAAAAAACTCAGATGATTTATACTACAATCACCTGAGTTCGTCGTTTATTTTTTAGGAAATGGGCTTACTTCTGAAAGTGCCTAGCAAATCATTTTTATTTTTGATCCTGGATCTATATTGTCAGTACAATACATTTTTAATATTACAAAGGATTCTGCTCTACTAATGGATTAGAATCAAGCTCTCTTCGGGGAATTAACCAAGTCCAAAGTTTTCCTCCGGCTGGTACATCAAATAGGTTTCCCACCAAACTGCTATTATGGTTAGCCCCGTTTCTATCCAATGGTTTATTTAAACGTTTCAGATCATAGAACCTAAATCCTTCACCCCAAAGTTCAATACGTCTCTGAAGATAAATTTCTTCTTTCAAAGCTTCTCCGGAATTTGTAGATAATTCATATTCCGGATCACGGGAAGAGACCAGTTCATACAAAACCTCTCTCGCTTGTCCTTCATTAATATAAGAAAGTGCCTCTGCTTCTATAAGATACATTTCTGCTGCACGCATATAGGGAACATCCATACGGCTGTCTGATGTCGAAACTGCTATAAATTTTTGATTTGTATAAGGATATCTTACAAAATTAGAAGGCAGTCCCAAATCTTCATGTTCCCCACTGGGATCCCACAATTTCGAACGAACATCCGATCCCGGAATTTGATCGTACAGTGCGCTATTGATTGACATAGGGTTAGTCCTGATACTCGTAGAGCTGAAATTTCTGGACATATAAGCTCCAAAATTTGCAAATCCCATACTTTGTTCATCTACAATATGACTTCCCCACATCCATTCAGAATTATTATAATTATTAAATTCCGACTGATAGTTTTCCATAGACATCAGTATATACCCTTGTTTAGCTATTGCGGCATGCTGAGCAGCCAGTGAATAATTTCCCTGAACAAGGGCTACCCTTGCCTTAAGCCCATGTGCCACACTGAGTCCCAAATGAGAATTATTTGGTTTTGAGTATACGTCCAAAAGAGAAATTGCCTCATCTATGTCCGCATTGATTTGTGAGTATACTTCTTCCACTGAACTTCTCGCCAATGGTTCACTGTTGGCTTCAATTCTTAATGGGATTCCCAACTGATTGTTATTCGCTCCGGGAACATAACGATCTGCATAGAACTGGACCAGCTGAAAAAAGGAAAAAGCCCTGTACAACAACCCTTGTCCCTTGGCTGCATCTCTTTCTGCATCTGGTCCTTCGGCCAGATGCGCGCCATTGATAACTACATTGGCATTACTCACTAAACGATAATAAAAGTAATAAGGATACCTGTTTGTCGAGCTGGTTTCATCTCTATGCCTGTTCCATTGATATTCCTGTACGTACCAACCAAGGCCAGTACTATTAAACACCACATCTTCTCCCAGAATATCTGTGATTATCATGGTTCCTCCGATACCTCCCTGTCCCTGAGAATCTTGCTGTCTTACATATAACAAACGGTGAATACCGTTAATCGCAGCCATAAGATTAGTTGTAGTAGAGGTGACAGATTCCGAGTCGACTTGTTCTGTAGGAAACGTTTCAAGATGGTCATCGCTACAGGCATTGAAAGCAATAGCTGCCATAAGTGACATACATATTTTCTTTATAGTAGAATTCATAATGGTCATGTTTTAAAATTGTACATTAAGTCCGAATGTCAATACCCTTGCCGGGGTAAACCTGTTTTGTGTAGTACCATTAAAGTTCTGTGTTGGTTCCAGTCCTTTACGTTTCGTAATTGCAAAAAGATTTTCTCCGTTCATATAAATACGTAAACCGTCAACCCCCAAGGCTTCTACCAAATGGTCAGGAAAATTATAGGCTAAATTTACTTGTCGCAGTGCAATAAAATCCGAATCTACCAACCATCTACTACTGGTACCTGCATTAGCAGCATTCCTATGGGCTCCATCTACACCAACTCTGGGAACGTCCGTTATATCCCCTGGTTGTTGCCAACGTTTAAGAATATCTGTGCTCCAGGCACTCCCATATTCTCCTGCATTCATAATACTTTGATAATTCGAATCGTATGTCTTTCCTCCAATTTGATAAGTAAACAGGGTTGTAAGACTTAGTCCTTTATATCTGAAAACGTTGGAAATGCTACCGAATACATCGGGGATAGAAGTACCGGAATAGTCAAATAGCGCTTTGTTTTGGTTAGTTGTTACCAACCTGCCATTCACTTCCCTGACATCAGAGTCTTGCAATGGTTGTTGATATTCATCTGTATCCAACGTTTCAGGATCCCATATAAAAAGGGGTGCCCCGTCAGCCGGGTCAACTCCATACCACTGGCGCAACCAAAAATCATATATGGATTTTCCTACCATTAGTTTTTTAGTTCCATTAATTATCTCTTCCTGAGGTAATCTTGTAATCCGGTTTTTTATAGTAGAGGCATTAACATCAAGACGCCAATTAAAATTATCATTCCGTATGATATTTCCCCCAAGAGTTATTTCCACACCTCTGTTATACATGTCCCCGATATTTTCGAGGATATTTTCAAACCCAGCAGAGACGGGAACCGGTCGTTCAAAAATAAGATCTTCGGTGGTTCTGTTGTAATATTCTATTTCACCGGAAAGTCTGCCGTTAAAGAAACTGAATTCCAATGCTACATCGGTTTGAGCATTAGCCTCCCATTTTAAGTCCGGATTACCAGAAGTCAATTGTTGTGTTATACCTGCTTCAGCAGCGTTGTTATCTCCTAATTCGTACAAAGAGCGGAAAGCAAAAAACGAAAGCCCGGAAGTTCCGGTATGGATGTCGCCCCCGTCATTTCCTACTTCTCCGTAAGATGTTCTAAGTTTCAATTGGTCTATCCAGCTGACATTCTTCAGGAATTTTTCATTAGACAACCTCCAGGCACCTCCCACAGACCAGAATGTACCCCAACGGCGATCGGAATGGAAGCGGCTTGAACCATCGGTACGGATAGAGCCGGATACATAATATCTATTATCATAATCGTAATTTGCCCGGGAAAAGAAACTTTCCCTGTTAAATTCCCGGAAATAAGAAGAAAGCTCTGTTATATCTACATAATTACTGAACTCAATATTACCATCCACAATCTGATTCCGCCTGCCTCCCGCGATCTGGTCCACTTCCCGTTTACGGCTTTCGTGTCCTGCAAGCACTTCAATATTATGCTCATCTATAGAGGTGCTATACCTCAACAACTGATTAAATGTAACTCCGAGAACATTAAAGGCAGTTTTTCTGGCCCTTCCTGCAGGAGCAGCATCCCCCACTATATTATTCCAATAGTCATTATTTGTATGAAAACGTTTGTCAAAGGCGAGGTTGGTAGTAAAAGTAAAATCTTTCCAGAAGTAAAAGTCTGCATATCCCCTCGTGTTAATATTGAAGTTCTTGTCACGGTCAATATTGAGCAGGTTCTCCTGGATAGGATGCCTTCCCGGAGTAGCCCCGGGACCTCTTATTTGATCACCGTCACCATGATCGTACATCCTTTTCCCGGCATCATCTAGTATGTATTCTCCCGTAACGGGGTCGTGTTGATAAATAGGGTATATAGGCCCTATGGCTCTGGTAGTACGGAAAGGATTAACCAAGGAAGTGTTTCTGGTAGTTCCATCTACCGCTTGGTCGGAAACTGAATTGGATGCTGCGATATTCAGGCCTGTTTTAAACCAGTCAAATGGTTGTGTGTTAATATTTAACCTCGCAGAAATACGTTCAAAATTCGAATTGATTACATAGGCAGACTCTTTGAGATAGTTTATCGATGCAAAAAAATCTGTTTTTTCAGTTCCTCCCTGATATGAAAAATCTATATTACTCCTGTATCCTGTTTTAAACAATTCCTTTTGCCAATCCAAATCATCATAAATAACATTAGCATTCGGATTTATTTTACCATCCAGGCCCACAAGTTGATCCCCCGGGACATCAAAAGGATTATAACCCAGGAAATTGTTTTTGTATATATTCTCACTTGCAAACTGATTGGCTGCTTCTATATCCGGGTCGCCGGGAAGAGCATTGCTGTTGCGTAACGCTTCCCACATCCCTTCGTAATATTGTTTCGGATTAACCCTGTTATATTCCGGAATAGAACGTTGAGTAATCCCTTGACTGACATCCAATGTAAAGCGGCTTTTTCCACTTTTTCCCTTTTTAGTTGTTATCATAACTACCCCATTAGCTGCACCGGCACCATACAGAGAGGTAGATGCCGCATCCTTAAGAATAGTAAAACTCTCTACATCATTCATATTCAGACTAGCAATATCTCCGGTAAATATTGCTCCATCTACTACATAAATAGGCTCATTAGTAAGATTCACACTACTAAAACCTCGAATTCTTATTTCCGGACTACTTCCCGGTTGTCCACTGGATGGGGTAAATTGTACTCCGGGGGAAGCTCCTTCCAGTGCCTGGGAAACATTGGTCAGGGACCTTCCTTCCAGTTTTTCAGTGTTAATTTGAGTTGCCGAACCTACGAATGATTCTTTCTTCACCGTACCATACGCCACTACAATAACCTCTTCCAGTGCCTGGGCATCTTCTTCCATCTGTAAATCCACGACCCCGGAAGATCCCACGGTAATCTCAGTTGTCTTTTGTCCCACATAAGAAAAAACAAGTACCTGGCCCTGATTTGCAGCAATAGTATATTTTCCGTCGAAATCGGTTTGGGTTCCCGTTGTAGTCCCTTTAACAACTATATTAACTCCCGGTAAGGGAATACCGTCCTGATCGGTTACTGTACCGCGCACCATGTTCTGCATTACACTGTTTAAACCTTTTGCGGTTTTTTCAAGCAACAGATTAACCCTTTCTATTTCCTTTCGTGAATTTTTCTCCTCAATTTCTTTAATGAGCTCCTCCACCATTTTCACCACATAAGTATCTCCCTTCGGAAAAAGTACAATCTGGTCTTTTACCAACTTATAATCGATATTAACATTGTGAAGTAACTGTGTCAAAGCCTCCTCCAGTTTCATATCGCTTACATTAATACTCACTTTTTTGGAAACATCTACCAAACGGGCATTGTAGAAGAAATGATAATCTGTTTTCTGCTCAATTGCAGCAAGCGCTTCGGACAGATTTTGTTGTTCCATCCGTAAAGAAATATTCTGCGCGCGGATGTTTGTTGCAAATAATTCCCCAAGAGTCAGACATACCAATACAACATAGATCTTCATAATCCTGATCATTTGTTTTACCGGTACCTTTCCCGAACCGGGATGGGAATGCCTGTAAAACGATTTAAAACGATAATTTTTTTTCATACTTTTAAACGTTTTTAGATTAAAACAAGACTGGTTTTAGTTTAATTAAACACTCAACAGGAAGAAGGTGTTGCCGCACCTTCTTCTTTATTTTTATCTTAGTTCAAGATTATTTTTTTACCTTCCTTTTTATAATGAATAGGTGATGATATCTTTAACACCCGGAGTACTTCATCAATATTCAGGTTATCAAAAGTCCCGGTATACTGGTAATTATACAGTACTTCGGACCGAATAACAAATTCCACATCATACCTGCGCTCCAGGTCTTCCAATACATCTTCCATGAGAGTTTCCCTAAAAATGAGCTTCCCTTCTTTCCAGGAAACCGCTTCTTCCGCCGAAACACGTTTTATCTCAATACGCCTATCCTGCCTGTCCAGTAAAGCCGTCTGTAATGGTTCCAGCCTTACCGGAACCCCGTAAGCACTTTCTATTTCTACCGATCCGTCCACCAGGGTTGCCCGGGTATCTTCATCTTCGGAATAGGAACGCACATTAAAAGATGTTCCCAGGACCTTTACATTCATATCCCCGGCATGTACGACAAACGGCCGGGAAGTATCCCTTTTTACTTCAAAATAAGCCTCTCCGGTCAGGAATACCTCTCTCAAACTACCCTGAAAAGCCCCGGAATACCGTAACCTGCTATCTACATTAAGAACCACTTCTGTTCCGTCGGGGAGTGTAACTGCCCGGCTAACTCCTTTCGGAGTGACTTCTTCAACTATTCCCGTTTCTACATTGTCGACAATTCCGCTCTTAGTTGTCTCCGGTGAATTGAAAAAATCATACATAAGCCATCCGATAACCAGAACTCCCGCTACAGGCAACCATGACCGTAATGCTTCTTTTATTCTCCGTTTTTTGCGCCTTTCTTTTATTACGGCATATGTCTTGTCGACATCGAGCAACGGGTCGTTAAACGCGGAGACAGTATGTTTTGCTTTCAGCATGTTATAATGTTCCTGGTTTTCATCCGAAGCATTTATCCATTCAATAACCAATTGTTTTTCATCATATTCCAGCCGGTTCTCTATATATTTCACTAAAGTTTTCTCTTCCATACCACAATAAAATGTTAAGCTTGTATTAATAAGACGTTAAAAAAAAGGGATACCCTGAGTTTTTGTGTGAAATTTTCCGATAAAAAAGTTTCATCTTTATATTTTGTTCTTATTCATAATAAAAACACACCTTTTTTAACAAAATAAAAAAACATGTTCAAAATCCGGTTCCATACCAACCGGAACAGTTGATTATCTCAATAAGAATTATGGGATTGAATGCGATAAGGGCCTGAATAGCCGATTACCCGAAAAAAGGAAAACAGGACATGAATTCCCTTAAATGAAAGCGCATATGTTTGAGGGCCTTGGTCATATGGCTTTCCACCGTTTTTACCGATATATGAAGTTCCTCTGCGGTTTCCCTGTAATTAAGGCCATCCATTTTGGTTTTAAGAAAGACTTTTTTGCAGGTTTTCGGCAATAGTTCAACGGCTTCTTCAATGCGTTTTTCCAGCTCTTCCTCCAGTAAAAAAGAAGCTTCCCTGTCCTGCAATGCCTTAAAATTAATTGCATCTTCCAGAAGAACAGCCTCTTCCTCCATTGAAACTATTTTACGGGGCTTGCGAAGAATGTCAAGGCACCTGTTTTTAGTCATCTTAAATAAATATCCTCCCACATTGCCCTTAACATGGATTTCATTTCTTTTATCCCAGATGGCTATAAAAATACCCTGCACTACCTCTTCTGCAGAAAAATCGTCACGGAGATAAGACCTGGCTATAATAAACAGGTTATTGGCATAAAGACGGTAAAGGGTTTCAAAAGCCTTCTCGTCTCCCTGCCTTATTAAGGATACTAAATTATTTGAATTAGCTTTGTTCAATGGATAACCCTGTTTTACAGCTATGTTTTCCGGTTCTAAAACTACAAAAAACTCTATTCTTTTTTAATGTTTAATTCATCATTTTTCATAAAAAATCATGCTCCTTACTTTAATTTTTGAAAAAACAACCCGCTGTTTTTTTCGAAAAATAACAATAAGAGATGCCATTTAATAAAACATTCCCATAAATACGTACTTTTTCTCTCCGGTATTTTTTTTTGGCTTAACTTTATTCTCCTGAAATTACTGCGACAATCCTTCTGATCGTATATACAAACCTTGTTTTTCTGTAGATATTTAGTGCCTGTGTTTTATGAAATCAGATCCATGTCTCATGAAACCAACATGACTAAAAGAATCTTTAGACTCACAAGGGTATGATTATTTTGGTCATCAAACCTGCCAGCCGGTAGGCAGGGGTTACATCTGACCGTTGAAAAACAACAAAAAATAAACAGATGAAAGTACTCATCGTAGAAGACAACAAAGAGCTTTCGGAAAGTGTTCACGATTTCCTCGTCAGCGAAAGATTTGTCTGTGAACATGCCGACAGCATCGACAGCGCCCGTGAAAAGCTGCTGTTTTACAGTTATGACTGTGTACTGCTGGATATTATGTTACCGGACGGAAGCGGACTGGAATTGCTCCGGTTCATGCAGCATGAAAAAATAATGAGCGGTGTTCTCATCGTTTCCGCCAAGGATGCGCTGGATGATAAAATAGCCGGGCTGGACAGCGGAGGAGATGATTATATTACCAAACCTTTTCACCTCCCGGAACTCCACGCACGTCTCCGCGCCGTGTACCGCAGGAAAAAAACGGAAGGGGCCAGTCTTTTGACCTGTAACGAAATCACCCTGAACATAAACACCATGGAGATTTTTGTCCGTGATTCCAAACTGGATACAACTCCGAAAGAATTCGATTTGCTGCATTATTTTATTGTCAATAAAAACCGGGTGCTGTCCAGGCAATCCATTGCCACACATCTGTGGGGAGATCATACGGATAATCTTCCCAATTTTGATTTTATCTACCAGCACATCAAGAACCTTCGAAAAAAAATCAATGCCCTGGGCGGGGCGGATTATATAGAAACCATTTACGGTCTGGGATACAAGTTCAATACGACTACCACATGAAACTTCTCAACAAAATAACCTTATGGTTTATCGGTGTGGTGTTCCTGGTGACACCAATAAGCATGTACATAGGGCTCCGCAATATCAAAAAAGCCATGGACCAGGCCGAAATAAACAGGATGATCCGGGCCAATGATCGCGCTGCCTCGCAAATACAGACCGGCGATACTACCAATCATTTTACCCAGGGAAGGCCTATTCAGATAACCCCTTTTGAAGGTCCCCTTCCGGAAGACAAAGTATGTATAGAAGAAACTTTCAAGTACAATGAAGAAAACGGCAATAAAGAGTGCCTGATCCGGGTGACTTCCTATTACGAAATCGCAGGGTATAATTACCAGGTATCCTCCTTTGATTATGTCACCAAATCAGGTGAAATACTGGCCGGGATGCTCCATTCCATTTTCTGGAAAATGCTGCTCATAATCATATCCCTCCTCCTCTGCGCCCGGATACTTTCAAGATATATTTTTACGCCGCTACGCCATACCATGAAAGCCATTAAAAATTTCAACCTGAAAGGAAAAACAACTTTAGAACTGCGGGAAACCAATACGACAGAATTCAAAGAGCTCAACCTGTTCCTGAAAAAAATGACCGACAAGGCTATTGAGGATTATGCTTCGGTAAAAGAGTTCAGTGAAAATGCTTCCCATGAACTGCAGACACCCCTGGCCATACTGCGAAGTAAAATGGAGTTGCTCACGGAAACACGGATTGATGAATCCCAGGCCAGGCTTATAGAAGAAATGTATAAGGCCATAGACAAACTGTCTCGTATCAATCGCTCCCTTCTTTTCCTCACCAAACTCGAGAATCATGAATTCGAGACCTCTCAACTGCTCGATTTCCGCAATTCCGCAAGAGAAGTCCTGGGAATGTATGAAGAGCGTACCTCGTTAAAGAAATTAAAGATAACCACCAGGCTCGACGAAAAGATACTGCTGAAAATACATCCCGTACTTGCCGAAATATTATTGTCTAATCTCTTCAGCAATGCCATAAGGCATAATTATGAAGAAGGAAATATAGAAATGCTCCTTACACCGGACCACCTTGTGATGCGGAATACCGGGACACCCCCGAAAATTCCCACGGAAGAACTGTTTATGCGTTTTAAAAAGGGAGACCAGTGTAACTCGGGCATTGGTCTCGGGCTATCCATAGTAAAACAGATATGCCAGCTTCACAGTTTCACCGTAACCTATAGCTATAACGAAGGCTGGCACGCGTTAGTCATTCATTTTAACAATAAGGCCGGGAGTAAGGCCTCTGATATCGAAATGCGGAACATTAAGGACCCGGTCCCTGCCTGATTTCATAAATAATTCCTAAAAATTCCCTTCATGGGCCGGTACTTCAAATTTGCTTCAGAATGATGCTTTTCATTTACTGCACTAAACTAATATCAATTATTTGCTGTGATGCAGAAGTTTCATCTCCCGGACAAAACGAGGTTTGTCCTGTTTTTAACATTTTGTATACTTTCCGGAGTTCACGCACAGGATGTCCTGCCTCTCAAAGAAGCAGTCTCTCTCGCCATTGACAACTACGGAAGTATCAAGGCAAAGAATGCTTACTACCAGGCTTCCGGCACTTTGGAAAAAGAAGCCCGGAGAACATATTTACCGGATATAACAGTGGGTGCACGCAACGATTATGGCACTGTAAACGGGCTGTATGGCCCGTCTTTTGGTTTCGGCGGTTCCGGACTGGCCTCATCCGGCCCGGTATATGAAGAAGAAAACTGGGACGCTGCTTTCGGCTCCCTCTACTTTGCCAGTTTTAACTGGGAAGTATTTGCCTTTGGAAAGGCCAGGCAACGAACACGTACTGCCGAAGCTGCGACTGATCGCGATTCCAAAGACTGGCAGCAGGAGATCTTTCAGCATAAGATAAAGGTAGCAGCTACCTATCTCCAGGTCGTTGCCGCACATCAACTCGTACTTTCGTACCGGAAAAACCTGGAACGGGCGGAGACATTCCGCAATATTGTAATAGCCAGGACCAGGAGCGGACTGATCGCAGGTGTGGACTCTCTCCAGGCCAATGCCGAATACTCTAATGCCAGGATAACTCTCACCAAAGCCATTGACAACGAACAGGAGCAGAGTAATAACCTGTCGAGGTTAATGGGGGTGCTGCCAGACGAATTTATCCCCGATACCCTGTTCATTTCCAGGATTCCCATGACACTGGACCGGGAATCCCGGGCAACAGCTGCACACCCCGTATTACAATGGTACGAAAGCCGGGTGAACTACAGCGATACCCGGACAAAATTCCTGAAGGCTTCCTTTTTACCTTCCGTTAATCTCGTTGGGGTAATACAGACGCGCGGCTCCGGTTTTTTCCATAATTATACGCCGGACAACGAAGCATTCACTGGAAATTACTGGGATGGTATCGAACCTAAAAGGGCTAATTACCTACTGGGAATCGGCATTAACTGGAATATCACCGAGCCTTTCCGCGGATCACAACGGGTAAAGGCACAGAAATATTTAAGCCGGGGACTACGCGATGAATACGAACAGGCAAGGCAACAGATAGAAGCACAATTAAAGTATTCGGAACAGAAGATCCGAAACTCCCTGGACAATTACAAGGAAGCCCCGGTACAGGTAAATGCGGCCCGTGAAGCCTATCACCGCCAAACCGTATTGTATGAGAACGGGCTTACCGACCTGAACACGGTAACCCAGGCCCTCTATGCCCTTGTACGTGCAGAAACCGACAGGGATATCGCCTATAACAACGTATGGCAGGCCCTCCTGCTAAAAGCGGCTGCAACCGGAGATTTCGGTTTGTTCGAAGATCAGTTATAAACCCACCTATATCTAAAAATATATGAATCTAATACGCTTTGCCTTACGAAAACCGATAACCATCCTTGTCCTGGTCGTCACCCTTTTCTTCTTCGGGATAAAAGCTGTCAACGATATTAAAATAGACATTTTTCCGAAACTGGATATGCCGGTAATTTATGTCTCCCACCCCTTCGGAGGATATACCCCCGAACAGATGGAATCTTTTTTTGCAAAGAGTTACATCAACATCTTTCTCTTCGTAAACGGGGTAAAAAGTATTGAAACCAAAAACATCCAGGGCCTTACCCTGATGAAGATCAACTTTTACCCGGGTACGGATATGGCACAGGCGGCTGCAGAGGTAAGCGCTTTTTCCAATCGTATACAGGCCGCGTTCCCACCGGGGTCCAATCCGCCTTTTATCATACGGTTCGATGCCTCCACCCTCCCCATAGGACAGCTGGTGCTCAGCAGTGAACAACGCAGTAACAACGAACTGCTGGACATGGCCAATATTTATGTAAGGTCTACCTTCACCTCCATTCCCGGCCTGGTGTCTTCCCCTCCGTTCGGCGGAAACGTACGGACAGTGGTCATCAAAGCCGATCCGGAATTACTCCGGCAACACCAGATGACACCCGACCAGCTCGTAGAAGCCTTACGGCTCAACAATCAGACTGCACCCTCGGGGAATGTCCGGATCGGGGATAAAAACTACATAACCCCGGCAAACACAACCATAAGGTCTATCAAAGACTTTGAAAACATACCTTTATTCAAAGGAGGAATAGACAATATCTACCTGAGAGATGTAGCCACTGTTGAAGACGGTGCCGACGTCACTTCCGGATACGCCCTGGTAAACGGGCGTCGTTCCGTATACCTGAGCATCGCCAAAAGTGCGGATGCCTCTACCTGGGAAGTCACCCAAAACCTGAAAAATGCCATCCCGAGGATACAGCAGCAACTCCCCGAAGACGTACACCTCAGTTATGAGTTCGACCAGTCTACCTACGTGATGAACTCCGTAGAAAGCCTGCTCCATGAAGGGATTATAGGGGCTGTGCTTACCGGTCTGATGGTATTGTTATTCCTCGGGGACATAAGAGGAGCCCTTATCGTTATCCTTACGATCCCGACATCCATTATTTCTGCCATACTTTTCCTTAACCTCTTCGGGCAAACCATAAATATCATGACCCTGAGCGGACTGGCCCTGGCCATTGGCATACTTGTGGACGAAAGTACGGTAACCATAGAGAACATTCACCAGCATCTGGACATGGGTAAACCCAAAGCCCTGGCCATTTGGGATGCCTGTAAGGAAATAGCTTTCCCCAAACTGCTCATCCTGCTCTGCATACTGGCTGTATTTGCCCCGGCATTCACCATGGGCGGTATTCCCGGCTCCCTGTTCCTTCCCCTGGCACTGTCCATAGGATTCAGCATGATCGTTTCGTACTTCCTGGCACAGACCTTTGTCCCCATAATGGCTAACTGGCTGATGAAAACGAAGCACCATTATCACAAGAGCGGGGAACCTTTAACGGACAGCGAGGAATATCAGCAATCCGGCCTGGATGCCGAAAGCGAGACCAATACCTGGAATCAGAAAACGGAGCTGGTGGAAAGGGAAGACAGTAACCGGGACGGCAAAATCAGTCGTTTCGAACGCCTCCGTATGCGCTATCTGCGTTTTATCGACCGGATGCTTCCCTATCGCAAAATTATTGTAACGGGATACATAGTACTGGTAGGACTTATTGCTGTTATCCTCGTGAACAGTATCGGGCGTGACGTATTACCCAAAGTGAACGGCGGACAGTTCCAGGTACGGCTCCGCATGCCGGACGGAACGCGTATAGAACGCAATGAACGGGAAACCATAAAACTGATACGGGGTATTGAAGACCTGGTAGGCAAAGAAAATGTTTCCATCACTTCGGCTTACGTAGGCTTACATCCGCAACTGTTTTCCATAAGCCCCATATTCCTGTGGGTAGCCGGGCCGCATGAATCCGTATTACAGGTTGCCCTGAAAGAAGGAAGCCATGACGATCTGGATGTGCTGAAAGACAGGGTCAGGGAAATGGCCGGAAAATTGACGCCCGAAATGAAATTGTCTTTTGAGCCCATAGAACTTACTGACAAAATTTTAAGCCAGGGGTCACCTACCCCTATCGAAGTCCGTTTTTCTGGCAGGGACAAAAAGCTCAATGAGCGCTATGCGAAGAAAATGGCAGGCATACTGAAACAGATAGACTACCTGAGAGATGTACAGATCGGGCAATCCATTGATTATCCCGCCATTAACATCAACATAGACAGGGTGCGTGCCGCACAACTCGGCGTTGATGTCAGCGACATTTCCCGCTCTCTCATAGCCTCCACCTCTTCTTCCCGTTTTACGGAAAAAAATGTATGGATCGATGAAAAGGCAGGGTACAGCTACAGTGTGCAGGTCCAGGTTCCGGAAAATAAAATGACGGACCAGCAACAAATACTGGAGATCCCGCTCCTGGAAAATTCCTCGAGACCGGTACTCGGTGACATTGCCACTTTATCCGAAGGGCGCAGTTACGGAGAAACCGATAACCTAGGAGCTATGCCGACACTTACGGTTACCGCAAATACAGATCACAAAGACCTGGCAAGTGCCGCGGGGGACGTAAAAAAAGCCATCGCTTCCCTCGGAGAGCTCCCCAGGGGGCTGAATGTTGACCTCATAGGAATGAGTGATACTATGGATGAAACCATGAGAAGTCTCGAAAACGGGCTCATTGTCGCCATTGTCGTCATATTCCTTATGCTGGCGGCCAATTTCCAGTCGTTCAAAGTATCGGCCATCGTATTGGCTACCGTACCGGCGGTACTGCTGGGTTCACTGGTATTGCTGATGCTCTGCGGCTCTACCCTTAACCTGCAATCTTATATGGGTATCATTATGTCCGTAGGGGTTTCCATATCCAATGCCGTTCTTTTAATCACCAATGCGGAACAAATACGTATGGAGTCCGGGGATGCCCTTACCGCGGCCAAACAGGCCGCCGCATTGCGCTTACGCCCCATTGTAATGACCGCACTTGCCATGGTGGTGGGTATGATACCCATGGCCATAGGCATAGGGGACGCAGGGGACCAGTCCTCTCCTTTGGGAAGAGCCGTTATCGGAGGACTTGTGGCATCTACTTTCGCCGCATTGCTCGTTCTTCCCCTGGCCTTTGCATGGGGACAGGGAAAAGCCTCTACGCAAAGTGTATCCCTGGACCCCGAGGACGAAGAGAGCATTCACTATACAAAACTTGCGCAATAAACACAGAAACATGCATTACTCACATAAAAAAATATTACGTTCTACTTTTATCCGTTATGCCATGAAACGTACCAACTGTTCCATTACCTTATTGTCTTTATGTATTGCCCTGGCACTACAGGCCTGCGGGCATGGAAATGCAGGCGAAAACCGCGACCGGGCCACGACGGGTATTGACGGACCGGAAGCCTTTATCGTCAAAAGAGACAGCCTGTCCTCCAGCATACGTATTCCGGGGGAACTTAAGGCTTACCAGGAAGTGGACCTCTATGCCAAGGTCAACAGTTTTATTAAGACCCTTAAAGTGGATATAGGCAGCGAGGTCAAGGCAGGCCAGCTACTTGCAGTACTGGATGCTCCCGAGATCAATTCCCAGCTCGCAGCGGCCGAGTCCCGCCTGAAATCGCAGGAAGCCCCGTACATTTCCAGTAAAGCCACGTATGAACGCCTCCTGGAAACCAGCAAAACACCCGGTACGGTATCCCGGAATGACCTGGATATCGCATTCGCCAAACAGGAATCCGATCTCGCCCAGTTCGAAGCAGCAAAGGCAAATCTCCGTGAAATTATAGCCAACCGGAACTACCTGGAAATAAAAGCCCCCTTTGACGGGGTTATTACGGCCAGGAATGTAAGCCCCGGCGCTTATGTAGGGCCTTCGGGAAGAGGTTCCGAATTGCCCATTTTCACACTCAGGGAACAGAAAAACCTTCGCCTGGTAGTTAACGTACCGGAAGGATATATCAGTTATCTCTCCCGGGAGAATACCGTTGCGTTTACCGTAAAGGCTCTTCCCAACCGGCATTTCGAGGCAAAAGTATCGCGTTTGGCAGGGGCATTGGATAACAGATTACGGTCCCAGCGAACGGAAATGGATGTCCGGAACACCGACGGGGCGCTGCTTCCAGGTATGGTTGCAGAAGTTTCCATTCCCATAAAATCCAGGCCGGGATCTTTCGTAATCCCCTCTTCTGCCGTGCTGAATTCTACGGAAGGGATGTATATTATTAAAATATCCGGGGGAAAAACCATATGGGTCCCCATTACCGTCGGCGGAAACGGCACCGGGAAAACAGAAATATTCGGTGATATCCGCGAAAAAGACACATTGATATTAAGAGCCAGTGAAGAGTTTAGAGATCAAGCAGGTATAGCAGGGTCTCCTATTGTCAAATAACCAAACCTATGGACTTGAACTCCATAATTTGTGGCAGACCGAAAGTCTGTTTGGCCACGAATTCACCAATATTTTTACAAGTACAACCCTATATTCATTCGTGAATTCGTGACATAAATAACTTTTCAGGACCCGAAAGGAAGATGTACCAAGGTACATAGTTTTAAACTTTTTTTGAGACCGATAAATCCCCGGTATTGCACTTATAAAAATAATTATTTATATTTGCACCCGATTTCAGACCAACCTCTGGCGAGAGACGTGTATGTTGCTTTGAAGAAACACTATTTTTAAAAGATACAACAATGGAAAATCTGGTAAAATTTGTCCAGGACGAATTCGTTACAAGAAAGGATTTCCCGGAATTCTCTGCCGGAGACACAATTACTGTGTATTACGAAATTAAAGAAGGTGAAAAAACACGTACACAGTTCTTTAAAGGAGTGGTAATTCAAAGAAGAGGCACAGGTGCTTCCGAAACATTTACCATCCGAAAAATGTCCGGTACCGTAGGTGTGGAGCGTATTTTTCCGATTAACATGCCTGCACTCCAAAAGATCGAGATCAACAAGAAAGGTAAAGTGCGAAGAGCGCGTATATTCTACTTCAGAGGTCTTCGCGGTAAAAAAGCAAGGATCAAAGAAGTCCGAGGTTAATTTATTTTACCTGAAAAATTTAAGGCTATCCTTCATAGGATGGCCTTTTTTATTAACTATTGTTAATAACTCCGGTTTATAAGTTGTTGATTTTTAACCCTCCAATTTTTCTTTTTTATCTTTTATTTTCGTAATTTTATAAGACAGAAACATACAAATGTTCTTGTACATATATACTTTTTGAACAAGGTCTGAAAAGATTGTAATGGTGATACACCATCTACAGTTTGACAGAAAGTTAAAAATCCGGATTTTTATGCCGAAGAGATTGACGAAGATTTCGTAAATACGAGTAGGATGTTTAAAAAGTATGAGGAAACACGTAAAACAGTATTGCTGTAAAAGTGTTTCCTACCGGAGATGATTGGACGGACAGGCAACCGGAGTTTGCAAACCTGGTATTTGTACCGGGGGATTAAAGAATCCAGACAATTATTTCCAAAAAGCCATATCAACGGATAATAACGGTGATATGGCTTTTGTTTTTCCCCCGGGCCAGAACCGGGAAAATGTTACGGATTGCGGATCAATACCACCTGCAATATCCGATCCGTAACTAAAAAATCCCACAACTTTTGCCCCTCTCTGTCCCACCGGTCGTAATTATAACAATTTGCCTATGTTTCCTGCCAATTTTAGGTCTCTCTAACCCCCTCATTCCCACATTTAATTGTATATTTGCTTTCGCTTAAAATGTATCAGACCCATTAATTTTATTTCAAAAATTACCTTTCATAATCATGTCACAAACACCCAAGATAGTTTACACAAAAACAGACGAGGCTCCGGCCCTCGCCACGCGTTCTTTATTATCCATCATACAATCGTTTACCGCTTCATCCGGAATCGGTATCGAAGTGAAGGATATATCTCTTGCCGGACGAATTCTTGCCGCTTTCCCGGATTACCTTACCGAATCCCAACGCGTAAATGATGCCCTTGCCGAACTCGGTGAACTGGCGAAAACCCCGGATGCCAATATTATAAAATTGCCCAACATCAGTGCTTCCGTACCACAACTCGAAGCTGCCATAAAAGAACTGCAAGCGAAAGGTTATGCTATACCCGATTATCCGGACGATCCTTCTACGGAAAAAGACAAGGACATAAAAGCCCGTTACGATAAAATCAAAGGAAGTGCCGTAAACCCCGTATTACGGGAAGGTAACTCCGACAGAAGAGCCCCGAAGGCCGTAAAAAACTACGCCCGGAAACACCCGCACAGCATGGGAGCATGGAGCGCGGATTCCAGATCTCATGTATCTACTATGGACGCCGGGGATTTTATGCATAATGAAAAATCTTATACCTTCACACAGAAGGACACCTTAAAAATAAGCCTGAAACAGGCTGACGGCTCAGTTACGGTACTCAAAGAAAGCCTTCCCGTACTGGACGGCGAGATCGTGGACGGTACTGCTCTGAGCAAAAAAGCCCTGATCGCGTTTTTACAGAAACAGGTTAAAGATGCCAAAGAACAGGGTGTTTTGTTTTCCCTGCATATGAAAGCGACTATGATGAAGGTTTCCGATCCCATCATCTTCGGCCATGCCGTAAAAGTATTCTTTGCCCCGGTATTTGAAAAATACGGTGATATACTGGACAAGGCAGGAGCTGATGCCAATAACGGGCTGGGAGATATTCTTGCAGTGGTACAATCACTTCCGGAGGACCAGAAAAATGCTATTGAAGCTGAAATCAAATCCTGTATAGCAAACGGCCCCGACCTGGCTATGGTGAATTCCGACAGAGGCATCACCAATCTCCATGTACCGAGCGACGTTATCATCGATGCTTCCATGCCTGCGATGATCAGGAACTCCGGCCGTATGTGGAATGCAGAAGGCAAAGCACAGGATACCAAGGCCGTGATACCTGACAGCAGTTATTCTGCCGTATACGAGGCAACTATCGACTTCTGTAAAAAACACGGCGCTTTCGATCCTACCACTATGGGAACCGTACCTAATGTAGGGCTCATGGCGCAAAAAGCCGAAGAATACGGCTCCCATGATAAAACATTTGAAATCCCTGCCGACGGAACCGTACAGGTAACGGACAACACAGGCAATATCCTCATGGAACACACTGTAGAAAAAGGTGACATCTGGAGAATGTGCCAGACCAAGGATGCTCCCGTACAGGATTGGGTGAAACTGGCTGTTAACCGCGCCAGGGCAACACAAACTCCTGCCGTTTTCTGGCTGGATGAAAACCGTGCTCATGATGCGGAACTGATTAAAAAAGTAAACCGGTACCTGCCGGAACACGATACCAAAGGACTGGATATCCGTATCCTTGCTCCTGCAGAAGCGACATATTTTACTCTCGAACGCCTTAAAGCCGGGGAAGATACTATTTCCGTAACCGGGAACGTACTCCGGGATTACCTGACCGACCTCTTCCCCATCCTGGAAGTAGGCACCAGCGCGAAAATGCTTTCCATCGTACCGCTGATGAACGGTGGCGGACTGTTTGAGACCGGTGCGGGAGGTTCCGCCCCGAAACACGTCGAACAGTTTCTTGAAGAAAATCACCTGAGATGGGATTCCCTCGGTGAATTCCTCGCATTGGCCGTTTCACTGGAACACCTAGGCAATAAGTATAATAATGAAAAAGCCCTGGTACTGGCCGAAGCCCTGGACGAAGCTACGGAAAAATATCTGGAAGATGACCGTTCTCCTTCCCGTAAGGTGAACGAACCGGACAACCGGACCAGCCATTTCTATCTCGCGCTCTACTGGGCACAGGCTTTGGCGAAACAAACCAAAGACAAGGATTTACAGGCCGAATTTACCCCCCTGGCATCCGAACTGGAAACCAAAGAGCAGGATATTGTAAAAGGATTGAATGACATTCAGGGGAAACCCGTAGATATAGGAGGATATTACATTCCCGATGAAGCTCTTGCTACCGACGCTATGCGTCCCAACAACATATTCAATCGTGCTTTGAGCAAATTGCAGGAAGCATAATCAAAAACCAGAATATTTCCGGGCAGGCTACTCAAAAGGTAGCCTGTTTTTTTTATTCTTCATCCATTGGCTGCCGCTCCTGTCCTTAGCCCGGTGAACCGGGGCTTTCCACTATATACCACTCGTACTTTCAGTTCCCCGGTGATCTATTTCACCAAATGTATCCGTAACACATAGAATATAATTTCCTATTTTAGTACGATCAAACCATAACATATTATAACATGAAAAAAGACAACTCCTTTGGCCTGGGACTGGCCCTGCTCAGAATCTGTGCTTCCGCACTGATGATGACACATGGTTTCGGAAAATTACAAATGTTACTGAACGGTGGTGAAATAGAATTTGCAGATCCCGTAGGCGTAGGCGCAAAAACTTCTCTTATTCTCGCTGTGATCGGTGAATTCATAGCTCCTATATTCGTTATTATAGGTTTCAAGACACGATGGGCAGCCTTGCCTACTATTATTACTATGATGGTGGCTGCATTCGTAATACACGGCAGTGATCCGCTGGCAAAAAAGGAAATGGCATTACTTTACCTTGTTATCTTCACGACCATTGCTCTTACCGGTCCGGGGAAATTCAGTATAGACGGGGCCCTGGGTAAGAAATCCCCATATGCCTAGCTCAAAAAATTATTAAACCATTCTGCACTGAAAGATGCAGAGGTTTTGTTAAATAATAATCTGTGTAAAGGGGCCGGAGCCCGGCCATACATACCGCGATACCTGTTTGAATTAAATTGTAAGAGTTAATTCATTATTTTCACCAGTAGTTCCTTAAGCAGGTCGGCCTGTGGTATGCCGGCAGCTCCGACCCCTTTTCCTTTAACATCCATTTCCCGGAGTACGGCAATTGCCGCACTTACTTTTTTCATCGGATAATTGTGCGCTGCCACCTGGTATTCTTTAACAAAAAACGGATTAATGCGAAGTGCTCCCGCCACACTTTTCGGGGAGTGGTCATTCAATCCGTGGTATTGCAATAACTGGGAGAAAAAATTAAACAGAAGTGCCACGGTTACCACCAAAGGGTTGTCTTTAGGGTTCTGGCCGAAATAATTAATAATCCTGGTAGCTTTCACTACATCCTTCTCTCCTATGGCCTTCCGGAGTTCAAAATTGTTATAATCTTTACTTATACCGATATTCTCTTCGATATGGCCGGGTGTTATTTCCGTTCCCTGCGGAAGTATGAGCTGTAGTTTCTCCAGTTCGTTGTTGATCTTCCCCAGATCAGTACCCAAAAACTCCACCAGCATCAATGCCGCCTTAGGGGCTATCGTATACTTTTTTCCTGCAAGGACCCTTCGTATCCAGTCACCGACCTGGTTCTCATACAGCTTTTTGCTCTCAAAGAGCACCCCTTCCTTTTTAACCGCTTTGTACAGTTTTTTCCGTTTGTCAAGTGTTTTGTACTTATAACATATAACCAGTACCGTTGAAGGCTGCGGGTTTTCCGCATAAGGCGCCAGGTTTTCTATGGTCCTGGAAAGTTCCTGTGCTTCCTTTACGATAACTACCTGTCGCTCTGCCATCATGGGATAACGCTTGGCACTTTCTATAATATCCCCGACGGAAACATCCTTCCCGTAAAGAATGACCTGATTAAACCCTTTCTCTTCTTCGGAGAGGATATTGTCTTCGATAAATTCCGCAATTCTGTCAATGTAATACGGTTCCTCGCCCATCAATACATAAACGGGCCTTATATCTCCTTTTTTAATATCGCCTACTATCCGTTTTACTTCATCCATGAATATATCCTTCAAAAATTTGTAGTTTGCAGCATAAGTCCCGTTCCGGAACCGGAAGAAAAGCATTTCGCCCCTCTTCGGACATCCATTCGTGCTTTTCCTTATATTTGCGCCATGCTGGCCTTAAATTTTCCTACATATGACTTTCGCATCAAAAATAGAGAAAATAAAACCTATATTTTTGATCCCATACGCAAAAAATTCGTTCTTCTGCAACCGGAAGAATGGGTACGCCAGCACGTAGTACAGTTGCTTATCCGGGAAAAGAACTACCCTGTATCACTCATCAATGTAGAGAAAGAACTAAAAGTAAACCGGTTAAAAAAGCGCTATGATGTAGTGGTCTACACACCACAGGGCCATATTACCGTGATTGTGGAATGTAAAGCCCCGTCGGTACGGATCACCCAGCATACCTTTGACCAGATCGCCAGGTATAACCTTACCCTGAAAGCGGATTTTCTGATGGTCACCAACGGTTTGCAACATTACTTTTGCAGGCTGGACTATACCCGAGAAAAATACATATTTTTAGAGGATATTCCCTCATATAGTCGTTAATTTGTCACTTTTGAACTCAAAATACTACGGGGTTGGCCCTGGCCGGTCACGTCTTTAGCGGCGGGACTATTTGTAACCTATGAAGATAGCTGTTGTAATACTTAACTGGAACGGAAAACAACTACTGGAACAATTCATCCCTTCGGTGCTGGAATATTCTCCCGGGGCCGATATTTATGTGGCAGACAATGCTTCTACTGATGATTCTGTCAACTTCCTCCGTACATCCTTTCCAGAGATACGGATCATTCAAAACCGGGAAAACGGTGGATTTGCCAAAGGCTATAACGAAGCACTGGCACAGGTGAATGCCGATCTTTTTTGTCTTCTCAATTCGGATATAGAAGTCACTCCGGGATGGCTGGAGCCTTTCCGGGATATCTTTGCCGACAATCCGGAAGTGGCCATAGCCCAGCCGAAAATCCTGGATTACAAGAACAAAGAATACTTTGAATATGCCGGGGCCGCCGGAGGTTATATAGACATGCTGGGGTATCCTTTCTGCCGTGGACGTGTGTTTCAGCACCTGGAAAAAGACAAGGGGCAATACGACGATACCCGCGAAATATTCTGGGCCACCGGTGCCTGTATGTTTATACGCAGACAAGTCTTTGAAAGTCTCGGAGGGTTTGACAAGGACTATTTTGCCCACCAGGAAGAGATTGACCTGTGCTGGAGGGCAAAAAATGCCGGTCACCGCATCCTGTATGCGGGCCAAAGCCATGTATACCATGTAGGTGGCGCCACGCTGAACAACATGAACCCCAAAAAGACATTCCTCAATTTCAGGAATTCCCTTTTTTCCCTGACCAAAAATGCACCTGCCGGCTATGTATTACCACTCGTTTTTATGCGTCTGGTACTGGATGGCATAGCCGGAATACGATTTGTATTTCAGTTGAGATTCCGGCACTGTTTTGCCATAGTCCGGTCTCACCTCAGCTATTACTATCATTTAAAAAATACCATAAAAAAGCGGGGTAAGAGTAATAAGACAGGGCATTACTACGTTATTAAGTCTGTAGTTTGGGCATATTATATCGCCAGTGTAAGAGTATACCCCAAATTAGTTAAAGATTAACAAAAACACCTTGTATAATTAGAAGATTTTAATACTTTTGGGAACTCATTTTTTAAAACCAAATAAACACAATCATGAAAACAGGCCCGCATAAAAACAATGCAGGCATAAATTTTAGACAGATGAAAAAAATAGTTTTGTTAGGGGCAGGTATCGCCATTTTCTTCTCTTCCTGTGTATCACAAAAAAAATATGCAGAACTGGAAGCGAAGCAAAAAGAAACCCAGGATTTATTGAACTCTGCGACCGTAAAGCTTAACTCCTGTCTGGAAAGTAAATCCAGACTGGAAGCAGACAATCAAAGCCTGAGGTCTGAAAAGAATGCACTTATAGACAACATGGGTAATCTTACGACGCTATCCAAAAAAGGCGCTGAGAACCTGGAGAAATCTTTGGAAAGTTTAAGAGAAAAAGATCTCCGTATTCAACGTTTACAGGATGCAATGAACAAGAAAGATTCCGTTACCCTTGCTCTGGTTACCAGCCTGAAAGGTGTTTTGGGTAACCTGAACGATGAAGACATCGAAATCAGTGTGGAAAAAGGTGTTGTATTTGTTTCTATCTCGGACAAATTATTGTTCCGAAGCGGAAGCTATACGGTTACCGACAGAGCTAAGGAAGTTCTCGGAAAAGTTGCCAAAGTGGTAAACAACAAACCCGATTTCGAATTTATGGTAGAAGGTCACACAGATAATGTGCCGATCAAGAGACCCGGAATCGAAGACAACTGGGATTTGAGTGTACACAGAGCTACTGCAGTGGTACGTATACTGCAAAACGACTTTAACGTAGCACCGGCCAGGATGACCGCCGCAGGTAGAAGCTACTACATTCCGATAGACAGTAACGAAACCGCTTCGGGCCGTGCCAGAAACAGAAGAACAAGAATCGTTGTTCTGCCTAAACTGGATCAGTTCTACGGTATGATCGAAGACACAATGAAAGATATGTCCGGTAAATAAACCGTAATATATTTTTTAAAGAACAAGAAGCCGCTCTCGTAACGAGGACGGCTTTTTTATGATGCTACAATAGCTTTTCCGGCGGATTTTTTGTATTTTTAATACTATGAAGGGATTTCTTAAATACCTACTGATCACCGTGGCCGTAATATCGGGCATTATTGCCTGTACTACCGGGAAGATAGCCTATACATCGGACGAATCGGAAATCTTTAACTCGGAAAGCGGGGACACTGTAGCCATTTCCAATGACAGCCTCGAATATGAAATTATCATTATAGAACCCGGTTTTAATACCTGGCTGCAAAGTGTAGCCCGTCCTGAAGGATATTACTCCCAAAACTTCCTGGAGAGCCGTAACCACATTTATGTCATCAACTGGAATCAAAGGGTAATGGAGCCTTTCCGCTATAATCCGGACCTGTATACCATGCGCATAGATTACGATCCTAATATTGATTACGGTTACGAAGTAAACTATAAGCTCTACAACTATTTTATTTATTTTCAACGGAAATACAATCAGCGACTGGCAGGCTTTATTCCGCGTATCTGACAAAAAGATTATATATCTTCATTATCTTTGTCCGGTTTAAATAATATCTGTGGTATGGAGAAATTAAAAAGGCGTTGGGGAATTGAGTCCAATTTTCAGCTTTTGATCATATTTGTGGTCTTTGCCCTTACCGGGTCGTCCGCCGCAAAGCTGGCGGGTCCCCTTCTTACCTTTTTCGAAATGCACGAAAACAACATGCACCCTGTTCTGTACTGGACACTCAGAATACTGCTTATTTTTCCCGTTTACCAGGTACTTTTGGTCACTTTCGGGTGGTTGTTCGGACAATTCCGCTTTTTCTGGGACTTTGAGAAGAAAATGCTCCGTAGAATGGGGCTCGGTTTTATATTCCCGAAATCTTAAGAACAGTATTTACATGTCCCGTTGATAAGCAGTGAAGACCTGTTTATAATGAAACCGTCCGGAGCATGTACACGCGGTATCTTTGTATCCGGAAGGCAATACGTCTGCTCACAGCTATCACATTTGAAATGCACATGGGCATCCTCACTTTCCTGTTTTGTCACCGCATATTTGATCCCCCCGCTACCATCGTTCACAGCGTGAATTATCCCTTTCTCTTCAAAACTGTTCAGGGTACGGTATACGGTGGATTTATCGAAATTATCTCCCAATTCCTCACTTATATCGTTATAGGATATGGTATGGCTGCTTTCCAGCAACAGCGATAATATTTCTATCCGGGCCGAAGTACGTTTCAAACGATGTGACCTCAGCATCTCTTCTACGTTCTTATCCATAGGTATCGTTTCTGCATTCATAGATTACAATTAAAATTCTTTATCACTGACGAATTTCCTTTCACAATGCAAAACCACTTGCTTCCTTAAGTATGTAGTTACAGTGGTTGATATCATCGGCATTCAGTTCCAATGTACCCGTTATGGTGACGACCTCATCTGTTTTAAAGGCCGGTTTCTTTTCAAATTTGATTTCCAGTACGGACTCCGGTCCGCCGCCTCCACAGAAAAAACAGGAAGCCATAGGGTTCTGGGAAAGCATATATATGCCTTCTTCCGGGGAAAGGCTTAAAAAATAACCGGTTATGGATATTTCCTTTCCTTCCAGTGCTTTTACATTCGGCCCGAAATCCGGAACCAGAAAATAATCATCCGTGGTATCAAAATACCGGGAAGTAAAAGTAACATCTGCCAGATCTTTCCAGGTAACCTTCTCCTGCGCCTTTCCGGATACAACCGCAAAGACACAAAACACACCTATCCAAAAAACATTCTTAATCATCCTTGGCCAAAATTTTAGATACATTGAGATAAAAGACGGGAACTGCCGCCAGTATCGTAGCAAATATCGTCAATAATATCGTAAAGATAAACAAAAAAACCTCCTCTTTCATGATGCCGGCACTGCCTAAGGCATATTGGTAACTCTCTTCGATATAGCCTCCTAAAACCAGGAGCCCGAGCCTGCTCAGCAGTATTCCGCCTACAAATCCCACCAGGCCGATGAGCAATCCCTCCACCAGCATGGAAAGCAGTAATTGCCATTGCGATGCCCCGTAAGTACGCAAAAGTGCCATTTCGTATTTGCGTTCGCGTACGGCTTTGTAGAGATTTACAAAAATACTTATTCCGGACACCAGCATGATCACCGCAGCTATAAGGGTTATGGCCTTACTGCCCGCACTAAGGAGGTTGGACAGCCTTTCTATTTCGTAATTAGGAAGGGCTGCCTGCATATTGGTCTTGTCGTTAATCATTCTCGGCAGGGTTATCATACCCATCGGGTTTTTAAACTTTACCAGCAGGGAAGTGATTTCCTTATCCTCTTCCCGGATATGCGCTTCGTGCTCATGCTCATGTTCATGGTCATGTCCGTCTTCGTGAGCATGTTCCTCGTGATCGTGTTCATCCTCCTGATGTTCTTCACTCCCGCCGTGGTCATGCACGAGCCATATACTTTCCAGGTTACAGATGATCAACTGGTCAGCTACGGTACTCGTAGGTTTTAAAATACCTACTACCGTAAACGGGTGGTGATCGTGTGATTCCGCACTGTTCTCCATTAAACCGTGCGAGCCGGAGAATGTACTTCCGGGGGACAGTTGCAGTTTATCCGCAACAGTAGCGCCGATAACCACTTCAAAAGGTTTTTCCCACAACCTGCCTGCCCCGGTCTCCGCCCCGTAGAGTTCCAGGAAATCCTTACTGGTACCGAGTATACGGTATCCTTTGTAGTTATCGCCATAAGAAACCGGAATACTCTGTTTTACCAGAGGGTTCCGGGATACCCTCCGGGCTTCTTTCAGTTTTATATTTCCCGTGGGGACATCGATATGCAAAACGGAGGACAACACCAGTTGCAGGGGGCTTCCCTTTGCCCCTACAACCATATCTATACCCCTTATGTTTTTCTCCAGTTTATTGTCGAGTTGCCTGGTAATCTGAAACATTAATGAGATCAACCCTATACTGAGGACCAGCAGCAATATGCTTAACAACGTGCTTAACGGATTGGCCAAAGCATTCTTAACACCTAATTTATATACGTTCATAACCGGATGCTGTTAGAAAATTGTGAAGCTATTCTGTGATCGTGGGTAATAACCACGAGACTGGCATTGGTCTGCAGTGCCTGTTCTTTGAGCAGTTCCGTGACCGCTGTGCAGTTTTTGTCATCAAGACTTGATGTGGGTTCGTCTGCCAGGATAACGTCCGGGTTATTTACCAGGGCCGCCGCAATGGAAACCCTTTGTTTTTGCCCTTCACTGAGGTTTGTACCTTTGGAATGTGCCTTTTGAGCTATATTGAGCCTTTCCAGTATAGCGTGCACCCGGCCTTTGTCCTGCCCCGCCCCGGAGAGATTTTGTATGAGCAGAAGGTTCTCTTCTACGGTAAGGGAATGTATAAACTGTGCTTTCTGGAATACTATACCGATATGCCTGCCACGAAATTTATCCAGTTTGCGATGCGATAATTTTGCAATATCCGTCCCCTCTATACTTACCGTTCCCTCTGCCGGTTTTAGCAATCCTGCAAGAAGGTGCAGAAAGGTAGTCTTACCTACCCCGGAGTCCCCCAGCATAAGCAAATGTCCCTTTTTTTCTATTTCAATATCCGGAAACCGGAAATACTGCTCCTTATCATAGCTGAAACAGAGGCCTTTTGTAACAATCATTACGGTTTATTTTTAATGGCAAAGATAACAAACACTTTTATTAATGCAATTTGGTAGCATTTATATTTTTTTGACATATATTTGCAACAAAGTAGCATTTATGGATTCAAATAAAGTGGGTTACCGTTACTGGTATGATTATCTCGGATTTTCCGCATCGCTTTTATGTGCAGTACACTGTGCTGTGTTCCCTATTATTATCACATTTTCAACATTAGGAGGACTGGCATTTCTGGCCGATCCCATCATTGAATGGGGGTTTATAGGCACCGGACTGATCCTGGCCGTTTTATCCTTATGGCCTTCTTATACCAGGTACCACCATAAAAAGCGACCGCTTATACTGGCCGTAAGCGGATTTATACTTATAGCTTTGAGCCGTTTTGAAATACACGAATTATGGGAAGCCGTTCTCACGCCTGTCGGGGCATTGGGAATTGCCATGGCCCATTATTATAACTGGAAATACCTTAAAAAATTCAGACATAAACACTAAGCCCGTCTACTTTTCTCATAACTATATAAAAGGAGGTCCTATATCCGTCCAGGAAACCGGAACAGGGCCCCGGGCTTAGTTATTTATCTTATCCGTTTCAGTCCTTTCTTCCTGTTGTGCCGGCCGTTATTTCCTTATCGGTCCCCGCATCGATCCCTTTCTCTTTTTTAAACACATACACATAGAGCCAGGTAAGGGTAAAGGTCGGTACTACATCCAGCCCCGGGGAAAGCTCCTCTATCAGTGAAAGGACAGCCGCTATTTTCCCGGTTTGTCCTTTATACATTCTGGCTATAAGCCATGCAGAGGCCGGGGCCCAGAGCACATCCGTAAATTCCCCGAAACCGGGGAAAATATACGACAGGTAGCCCACAGCATCAAAGACAAGCCCCAGGATAAGTTTCTTATATTTTCCGTTATTACCTTTAGTCATACAAACCAAGTATTTAAATTCATTCTGTTAATAATAACCGTTCAGGTACCACCCGCCCGTCAGGACAGGTCACTGCCAATAAGCCTCAGGAATTCCGTCCGGGTTTCCACGGTTTCGAAAACTCCGCGGAACCCGGAAGTGGTGGTCACGGAATTTTGCTTCTGTATCCCCCGCATCATCATACACATATGGGAAGCTTCTATGACCACGGCCACCCCCTGTGGTTTCAATGTATTGTTGATACATTCCAGTATATCGTGGGTAAGCCTTTCCTGTACCTGTAACCGCCTTGCAAAAACATCTACGACGCGCGGAATTTTACTCAATCCCACAATATGCCCTTTAGGTATATAAGCCACATGGGCTTTCCCGAAAAAGGGTAGCATATGGTGCTCACACAGGGAGTACAATTCGATATCTTTTACGACCACCATATCGTTATACCCTTCCCTGAACATGGCACTCTTTAATATTTTAGCTGCATCCTGGTGATATCCCTGGGTAAGGAACTGCATTGCCTTCGCGGCCCGTTCCGGGGTTTTCTGAAGTCCTTCCCTGCCCGAATCTTCTCCAAGTTCAGCAATAATCGTATGATAACTGTTCTTTATTTCATCGGTTACTTTCAGGTTGTATTCTTCAAATCTCTTATAGCCCATTTTCCGTTATTTTGTGTTTTTGTTTTCAGTATTTACCATTTTTCTGCCATAGGCCAGCAAAGTGCTGTACGGATCGCCGGTAATCCCCAGAAGAATACCAAAAGCGGGTTCTGTCTTATATCCTTCCCGTTTCAGCTTCTTTACATTACGGCAAAACTCTTCGCCCTTTTCCCGGAGCAATGCCTCTTCCGCTATCATATGTATATAAGCTTCCTGTTCTGTTACGGGTATATTCTGACCGAAAATTTCCACCGGGAAACCATCTGCCACAAAGTTTGCGATCACTGTATCCTTCCCTCCTTTTCTTATATTCCGTATGTCAAACCCAGGGTACTTTCCGAAAGATCCTTCAACACTATTCATAAAATCCGCCTTATGCTCCCAAAAACACAATATATCCAGGTCACTTTTTTCCACTGCTATATCTATCGGCACTGTTCCCGCCAGCAACGGTGTATAACATTCCAGCAACTCCGGGATCCTGTGTATGGTAAGTATTTTATATGCCCTTCTCTGTATTTCACTCCCTGTCTTCAGATAGGTAATATCGGTAAAGTCCGTCATTCGTCCTTTTATTCCGTTTCCAGTTTGTCCTTATAAAGATGCTTTAGTTTTCGGAGTTTAGGGGTAATGATCACCTGGCAGTACGGTTGGGAAGTATTACGTTCGTAATAGTCCTGGTGGTCTGCTTCCGCCACATAAAAAGGTCCCGCTTCCGTTACTTCGGTTACTACAGGACTATCGTAAATTTTTTCTTTTTCCAGTGACCTTATGTAATTTACGGCTTTTTCTTTTTGTTCTTCATCCTTATAAAAGACCGCCGAACGATATTGTGTTCCCACATCATTGCCCTGACGGTTCAGTGTCGTGGGATCGTGTGTAGCGAAAAATACTTCCAGAAGTTCGTCATAGCTTATCAGACCGGCATTGTAGGTTATCCTTACCCCTTCTGCGTGTCCCGTTCTGCCCGTACATACTTCCCTGTATGCCGGGTTCCTGATGTTCCCTCCCGTATATCCTGATTCCACTTTCTCCACGCCTTTCAGACGCTTAAATACGGCTTCAGTACACCAAAAACACCCTCCGGCGAATATTGCTTCCGACAATTCTTTGTTTTCCATATCCGTTTTCCACATTATTAAAACTAAAGGTAAGAATAAAAATTCATTTGCAAATTTCCCCACAACTCCCATATAAAAGTTATTTTTGGGCTTTGCAGAAACCCAACGTGGGTTATAAAGCGGCGTATTACGGAAAAAGACCATTTATGATCAAAGCGGAAAACATCCATAAAAGTTTCGGGGACCTCGAAGTCCTGAAAGGAGTGAACCTTCACATAAATAAAGGAGAAGTGGTTTCTATCGTAGGGGCTTCCGGCGCGGGAAAAACCACCCTGCTCCAAATACTGGGGACCCTGGAACGCATGACCAAAAACGGTAACAGCCGCCTGCTGATCAATGATGTGAACGTGGAACTGCTAAATGCCCGGAAACTGGCGCGTTTCCGAAACAGACACATCGGTTTTATTTTTCAGTTTCACCAGTTGCTGCCCGAATTTACCGCCGTTGAAAATGTTTGTATCCCTGCCTATATAGCCGGAAAACAAAGAAAAGAATCCGAAGAACGTGCCAGGGAATTACTGGACTTCCTGAACCTTTCACACCGTTACGACCATAAACCGAAAGAGCTTTCCGGGGGGGAACAACAACGTGTCGCCGTAGCCCGGGCCCTTATCAATAACCCGGATATTATCTTTGCCGACGAACCCAGCGGAAACCTGGATTCCGAATCCGCAGAAAACCTGCATCGTCTCTTCTTCCGGTTACGGGACGAATTTCAGCAAACCTTTGTTATAGTCACCCACAACGAGGAACTGGCCGATATGGCAGACCGCAAACTGGTAATGGTAGACGGCAATATTATTTGATGTATTCCTGCTGAAATTCCCTTCTATTTTCTGTCAAAAAAACAAACACCACAAACGATTGTTTTTCAACAACATGGACCACCTGGAGATGATTTAACCCTCTCCCGGTATATCTTTGGCACGCTCATTGATCATATTTTCGTGTAGCCGACCTGAATTTTAACATTAAAAAAAATCGGATATTATGAAAAGGTTATTGATACTATTAACGGCAACATTATTTAGTTTCACTTCGGGCAAGGCCGCTACCGGATCAGTGAACAGTTCTCCTTATAACGATGCTTTCATCTTTGTAGAGGACGGAATTACTTTTTCCGTTTTCCCTAACGGTGAACTTGACTTTTACATCGATAATAACCCTCAGGTTAGCGCCAATGTAAATGTAGGTAATGTAAACATCAGTTTTAACTCGGGTTACAACTATGATCCCTATGTGCAGTATGACGACTACGGAGCTGTAATCCAGGTAATGAATACCCCAGTATTTTACGATTATTACGGCCGGGTATCCAGGGTAGGTTCCGTAAATGTATATTATAATACCAACAGGGTAATCCGCGTCGGCGGACTTCATGTGTACTATGATCCGTACGGGGGGTTCAGTCATTTTACCGGGTATATCAACATCTATAACCGCGGTTATGTTTACAGGCCGTACCACCGTTATTTTACCAGGCCTTTACCGCGTTACTGTATAGTGTATAACAGACCTTACCGAAGGTATTATCACCCGGTACGATACAGTTATTACAAACCCTACAGGAATAATCACCGCAGGGCATATGCTACCGTGGGCAGAACATATCATTATAAAGAAAATAACAGAAGACGATCTGTATACGCCAACGACCGAAGGGTAAAACGGAATGACTACAGTTCATTACGAAGGGAAATAGCCCAGAGGGACAACAAGGGGAGCACTGCCCGGAGATCATCCTATAACAGGAATGACAATCCTGCAAGGGCCTCTATGTCGGGCAGAAACGCTGCAAGAAATTCGTCCGCAGTAAAAAATTCGGATTCGCGTCGTAACAAAAGCGTTAACCAGCGGACTAATACCAGCAGAAAACAGAACGAGGCCGTTCGGAACAGGAACTCTTCTGCAAACCAGAGAAACTCCTACGGCCGGAACTCCGTACAGCAAAGGGCCAAAGTACAAAACAGGCCGGATGTAAGGAGAAATGCTCCGCAAAGAGTAAATAACAACTCGCGAAACGTACAGCGGAAACAGCATACTGCTCCCAGAGTACAAACGCGAAACACACACCAGGTTAGAAAAGCCGCCCCTCAAAGGCAGGTGAGATCTTCATCCGCCAGACAGGTAAGAAGTAAAGCAAATATGTCCAGACGGACTTCTTCTTCGGGAAGAGGCCGGGGATAAAAATAATGTTTAGTTAGTTTTTTAGGTTTAAAGATCGGGTCCGCAGGTTAATTACCTGCGGGCTTTTTTATTTAAAACTTTTTCAATTATCCTTACGATATCTTCGGATAATTCCAGTTTATAAACCAGGAAGAGATATACCCCCCCTATCAGAACAGACTTTAACCCGATATTGACAAGCGGATAAAAATCGAAATCCCAGAAGCCGAATACCAGTATAAGAAATATAATAAGCAGGGTGGTCTTTAAGGTTTTTGCGGAAAAAGGATGCAACTTCATTTTAGCATATACAAAGCCTATTTTGGTACCGTTATATACCAAAACCGCCAGAAGCGTGGCAAAAGCCGCCCCGTCAATTCCCCACAGCGGAATAAAAACCATGTTCAGGATAACGGTAAGAACGGCCAGAAATACCCCGAAAAAAAGTATGATCCTGTAGTAATCCGAGTTGAACAAAATCGAATTGTTGTTTCCCATCAGGTTCTCGGAAAGTTTGGCAAGAGCAATAAAGAATACCACGATAATCCCTTCGCTGTAATTTCCCGGGATAACCCTGTATAACTCACTTATGTTAAGCGTTATCCACAAGAACAACAGCCCCCCTACAACGTACAAGGTCAAAGAGCTTCTTTGGTAAAGGCTTTGCAGCTCTTCCCGGCGACGTTCGTTCATCAGTTTTGCGGTAATGGGATAGGTTATCTGGTGCATTGCCCTGGACGGCACCACAATGACCATTGCTATAAAAACAGCCACATTATAGAAGGCCACATTGTTTATAATCTTGTACTGCCCGATCATAAATGTATCTATATCGAGTAAAACAACAGCAACGGACCCGGCTACCACAATGAGCCCCGAATATTTCCATACCGAAACGGCACGGACGGGAAAAGTCCAGGAAAAGCGGGGTGGATTTACGGTCCAGGTATGTACCGCCATCACTGCGGTGCGCAGGAGGTACATTCCGGTAAGCCAGAAGACAAAATCCTCAATCTCAATCCGGCCGAAATGGACCATGAAAAGCAATATCATCACTACGGCACGGGGAAAGACCTCCTTCATAAAATTCCCGAAAGTGGAACGCATATGTACCTTACCCCAGGCAAAAAACACTTCGAAATACGCCATTGCGAAAGCCACTCCGTAAATGGCCCATGTATAATCTTCCACCACCGGGTTCTTCTGCGAAAGGAATGCCGCGATATACCGGTACCCCAATGTGCCGAGCAATCCTACGGGTATAATAACGGAGAGCGGAAGAATAAACATCATAAAAACAAACTTCCGCCGCTCTTCCTCTTCTTTATAAGAGGAGAAAAACTTCACCAGGGTATTATGTACCCCGAAAGCAAAAAGCGGCATCAATATGTTTGCCGTGGAAAGCAGGTAGCCTACCAGGCCATAATATTCCTCGGTAAGGAAATTGGTATACAGGAACAAGGTATTTACTGCCCCGAGTCCGAACCCGAGGTATGTATTAACCGTATTTTTAAGCGTCTGACGGAATACTATTCCCATAAATATAGGCTGTAAATGCTTTTAACTCACAACGTGAGACCCGCAATGCCCCCGGCCTGTGATTTTCACATCCGGGTTGTCCCACGCCGGACAAAGTTCCGTAAAAGTCCGGAATTTACGATCCCCTCTCCCCGTTTTCTTTTACGGGCATGTTTTCCAGGATAAGGTTTGCCAGTTTGTTCGCCAGCGCCCTCCTGCTGTATTTCTGTACACCGGAAGGTGAAACTTTTAGCTTGTTCCACAGAAACCTTTCGTAACTCTGGAAAAGCTTGTCTTTTAATGCCCCTTTTTCTGCATAGGTAAATGTAGTTCCCGCCCCGGTTTCCGTTATGATACGGGCCACATCCCAGCCCTCCGGCCCTATGGCAATTACAGGTCTTTTGGCCACCATATATTCGAAAAGCTTACCAGGTATGATACCCCGCGTTTCTTCTCTGTTCATTTCTATGAGCAGTAATATCCGCGCAGATCGCTGTAGTTTTAATGCTTCTTCATGCGATACATAGCCGGGAAGTACCAGATATTTGCTCAACCCGTATTCCTCCAGGGTATTGAGAATTTCGTTACTGACAGTACCCGTAAACTTCAGCACCAGGTTATCCGCAAAATCCTTGTGCTCTGCCGTAAGTTCCGCCAGGGCTTCCCACAGTATCAACGGGTTTCTCTCCGTAAGCAGGGACCCTATATGGGCTATGGTAAAGGTTTTATCCGGCTCCACGTTTTCCGTGAACGTCAGGTCGTAGCCATTGGTGATCACCTCTATGGGGGTCCCGGTCTTTTCCCTGAATTCATCCGCGGTAGTAAAACTGGTAACCAGCAGACGATCTGCCCTGTTCAATACTTCCTGTTCCAGTTCCTGGTGTTTTCGCCGGGAAGATCCCGACAGTTTCAGTTTTTCGTGATAGCTGATACTGGTCCACGGATCGCGAAAATCAGCTATCCATCTCACTCCCCTTTTCTTTTTCAGCCCCATTCCGATGAGGTGCACACTATGCGGGGGACCGGTAGTAATGACAGTATCTATATTTTCTTTGCGAAGGTATCCGGAAAGGTAACGGACGGAAGGTTTTACCCAGAATTTCCTGGCATCGGGAATAAAGAGGTTTCCCCTTATCCACAAAAGTATTTTTTCGACGGGTGACTGTTTCTTCTCTCTTATAAGCCCCGAACTTATCTCTTTTGTCTTTTTTCCGGAAAGCACCGAAGCTATGGCGTACGGTTCGAATACAGGGCGTTTGAGGACGGTAATATCGTGTGGTATTTCTTTTTCAAAACTTTTGTCCGTTACAGGATAATGCGGATTTTCAGGGGCATAAACCACGGGTTCCACGCCGAACTCGCCCAGGTACTTGACAAATTTGAGCCACCGTTGCACCCCGGGACCGCCCGCAGGAGGCCAATAGTAAGTTATGATAAGTACTTTTTTCTTCAGGATTCTACAGATTTGAAATTTTCAGATATGAGGTAATTTTATACTATACGTATACGGCCGGGGCACCTCGAACCCATCCGGGGTAATCATTCAAACCAGGGAACATTTTCTTTACATCCGCTACCGGTCACCAACCGCATGTTCCCTCTTTTTCCTTACCCCGTAAAAAATTCCCCCCAACAATAATAATCCCAGGAGAATATTTCCGGCAAGGGCTATCGTACTCCCTTTTTTCACCACTTCGGGTTCAAAACGGAATTCTATAGTATGTTTTCCTGCCGGAACTTCCATAGCCCGGAGTGCGTAATCCGCACGGAAAAAAGAAGTTTCCCTGCCGTCTATGGTTGCTTTCCATCCGTGCGGATAATACATTTCGGAAAAAACGGCAAGGCCGTCATTCGGGTTCTCGGATATGTATTTGAGATAATTCGGGCGGTATTCCGTTAATCGTATGGATGCCGCCGGGCTTACTTCAAAAGAACGTTCCGCTACGGCCGTCACATCTTCAAAAGCATTCCGGTTAAAAACCGCTTCTTCCCGTACCTGCAGGCTGTCCAGCGCATTCATCTCTTCGTCCGCATTGTTCACCGGGATCAGTCTTTTTACGAACCAGGCATTTCCTGCCGCTTCCGGGTTCCGGGCTGGGTATAATTTACCTTCCTCATTTTGCTGTATCACATACTTCACATTGAGCATGTTCAGTACAGCCATATTATTTTTAGCCACCTGGTACTCGAATAATTCCATCAGCCTGCCCGGTTTGGCCGCATGGTATCCGCCTACGGAATGGTGAAAATACGAAGTCCTGGCCCCGTTAAGGCCTACCGAGGGTTCATAAACCCGGTAATGGGTAGTATCCTTAAGTATTTCCTTGTCTACGGGAGTTTCCCGGAAAGGGATATCCATCACTTTGGCCTGTACGAAGTCATCTTTGTCCACATAGCGTCTGGCGACACCGCTCAGGTCAAAAAGCACCAGGGCCGTAAAACCGCCGACAACATACATATACTTAAACTTTCCTTTCAGGTAAAGCCACAAAACCCCCGCAGCGAGCACTACAAAAATAAAAGTACGCCAAAGGTCGGCGGTATACATGGCTTTCCGGTCTGCCTTTATTTTGTCTACGATCTCATTCCCGTAATATTGCCGGTATGCCGCGTCACCAGCCCCGTTGAAGTCAAAAAAGCCGCGCCCGACAAACAACAGTGCCAGCAGGCCGAAGATTATTATAGCTGTCCATTTCAATGCCTGTGTTTTTTCTTCTGCAGACCGCGAACTGTCCAAGAACCGCCCAAGTCCCAGGATGGCCAGCACGGGCACACACAATTCCAGTATCACCTGTATGGAAGATACCGCACGGAATTTATTGTACATGGGGAAATAATCGATCATCAGATTGGTCAGCAGGCTAAAATTTTTTCCCCAGGACAGTAAAAGCGACAGGAGTATTCCCGCGAGGAGCCACCATTTGGTCTTTCCCTTAACCAGGAATAATGACAGTACAAAAAGGAACAAGATTACCGCTCCCACATATGCCGGCCCGGCTACACCAGGTTGTTTTCCCCAGTACGTAGGAAGGTTTTCCGCAAAATCCAGGGCCTGCACCCTCGGTACTCCCTGTTTCAATAAAAAATTATAGGTTTCGGAATCTTCCCCGAGCTTTTCACTGTTCGATCCCCCGAAAAGCCGCGGTACAAAAAGATTCAATGTTTCCGTAATGCCGTAGCTATATTGTGTAATATACTCCTTATCCAGTCCGTTCGCATCTTTTTTCGGTGACCCGTCCGGGTTTACGGTCAGTTCGCTTTTGCCACGGGTACTCCATTGTGCATACTCCTGCGTGGCCAGCAGGTTGGTGGCATTGGTCAGTATCCCGATAAATACGGCGACCACAAGAATGCCACAGGTCTTCAGGAACCGGGGCACCTCTTTTTTCCTGAAAGCTTCAACAGCGTATACTACTCCGAGTGCCAGGACCAGCAACATCAGGTAGTAGGTCATCTGAATATGATTGGCACTTATTTCCAGCGCCATCCCGAAAGCGGTCAGCAGGAATCCTGAAATGTACTTTTGCCGGAATGCCAGCAGTATTCCTGCCAGTACTACGGGAAAATAACCGATGGCATGGGCCTTGGCATTGTGTCCCACACCGATAATGATAATGAGATAGGTAGATAAACCAAAGGCCAGGGCACCGAGAAAGGCCAGTTTGTAATCGACCTTCATGACCAGTAGCAGAATGTAAAATCCTACGAAATACAGGAACATGTAATCTGCCGGCCTCGGCAGAAAACGAATGGTCCGGTCCAGTTTTTTAATATAATCATGCGGATAATTGGCCCCCAGTTGATAGGTGGGCATGCCCCCGAAAGCACTATTGGTCCAGTAAGGTTCTTCCCCTGTTTTTTTGATGAAATCCCGCTGTTCTTTGGCCATACCGTTAAATTGTACGATATCGCTCTGGAATATTTTTTTCCCCTGTAGTGCGGGTATAAAATACCCTATAGAAACTGCAATAAATACCAGGACAATGATAAAATGAGGCAAGATCTTTTTTATCTGCATGAAAGAAGGTTTGGTTTCAGTTAGTCAATTTCCTCAAAATCGATGTACTCTCCTACTTTTTTACCGGATTTTGAAGTTCTTTGTTTTCTGATATTTTCCGGTGTATTTTCTATGACCACTTCTCCCTCCTGCGGCATTTCTCTTCTCCCTCCGCCCTGTGTGCGGTTCCGGTGTTGTTCCTGGTATTTTTCCTGTGCTTTTTTAGAGGCATACCGGAATAACATGGGGCCGAACATCCTCGCCAGGAAACGGAAAAGGTAATAAAAAATAACAATAAATGCTATGGTTCTTAGTAACTGCATTCAAAAACAATATTTATTCTAACGTCAAAAATACGATTCTCTTATTTTAAAACAGGACGCAATTTCATAAAAAAATAATAAAATCTATATATTTGGGCAAATATCGGGACCGGTCGTACGTTATAATTTTTAAGGGCCGGGGTGCGGATAAGGGCTTTTCTTAAAAACAATCTGCTATGCGTTGGAAATCCACAGGTTGTTTTTTTAGCAAACCGAAAATCCTTTTTACCAGGAATAATTTTAGAGGACTGATCCCGTTACCCGTGAATCAGCAGCTAAAATTAACGAAAACTAAGAAACTGTAATGAATCCCGATGTTACCGGGGTCAGGTTTTAACCTTTAATTCAATAACAATATCCCGGGGCCTTTAAAAATCCGGTTTTCACCCCGGTGCCGGAAAATATCCGAACACAAACACCTGAGTCGCAATTATGAAACATCTCTATCTTAAACTACTTATTCTGACATTGGTTACGGGCAATCCGTTGTATGCACAGTATACGGATATCATTAATTCCAATCGTCCCGGAAGGTCAGTCAGCGCCTATGCTCCCGGTAAAAATGTTTACCAGGCAGAAATGGGAGTTTTTTATGAAAGACGGAAACACGACGGCCTGCGGACGGAAAACGAACAATACGGAACGGATTTTGCCCTGAGGGTCGGCGTACTCGAAGAAAGACTTGAAATAACCTGGCAGGGTATTTATATGTGGGACAACATAACCTACAATACTTCCGCCACTCCCTATACGGTAAGACAAAGCAATTTTTACCAGAATACTGTCGGTGCCAAATACCTGATCTTCGAACCTAAGTTAAGAGAGGCTAACCTCTACAGCTGGCGTGACGATCATACGGCATTCCACCTGTCGGATCTTATACCGGCCGTTTCGGCCTATATCGGTACCAACCTGCTTTTCGGGGACAATCCGTTTTACCCGGACGAGCCGTCCCTGTCCATGAAGGCCATGCTCATCACGCAAAGCCACTTTGCCGGAAGCTGGGTATTTACGACCAACTTCATATTCGACCGGCTCGGAGGAGATGATCCTTTGTTTAGCTATATCTTAACTTTAACCCACTCCCTTTCGGACCCTCGATATTCTGTCTTTGCAGAGCACCAGGGGTTTAAGAGTGACACCTACGGTGACGGCATTTTCCGGTTCGGGGCGGCCAGGCTTATAAACAGCCACTTACAGGTAGATGCTTCCGCCGGTATTAATATAAAAAATACTCCCTCCAGGTTGTTTGCCGGGCTGGGCGTATCATATCGTCTGGACTATCATGAAGACGAATATATACCCGTACCCCTGGAGGAGGATGACAAGGATAAAGATGAAGAGAATGAAACAGAGAACCCGGAGCTGCTGGATCATAAGGCAGGAAAAAAGATCAAGTACGAAAAGACAAAGAAACAGAAGCGAAAAAATAAAAAGAAAAAGGGCAAAAGAAAAGAAAATCCTTTCGATATAGACTTATGATTACCGTAAAAGAAGTGAAGCAACCGGGAGAGCTGAAAGCTTTCGTCAAATTCCCCTTTAAACTCTACAAGGATTCTCCGTATTGGGTCCCTCCCCTTATCAAAGAAGAAATAGCGACTTTTGATAAAACAAAAAACCCTTCCCTGGAAAACGCGGACGTGTGGTTATTTCTGGCATATAAAGAGGGGAAAATAGCAGGACGTATCGCCGCAATCATCAACCATATAGAGGTAGAAGAACAACAAAAGAAAAAAATCCGGTTCGGCTGGTTCGATGTAGTGGATGACATAGAAGTCACAAAAGCCCTGCTGGCTAAAGTGGCGGAAATAGGTAAAGAAAAAGAACTGAAATATCTTGAAGGGCCTGTAGGTTTTACCCATATGGACAAAGCCGGGATGCTCGTAAAAGGCTTTGACAAGCTTAGCAATATGTCCACCATATACAATTACACCTACTACCCGGAACACTTCAGGAAATTGGGGTTCAGCGAAGGCGCAGCATGGGTGGAATTCCTCATCGGCATACCCGATACGGTACCGGAAAAAATAGGTAAGTTTTCGGATATTATCCTCAAAAGGTATAACCTGAGATTATTGCAGTTCAAGTCTTCCGCAGAGCTGGTGGAATATGCCGATGACATGTTCGACCTTATGAACCGTTCTTTCAAGGACCTGCAATCGTTTATCCCCATCCAGAAACCCCAGATAGAGCAATACAAAAAAAAATACCTGAAATTCATACATCCCGATTTTGTCAAGTTCATTGTGGATGAAAACGGTAAGATGGTAGCTTTTTCCATTACCATGCCTTCTTTTTCCAGGGCTTTACAAAAGGCAAAAGGCAAACTCTTCCCCTTCGGTTTCTTCCACATCCTGCAAGCGCAAAAAAAGAGCACTTCCGCAACATTATATCTCATTGGGGTGGACCCGAAATATCAGAACAAGGGGGTTACGGCCATTATTTTTAACGAAACGAATAAGATATTCCGGAAAAGGGGCATGCGATATGTCGAATCCAACCCTGAGCTGGAAGAAAACATGGCGGTCCAGCTCCTGTGGAAACACTACGAAGAGCACAAGAAACACAAACGAAGGGTTACCTGGGTCAAACCCCTGGATATGATATAAGCTGTGGACACAAAGTGTAGAAAAGATATCCGGAAAAGAAAAATGAAGCAGAAGAGGTATTAAACGGAAATTCTTAAACTTAAATAATGTATTTATGTTTTATCAAACGACTCGCCTGTTAATATTATCCGGATATCCGTCTTTCTGCCCGGCTATAAAATTATCCTGCTTTTTGGGTTTCCTTTTCCTTTTTTCCGTTTCTTTCGCCCAGAATGGTTACCCGGTACCGGAAACAACACCTACCAGGCTTTTTTATATCCAGCACAGTAATAACCACAATACTTACGTCTACGATGCCAGGATGGAAGGCAAGTCCCTGGCCCGGAATAACCCTGTAGAGGCTTACCGGATTGTGTATACCGAAGGAGGTATCAGAAAACCGTTAAACCTGGCACAAAAAAAACTGGCATACGGTATCGCGACGGAGTATCTGGCGCCGGACCTCTACGAAATGTACCTGGCAGTATCCAAAAAACTAAAACTTTATCTCACTCTGAATTCCCATAGAAAACCGGTGGTTACCGTAACCGTTAATAACCGTAAAATGTACCTGGACAGAATGTTTGTACAGATAAAAAACAAAACTGCAGGAGTACATGTCAAGGCCGACTGGGTATTGTTCGAAGGAAAAGATTTTGAAACTTCGGAGAGGGTAACGGAAAGGGTCATGATGGAAGAGTAAACACATCAATCTTAAACCGGCTGAAAAACCTTCCGTATTGC
>NZ_RJTM01000127.1 GCF_003725735.1 Sinomicrobium pectinilyticum | reverse complement strand
CGGACTTCTTAACCCTCAACCGGAAAAGTATTTTTTTCCAGGTCCGCAATCCCCGGAATTGCATAATTTGTTATAACTTTCCGGTACCGGGCACAGGAAATTTCTGTTTTTATCCCAGTAAATGTATATGACGTCCGGAAATGATTTCTATTATCTGTTTTGACAAATTTCAGACAATCCATGCGGAAAATTTTTCGTTTTATATTATTACTGGTACTTATTTCCACAGCCATCCCGCTTCCTGCACAGGTATCTCCCGTAAAACAGGATTCTACCGGCAAGAAAGAAAAACGCCTGTACCAGGATATTGAGGACTATTCACGGAAAAGAGGGTTTACCCGTTTCCTGCACCGCCTCATGTTCCGGCCTGTAGACCAGAAAGAAAAATCCGAAGACCGGGAAAAAATCCTCGGCCAGTCTCCGGAAATGACTGTTGACTATTCCCGCCACTCCGGAAAAGTGATCCGGAACATAGCTATTACTACGCTCGACCCTTTCGGTTATTCCATAGCAGATACTACCCGCCAACCGGAAAAATGGATAGAGCGGGCAGGGAACAGTATTCACCTGAAGACAAAGGACATGACCATAAAAAACCTGCTGCTCTTCAAAAAGGGCCAGGAGCTCGATTCACTGCTGATAGAAGAATCGGAACGGTTGATAAGGCGCCAGCGTTTTGTACGGCGGGTAATTATTATACCGGTAGATGTGCCCGGGAATCCGGATATGGTGGACCTGCAAATCCGTGTTCTGGATTCATGGAGCCTCACCCCTGGCGGTTCTGCCTCCTCTTCCAGGACGTCTTTTGAGCTGACCGAAAGGAATTTTTTTGGCCTGGGGCATGAATTCCGCAATGAATTCGAGAAAAAGCTCAATACCGGGGAAACCTCCTATCTCGGCAGGTATACCGTACCGAACATTCTGAATACTTATGTACAGGCTCAACTGAACTACGAAATACAGAAGGGAGAAAACGTACGTAAGAGTTTCGGGCTGAACAGGGATTTTTTCTCGGCCTACACCAAATGGGCCGGAGGTATCTATATAGAAGAAAACCTGGTACGTGATTCCCTCCCCGATGCACAAGGTGTTTATGCCATGCAGAATATGAAATCGGAAGCCCTGGATGTATGGGGCGGATATTCCTTCCGCGTTTCCAAAGGAAATACGGAAGCGGACCGCACCACCGGACTCATTACCACCCTGCGGTATTTCAACCGAAATTATAAGGAAGTGCCGTCGGTTTTATACGACTCCGTAGGATTCTTTTCGGATGAAAAACTATTTCTGGCCAGTGTGGGGATTTCCTCGAGGAAATTCGAGCAGGACAAGTTTCTCTTTAATTACGATATCGTGGAAGATGTCCCTATAGGCCGGACGTACGGCATTACCTTCGGGGCACGGAACAAAAACGACAGCAACCAGTTTTATCTCGGAGGAAAATATGCTTTCGGCAATTATTACAAATGGGGATATTTTAGTGTCAATGCCGAAATCGGTTCGTTCTATTACCACAACAGGCGGCTGCAAAGCGCTTTGCGACTGGACGGACTATATTTCAGCAACATCAAACCCCTGGGGAACTGGTACCTGAGACACTTTGTTCAGCCCGTTCTCGTACTCGGGGACAGGAGAATGGCCATTATTGCGGACAGGGTGGATATCAATGGAGAAAACGGGATTTCCGGGTTCGACAGCGAGATTCTTTTCGGAACTAAAAAATTCACGCTTACCTACCAGTTGCAGGCATACGCGCCCTGGAACGTAGCCGGGTTCCGCCTCAATCCGTTTTTTAACGTAAGCATGGGATTTATAGGTGACGAGAAAAGCAGCCTGTTTGACAATAACATCTACTCCAAGATCGGCATCGGGCTGCTCATCAATAATGATTACCTGGTCTTTAATAACTTCCGGTTTTCGCTGGCATATTACCCTTCCATTCCGGGACAGGGGTATAATGTATTCAAGACCAATTCTATCAGTAACGACGACTTTATGCTTCCGGACTTTCAGATCGGAAAACCTGGGGTAATACCATATGAATAATCCGGGGGAAAGTAATTTTCGAAGACTCTTCTCCTTTATCGGGGAAAGTAGCGGAGTGATTTTTCTCCGGCCTTTTTCCTATCTTTAAGGAAAACTTCGATACTCATGAAATTTTTCATCAATACCCCCCATAAAGTGGTTGAAGAAGGAATAGAAGGCCTGCTAACGGACCCGGGGCTGACCAAGCTGGACACATTCCCGGAAATAAAGGTCGTTCTTCGCAAAAACACAGATAAAAACAAAGTCTCCGTAATATCCGGAGGAGGTTCGGGGCATGAACCCGCCCATGCCGGTTTTGTAGGGGAAGGAATGCTGACAGCTGCCGTATGCGGTGAGATTTTTGCTTCTCCACCGGTAGATGCGGTGCTTTCGGCTATTATGGCCACAACGGGCGAAAAAGGCTGCCTGCTCATCATTAAGAACTATACCGGTGACCGGCTGAACTTCGGCCTGGCTGCCGAACAGGCCCGTGCCATGGGACTTAAAGTGGAAACAGTGATCGTAGGAGATGATATCGCTCTCGGGCAAGATGTGGAACAACGCGGACTGGCAGGTACTCTTTTTGTCCATAAAACCGCCGGCGCACTGGCCGAAGCAGGTAAATCACTGGAAGAAGTGGCACATATCGCCAGGAAAGCAGCCCAACGGACATTTTCCATAGGCCTTTCCCTGGAAGAGGGCCAGAAATTCCAGAATCCCGAAAAATCCCGCTTAAAAACTTCCGAAGCCGAACTGGGTCTCGGTATACACGGAGAGCCGGGTGTGGAGTCCATTCCCATGGAGACGGCAAATGCACTGATGAAAAGGGCCACGGACCGGTTGGCCCGATACCTGCCCGCAGAGAAAAAAGACTATGCATTACTGCTCAATAACCTTGGAAGTGTTACCCCTGTTGAAATGAATGTTTTACTCCATGCTTTCCGAAAATCCGAACTGGCAGAACAGGTAAAATACCTCGTAGGCCCGGCCCCGTTAATGACCTCTTTGAACATGAACGGTTTTTCCCTGTCGGTCCTGGAACTGGATGAGGACATAGTACAGGCGCTGACTGCTGATGCGGCCCCGGTTTCATGGTCCATACGCAAATTCGGGGAAACTTCCTCCGTACCCGGTCCGGAGCTTCCCAAACCCCTTCCCTTTGCTCCTTCCCGGGATGAAAAGGCAAAAAAAGTAATACGGACCATTGCCGAAGAATTGATAGTACTGGAAAAAGAGCTGAACGCACTGGATGAAAAGGTCGGTGACGGTGATGCGGGTTCTACTTTTGCTGCCGGGGCCAGAAAACTCCTGGAACTACAGGATCAGCTGCCCCTTGCCGATACCGGACAGCTTTTCGCCACCCTCGGAAGAGTACTGGCCAGAGAAACGGGCGGATCGAGCGGAGTATTGCTGTCCATCATGTTTACCCGTGCCGGGAATGCATACAAAAAAGAAAAACACGCGGGAAAAGCGCTGGACAGCGGATTGCAAAAAATGAAAGAACTGGGCGGAGCCCGGGAAGGACAACGGACCATGATCGACGCCCTGCAACCTGCTTTTACCGTACTCGCCGAAAACGGTGATCTGGGTACTGCTGCTCAAAAAGCCAGGGAAGGAGCCGATAAGACCATGAAAATCACCCATACGGCTTTTGGCAGGTCTTCTTATTTATCAGAAAGGTCCCTTACAGGCATTCCGGACCCGGGAGCGGAAGCTGTTGCCAGGGTACTGGAAAAACTAGCCGGAATATAAACCGGGGATGAAACAGAAATAAAAAAGCAGAATCACATTTCGTTTTCCGGCATGGATTCTGCTTTTTTAACAATCTGAATTCTATTGGTTTAAAACAATACCCCTAGCAATCGTATGCTATATCCTTTTGGGCATAAATATGTCTCAATCGTTCCTGCAGGGCTTCCTCTATATGGTCGTAAGCGATCTTCCCCAGGGCCAGGCGCAAAGGCGGGTTTTTCTTCCGCGCGCACGCTATCATGGCATCTGCTACTTTTCCGGCATCGCCGAGGGGGCCAAAGCCATTTTCCAGAAGGTCACGTACCTCCTGAACGGGTGTTCCTTTATATTCCTCCATCACTTCTGCCTGTTTCACACTTGCACCGAAACTGGTTGCGGTCGGACCGGGTTCGGACAGTGTAAAATAAATATTAAACGGGCGAAGTTCCTGGATAACAGACTCTACAAATCCTTCTATTCCCCATTTGGTAGCATGATAGAGACTAAAACCGGGATAAGCAATCTGCCCTCCCTCGGAAGAAACCTGTATAATATGTCCCTCAGCTTGTTTACGCAGATAAGGAATAACGGCTTTAATAAGGCGAATGGACCCCAGCAGATTTGTTTCTATCTGATGGCAGATCATATCATCATCCAATTCTTCCGCGGCACCAAAGAGGCCATACCCTGCATTACTCACTACCACGTCTATTTTTCCGAATTCGCGGAAAGCCCTGTCCACCGTACTTTGAATCTCTTCCCTGTCGGTCAGCTCCAGATGGGCCGGTATAAGCTGGCCGGGGTACTTTTTTTGCAGCTCCCCAAGTAGTTCCGTATTACGCAAAGTTGCGAAGACCCGGTCTCCCTCCCGGAGAAGCTTTTCGGTCATTATCTTTCCCAAACCTGTTGATGTTCCTGTTATTAACCATGTCTTACTCATAAGAATACTTATTTTAAGTTACACAGCAAAGAAACTCCGGAATACAGAGGAAAGGATAGCAGTAAAGAAACAAATAATTATAAAAATCAAACCGTTAGCCTACGGGAGAGAATGGCCTGACAAATATTTCACAGGATGTATTTACAGTTGATCTGTTCATCCTTTCTGTTCCCCCAGGGCTTTCCGCACCTGTGGCACCACTTTGGTCCCGTAGAGCTCTATGGCTTTCATCAGGTCCTTGTGCCCAGGGCCTCCTACATCCACATGGGCCACGAAACGTGTCAATCCGAACATTTCTACAGTGTCAATTATTTTATCGGCAACCCGGTCGGGTTCTCCCATAAACAAGGCCCCTTCCGGTTCTATTCCTCCCCGGAACTGCATACGGGTATACGGAGACCAGCCCCGGGTTTTTCCTATCCTGTCCATCTGGGCAGCATAATACGGAAAATAGTTCCGAATGAGTTCTTCTTCCGATGCGCTTACAAAACTATGCGAGTGAATAGCTACCTGCATCTTACCGGCATCATGCCCGTGTTCTTTATACTGTTCCCGGTAAAAATCGATCAGCGGAAGAAACTGCCCGGGCATTCCTCCGATTATTGCAAAAATAACGGGTAACCCATGGCGTGCAGCCCGGTACACGGATTCCGGGGTGCCTCCCACGGCTATCCATACCGGAAGTTTCCGCTCGGGACGCGGATATACGGTCTGGTTGTGCAAAGGGGCACGGAATTCACCTTCCCAATTAATAATTTCCTCTTCGTTCAACTGTAGTAACAACCGGAGCTTTTCCTCGAATAATTCGTTATAATTCTGCAGATCATAACCGAACAAGGGGAAAGACTCCGTAAAACTGCCACGCCCGGCCATAATCTCGGCCCTGCCCCCCGACAGCAGATCTACAGTCGTAAAATCCTGGTAAACTTTCACCGGATCGGCCGAACTCAGTACGGTAACCCCACTTGCCAGTTTTATTTTTCCGGTCACTGCAGAAAGGGCAGACAATACAATTTCCGGAGAGGAAACCGCATAATCCGCACGGTGGTGCTCTCCGAGTACAAAACAATCCAGTCCCAGTTCATCTGCGAGTTTTACCTGTTCTATCATTTCTGCCAGGCGTTCTCCCGGCGGTTGAAACCGGCCGTTTTTCGCATCGTAGGTCAGATCACCGAACATCCCTATACCTAATTCCATGTTTTTATTTAAACGATTAATATACAAATCTACAGTTCCCCGCGGATTTTAAGGTAATTTCACCCTGTACATCGTATACGGATACACTGTCCTGTCCTCTCCGTTGTTCCATTGCGGCAGACGCTGCAACTGGGCACAGGTAAAGTACAGGTAGCCATCGGAACCTGTTCCGAGGGAGTCCGGCCACAACAGGCGGGAATCTTTTACCAGTGTGTGTATTTTTCCGTCGGTACTCATATAGGTTATACTGTAATCTTCGGAAGTGGTGAAGAATATATTTCCCCGGGTATCCGCCACCAGTCCGTGTGTAACCCCTACTTCGCCCATATCCTCCACTTTGCCTGCCAGTTCATTTTCGGAAAGTGCCGGATCTGCAAGGTAACGGGTCTCTACCCTATACAGGTTTCTCTTGTTGATGGGCTTAAAGTAGAAATACCTGAAATCCCTGGTGAGGGCTATACCATTCACATGCGAGGAAAAGGGATTACCGTCCTTGTCCCTCATTTCCCGGCCCCGGTAGGTAAGTACCATATCATCAGCGGAGGTATACGGTGTTTTTTTAAGCACACTCCTGGTCTTTCCGGTTTTCAGGTCCAGTACCACTATGGCCGCCTGTCCCGGATCGGAAAGGTAAGCCATGTTCTTTTGGATGTCCACCCTCACATCGTTGAGACCGGAGGCGGTTTTGTCCAGATCCTCGAAAAGATATACTTTTTCAACTTTATCGTTACCGGTATTGATTTTTACCAGTTTAAATTTTCCTTCTGACCCTTTTCCCGAATCCCCAAAAATAGAGCCTTTGGAAGCCGGTTTAGAATCCAGCACCCACAAATTGTCTTCCGCATCTACATATAAATCCTGTACCCGAAGAAAGTGATCATCCTCGTCCGAACGGGTATTCCATTCTTCATCGGGATAAGCTGCTACGCTTCCGTTTTTTTCCTCGGTAAGCGTATACTTACCGTTGCCGTCGTAATTCGGAAAAGCTACAAAAATGCGGTTATCGGAAGTTACACTGAGACCTATGGCCATACTTTTGTCAAAAGAAGCTACGGGTTGCAATGCTTCACTGTGAAATTCCTCCTGGGCCGTTGCATTCGCAAGCATAGCTGTGATGATTACAGGAGCACATATTTTTTTCATAAATGTTCTTTTACCTGGTTATCCCGGATCAAACCGGGGTATTTGCTTCTATGAGTTTGGCTGCTTGTAACTCAGCCCAGAGCCCGGAAGGGATTTCAACGGAAAAAGACCGGGTATTGGCTGCAGCCTGCTCCGCGGTACTGGCTCCCGGTATTACCGCCCCTACTGTAGGGTGAGATGCACAGAACTTTAGGGCAACGGTTCTGAGATCCACATTGTAATTTTTAATAATGGCATTGAATTTATTTCTTTTGGCTACCATATCCCCAGGCATTTTCCCACCGTAATTAAAGCGCTCCCTGTTAGCCAGAAAACCGGCATTAAGCGGTCCGCCAATAACCGCGGTTACCTTTTTCCTGTCCATTGCCGGAAATACCTGTTCCAGGGCATTCTTATGCTCCACGAGGGAATACTGAATAGCCACCAGCATCACATCCGGGTCTGCCACTTCCAGGCATTTCAGTATGGGTTCGGGAGTATTGACGCCCATACCCCACGCTTTGATGATACCTTCTTCCCGCATTCTGGTCAGTTCGGGAAAAGCTCCTTTTTCGGCTATCTTAAACTGTTCAGTCCAGTTCTTCCCCAGGTCACCGTTATCCGGTGAAAGATCATGTACAAAAACAACATCTATGGAAGAAAGCCCCATACGTTGCAGGCTGTCTTCTACGGACCTGCGTACCCCGTCAGCAGAATAATCGTATTTGTGCCTGAAATTCAACCTCCCTTTCCAGAGCAGGTCCGGATTCGGTGTAAAACCGGCATCAGGTTCCAGGATACGCCCTATCTTGGTGGAAAGAACAAACTCTTCTCTCTTTTTTTCAAAGAGAAAATGCCCCATTCTCCTCTCGCTCAGCCCGAGCCCGTACCAGGGTGATGTATCAAAATACCGTACTCCATTGTCCCATGCTGCCTGCATGGTCGCCGTGATCTGGGCGTTGGTGTTCTCGCTGAACCCGTTTCCGGCAGCTACACCGCCCAATCCGGCCTTCGTGGGAAACTCATACCGCATATTTTCCGTTTTTTGTTGTTTGAAAACTGTCCGGGTCCCATTACCCGGTACGGCAGCCAGACCTGCTGACCAATGCGTTGTTGCCAAAGCTGCCGAAGCCAGTGTTGTTTTTGTTATAAATTCTCTTCGCGTAGCCATAGTTATTTTGTTAAGAAAATGCAGGTTTAACTTCCGAAAACCGGCTGTAAATCCATTAAAAAAATCCATTTGTGGTGCTTTTTTGAAAGGCATGGCTTCCTCCGGGAATAAAAAAGTGGCTGGCAGGCAATTCCCTGTTTATCTTCTCCCTCTAAAATACGAAGCTTTCCACTTATATACCAGAAAATATCTCTCTTTTTCCTGTGAGGATATATAGCCCTGTGATTGAAGGTCCTTCTACCCTTTTACAAACAGCAGGGTATTAACAGGAGGAAACATTCCGGATTTTATGAAGTGGATAAAAAGTTGCGCATGCATTCCCGCATCCCTTACCCAACCCACAATTTTTAATTTGCAGACCACAAACCTGATCTGGTTTTCCGAAGGTCCCTTCCGCTACACCCCATCATGGCATTATAACCAGCAAAATTTAATAGTCGCAAAATGAGAATCACACATTTAATTTAACTTTAAAAAATTAATTACCAAAACACTATTTAACTCCATATAAACCAAAACTTAAACTTCATGTTTTAGTACATACCATAGAAATATTTTTTCCTAACAGCTTTTTATCAACTCTTGTTTTCTAATCTATATATGAAAAGACCGGATATTTCCATCTGCAAATTGTTATTATCGTTCAGGATAACTCCCCCCATCCATTTTTTCAAATAACCTAAGGGCCAGGTGTTGTGGTATAGTTTAAAACCGCAAGTGAAGTTGCCAAGCGATTGAATGCATATAAAGGACGGAGAAAAAAAGGGTACTTCCCGAACATGTAAAGTGAAGATTGCGTAACCCCGGCCCTGTTCACCCTATCCATCATAAGCCTCATAAGCTACGTCAAGGAGTTCTCCGCCTAAACGGACTACCCGGTATTCAACAAGAAAGGGCTCGTTTTTTTTGAAAAAACTGCCAAAATAGGTATAGATATTTGAAATTCGAATGTTTTTTTAAATTAAACAACAACTTCAACTACAAACTATATAGCCCTATATATCAAAACTTTATATCATAAAATCAAAAGCGGAAAACCGTTAAACACAAATCCATGCCACCCTGCCCGTCCGGCAGGCGGGAAAAAAATTATTCTTCGGTTATTTGCTGATCCAGACAATATCTGCAAATCCAATACCCCGGGCAATAACTTTTTGATGTTGTGACAGGGAAGGCCTCTTAATTTTCCCCGGGAACCGCCAGTGTTTTATAAAGTCCTATAGCCGAAAGAAAATAGGTATTCTTGAGATCTATATCCGACACCCTGGCTTTAACAAGGTTGTTTTCCCGGGTGTTAATATAAAAGATCGAACTCTCCCCCATTTCAAAAAGTTTAATTTCCCCGTCGAGCATTTGCCGGTAATCTTCTACCAGGTCTTCATTAATCACAATTTGTTCCCGGTATGAGTTCAATTCGTTAAACTGCGCCCTTATCTTATTTTGAAGTGCTTTTTTTTCAAATTGCAGCCCAAATTCGGAGTCTTTCAGCTTTATATCTGCCAATCGTACTTCCGCCCGCTCTTTTCTCAGGAAAAGGGGGAAAGAAAAAGAAGCTCCTATTTTGTAATCCTCCATACGAAAACCGTCTATATAGGATGGCTCCGAGATATAATTATAACTGAGGTTCAGTTTTGGCAGCATATTGTTGGCCTTTAACTTACGGTCCACTTCCTGTATATTGATTTTGGTATTCAGGGCATTGATCTTCGGGTGGCTCTCTATATCGAATTCTCCCGCAAGCGGATCGAGTGCCAGCACATCGAGTATGTGATCTTCCAGGTCGTCCTGCGGCACCATCTGCTCCGATAGTTCCAGGGGAATATTATCTTCGGTCCACAAGTAATTGGACAGGGTCAGGCGGCTTTTGGTAAGCTTCAGCCGGGCCTGTTCCCATTCCAGTTTTCTCGTTTTCAATACAATTCCCGATTCCACACTATCTATGGGTGGCAGTTCACCCAACGCGATAGATTTTACGATCCACTCCTGCCTTTCCACAGCATTCCGGTAAAAATCTTCGTATAGCTTTACCTTTTCATAATCCCGCTTCCAGTTCATATAAGCCACAGAGGCTTCTGAAACAGCTTCTACGGTGGCAAGTGCCCGTTCGTAGTTGCCAAGCTGTACGTACAGTTTACCTTTTTTAAGTTCCGCCATACGATCGTTTATCCATAGCCCCTGTCCTACAGGTACTGAAATTCCCAGGGAGGTAAGTCCGTCCTGAGGTACATAATTTTCCGGATTCATATACACTCCCTCGTTTTTATCGAAAGCCGCCTTGATCTCTATACCGTACCAGGTGGGGATTTTAAAACTTCCGTTAAAGAGGGAGTAATAGGTTTTGTCATCGTAATTCTTTTTGGAAAAATCAGCTTCCAATTTAGGATCGAACGCTCCCCTGGCCTTCAGAAGTTTTGCCTGTGATTCGGAAAGCACCAGATTGGCCTGCCGTACTATGGGGTGATATTTTTTAACATAGGCCAGGAATTCTTCATAGGTAAATTCATTGGATAATTCCTGTGCCCGGGCCGTACCGAAAACCATAAGCAGTATGAAAAATCCGGAAAAAACCCGAAATCCTTTATTAGCTATCTGAATTTGCATCTGCGATTATTTCTTTTTCTCGTTCGTACTTCCTTCCGATCCGGGGGTAGTATAAAAATTAGGCGGGAACCCGTTTAATGTACGCCATATTTCAAACCAGATAGGCACATCGTCCAGCAGTGCAAGTGTTTGCGATCCCGCGCCGACACTGAGTTCCGCCGGCCAGCTTTTCTCTTCCGGGTCCGGGGCAATGAGCACGCGGTATTTGCCGTTGGCGCTGATAAAGTTTTCCTTGGCTACTACAACTCCCCCGAAGGTACCATAGGAAACCCCCGGCCAGCCGCTGAATACGATCGTAGGCCAGCCGTCAAACCAGATACGTACCTTTCCCCCTTTGTGTACCAAGGGATAATCCAGAGGTTCTATATAAGTCTCCACGGCAATATCAAAGCTTGCCGGCATAATACTCACCACGGAAGTCCCTTCTTTTATGGTTTCACCGATACCGGACTGCAAGGCACGGTTTACATATCCGTCCTGCGGAGCAGTTATATAATACATGCCGTTACGGATCAGGTAACCGGCATACTGCGACCGGAGTTTGCTCACCTGGGACTGGGTATCAAAACGCGTACTGAGCGCGGTTTGTATATCGCTCTGTGCTTTCGCAAGCTTTTCGGCGTAAGCCGCATTAAGCCGGGTAAGTTCCATTTCCGCATTGATCAATTCGTTCTGACTGGTCAGGTATTTGTTTTCCTGGGTGATTATTTTAGCCTGCATTTCCTGGAGTTTCACCTTTTTTTCCTCTACATAGGTCATTGGTTTCAATCCTTCCTTGTTAAGGTTAAATGCCCGGTCGTACTGGGTTTCGGCGATATTCAACCGGATTTTTACCGCTTCCAGGTCTATGCTGTCGCTGATAACCTTCAGCTTACTCTGTTTCAGTTTGTTCTGTGCCTGTTTGAGTTTCAGTTCCCGTTCTCTTTCTATGGCTTTTATTTGATCGGTTAAAGCACTGACCTTCTGGGTATAAGATTCCACAGCGCCTTCTTTGGCCCTTACCTGGTCTCCCGTGTTGGCTATTAGATCGGGGTCAAAATAAGACTCCTTGGTTTCAGACAAAAACATAATGGTATCTCCCTTGTGCACATAATCTCCTTCCTGTACATACCATTTTTCTATTCGTCCGCCTATAATCGCGTGTACCGTTTGCGGACGCTGCTCCGGCCTCAACGTAGTAACATATCCCGAACCTTTGATGTTCTGTGTCCAGGGCAGAAACAATACAAGCAGAATAACTATGGCCACACCCCAAACCACTTTTCTTATGACCCTGTAGTGTTTATTGTCCGCAAAAATCTTCGCAGAGGTATATTTAGACATGTCCACGAACTTATCGATGCGGTTATCTGAAATATTCAACATCGGTCTTATATTTTTAATGTTCCTTCGGTCAGAAAGAATCTTTTGTTACACTTCTGTTTCCAATATTCGTTCTTGGAGATAATTACCACTGTCCAGGCCTTGTCTTCTGCGGTCAGATAATCTATGATCTCTTTTGCGGAGGGTTCGTCAACCTTCTCTAGAGGTTCCTCCAAAAAGAGTATTTTGGGGTCAGAAATAATACACCTGGCCAGCAATATTTTTTGAATTATGGAAGAGCTCAGTTGTTTTCCTTCGGAATGTACTGTGGTGTCCAGTCCGTTCGGAAGGGATTTTATATATGCGGTGAGCTGCATACTTTCAATAACCTTGTGCACCTCCTGAACAGGTATTCCCGGGTTTTTGCAGGTAATATTTTCCAGTATGGTCCCTTCAAAAACATTGTCGTTAATGGTTATGGTACCTATACTGGAACGATAATCGTCTATGGCATACTTACTGTAATTGGTATTATTTATAAAAATGGTTCCGCCGGTAGGTTCTATAACCCGGCTCAACAGGCGTATCAGGGTTGTTTTACCCGCCCCGTTGGCTCCGTCAATAAGAATACGATCTCCCTGGTTTACGGTCAGCGAAACGTTTTTCAGGATAAAATTTTCGGAATTCGGAAATTTGTAGGAGAGCTTATCGGTTTCGATACACAAGGAATCGGAATCCAGAAGGTAACTGCCATTCTCAGGACCGGAGCCGGACTCCAGGTCCATATCTACCACCGTGCCTATTTTCTCCAGGGAGGTAAGCACATCGTAAAACAGTTCGATACCTGAAAAAAGTTTTTCCACTGCCGTAATAATCGTTAAAATAATGATCTCTGCCGCAACGAATTGCCCGATGTTCATTTGCTGATTGAGGACCAGTATCCCCCCGATAATCAGTAACCCGGCTGTTATTAGTACTTTAAATCCGGTTAACTGGATGAACTGCTTTCTAAGCACACTAAAATGGTTCTCCCTTTGGTCCAGATAGCTGTTTACCAGCCTGTCATTTTTATGGAGTGCAAAATCAAACAGTTTGTTATTTTTAAAACTCAGGTGGTTCCGTGCAATTTCCTGTAACCAATGCGCTACTTTATATTTATAATTGGATTCTTCCAGGCTTGTGGAAAGTCCGGGATAGAAATTAAGCCTGAAGATCAGGTACAAAAGGACTACCAGTAAAATCCCGAAGAAAATAAAAAAAGGATGGTACAGCGATAACAGCACAATCCCGAAAAGTATCTGCAACGCCGCACCCGAAATATCCAGCAAAAGCTTGGAGAACCCTTTTTGTACGGTAAGCGTATCGAAAAAACGGTTCGCCAGCTCGGGAGGGGAATAAGGGTACAACTTGTTGAATTTGATCTTGGGAAAACGGTATGCGAACTCAAAAGAAGATCGCACAAATATCTTTTGCTGGAGGTTCTCCGTGATCCTGTACTGCATGATCCGGAAAACACCTACCATGGCTACCCCGACAACCACTATAATGACAAGTACCACCCATGAAGTACTCACCTTACCCGCCTGGAGAAAATTTACAATAGACTGGATACCCAGCGGAAGGGATAAACTTATAATCCCGGCCAGGATGGAATACAGGATAATCTGGGAAATGTCTTTCTTATCGATACGCAACATATTGCGAAATCGCTGGATTGGTGTCATAGCAATATTTTGTTTATGTTTTCTATATAAAATGCGGTTATATCATTTTCTTTCTTATAAAAATCCGTGATCGTCGTAAAGTGATCTTTCAGATAATGCTGGTGCAATGCCCCTTCCACGATAGAAGAAGCAAGACTTTTTATATACGGGTAATCCGGATTCACATCAGCAATCAGCGCTGCCAGCCTGTTGATCACACTTTTGTAAACCAGGAAAAAGCCCTGCCGGTTCTCCTCATCCACTTCTTTAGTCAGGAATGTTTTGGTAAACTCGGCAATAATAATCCTGTTTAACACCGATTCCCGGATAAAGGCAATCCTGTCATCATCCTCTACCTCTCCTGTTAATTCCCTGATTGCTATGTGTAACCGCTTCAGGGGGGGGTCGATATTCAGTGTGGCCAGAGCCATACGATACTCCACCCACGACCAGTACCAGGACGACAGGTAAAGCAATAACTTGTGCTTGTTCTCGAAATAGCGATACACCGAACTCTCATTGGAGCCAATGGATTTCCCTAATTTCTTAAAAGTAAAAGATTCAAATCCCATTTTATCTATTAACAAAATGCTATGTTCCAAAATCTTCTTGCCCAATACCGATGTTTCCGGATCTTTGAGGTACAACTTTTCATTGATCCGCATCCGGAGATTCCCTAAAATACTTTCCATAATTATAACCGCTAAATTACAATGAGAACAAAACTAATAGTAATACTATCATATTTCAAAAGTTTAACAATTATTTCTGAAAGTATTACAAACACCCTGCTGATTTTTGTACTTAGGCAATTATTTCTCTGTATTTTCCGATATCGATAATCGGAAGGATTGGATTTAACGGGAATCCGGAAAAAGTCAACGGACAGGGAACATCCTGATGACGGGACAGATCATTAAAACCTCTCTCTACGAGTAAGGCTGATATTTTTTAAAAACTGGTGAAAAAGAAAGTGTTTAAAAAGATTTTCAACCACAAAGTCAGCAAAGAATACCAAAATTCACAAAGAAATAAATATGTGATTACGACACATTCAATGTTTTGATCCCTTTGTGTCTACTTCGTACGTTTGGTGGTTTTTGATAGAACTTCAAGACTTTTTAGCCAGTCCCATAACTTTTATGCTTTTCTCTGCATGGAGAACTGCAGGAGCTTTACAGGCAATACGGCTACTTCAGCCGTTAACAGGGACAAGAAAAAACCGGGCGCTCATATCTTTCCGGGCCTAACCTCATCATAAACTTCTTTATTAACTATCTGAGGCATCTTTTCTCCCCGGAACACGGCAATGATATTGTGTGCAGCTACATTGGCCATAGCCATTCGTGTTTCTATGGTTGCGGACCCGATATGCGGTAATACACAAACATTGGACATTTGTAATAACGGGTTATCGGGAAGCATGGGCTCCGGGTCGGTTACATCCAGGCCGGCTCCCCATATCTCTCCTTCTTTCAGTGCATTTATCAGGTCGGGTTCGTGATGGATCTTACCTCTTGCCGTATTAATGAATATGGATGTCTTTTTCATCTTGCGAAAACTGTCCCGGTTAAAGCGGTATTGTGTTTCGGGCGTAAGATTGCTATGTACGGATAATACATCGCTTTGCGAGAGCAATTCCCCGAAGTCCACATAGCGGGCGTTTAAAAGTTGTTCGGCCTCCATGTTCCGGCTCCTGTTATTATAAATAATCTTCATTCCGAAAGCATCCTTCGCCATTTTCGCCAGTTCCAGTCCTATCCGGCCCAACCCGTATATCCCAAGGGTTTTACCGTTGATCTCTATTCCCAGTTCATCCAGGAAACCGTTGTTTTTCCACGCTCCCTTCTCTATCTGCCGTGCCTGGTAAAATGCTTTTCGGGAGGTGGCCAGCATCAGGAGAAAAGCAGTGTCGGCAGTCGATTTGCTCAACACATCGGGTGTATTGGATACCGGAATGCCGTAATATGTAGCGGAATTCAAATCGATATGATCATATCCTACACTGGTAAGTACTATTCCCTTCAGGTGCTGACAGGACTCCATGAAACGGGCATCCAGATCGGCGCTTCCCACATTAAAAAGAATATCTGCTTTCTTACAGGCTTCTATAAGGTCGTTCTGCTGCATTCTCTCATCCGAATCATTGCACGTTACTTCCAAACCATACTGCTCCATAAACCGGATCACTTCTCCGGGAATCCTGCGGGATACGAATACCTTCATTTTTTTCTGTTTCCGGTTTTAGCTGTTGTTTTAAGGCTTCAAGATAACAAAAATAGCCGAACCTCACCGGACCGCAAACCCGGAGGCAAGGAAGCGACAATGAAATTGCCACGTTATTTGGCCTATATATGTTCTCTGATAACCTATTAACTTAATACCGGAATTGACGGAATCCCTGTCCCCTATACCCGCTACCTTATTCCGGCAAGGCTTTGATCCAGGATAAACAATGCCCTTTCCAGATCTTCCCTGTCGATGGTAAGGGGTGGTGAAAGCTGTATAACATTCCCGGAAGATACTTTGTAATTGAGCCCTCCTTCCAAAGAGGCATACATTACCTGTTCCGCTTCGGTATAAGCTTTCTCTTTCGTGTTTCTGTCCGCCACCAGTTCCATGCCCCACAACAGGCCTTTACCCCGGATATCGCCGATAACGGGGTATTTGTTATAAAGTATATCGAGCGCAGTTTTTATAAACGCCTCGTCTTCCCGGACCTTATGCAGGAGTCGCCCGTTTTCTATGACCTCTATGACGGCAAGACCTGCAACGGCCCCCAAAGGACTTTTTTCATGGGTATAGTGCCCCAGGGAAATATCTCCGAACCTGTTATAAGCATCACGTGTTACAATGGCAGCCTGAGGGATAACACCTCCCCCGAGCCCCTTACCCAGGCAGAGTATATCGGGTTCTATGCCGTAATGTTCAAAAGCGAACATCTTCCCGGTCCTTCCCAGAGCTATGGGAATTTCGTCCAGAATCAGCAAAACGCCGTACTTATCACAGAGTTTCCGGGCTTCTTTCCAGAAATTCTCCGAAGGGACCTGCACGTCCGTATTCCGGATGGTTTCCGCAATAAATGCTCCTATGTCGTTCTCCCTGGAAAAAACGTATTCCAGGTATTCCAGGCATTTTTGTTCCCTTCCCTCAAAAACTCCCCGGTATGTCACCGGTGGCGGGACACGTTCCACGCCGGGCATGAGCGGCCCCATGTATTCCCTGAAAACTGCTTCCCCTCCGACACTTATGGCATCGAGCGAAGCGCCGTGAAAGGCATCCCAGAAAGAGACCACCTTAAATTTCCCCGTAACGGCCCGGGCCAGTTTTAATGCCATCCCCACAGCAGAGCTGCCATTGGGAGTAAGCAATACCCTGTTGAGATCGGATGGCAACAAGGATGCCAGTTTTTCTGCAAACCGTATGGCAGGTTCATTAGTGTACCTGCGGGTAGAAAATGATAATTGCCCCAGCTGTTCCGTTATTCTCCGTAATATCACCGGGTGGGAAAATCCTACCTGGTGTACGTTATTGCCGTGAAAATCGAGATAGTGTTTCCCGGAAAGATTTTCCATTCTACTTCCCTTACAACTCTCAAGAACATCCAGGCACGGCGTTGACATGGACTGATGCAGAAAATAGCGGGCATCTTTTTCAAGCAATTCCCTCGTTTTTCCATCTGTTTCTCTTTCTGTCCACTTCTCCCTGGCCTGCGTAAGGTTTATGTCCCCCTCCGTGATCTTATTCTGATGAACATTACTTTTATTCATATACTTATTTTTTTAACAGATCGGGCGGGAGAATTTGTTTTGGCTTATCGCCGGTTTTAAAATACACATCCAGCCATCCGCTGCCACCCCCGTTAAACCAGAGAACTTCCAGGAGATGGTCTCCCGGCTCCAGAGTTACGGAGCCGCTTGCTTCCTGCACGCCGTGGTCCCCGTCATTATCCACCACTTTATCTTTGTTTATCCGCAGAATGCTACCGTCATCCGACCGGGTATAAAAAGTATATTCTCCCGGTTTTTCCACATGCAAACGGGTAGTGAACCTTACCGCAGTATTGGCTTTTATCTCATCCCGGATCTCATCGGAAGTTATTTCAAAACATTCTCCTTTAGCGTCGGGTTGCCGTATTGTCATATCAGGAACTTTTTTCAGGTCATCCATATAAAAAAGTTCATAATGGACGGCAGGTTTCTCGGATTCCGGTTTTCTCCGGAAATAAGCTTCCGAAACAGTACTGGAAATCTTCCCTTCCCTAAACACTGCACTTTTTACTACCGTATTTTCATACACTGTAAATGGTCCCTTATAAGGTAAAGCATTAGCATCCGGCATCGTACCGTCGGTAGTAAACAATATTTGTCCTCCGGTATTGGGGTTTTCAAGCTTTACCAGGGCGGAATCCGAAAAAATCTTTCCGGGCCTTTTATTCAATACCGCTTCGGGAAATATAACCGGCGGAGAAAGCCGTTCCGTAACCTTAAAGACAGCGGCATCACCTTCCCCGGTAAATGCAGAACGTACAGGCCGGCCTATCCAGGCCTGCACGGGTTCCAATCCCAGAGCATAGGCCACGGTAGGGGCATTATCGTATTGATATACCGGCGAAGTGATGGTATATCCTTTTTTTACCGACGCGCCCCATAAGATAAACGGTATCTCCATTTCTGCGAGCGTTTCCCCGCCATGCCCTTTACCCGTTCCGCCATGGTCGGCGCTCACTATCAGGAGGGTTTCTTCGTCCATGCCCGTCTCTTTTATGGCCCTCATGATGACGCCCAGCAGGCTGTCCCCTTTTTCCACCGCCTCATAGTACTCAGGTGTACCATGTCCGAAATGGTGCCCTGCATGATCTATATGGTCGAAATGAATAAAGGTAAAATCTGGTTTGTTCTCCCGGATATAAACATTTGCCAGTTCCGCCGTTCGGTTTTCATCACCGGCGTGTACATCATAATCCACCGTTTTTTTCTCAAACAGTCTTCCGAAGCCTTCCCAGTGATATATAGCTCCCGTTTCGGCATTTTCTATCTGCCGGTCTACCATAGTAAAAATAGTGGGAAACAGGAAATCCTCATCCTGTGTCACCGGAGGGAGTACAAAATTGTCACGCTCCCAGTCGTTTGAAGTTATACCGTGAACTTCAGGGCCTACTCCCATGATCATTGTCGCCCAGTTAGGACTGGAACTGGAAGGTAAGACCGATCTTGCATGTGGTGTGTACGCTCCTTCCGAGATCAGCGAATCCAGGTATGGTGTATCCGCATGTTTTATCCCGTCCGGGCTCAGCCCGTCAAAACCGACAACGATAACATGTTTTGCCTTCGGTTTTTCCGGTTTGCTCTTATGTCCGCAGGACCCCAGGGATAATATCCCCAGGGTTATCAGGTAAATACAATATATTGTTTTGGTTGTCATTACATCACGGATGAATTGTTATCGGCAACATCCCACCACAAACGGGTGCTCAGGTTATCTCCGCCCATCCGGTTTACCGCTTCCTGATAATTACTGTTATTGGTAGATTTTACGGAATTGGGATACTGGAAACGCACAGGGACCCTTCCCCCGTTCCCTACATCCGGTCCCGGAACAATAGCGGGCATGTTGGTACGGCGCCAGTCGGACCAGGCTTCGAAACCTGTATAAAAAAGGGCTATCCACTTTTGCAGGGCCACCTTTTGCAGCTTTTCCTGTGAACTGCCGGTCAGCATTACTTTTTCCTGTGCGAGATATTCATCAATATCAAATTCCTGCATAGCTGTCGCTATGGTATTCCAGCCCCCGGCAATAACACGGTCCGTGTAATATTCGAAGGAGGCACGGATACCGTTTTCGTAGTATTCCCCGACATCCCCGGTTGTAATAAACCCACGTTCCCTGGCTTCCGCAAGTATGAATTGTAATTCCGGGTAACTCATAATAATGGTCTGGGACGCCGTAGGAGACGCATTTTCTTCGTCACATGCCCGGCAAGTCAATAATACACCAAGGCGGGATATGTAATTGGAGCCGGACTCCTCCGGGTTACCCGAGGGACTATAGGATAATGCGGACTCGTCATCCAGTCCGTTCGGCATCCCTACGTAGTCGTCCATATCTTCGGAATATATACCTTTACCCGAATCGGAAGTCGGTTGGGCAAAAACCACAAGCCTCTTATCCTTCAGTTCCTTCAGACGGGTTTCGAGGGTAAGGCTAAGACGCACCTCGTCAAAGCTACCGGAACGAGTATCGTATTTGGGTTGCGGGTTATCGGAGTTCCATTGCAGTGCCGCCTGATCGGCATTGTTTTCAAACAGGGGATAAACGGACGGATTACTTACTATTTCGTTCATCTCCGACACTGCCCTGGCGTTGTCCACATCACTGATACGCATCAAAAGGCGCATACGGAGGGAGTTGGCAAACTTTTTCCATTTGGAAACGTCACCGTTATAAAGAATATCACCGTTGATATTACCGGATTGCAATAATCCGTTTGCTTCTTTCAGGTCGGCCAGTATACCTTCGTATATATCGCTTTGGGCATCAAATTTCGGGCTAAGGATGTCCCCGGAATATCCCTTTGTAGCATCCGAATAAGGCACGTCGCCATAAGCTTCCGCCAGGTATGAATATATCCAGGATTTCAGGATCAGCCCTACCCCATAATAATTCTGAAGGTTCTCATCTTCTTCGGCAACCCGGACAATATTTTCCACATCCCTCAGGGCATCGTAAGCATCATTATACGGGTTCCCGGTGGGCGACCACAAATACCTGTCGCCCGAGGTAAACTGTAAACGGGCGCCGTACTGTGCTACGGTAAAACCTTCTTCCCATCCCATATTTCCCCAATTATAGGCCATTTGGCGTAAAACCCCGGGTAACAACAGCTCCGGAGCGGCCTCTTCGGCATAATTAGGATTGGTATTTATTTCTTCGAAATCATTGGTACAGGTTGCCATACTTATGGAAAACACCGTAGTTATGGCTATTTTTATTATCTTCTTCATCTGTTTATTTTTATTGTTTTTTAACGGTCCGACGGAACCCCTGCCTACCGGCAGGCAGGTTTGATGATTAAAACAATCATTACTACTAGGGCAAGTTCAGCGCATCGCAGTATGTTTAAAGACCATTCTGATCATGTCGGTTCCATTATTTGTCCTGTTGAACGTTTTAGTTAAAAATCTGCCTTCAGGTTAAAGGTAAATGCGCGTGTACTCGGATAGGACATATTCTCTATTCCGGGTTGTAATGTTCCGCCGGATACTCCCACAGTTTCCGGATCGAAGTGCGGATTGTCCGTCCACAACAACAGGTTTCTTCCCGTTACGGAAAAACGGACATTGGAGAAGGGAAGCTTTTCCAGTAATTTCCCGGACAAGGTGTAGCCCAGAGTCACTTCTCTCAGTTTGGTATAGGATGCATCGTATTTCGCAGCTTCCACATTATCCCTTTCGTAATAGCGATAGTTATAGGTCCTGGCATCCACATTCACGGTATTCGGTTCGTATACTCCGGGAGAGACTTCCACTACGCCTTCCCCTACAATCCCGGTTTCCCTGCCTTCCAGGGTTTCTTTTAACTGCCCGGACGTGCTGCCTATGGTCTTGGTACGGGAAACCACTATACCGCCCTGGCGTATGTCGAACAAAAAGGAGAGGTCGAAATTTTTGTATTTAAAACTGTTCTGTATCCCCAAAGTATAATCGGGGGCATAGTCTCCCTGGTATACGAGGTCATCCGTACGGATCGGCAATCCCTGGTCATCATAGAGTATCTGTCCGAAATAAGGACTGGATGTATCTTCAACTCTCCGGAACCCTCTTCCGTAAATGGCACTGATAGAACCACCATCCCTCGCCTGTATAAAGGCATCGTTCTGGGAAGTGAGCGTATAATTTATCCCACCCAGGTCGGTAACCTTGCTTTGGTTTGTAGCGAAATTAAAATAGGTGCTCCAGCGGAAATTTTCGGTGACTATGGGTTTTACCTGCAACATGGCCTCAAAACCATAGTTCTCTACCTTCCCGGCATTGATAAGCTTGCTGTTATATCCGCTGGCGATATCCGTACTGATAGGAATGATCTGGTTTTTCGTCGTATTGTGATAATAAGTCGCATCGAGGTTTATCCTGCCGTTCAAAAAGCGCAGATCCGTACCGAATTCGTAGGAAGATGTTATTTCCGGCTTCAGTTCCGGATTGGGAATGGCATCGGATTCTGTCAGTACCGGGTAATCTCCGAAAGGGGTTTCGTTCTGGTAATAACTTCTTAGCCTGTAGGGATTGGTATCATTCCCCACCTCGGCATAAGCGGCCCTTACCTTGGCAAAGGACACTGCTTCGGGAAGATTAAAAATATCACTGATGACAGCGCTCAGCGTGGCAGAAGGATAAAAATAGGAATTGTTGTCTATGGGAAGCGTACTGGACCAGTCGTTCCGGCCGGTGATATCCAGGAAAACTTTTTCGTCAAAAGAAACCTGCGCAAAACCATATAAACTGTTTATCCGTTTTTCCTGGTTATTCTGACTGATCTCCAGGGGGCGCCTGGAATTGTTCAGCGAGTATGTTCCGGGATTGATCAGCTGCGGCGCAACGGTCTGTTTATAATCCTGCTTCTGGCGCAACTGGTTGCCCCCGGCAGATATATTGATACTCCACTTATCACTCAGCGTTTTGTTGTAGGAAAGCAAAAAGTCCGTATTCACTTCTTCAAAGAAGATATCGTCTTCCCTGTAATACCCGAGAGGGAACCTCTGTGTACTGAACGCCCTTTTCTTCGCCCGTAATTCGCGATAGAAATCCCGGCCGGTACGGAGCATCAGGCTCAGGTTGTCCGTAATCCTGTAATTGACACTGACATTACCGAATACCCTGTCCTTATCCTGGGAATTCGTGTTTTCGTACAGGTTGAAATAAGGGTTATCGTGATAATTGTAATTATAGTTGAACTGCCGTCGCCCTTCCTGCCCGTCCATCCAGTAATTTTTCAGGTTACGGGTATTTATCTGCCTTCCATACCAGATAAAAAGGTACATGATGCTTTCGGTCCCATAACTTAAGGAAGGACGGTTACCACTATCGGTTTTGATGTAGTTGATATTGGTGTTTATCGTAATCCTGTCGGTAAGGTTTAAAGCGGAACTCAGGTTAAATGAATTTCGTTCCAGGTCCGTATTGGGAATTATTCCTTCCTGGTCCATATTCTGGAAAGAGAAGCGAATATTTCCCAGGTCCCCTGCTTTGGATACGGAGATACTGCTGGTACGGGTAACTCCTGTATTAAAGAAATCCTTCACGTTATCCGGATGGGAAACCCAGGGTGTGGGGATAATGGGAGAGCTACTGTTCAGGTCTCCTCCACGGGTACCGTCTTCCCTTGGCGAATCGAACTGGGGGATCATCAGCCCGGTATCCAGCCGCGGCCCCCAGCTTTCGTCCACACCATCGGCGATCCCTCCCCCGCTTCCGTCCACAAAAGCGAATTGCTGGTTATTTCCCTGCCCGTATTCGTTCTGCCAGTCCGGAAGGCGTAATACATTTTCAAGGGTAATCCCCGTATTCACTGACACTCCTATCCCCTTTCTGGCCTTTCCTTTTTTGGTCGTAATGATAATAGCCCCGTTGGCTGCCCTGGAACCATAGAGTGCGGCAGCGGCCGGTCCTTTCAAAACGTTCATGGTCTCAATATCCTCCGGGTTGATCTCTGCCGCCCCGTTACCGTAATCCACATCCTGTGTCCCGGCCCCGGTCGCACCTACGATCTGGTTACTGATCGGTGTACCGTCTATTACAAACAGGGGAGAGTTATTATTGATATTCAGGGAAGCATCTCCCCTGATGGATATACGTACCGATCCCCCAAGGCCGGAAGGGCTGTTGGTTATCTGCACCCCGGCTACTTTACCGGACATACTGTTTAACAGGTTGGGCTCTCTTGCCGCCGTTACATCATCGGAATTAAGCTCCTGCGAAGCATACCCCAGAGACTTTTTTTCCCTTTCGATACCTAATGCGGTTACGACCACTTCGTCCAATTGGGCGGCATCTTCTTCGAGGACTATGGTGGCTTCCGTTTTACCGGCAATATCCACTTCCCGGGTTTTATATCCCATATAGGAAACCAGCAGTACCGTGCTTTGTTCCGGCACCTCTATGGAAAAATTTCCGTCGAAATCGGTTACGACCCCGATCGTTGTTCCTTTTACCTGTACATTGGCCCCAGGCAAAGGAATATTGTCACTGTCAAAAACGGTTCCTTTAAACACGCTCTGGGAAAAACCGAAAGCAAAGGATAAAGAAACAATAAGTACAAGGATAGTTTTTTTGATCATATCGGTTGAATATTTATAAATAATGACATTTATTGTTTACAAATATTCAAATATAAAACCAGGAAGAAATAGATTTAAAATTAAGTAATTGTAAGGTTTAAATTAAATATGAAGACAAATATTATTAAAACATTTTTTACAAATAATAAACTTGTAAAAGCACGTTCCTCCACTATTCAACCGTAAAAAATTCATTATTTTTACGCAAAACCAAAGTATGGAAAACTACCTGATCGGTATAGGAAAACGCATTAAGGAAATACGAAAGGAACGTAAACAAACCATTAATGACATTGCTACCAAAGCAGAGGTCAGCAACGGACTTATATCGAGGATAGAGAATGGCAGAACCATACCTTCCCTCCCTGTTCTTCTCCATATTATCCAGGCTCTGGACGTGGAAGTTACCGATTTCTTCAAGGGAATGCCCAATACGAACGGGGGGGCATTTATAGTAAGCAGGGCATCGGAAAACCACATTATCGAAAAAGAGGATGAAGCTATAGGTTTTACCTACAAATATGTATTTGGCAAACAACTTTCCTCTATAGGATTTGAAGCCGTACTCCTGGAAGTAGCCCCCGGTTCGCAAAGGGAAAAAGTGGTGACGGATGCTTATGAATACAAATACATGCTTTCCGGTGAATGCACGTATATAATCGGTGATGAAGAGGTACTGCTATACGAAGGTGATGCTATTTTCTTTGACGGAAGAATTCCGCATGTCCCGGTCAACCGCAATAATGCCGTAGCAAAAATGCTGGTCATGTACTTTTTCATATAGAACTCGTTTAAACTTTTTCCTTTTTGATGGGTTTGAACTTTTTCAAGGCTAATACAGTAA
>NZ_RJTM01000126.1 GCF_003725735.1 Sinomicrobium pectinilyticum | reverse complement strand
CGCTTCTGCAAATCAGCATCCTTCCCTTCCAAAGCGGGGGCAAAGATAAAACCTCTTTCCCACCAAATCCAAATATTTTACTTCTTTTTTATCTCTTTTTTACAGTGACATTGAATATCAAATAATTAACAAATAAAAACAGCTACGGAATTCCCGAATTCTTTTAATTTTCCTCTTTTTGAAGGCTCAAAATCTATCTGAAGAAATTCCAGACCAGTCCAAAACGCACGATAAAATCGCGATAAGGATAGTTTGGTGCGGAATAATAATCATATCCGGTTAACGAAGAATTGAAGTGTTCCGCTTTTAAATATATCCGGGTTTGCCTTACACGGGCATTAATAAAAAAGTCCACTAAAGGAAATCCTCCTATTTTTTCGCGGGTCTGGGTATAAAATTCACCTAACAACGGATTATATCCATCGGCATAATACTCGGTAAAATATTTAAAAGTGATCCCTGTTTGCAGGAACATTGCTTTTTTAAATACGTGATTCGAGTAATACAGGGTGTTCCTGGTAATGAGTTCGGGAGTATTCATCACAAGATCATCCTGCCCCACGTTTTGGTACATTACAGTATTATGCAAAGCAAATTTTCCGAACCTGAACTCATTTTCCCCTTTTATCTTGAGATAATTTACTGTCCCGCCATATTGTGCAGGTCTCGAAAGTACCATATTAGGCTGTTCCTCAGCATTAGCAGTTTCGTAGAAATAGGTATAATTATCTATGGTTGAATAACTGGCCGTGAGACTGCCCCACTTCTTTGACCTGAGGGTCCCCCCGAGGGTATACACTTTTTCCGTACCGAAATCATCATCGTTCTGCCAATTGTAGTTTTGATACTGGCTCATATAGAGCAGGAAATTAAAATTGGGCATGCGCCCCACGGAAGATATGAAACCGGAAAGCCTCAGGTCGTCATTAATGTCATAAGAAGCATTTCCGTTAAAGATATTACCGTTCAGGTTTCCCACCATATTTACTTCCAGATCGGCGCTTAGGTTAACTCTTCCAATGGTTTTTGACCATTCTCCGCCTATGGCAATTTCATTTCCTTTCAACTGGTTGCCTATGATACCATCTTCGGTATACAATATGGTTTTGAAATAATAATTATAATTGTACAGGCTCGCCTTGAATTTCAGATCGCCGAAAATCCGGTCTCCATAATTAAGACTTAAACGGTTGTACATCGTCTTCAGTCTTGCCCGGTCTTCTATATCGGATGTCTGGTAAGCACTTCCGAAATAATTTTCCGCTGCGGCATCCTGAAGGAACTTATAAAATTTTGTCTCATACTGAAATTCATGGGCGAATGACAATTTGGAAAAAGCCTGTCCCGGACGAACTAAAAAATATTCGTGGTCCAGAAAGTAACGCTTACCGATCAGGAGATTTTCCGCGTTTTCAAAAAAAACGGCCATTCGAGCCCGATCGGTAAATTCAGGATCGCCGGTCTCAAATTGACTCCTGTTGGAAATCCCCCCGTTCTCCTGGTTCAGTATATCCTGGGAAGTAAAATGTACCCTCATCCTGTATTTTTCATCTTGCGTAGTGTAATTGGCCGTAAGCCGAAAATTTCCGGTACTGGACAATATGTGCTGGTATTTCCCTAAAGAACGTAAGCCTTTATAAGCAATGGAAAAGTTAAATCTTCTGGATGTATTCATGGTGATGAAAGCGTCAAGCAACTGCCCCTGTTCCATCGTGGTTTTAAAAAACAGATCGGTGGTAGGTGTAGGCACACTGTAATAATTTATATCGTCCGCCTCCATATAATTAAAGTGCTTGGAACGGGCACCGAGCCGGGGATATAAGCCGGTTGTCCTGAAATCACGCACCAACGAGTTATAGGTTTGTCCGACATTTGAAAAAGGGAGAAGTCCGAAATTATCTTTCCTCAGGTAATTATACCTGTATTCCTTTTGAATAGTGAGGGAAGTATCCAGATAAGTAGTATCTCTTCTGTACGAAATAATCTTGTAATCTGTTATGGATGGCAAGGTATCCCCGGGAGCCTTTGGTTTTGATCTCAGCGAACGGGAAATAGTATCCTTTTCTCTCCCCGGAGATTTTTCTTCCTGTCCCCTGGCCGTCAGGCTGAAAAGCATCAGGATATATACGAAAAAAATATGCTTCATTGAAAACGGGTTCCTTAATGTACAGAATAACGCCTGTTTAACCATGTTCTTGTATTGCAGCTGAGAAACTCCAGCAATGCATAAAGGCAAAGGTATATTTTTTGAAAGAATAAGGAAGTGATTTGAGAAACTAAAAAAAGGTTAAACCCGATCCCTGGTTTACGAAAGCAAAAAAGTCATCGCAATTTCTAACCGATGACTTTTTTAAATATGCTCTTCCTGTGAGAAACCCGGGAGGTTCCGCAATTAAGCTAAGGATATACACACCCGCATCCTGTTTCTCCGGGTTGGCAGATCCGGATCGGTTCATTACATCCTCCCCCTCCGGGGGTCCCTCCCGTATCATCGCATTCACATATACCGTTAATACAAGTAGACCCGGTGGGGCAACTGCTATCTGCGGCACAAAAAGAAGTGTTACAGCCACCTGAAGCTCCGACAATCTTTCTTTGAGTGTCTTTACCAACTTCCCCGACACCTGCGAGGTTTAAAATATTTTTCAGCATAATATTCCTGTTTTACAAGATTTTTTCTCAAAAAAATCATTCCACTCCTGGTCCGCAGGCATCTACATGGATCAGGCAATCGGTTCTGCCGCAGGGCGAACCATGCAAAGGTTCCAGACAACATCCACTATACCCGTTCCAGGTATACGGATAGGTTCCATCGGGACAAACTGTTCCACCAGATCCCTTTATAAGTCTTTGCCGGTCCCGGTCAATTTTCCGGATTCCGTTCAGTTGTAGAAGTTGTTTCAACATAATTATTGTTTTTGGTTAGAAATAAATTCGGAGTAATAATCTGAAAACATCAAACAAAGATTTAATAATTCCATTTCCTCAAAACGGCTATTGAGCGCAAGGAGAGTCCATCGGAAGACGACATAAGGGATCGTTCCATTCCCCTCCACAAATATGGCATTGTTCTTCGGTATTTGGCCAGATAGAAGTTCCTCTGCCAATTATGATTTTTTGTTCGCTGATATGCAATTCATTCCGGGAATCGGAACTGAGAAGTTTTTTCAACATAAGCAGGTTATTCAAATTTTAGAAAAAGTCATTCCTTAAATAGTATTTTTGGGAAAAATCGTTTAAAAATAATTATACGCCGGAGCATGCAGGATGCGTGGGTAACACACACATGCCTCTGCAACAAATGTGATTCGGAACCTCGCAATAAAAAGTGTTAGGCTCCTCACACAGGCTCCCTCCTTCTCTTCCCACAATTTTCAATTGCTCCTCACGATTCACAGTATACTAAAAGTCCCAGGACCTTCATGGCTACCCTGTCTGTTTAAAACCAAAAAAATTCATCTTTTTAAAAATACGATTTTTTTCCTTTTAAACCAATTATTCAAACGTATAAAATCTAAATTAATCGCCCTCAATAAAGAATTTCAAATCATTAATCGCAAAAGCCGCCGGATATATATGCCCTTTAAAGACAGTAGCCGGGGTATAATTTATCTTGTTTTCCTTACACCAATGATAATGCCTGTAAATCTGCTGTTTGTACTTATCAATATCTTCACCGTTCACTTTGCCGTATTTATCCTGCCATGCCTTAAGGTCAAAACCTGATGTATACCACTCTTTCAATGCCATTAATGCCTCTCCTCTTTCTTTCCTTTCATACATTTCCAATACCCTATAACATATTTCGAGGTATGGATTCTGGTCATTTTCCGGATTTACATTAAACAGTACAGCGCACTCCAGGCCATCGGGAGATTCCCGGATCAGGTCCAGGTAATTAAGAAATGTACTCTTGCAGTGGATGCAGGAAGGACTCAGTACCCCGTATACAATTTCTCCCGTATTTTCTTTCCCCAGTTTCAAGACCTCTAAACTTTCCAGTGAAACCTCATCCACTTTATCTCCCCCTTCCAAAACCGCCTGAAATACTTTTCTGTTCCTTTTGAATTTCAGGAACTCGACTTCCACATTTTCCAGCTTCCTCAATTTTACCAGCTTTTCTTTGCTCCACAACCATCCCAGTGCAGTTAAAGCCAACATCAAAACAAGGAAGGATAAGAAAGCGACATCCAATGTATAATCTGAAGAAAGCAAAAGCACCCCCAATTGTATGTACAATACCAGGTTAATCCCCAGGCAAAGCATACACCATTTTTTAATTACGACGGCCTGATAATAGATCGAGTACAATGAAAACAATACTCCTCCCAGTACAATCAAAAAGGTCCATACAGAAGCATAACCGTCGGGAACGGCAAGAGTGGTAAGTATAACGGAGGTAAAATATATGAAGCACAAATCGCTTAAAGTAACAGGCCCGAATACTTTTGCCGCACGCGAAGACAATACTTCTCCACAGCTTGTACTGCTCCCTGCGTTACATATTTTGTGTACGGTTCCAGAAAAAAATCCCAGGGTCTCCCTTATTGCGAATACACTGATAAAAACACCTGTTATACTCACCAACAGAAATAGTATTACCGCCAATGTATAATTAGCGGTTATTAATCGTAATACAACGGCAAACACGGCGACAAAGACAAAGACCCGGGACAAGCCGGAAAGAGAAAGCCTGAACCTGTTTCCTTTAACTTCATTAGGTTCCACAGCCAGAACTATTCCGGACCACAATTTCAGAAATTCGCCGACCCTTATTTCTTTTTTATCCTTTTCCTCATACATCCTGATGTTGTCACCGGCTTTTCTGATATATACGATATTGTGGTTACCATCTTCGCCGGTAACTGCTATAAAATTTTCAGGAAGCTGATGAAGTTCTTCCTTCGGCACACGGACCACCACATTTTCTATCTGCCAGTGTTGTAAAGAATCAGAAATAGCATACAGGCTGGGATAATCCGGGTGGGAAGTCAGCTGCCTGGTAAACTCATCGTAAGTTATTTCATAGTTATTGTCGCGGATATAGCGGAAGATGTGGTGGAAGGTTTGGTTCATGACTTATAATGATTTTTTGTTTTCAAAAGAATTAAATTAATAATTATGAAGATCAAAGAATTTATGATCCCACAGAAAATGAAAACAGTTACCCCCAAATATAAAATTTTGGAAATAAAACAACTGTAGTTATTTCATCCTGCGCCATGAAAAACTTGATATGTTTTTTTTAGTAAATTTATAGAAACTCTAAAACATTAAATTATGAAAAATTTCACCAAATCTTTCCTGCTCTTTTTTCTCTTGTTAACTTGTTGCCAAACAGACAATGGTCTGGATCATGTAGAAAATGAAATTAATCTTTCCCCCGATTTTTTGTCTACGGAAAAGAATACTGTATCCTCCAAAGATCCTTTACTCACAAGTGTACTTTTAACTATTGGCCCTATGGATCCGTATATTTGCACCAATGATAATGGTTTTATAAAGAATGGTGACATTGAGGTCATTTTAAATCAACCTATATCCAAAGATCTCTTCATTCGTTTTAATGTTTTTAAAAAGAGAAGCAAAGGTAGTGATAGTTGGGAACCCGTACCTCCCCTGCTAGGTGGCGCCGGACTTATTGTCCCACGTGGAGAAGATAGGGCTTCCACTGTCGTTTGTAAATCTGAAGTCACTCCACTTGTCGGTGATGCATGTAAAAATCATTCACTTCAAATGACAACGCTATCCTTCAAAGTAGAAATAAGCAGAGTTACGGATTCGGATGGATATGTATATAGCAGCGAAGAGATAAACTTTTTCAACAACCACAATATTTTGACTATAGATTATGGATGTCCATACAACGGGGGAGGTGGTTTCGATGATGTTTTTGGGAAAAATTCAGTCTCAAATTAATCTCATCGGAACCTTTTTGTGACAGTGTCAAAAACTCAGGTTATCTTATTATAGTTACTTGAGTTTTCTTTTTTCAAGATAACTCCTCTTGTAGTTTTTGGTGTATCATAACTCCAAAAAAAATATTCCTGTAGTTTTGATTTTGTTTTAAAACATATCAGATTATTTCCTTTGAGTGGCGGCTTTGGTATTCACCTATCAATCTCCGGACAAAACGGGTTGTCTATTTATTACGAAAAAATCAACACCTCCAGCTTGAAGAGTACAGGACAAGACTCCTTTTTTTCGTTTCCCTGAAGTCAACGTTCAATAATTTTTTACATCTGCGTGAATGGCCCAAAAAAAAAGAAAGACCGTCCTAAAATTTTAAGACGGTCTCAGATTAGCCAAATATCTTATGCCACTATCTCAAAAACAAATATATAATTGTCAATCAACTACCTCGGGGCAATCCCGCGAGGTACTCAAATGAACAAACCTTAACCCATTTCTATGCAGAGCATCGGGGAATTAGCCTGATTTAATGGGATTAAATGTATTTTAATATCCGGGATTCTGCTCCAGGCTAGGGTTTATATCAACTTCTCTTACTGGAATTGGAAAAATGGTCTTGTTTGCCCCTAATGCAGATTCCGCAACATTATTCATGCCTTCTCTACGCAAGTTCATTCCATTCCTCAATAAATCCATTCGCCTGTGGCCTTCAAATGCTAGTTCCTTTCTTCTTTCATTTAAGATTATATCGAGGTCTACACTGGCCAAAGCACCCAAATCGGCTCTTTCCCTAAGCATATTGATATCATCCAATGGTGCTGCCCCAATAGAGGTTCCTGCCCTAAAATTGGCTTCAGCTCTGGTTAAATACATTTCTGTGATCCTTATAACAGGTGCATTTCCGGAATTATTTATTGCATCCGGGAATTTTGTTGTGAAAACAGATTCATTTCCAGCAGCATCTGCTCCTATCTGAATCAATTCGGAATATCTTAAATCTCCTTCTTCTTCTCCATATGCGTCCAGTAAATTCTGGCTAAAAGGAGCGTCTCCTCTTCCTGCCGGGGTAGGATTGGTTAATCCAGAAAAACTTTCATTGGATGTTTGAGAATCCGTTTCAGAATTAACCAACGTAAATAAAAATTCATTAGCTGTAGTATTATAAAAATTATAATCCGATGCAAGGCTAAAGCTTGAATTATTTATAACTTCATTGGCCATTCCAGCAGCTTTCTGGAATTCTTCCCGATACAAGTATAAACGAGCTAATAATGCCTGAGCAGCAGCTTTGGTAGCCCGTGCATTATCACTATTATCCAGGTCAGGGATAGCTTCAGTCAAATCTGTCTCTATCAATGCATGAATATCATTTAGTGTTGCCCTAGAGGGAAATTTTATATCATTTATATCAAAAGGTTCTGTCACTAGAGGAATAGATAAATTATTGCCTCCGTTCACCTGAAACGGATGCCCAAAAAGATTAGACATATTAAAATATAGCAATGCTCTTAAAAATTTTGCCTCTGCTATAGCTTTCTCTCGTTCATCACTTGTAAAATCAGGATCCTCCATCTCCGGAATAAATGTAATAACTTCATTAGCTTGTCCGATAGCTCTCCAGTTATCACGCCATAAAGCCGATATCGAAGTGTTATCTGCCAATGTTGTATATCGTGAGACCTCTTGAAACGTAGGAAAACTCCCTACAAATTGAATATTATCTGATTGCCACTCTCCAAATAATTGTAAAGTTCCATTAAAAACATTCCCAATCTGACCTATACTATAAATTCCGGTTAATGCTCCCAAAGCTCCCGCTCTATCGGCATAAACCTGCTCTCTTGTCAAATCATCTTTTGGATCAAAGTCCAAACGGTCATCACATGCACTCATAAATAATAGTGCTGTCATTATTATATATATACTATACTTTTTCATTCTTTCCTAATTAAAATGTTATACGGGCACCTATAAGATATGTTTTGGATTGAGGAGGAGTAAAGAACGATTCTCCTTGCCGTACGTTGGAAAAACCTCTGTCTGACACTTCCGGGTCTATACCTTTAAGATCACTATCTTTTATAGTCCATATATTGTTAGCTGTAGCATAAAATCTTACCCCAGAGATAAATGAGTTTTCCAAAAATTCCGAAGGTAAAGAATACCCCAATGTCAAGTTTTTGAGCCTTGCATATGATCCATCTCTCAACTGTGCTGTAGAACGTTGATTAAAAACTCCAAATGTAGAACTCTCCGGAGATGGAAGATAAGCATTATCTCCCGGAGCCTCCCATATATTCAATAATTTTGTTCTTTTGTTAAAACTAAATGGATTTTCTGCAAAGCGCAAACCATCAATAAATATATCGTTGCCATAACTAAAGTTAAAGAAAAAGTTCAAATCCCAATTCTTATATTTTAATGTATTCCTTAAACCTCCTACAAAATCAGGATTCGCATCCCCTGCAATAACTCTGTCATTGGTAGTAGGAGTTGTTGTTACGTTTCCGTCTTTATCTAACCATTCGGCATTTCCCGTTTCTGAATTAACTCCCTTATATCTTATTAAATAGAAAGTATTCACCGAATGCCCTTCAATAGCTCTTTGTGAAAGAGTGCCTGCTACAAACCTTCTTCCTTCACTATCTTCAGAAGCTCCAGGCAAGGATAATACCTTATTTTTATTAAAACCGAGATTTAGTGAAGTTGACCAGCTAAAATTCTCTGTTTGAATATTAACCGTATTCAAATCGATATCCACTCCTTTGTTTTCCATTTCACCTAAATTGTCCAATATTGAACTTATTCCCCCATTAGTTTGTGGAATTGTCACATTCAATATCAAGTCAGAGGTCTTTTTGCGATAATAATCTACATTCAAACTTATTCTATTATTCAATAAAGACACCTCAAATCCAATATCATAAGATGTCGATTTTTCCCATCGCAAATTAGGATTACCCGGATCGAGCAATCTTAATCCAGACACCCCGTTATAGTTTCCATCTAAAATGCCGGAGGAAGGATCTCCATCGTCTCGTCCTCCTGTATATCTTTCTCTTGAAGCAAAATCACCTATCCGGTCATTTCCAGACACCCCGTAATTTCCTCGAATTTTCAAGTTATTTATCCAATTTACATCCTGCATAAATTTTTCCTGTGACAACACCCAAGCTCCGCCCACGGCCCAAAACGTTCCATACCTATTATTAACTCCAAACCTGGATGAACCATCCCTTCTTAAAGAACCTTCTACAATATATTTATTATCATAGGCATAATTAAATCTCCCAAAATATCCTACCAACCTATTTCCCCTAGATCTATTCAGTGTCTCTCCGGGCGTAGATGCCGATACTATATTTATCTGCTTGTCTGATAAAAAACCTGTTGCATCCATAGACGTTTCTCTAATTTCCGTCTGCTCATAAGTCATCCCCACTACAGCAGAAAAATCATGGACTTCTCCAAAAGTAGTATCATAATTCAAAGAGTTGGTAAAAACGTGTTTGTTTTGCTGGGCTACAAAATCACTTGCAAAACCCTCTGGAGAATTTATCTCAAAAGATCTTTGAAATTCTTCTAATAAAATCCTATCTATACCGAAATCCATCTTATAAGTCAACTCTTCTAAAAGTTTGATCTCTCCAAAAATATTGCCGGTAGTCCTAAAAGTTTTGGAATCATTGATATCTAATGCCTCAATCGCAATAACATTAGCGATAAAACCGGTATTGACAAAATTCCCGTTTTCATCATAAGGCTCTACCCATGGTGTTTGCAAATAAGCAGATGTCAATGGGGCAAATGTACTATTATCCGCGCCTACCCTGTCAAGATTATTTTCTGTCACACCCAGATTAGCACCAACCTTCAACCAATCGGTAGCCTGATGTGTTAAATTTATCCTCCCACTAAATCTTGTAAGATTATTTCCCACTATAAATCCTTCCTGATCTTTATGAGTAAAACCAGCATAAAAAGTAGTTTTTTCACTACCTCCCGCAATTGAAAAATTCAAATCTTTTGAAAACCCTGTCCTCACTACATTCTCTGGCCAATTATAAGAACCTTGAGGTAAATCGTCAACAGAACCCGCTTGTCCAGTACTTACCAAAAACTGTCTGTATTGGTCGGCACTCATCATATCGAATGTATCCGTAACTTCAGACCAAGAAGAATTTATATCAAGAGTTACTTTGGTCTTTTCTCCCTGTCTCCCCGACTTAGTTTGAATTAAAACCACTCCATTAGCACCACGGGATCCATAGATAGCAGCAGCAGCAGCATCTTTTAAAACGGAAAAAGAAGCAATATCATTAGGGTTAATATCTGCTAACGGATTTAATGCAGTTCCTCCCTGACCTGAACTAAGCGCTTCATCATTTAGAGGCACCCCATCTACAACTACCAATGGTCTTCCTCCTGCATTTATAGAAGCAACTCCCCTAATCTTAATTACAGGAGCAGAGCCTAATATTCCGGAAGAATTGACCATCTGAACTCCAGATGCCTGTCCTTGTAACAACTCTTGTGGAGATACTGCAGGAATATCCTCTATATCTTCAGTGTTAACTATCGATACACTTTGAACCAATCTCTGTTTAGTTTGAGTACCATAAGCAACCACTACCACCTCTTCCAATGCCTGGGCATCTTCCGCCATCTGAATACTGATAGTATTTGAGGCTCCGATTGTCTGTTCAGCAGTAGCCATTCCGACATAAGAAAACTGTAGCACCTGTCCTACACCGGCAGTTATACTATAATTCCCATCAAAATCAGTCTGAGTACCCGTGCTGGTACCCTTTACCACAATATTCACACCAGGTAATGGCATTCCTGTTTCATCAGTAACCTTACCCGTGATTGTTTTCTCCTGTGCAAAGGAGACATGTACGACAAACGCTAATAAAAGCGTCAAAATCTGAGTAATTTTTGATCTCATATTACATATATTTGATTTAGCTTAACAACAAATATCTTAAAATATATTTAAAAATAACAAAAAATTAACAAGACAGCGGATTGATTTTTTAAACCATAATTGTGACAATTACAGACATTAATTCCCAAAATTCACACAATGTACTGACACATAGAAAAATACAAATAAAACATCTTTTTATTCCCCGGAAATAAAATGCAAATAATATGTTAAAACATTATCTACATAAGATACTAGAGGCTGGCACTGACGAAGCCGGACGAGGATGCCTGGCGGGGCCGGTAACAGCGGCGGCGGTAATATTGCCGGAGACATTTACCAATGATATTCTGAATGATTCCAAACAGTTATCCGTCCTTCACAGGGACTTACTCAGGCCTGTCCTGGAGGAACAGGCTGTATGCTATGGCATTTGCCATGTTTTTGAAGAGGAAATAGACGAGATCAACATCCTCAATGCTTCCATAACGGGAATGCACCGGGCTATTGAACAACTTTCGGTTGTTCCGGAATTTATTCTTGTAGACGGCAATCGTTTTAAACCTTACGGAAAAATTCCGCATGAGTGTATTATTAAGGGAGATAGCAAGTATATGAGTATTGCAGCGGCATCCGTACTGGCCAAAACCCACCGGGATGCGTATATGGATAAAATCCATGAGGAGTTTCCTATGTATAACTGGAAGAGAAATAAAGGCTACCCCACTAAAGAACACCGGGAAGCTATCCGGAAATACGGTATAAGTAAATATCACCGGAAAAGTTTTCGCCTATTGCCGGAGCAGCTCAAACTGGACCTTTAAAACGACAAAACCCGGACTCCTTATATACGGAGCCCGGGTCCTGATCTAACAATTAACACGGTTAAGGTCGTACCTTACCATATTTTCACCCTTTTTTCCGGTTCCAGGTACATTCCGTCTCCTTCTTCTATACCAAATGCTTCGTAAAAGGCATCTACATTCAGAAGCGGCTGTGTAGCCCTGTATTGGCCGGGAGAGTGCGGGTCTGTCTTGATCTGATTTTTCAGTCCTTCATCCCTTATCTTGGACCGCCATACGGTTGCCCAGGACATAAAGAAACGCTGCTCCGGGGTATACCCGTCTATCGGGCCGGGGTTACCATGTTCTTTCAGGTACAGTTGCAGGCCGTCATACGCTGCATTTACACCTCCAAGGTCACCTATATTTTCACCGAGGGTAAACTTACCGTTTATAAATACCTCCGGCAGTACTTCTATACTACTGTATTGTTCCGCAAGCTTGTTCCCGAGTTCCCGAAATTGTTCCAGGTCTTTATCCGTCCACCAGTTTTCCAGGTTTCCGTCCGCATCGTATTTAGCGCCCTGGTCATCAAAGCTATGGGATATCTCATGGCCGATAACCGCTCCTATTCCGCCATAATTTACTGCCGCATCCGCAGTGAAGTTAAAGAACGGTGGTTGCAATATGGCTGCCGGGAATACGATTTCATTGTAGGAAGGGTTGAAATAGGCATTTACTATCTGGGGTGCCATGTACCATTCGCTCTTATCGACAGGTTTCCCCAGTTTTTCGATGTTCCTTTTAAAATTCCAGTTAGAAACACTTTGCATATTCTCCATATAAGTTCCCCCGTTGTCTGCAGTTTTTACCTCCAACTCGGAATAATCTTTCCATTTATCCGGGTATCCTATTTTTACAGTGGTCTTATTGAGTTTTTCGATGGCCTTCGCCTTGGTTTCCTCGTCCATCCATGGTAAAGATCGTATGCGTGCCTCATATGCGCGAATAACATTAGCGATCATCTCTTCTGCCTGCGCTTTGGCTTCCGGCGGGAATTTCTTCTCCACATACAGTTTTCCAAGGGCCTCTCCCATCGCGCGGTTGATTATCTGCAAAGCCCTTTCGTCTCTCGGTTCCTGTTCTTTGGTACCCTGCAATGTCTTTCCGTAAAATTCCCAGTCGGCAGTTTCTATTTCTTCCGACAATCGTCCGGCTGCACGGTTCAGGGCTGTCCAGCGCAGGTATGCCTTCCAGTCCTCCAGGTTATCTTTGGCTAAAAACCCGGGTAACTGTTTAAAGTATTTCACTTCGCTGATAATTATGGTGTCCACATCAGCACCGAGTGAAGAAAGATAATTATCCCAGTTTATTACAGGAGCTATCTTTTTGAGATCGGTCACAGCAGTGGGATTATACCTCTTCTCAGGTTTTCTGCGTTCTACCTTGTCCAGTCGCGGTTCTGCCATACTGGTCTCAAAAGCGAGTATTCTTTCGGCTTCTTTGGCTGCCGTTGCCTCATCGTAATCTATAAACCGGAGCATCCGGGCGATATGTGCTTTATACTTTTCCCTCTTTTCTTTGGAGTCAGCATCATCGGCTACATAATAATCCCTATCGGGTAATCCCAGGGTTCCCGCACCGAGATAAGCCACATTTTTGTTGCTGTCTTTGGCATCGGCCCGGACACTTATACCGAAGAAACCTGCACCTCCGTAAGGTTCCATTTCCTGAAGATAAGCCTGAAGTTCCCCGACAGACCCAATAGCATCTATCTTTTCCAGGTAGGGCTTAAGCGGTTCTACACCCTGGGCATTTCTCGAGTCCATGTCCATGATAGTCTCATAGAGATAGACTGCCTTGGCCTGGTCGGAACCGGCATCGAGTGTACTGTCGTTCACCGCTTCTTTCAGTATTTCCAGGGCATCGCCATTTGTTTTTTCCCGAAGTTCCAGAAAACTTCCCCAACGGGTCTTATCTGCAGGAATTTCCGTAGAATCCAGCCATTTGCCATTTACAAAACGGAAAAAATCATCTTTGGGTGCAACTGTGGTATCCATATATTCCAGGTTGATACCGGGAATCTTCTCCACTTCCGCTGTTTCTTCTTTCTTCTCCTGCTTGCAGGAAGCCAAGAGCCCCAGGGCAAAAGTCCCCAAGAGTACACGATTAGTAGACATTCTTCTCATTTACGATCTTTTTTGATTAACCGCCAGCAAGTTAATAAAAAAACATTTTACATGCTCTTTTGTTGTATTATTAACCAAGGCAAACGCATTATGTATGAGAGGAGCGGTAATTGGTAATCCGGAAGCGGTAACAATGTTACCGTTCGGGGTTGAGGAGTCCCGATATATATCGGGATGGAGTTGGAAGTATTATTTTTTTTGTGACAACTTGGAACCTGCAACCATTAAACATTGCAATCATATTCTTTTAATGCGTTTACCCCGCATTATTAACGTTTTGATTTCCTCTACCCTTTCCGCCTTAAACTATCCATCAGCTTGTTATCCGTATCCTTTTTAATCTCTATTAATTGCGGAATATTATCATTAGGTACGGTAATGGAAAAGACATAATGCCGTATTTTCCATTCCCCATCCTGTTTAATCAACACACCCGAACCCCGGCATATTTTCATCTGTGTATCCAGAAGTTCATCGAACCATACTGTTGTTCCGTCTGCCCCGGAATAAACATTCCGTTCCAGGACGGTAAAATTCCAGGCTTTCCCCCGGTCAAAATAAGGCTTCGCAAAATCGCGGAATTCTTTTCCTTTCCAGTTTTCCGTAGCATCCGTACCAATGAACACCGCATCGGGGGTCATATACCCGAAATACCTGTCGAAATCCGCATCTGCCGCCGCTTTATGCCATGCATCCAGCAATATATCTATGTCCTTGTTCTGGGCATATATCCCACAAACCAGGAACATCCCGGCCAGAATAATTATTGTTCTTCGCATTTCTTTATTCTTAATATAATATCGTATGCTCTCTTATCCGGTACTATCTCTGTATACTGTCCGCCTGCACACTGTCCAGTTTTACGGAATCTCTTTTTGCCAGAGGTTTATTGGATATTTCCGTGAGAAATTCATCGGTTATACTGCCCCTCATCATTACGTTTAATTGCCGGTCGAAGTCATTAAATGCCACCAGTATCTTCAGTTTTTGTTTCATCAGGTATTCTTCGGGCACAGGATCGGGGGCTTCCAGCCGGGTCTGCAAAAGATAGGTCTTTACCACCGCAAGCCTGCTGCGAACGGAGGGATTGTCAAATTTCGCAGGGAAATCGGATGTAGACAGTTCCTTTTCCTTTTCCAGGAGATTATCCAATTGCAGGACCACATCCCCTCCTTTCTCTTCTTTAAACTCACTGATAGCCTTCTTCAACTCCACATACGGCGCCCATTCGTTTATTTCTTCCGATTTTTGTCCGTGAAACTCCGTTAATTCCGGAAGTTTTATGTGAAGTTCCGTTTTTTCGTCCTGCCCGGCATCCTTGCTTTCTTTCTTTTCTTCTTTGCATGAAACCACAATAAACACGGCAAACACCCAAAAAAACTGTCTTGTCATTTTCATCGTATATGGATACATTTTACGAAGATAAGGCATCCGGAAAACATATGGCGGATTTATATACTTTTTGAAGCAAAAGTTTTTGGCTAAATATTATCTTTGGCCTGAAACTTAATTTCGATTTTTATGACTCCGAAAATCCTGATTATAGGTGCATGCGGACAGATCGGTTCCGAATTAACCCTGGCTCTCAGAGCATTATACGGCAACGAACAGGTTATTGCAAGTGATATACGCGAAGGAAATGAAGAACTGATGCGATCCGGATCTTTTGAGATTCTCGATGCCACGGACAAAAACACCATAACATCATGTGTTCGAAAACATAAAATAACGGATGTGTATCTGATGGCTGCTATGCTCTCCGCTACGGCAGAAAAATATCCGGACAAAGCATGGGACCTGAACATGAATTCCCTTTTTCATGTGCTGGACCTCGCGCGTGACAAAGAGATCCGAAAGGTCTTCTGGCCCAGTTCCATCGCTGTTTTCGGGCCTTCCACGCCTAAACGGGACACCCCGCAACAAACGGTAATGGAACCCTCTACGGTGTATGGTATCAGTAAACTTTCGGGGGAACGCTGGTGTGAATATTATTTCAAGAATTACGGCGTGGATGTGAGAAGCATACGCTATCCGGGGCTTATCAGCTGGAAAACCAGTCCCGGAGGGGGAACGACGGATTACGCCATTGAGATTTACCACAAGGCATTACAGCAAGGCACCTACGAATGCTTCCTGGGTAAGGACACCGTACTTCCCATGATGTATATGGAAGATGCCATAAGAGCCACGATCTCCATCATGCAGGCCGATGCGCAATCTATCCGGGTAAGGTCTTCTTACAACCTTGCCGCCATCAGCTTTGATCCGGAAGAAATGGCAGAAACCATAAAGGAGCACATTCCGGATTTCACAATCAGCTATGCGCCGGATTTCCGTCAGAAAATTGCAGATACCTGGCCTCAAAGCATCGATGACTCCAGCGCAAGGGAAGACTGGGGCTGGAAAGCCCGGTACGACCTTAAGACCATAACTGCGGATATGCTGTCCAACCTGCAGAGCCTGGTATAACATAAAAAGACATTAGCCCTGTAACCCACTTAACCTAAACCGCTAAAAATGATAGTTAAAGAAAAGAAAAGGATTCGCCCGCTGATCGGCGTATTGCTTTTCATCATCTCTATAGTATTATTTATTACCACCTGTCCCATAGGATTATTATACGGGCTTTTTCACACCGCCATACGCAATTCCCTGCGGGGCATCGGGGAATATGCCTTAAAAATGGCCATTTCTATAGATCAGTTGGGGAATGTGGTCATGCAGCACATTCTCAACCTGCTGATCATAAAAAAGGGAGGGTACAAATTTGGTAACAGGGACGAAACTATTTCCAGTGCCATAGGAAAGAATATTCAACTCGGCACCCTTTCCGGTTTCGGAAGGCTTATAGATAAAATCCTGGATTTCATAGATCCCGACCATTCACTGAATTCTATTGACTACCATATAGAGCCCGGGGAAAAAGCATATAAACAATAACGAAACTTACTCTCCCCTGCCCTTCAGGAGCCTGGCAAACACTTTGGATTTTAAAGCTTCGTATTTCCGAAGATGTTCTATATAGGTGTTCCTGTTCTTCTCGTGGTTATTCAGGTAAAAAGCATCGCATTCCATGTTGTCGCATTCCAGGGCGTTGACCATACTGTTCTCATAACGGCAGAGTGCGGCCATCTGTAACGTATTTTCCCTGCGTATGGCATAGAGTGCGCGGGACAACAGGTCGTTTCCGGGAGTCCTGCTTTCCAGCGGTATAAGATATTCTATCTCACGGCTTATAAACTCCAGATGCTCCAGCCAGTTACCTACCTCAGCCTTGTCTTTTTTCTTCATGATTAGCCTGTCGTCTTCATGTATATGAAAGGGTCTTGAATACATAGATATTAATTTTAAGCCGTTGTCCGCCAAAAACCAAAACCGTACCCCGGGGAGCATTCCGCTTTGCCTTACTCCCCGTCGCTGATACGGAACGACGGGGACAAATACGAATTTTCCATGTTCACTCTTTGCGGCAAGAAAAGGGTTTTTCCCCGGGTTACGGTTATGACTGTCAGCAAATATTCTGATGCACAACGGGCATATTAGGTGTTTTTTTCCTGTTCTACTTCCATAATGGTAAGCGACCTCGGGCCGGCAGGGAACTCCCACATAAGGGAGTCTCCCGCAGCATATCCCATTACGGCCGCTCCCATAGGCGTAAGTATGGAAATTTTGTCTTTCTTGATATCGCTGTCATTGGGCAATACCAGTTGAAAACGTTTCTTCCATCCCCCTTGGGACGTTACGGAAACATAAGAATTGAAGCGAATAACATCGTCCGGCATCTGATCTTCGTCGCAGACACGCGCGGAAAGAAGCTCATCTCTCAGGTGTTTTACTGAACTTTTAAAAACGTTGTCTCCGTAATATCCGGACAATTGCAGCAGTTGTTTTAGCAACACATACTCTCTCTTTTCAATAATCAGGTTTTCGTATTTCATGTCATATGGTTAAATAATCACATCTTTTCCGGCAAGGGCTATTTCCGTACGGAAGGTTATGGGAATATCCCCCTTTGCCTGTATGCCTGCTCCAGCCGTTCGATGGCAATCATGAAAGCGGCGGTACGCATATCTGTTTTCTTGTCGTCGGTAACTTTCATTACCCTGTTAAAGGACTCCCCGAGCTTTTTCCGGAGTTTTTCCATAACTTCTTCGAGTTGCCATATTTCCCCGTTGCGGTTTTGCAGCCATTCGAAATAACTGCCGATTACCCCTCCGGAATTACAAAGGATATCCGGAATTATAGCCACTCCTTTTTCCAGTAGGATCTTTTCCGCCGCCACATCCGTCGGGCCGTTCGCTCCTTCCGCAATAACCAGTGCCTTTATATCTCCCGCGTTTTTAGCTGTTATCTGGTTTCCCAAAGCTGCCGGGATACATATATCACAGTCCAGCGCAAAAAACGCTTCATTATTCAAAGGTCCGGCATCCGGAAAACCTGCAACGGCATGGCCATTAGCGGCCATGTACCCGGATAGTTTCTCCACCGGAATACCGTCCCTGTTAACAATACTTCCGGAAGCATCCTGCACCGCGATAAGCAAGGCACCTTCTTCTTCCAGAAAACGTGAGGCCCAGTAACCTACGTTACCAAATCCCTGAACGATAAACCTGCGGCCCTTCAGGTCAATATTATTATGTTCGGCCCAGAGTTTTACGCACAGGTACACACCATACCCGGTAGCCCTGTCCCTTCCTTCGGACCCTCCGGCTCCGACCGGTTTTCCCGTTACCACGTGTAAATTGGTGGATCTCTCATTCGGGGATTTTGTGGACATATAGGTATCCAGTATCCAGGCCATGGTTTGCGGATTAGTATTGACATCCGGCGCGGGGATATCGAGCTCGGGACCTATATTATCTCCCAGCGCATAGGTAAATCTCCTAGTAATGCGCTCCAGTTCCGCTGCCGAGTATCGTGAAGGATCGATCTGAATCCCGCCTTTGGCACCTCCGAAAGGCAATCCCGCCAGAGAAGTTTTCCAGGTCATCCACATGGCCAATGCCCGGGCGGCATCAAGATCTACCGTAGGATGATACCTCAACCCTCCTTTATACGGCCCGAGGGCATTGTTGTGCTGCACCCGGTAACCGGTAAAGACCTCCACATTCCCGTCGTCCATCTTAACCGGAAAATGGACCACCAGTTCGTTGTTGGTGATCCCCAGTATCTTTCGTATATCCGGGTCCAGGCCGATAATATCGGATGCATTATTAAATTGCCGGAGGACATTTTCCAGCATCCCCTGTTTCCCTGTTTTCTGTCTCTTTTCTTTTTCCTCTTGTGCTATCATTGTGTTAGTGTGTAATTATGGATTGATACATCTGTTAAACATACCTGAGTTTTCTGGTCTTTTTTCGCGCCGGGGCATGGTCGTACTCACTGCATGAAGTCACCAGAGACTTGTTCGCGGTGAGCACACACGTAGCCAGGTACCTGCAGGTAGAGCAAATGCTTTTACCGTATTTTTCCATTTTGTCAGTGTTTAAGTTATTACCGGTAGGGCAAGAGGTATGCCGTAAAAAGCCTCTACATCCACTTACAATCATAAACAACTGAAAAACAATCTATTGATTAAGACACAAACACCGGAAGTAAAAAGTATGGCGGGGAATATTTCCCGGGGAGAGGAAAATATCCTCGCTATACTAAAGAAGATGAAATATGAAGTTATGCCCGGCTTCATCGGGCAGACACAATTTTTTTAGCCGGAAGTCCGGGGGATTACCATCCGGTTATCCTGTTTGTCCCGGTTCCTTTTTTGTGACGAAGGCGCTGTACTCATCCCGGTAATTTCAATAACTCCCGGGACCGGGCCTATAGAAGGTTTCACCGGGAAACAGCGACGGCCCCTCCAGTTTATTGCAACTTGCTCCGCAGGGTTTTGCGGTCTATACCTAGGATTTCGGACGCTTTGGTTTTATTGTCACCAACAGCCCTGAGTACCTTTCGGATATACTGTTTTTCCATTTCCGACAGGGACACGAAAGTATCTTCGGGAAAATCAATATTATATTTCAGACTATCGGGAATATCCTTCAGTTCAATACGGCTATCGCACATAATCACCGCTCTCTGGACAATATTTTCCAGCTCCCTTATATTGCCCGGCCAGTCGTACCTTAGTAAAATTTCCATGGCTTCGGGTGTGATCGAAAGCAATCGGTCTTTGTACTCCACTCCATATTTTCGTATGTATTTTTCCGCCAGGAGCGGAATATCCGATTTCCGCTTCCGAAGCGGCGGAACATCAATTTCCACTACGGTCAGCCTGTAATACAGGTCTTCCCGGAACTTTTTCTGACGAACGAGTTCCCGCAGATCGCTATTCGTTGCGGCAATGACCCTCAGTTCCATTTTCTGTGATTTTCGGGAGCCCACACGCGTCACTTCCTTTTCCTGTAACACACGGAGTAACCCGTTTTGCACCTGAAAAGAGGCGTTTCCTATCTCATCGAGGAAAATGGTCCCCTTGTCCGCTGCCTGGAAAAATCCCATCCGGCTTTCTGCCGCCCCGGTAAACGCTCCTTTCTCATACCCGAAAAGTTCGGATTCCAGCAAACTTTCCGGGATCGCCCCGCAATTTACCGCGATAAAAGGCGCTCTCGAGAACTTACCGCTGTAATGAATGGCCCTGGCGATCAGTTCCTTTCCCGTACCGCTTTCCCCCTGTATAAGTATCGTGGCCCGGTTGTCTTTAACCCTGCCTATGATATCCTTGACCTTTTCCAGTTCGTCGGAATTGCCTATCAATTCCCCGAAAGAAGCATCGTCCGGCTTTCCGGGAGCACTTTTCTTTTGTTTCCGACCGTTCTTCTTTACGCCCTCCAGGGACTTGGTCACTGCATTGCGGAGCTCATCCCTGGTGAAAGGCTTTATCAAATAATCCACAACCCCCGATTTGCCGATATTAAGGGCATTTTTGGTAGAAATATAGCCGGTTACTACCAGTATGGGCATTTCCGGATAATGTTCGGAAGCGTACTGTATTAATTCAAAACCGTCTACACCGGGCATTTTCAGATCGGTCACCAGGAGATCCACAGGAGAATCCCTGAGGATAGAAACGGCTTCTTTAACGGAGACCGCCTTATAGGTATGATAGTCCATAGACTGCAGATGACGCTGCACCAGTTCCAGGATATGCACATCATCGTCCACTATGAGAATATTTTCCTGTCGATAACTCATATTTATTTTTTTGGAAGCTTTATTACAAATACGGTCCCTCCCTTGCTCCCCAGCCGGTGGTAAATCTGCCCTCCGTGACCGGCGATTATACCGTGAACCACACTCAATCCCAGGCCGGTACCCTCACCGGTGGGCTTGGTAGTGAAGAAAGGCTCAAAGACCTTATCTCCGATATTTTCCGGGATTCCTCTTCCCTCATCGGCAATCTCCATAGTTATATTTTTCTGACTTTCCCGGATAGCTATTACTATTTTACCTCTTACGGGAGAATAATACAGCGCGTTCATAATGAGGTTAAATAGCACCTGTGTCATCTGTATTTCGTCTACCCGTACCGCAATGTCTTTACTGCCAAAAGATACCTCATGTGTCAATTGCCGGTTCCGGAAAGTGGGTTTTAACAGTTGCAGCACATTCTCCACAACCGGCTTAAGCAGTATTTCTTTCCTGACCTGCGGGACTTCACAAGTAAAAAACATCAGTTTCTTTACTACTTCACGACAAAATATGGCGTTCTCCTTTATCTTGTTCAGATCGTCTGCCTCATCACTGTCTGTCATGCTGCTTTCCAGTAATTCCGCAAAACCGAGGATATTGGTAAGGGGGGTATTGAGTTCATGGGCAATTCCCGCTGTTATCTCCCCGAGAATATTAAGACGGTCTGCCCGCTCCATTTGTCGCTTTATCGCGAGCTCGCTTTCTCTTATGCGTTTCCTTTCCAGGAGATTTCCCACTTCCAGCCCCACGTTGTCCAGAAGCTTTTGTTCTTCTTCCAGGAAGTCGGTCACGGCGTATTTATCCGCAGGATACCCCACCTCAATAAATCCCTCTTCCCGGTTAAATATCTTTATGATTGATTTGATCGAAACCAGTTCTTCTTCACAAAGAATATCTCCCAGCAGGTACTCCCCCGTTTTTATGAGAACCCTGGTATCTTCTTCGAACAGCCATGCCTTTTTAAGGCAATGTACAATCGCTTCCAGAGAAATTTCCGGATGATCGTAATCACAGTTAACAATAATGGAAGTGATCTCGTATAAGCAGGTAAGTTCCTTTATCCGTTCCCTGAGTTTTTCTTCAACAGTTTCCATAGGCAGTTCATCGTACGTGTTCAAAAGTAAAACTTAAATTGCGGATAACTGAACTTCGGTAATTTTATCTACAGGAAAGGAAAGTATATTAAGGAAATTAAACAGTTAACTTTTACCGTATAGTGTTCTCTTCCAGAATTTCCTGCCTTTCTTTGACAAAATCGGCATGCTCCTGTCCCCACCGGTCTATTTCCGACAGCAGCGGGAGAAGGCCTTTCCCAAATTCCGTAAGCCGGTATTCGGTCTTCCTGGGGTAGATGTCTTCCGCATGCCGGTCTATTACACCGAAAAAATACAGTTCCGCCAATTGCATTTCAATGACCCTCAATGTGGAGCCCTGAATATTCTTGTGGATTTCGGCCGGGCGAACTATTCCCCGGTTAATAGCATCAATAATGCAAAGTTTCCACTTCCCCCCAAAAATTTTTAAGGCAACACGGATACCACAATCCAGGTCTTCCTCTATTTTTCTTTTATACATATATTTTGCTTTTCAATGAGGCATCAACTCCTCAATCGGTATGATGTCCTTATCAAATTAGATTTCGGCACTATTTGCCGGAAAATCAGTTTTATCCTATTCCTGACAGAAACCCGGTTTGCCCCGGTTTCTCCCTTTAGACAATACATTGAGGAAAATTCCGCGGAATCGAATTTTATCATGTGCTAATCCCGTTTCTACAATTTACATTCAAAATGCAACAGGTCCTAAAATTTCAGGTTAAGATATGAAATTATCCGTTCAATAATCGCAACACTACCCCGGCCGGGGCAAACCGGTCCGGCATAAAAAACATATTACAGCATTTTCATACCGAATCTTTTTTCGGTTATTGTCCGCATTGACCCTTTGGCGGAACTTTGTCGTGACCATAAAAAGTTAGTATCATGAGAACAGCAAAGAAAACAATAAAAAAAGTGTCCTTAATAGGTTTGGGACAAATGGGAAGAAAAATGGCCCGGATGTATATCGATGCGGGATACGAAGTCACCCTGTGGAATCGTACCCTTGAAAAGACCAGGGAATTTGAAGATGTGAATATAACAGAATCTGCACAGGACGCTATTGCCCGCAGTCCGTTTGTTATTATCTGTGTTTATGATAATTCCGCGACTCTTGATATCCTTAACAACCTGGCCGATCAAGGTGTTCTGGAAGGCAAAACCATTGTTAATTTAACTACAGGAGGCCCTGACGAAGCCCTTGAGATTGAGAAGATTGTTTCTGCTCAAAAAGGGAACTACATCAACGGAGCTATCCAGGTTGCCCCGGACCAGATGGGAAAGGAAAGCACCACCATACTCCTCTCCGGGAACAAAAAAGCCTATGACGAGCATAGATCGACGTTCGATATTTTAGGCGGAAATTTAAAATTCCTGGGAGAAAAGGCAGCCGCATCATCTGCCATGGACCTGGCTACACTTACCTGGCTCTACGGTTCTTATATCGGTTTGATATACGGGGTAAGCCTCGGTCAGAAATACGGGTTAGACCTGGAAGATTACAGCCGGATCATAGGCGAAATCACCCCCGGGTTTACCGAGTTTTTCCAATATGAAATTGATGTTATTAACCGTGGTGACTATAGTATAACACAAAGCCCTCTCCCCATCAGCATAGCTGCAACTCAACGAATTGCGGACAGTTTTAAGGAACTAAACGTTCTCCGGGAATTTCCGGAAGCCATTAAAAACATCCTTGAACAGGCAGGGGAAAAAGGCTTGGGTAATGAAGAACTGGCTGCGATTATAAAGGTAATTAACAAACAGGTATAATATTCAAAACCGTTACCTGTTTATATCCAAAACAGGTAATGGTTAATCATCCCGCAGAACTCAGACAGTTTCTGATCCTGCTTAAACTTTTTTTGATTGAAGAGAAACAAAAAACAGAATAATATTCATGGCATCCATTTTACACCGGCGACTAAACTAATGAATCCCCGCTGCATACATGAATTACGGAACCTTGTCAATGCAGGTTTGGTTTGAATGTCCGGCGGCTTGTTGAATTCCTCCGATTCCGGTGTTGTGATGGCCGGCTGTTTGTACACAATACATTACACCTCGTTCGCCACCCTTGCAAACCTGTTTCTATATTCTATTGGTGTAAGACCCGTTATCTTCCTGAACGTATCTCTGAATGCTTTTGTATCGGTATAACCTACATCGTACATTACTTCGGACACATTTTTTCGCGAAGCCTCAAAAAACTTCTTTGCGGCTTCCACTCTCACGCGTTGCATGTATTCAAGAGGGGTATTGTTTGTAGCCTCTTTAAATCGCCTCTCAAAAGTCCGGCGGCTAACACTGATGAGATTTGCCAAATCTTCAACGGTTATTTTATCCTCATAATTTTTCTCTATATAATCCTGCACTTCCTGGATAGCTGCATCACCATGATTTTTCTGTCCCCTGAAAATGGCAAATTGAGACTGGCTGTCCCTGCCTATGTCCAATGCAAAATACTTTGATATTATGATGGCAGTTTCCCTGTCCGAAAATTTTTCTACCAAATACAGGATCAGATTCCACAAACTGCTCGCCCCCCCGCTACTATAAATATTATCGTGCTCTGTGATCACCGCACCATCTTCGACCTCTACCTGCGGATATTTCTCTTTGAACTCATCAATATATGCCCAATGGGTAGAACATTTTTTCCCATTCAGCAATCCTGTTTCCGCCAATAAAAAAGCACCTATACATAAACTGGCAATGCCTGAGCCATTCAGATGAAGCTTTTTAAAATAAGGTATGGCTTCTGCATTTGCCTGTATCCCTTCGTCCATATTCCCAAAAGTCGGTGGTATAATCAGCAGGTCCGTGTGGTCAACATCACTTATCAGCCTGTCTGTTTTTATAGTATATTCACCATTATTGGCCGGTACATATTCATTTAAGCCCACATACTCCACATCAAAAACGGGTTCCTTACCAAATACCGTGAGAAATTCGTTAGCCGTGTTAAAGGTCCTGAACGCCGGTGTAACTGCCTCAATGACACCATACTGAGGAACGAAAACTGAAACTCGCATATCTTATTTTATTTAACAAGTAAATATACATATAGTTTTTTTGTCGTAATCCACCCCCAAAGTTGTCGCTATTACAACCGACAAGTTTCCAAAACCTGTAGCATCTTTGTAATGTAATTTACTAACCAAAAATACATTACAATGAAAGAACCAATAAAAATTACGGTAGAAGCAACGATTAATGCTCCCGTAGAAAAAGTATGGCAGGCCTGGAATACACCAGCCGACATTATGCAATGGAACACCCCAGATCCGAGCTGGCATTGTCCCAGTAGTGAAAACGACCTTCGTGTAAAAGGTAAGTTTAAAAACAGGATGGAAGCAAAAGACGGCAGCTTTGGTTTTGATTTTGAAGGCACCTACGATACCGTTGACTTGTATAAGAGAATAGCATACACTATGTCTGACGGCAGAACAGCAGACACATTGTTTGCCGGGAAAGACGGTAAAACCACGCTTACAACAACGTTTGATGCGGAAACCGTAAATGACCCCGAATTTCAGAAACAGGGATGGCAGGCTATCTTGAACAATTTTGCCAGGTACGTAGAATCAGCAAACAGCAACAATTAAATAACCGACCAAATGAAAAAGAACAGAATAATTTTTTGGGCGGCCACAGTGATCCTGATTCTCTGGGAAGGTGTAATGCCACTTGGCACCATGCTATTTGCGCCACAATATGTAAATGCCGGCACCAAACCTTTAGGATACCCGGATTACTTCGCGTATGCACTGATCATTTGCAAAGTGCTTGGCGTCATCGCAATTTCTTATCCCGCGCTGCCGGGCAAAGTAAAAGAATGGGCATATGCCGGCCTTACCTTTAGTTTGATCTTTGCCTTTATTAGTCACGCATATGTAGATCAGAACATCGGGTTTATGCTAATGCCGCTTGTGGTATTGGGTATTCTTGTAATTTCTTATAAGTACAATAATAAGATCCGGAATAATGGCTAAAACAAATTACCAGACGATCGATGAGTACCATCAGGCATTTGATGGTGAAGCGCTGGAAAGAATGCAAACCATCAGAAAAATTATTAATGAAGCAGTACCGGATGCAGAAGAAAGCATCAGTTATCAAATCCCCTGCTTTAAATATAACGGCTACCTGATATACTATTGTGCATTTCCCAAGCACATTACCTTATCTCATCCTTATAGTGGGACGTTTTGGGAATACTTCAGGAAAGACCTGGAAGGGTATAAGACAAGTAAAGCAGCTATCCAGATCCCGATGGATAAACCTCTCCCTGAAAAGCTGATAAAAAAAATCGTAACATTCAGGAAAGAAGAGAATGAGAAAACAGCAATGAGTAATAAGAAGTAACAGATCAATAACAAGTAAAACTTAAATAAGATGGAAAATAACACTGTTTCATTACACAGGGTATTTACGGCAAGCCCTGAAAAGATATTTCGTGCTTTTGCAGACCCGATAGCAATGGCCGGCTGGTTACCTCCCTATGGATTTTTATGTACCGTAGAGCATATGGATTTTAAAGTGGGCGGCAAGTTTAAAATGTCCTTCATTAACTTCAGTACAGGTAACGGACATTCATTTGGAGGTGAATATTTGGAGATTAAGCCTAACGCGTTTATTAAGTACAACGATAGGTTTGACAATCCTGATTTACCCGGGGAAATAACGACGACTGTTTGGCTTGATAAAGTGTCTTGCGGCACCGAGCTGAAAATAGTACAGGAGGGAATTCCTGCCGCCATACCCGCCGAGATGTGTTATTTAGGATGGCAGGAGTCCCTGGATAAAATGAAAAAATTAGTGGAACCCGAAATACCGGATGCTTAATTTAATTCTATGCTATTTCAAAAAAGCGATCAGTTAACAAGTGGACTGTTTATAACATTTTCCGGGAATTGTAAAAAAGCACTTACGTTTTACCAGGCTTGCTTTGGCGGTACGCTGCACTTTGAAACTTTTGGTCAAGAATTAAACGGCTACACAGAGATGCCTGTCATTAGCGGCTCGTTAATTTCGGATAGTATAGTGATTCACGGTTCGGATCTAGTGCACAACGAAGGAAGAAAAATCGGCAATTATCTTTCCATTTACCTGCCTTGTAAAAACGCAGACGCCAGAAAGGTTCTTGTTAAGACATTACAATCGGATAAAAAGAGCCTGTTTATTATGGACCATGAGGAGCAAAGACTTATTGAAGTTATTGATGATTTTGATGTGAGGTGGGTGCTGGGGATATAGCAATATACCCTGCAAACAGTCAGGTCGGTGATTCTAGATCCGTGTGGGATTAAAAAAGATGGGCAGAGTGTTTAAAAAGGCCTGTATCGATTGCTCCATACGAGTATCATGTTTAGACGGTTCGGTTCGGTGAGGTTATCAGCGAGCGCAGTACAAACGCAATATGTCCGGATGGACAACCCGCAGGGAAGGTAGATTAAAGCCAAACAGCAAAGTACATAGAACTGTATTTGGAACACTAACTCGTTCATTATTTATAGACTTATGCAGCACTCCCCATTGTAGCGGTTCGGGTTTTTATTTTTAGATCAATCCGTTGATTATTCTAATCCGGCAAACTTAAAGGGTTCGGCATTTTTAAAATTCATAGATGATTCCCCTGAATAGTTCTCATTATTATCTAAATTGAGTTTTCTTACTTTACCTTTTTCGCTGAAGTCAATTTTGCTAAACTCTACCCACACTACATTTGGATTCAGTACATTGTCAAAGTAGTAGACCAAATTTTTCTGATCAGCAACGGTTCTCCATCGTGTAGACGAAATGTTCGGTTCAGTCGGGGAAGATATGCCCAAGGGAACGGAACAATTTCGGATGACACTAAAAACACTTGGAATAGCAACCCTGGTATTGTCGGTTTTTGGTATTGCATCAATGTAGTAAGACGCCCTTACAAACCTATCCGTGGCTCTATTTGTCCCAGGTAACATAATTGTTCCGGGAATATCTTTCCAGTATGCGTTAATGGCGAGTTGTTCTTCAAAAACGGGCGAATTTGTCATTGTTATATATGACATATCATGGTGAATCACTAACTTTCCGTCTATATACTCGAATATTGCGTTATCGCCTGTTTTATCCGAAATCGATAAATGTACCGTGGCAAATTTGTCAGTCCCCGGAATATTTGAGGAGACAACGACAAATTCTTCCTTGCCCAATGCAACAACAGCTTCCTCTACTGTTGAAAAATTGTCCAGGACATACTGCAACCAAAGCGAAATGGAAAGACCTGGTGTGTTTTTATCTTTCTCAAATTTGGGATAATTAGACTCAACCAACCAAAGTAAATTGCCAACAAGCCCCATTTCGTTCATTCCGTCAGAAGAGGCAATATCCCAGGAGCTTGTAATGACACTTCCATATTTTGATTTCCACTTTATCGAGGTGGTACCTACCTCTCCGTTCCTTTCCATACCTCTTGGAAAAATCCAAAGATTCGCAGGAATATCATCTTTCCAATCCATTGAACGAGCGGTGATAATTGTCCCGTTAGGACCGCGGTAAACTACTCTTGTACAAGCAAAAGCCTCATTGAGAATGGAAAATGAGCATAAAAATAATGTCGTTAAGATTAACTGGATTGATTTTTTCATTTTATTTGGCTTTAAGTTTTCATGTTTTAAAGTTCTTGTTCAAACCCTGTCATTGTAAATAGTCTCTGGTTAATTTTTCCTGATCGCTAACGTGTCTGGCTATGGTTTCATTGCATGAAAATCCTAGTGCATTTTCCGCTGTAAACCGAAGACAGTAAATTTGTGAGCACTTTATTAAATAAAAGTTAGAAGAAATAAACTACAAGTTAGCAAAAATCCCTATAGGGTTGACATTAATTTTTCAGGGGGCACTTAAATTGAAGTATTCAAGGAAAAAAGCGTAACAGGAAAAACTGTTCAACCAGTTTGGGTTGAGCGATCGCGCCTTTAAAGATAAGTTCTTCCACCGGTAAAAAAAGCCTTGTTCTTTGAATCATTCTTTGAAATCAATTCAAACGTTTTCACAAATGAAGTTTTCATTGTACAATTCGGAATACAAACCGAATATGACCCCACCAAGAATCGAACTTCGATTTAAAGTTCAGAAAACTTCTATTCTATCCATTGAACTACGGGGCCATCCGTAGAACACGATTTAACAAACAATTAATTTAAAACAAAAAAGCAACCGTAAGTTGCTTTAGTCCTGCCTTGGCTCCCTCTTGGACTCTAACCTCACGATAGCTCTATCAGGATACCCCGGGGCAATTGACTTTTTAGAGTTCTTATACTCTTTTTACAAAATCGGCTTTCTTCTAAGCCAACATATTATAACCCCTATTCTGAATTTTCATTGACATTTACGGAGCTCCCCCTTCCCCGCGCTCTTTCAAAATCGATACGGGAGTTATCCAGGGAATAAATTTCTACAAATCGTCATCTCAAAAATGCCCGTTTAAAGGTCGTAATAACAGCTCAGTAGAATTTATTGACTGACCATTTCCTTTTTACCATTAATTTATAATTTTAAATTTAACTTTTAATTAAAAAAGTATTCAAATTATTGGCTTTTTATTTATCATAAACCACTAAATAACACTTAAATGTTTAACAATAAAGTAAAAAAAACAAAAAGGTTATTTTAGTTAAAATGATAAAATAAAAAAGTCTCGGAACGCCCAATC
>NZ_RJTM01000125.1 GCF_003725735.1 Sinomicrobium pectinilyticum | reverse complement strand
GTCAATATCCAACTTCCATTTTAAAATATTCTCAATAAAAAATGCATTAAGCAGCATAAAAAACCGTTTTAAGCCTGTTTTTCCTTTTTTATTTTCGATAATTATTGATTATAATTGACATTATCATAATTTCTTAAATACAATAGTCATTTAAAGAAAAATAAGTATCCGGAACTTATATCGTGCATAACAATCCAGTGGGCTTAGACCTGTCTGCAATGGTTTTTCCATGCACAAACTAACGCAACTAACATTTCAAAAAATTGCTTTATGAAGATTCCGTTACTTTATATTTTATCCCTGTTTACAATATCCGGGGTTTTTGCCCAGGATATTACGGTCACGGGAAAGGTTACAGACGATACCGGCGCCCCCGTGCCAGGCGCTGATATACTGATCAAAGGTACGCTCAAAGGCGCAATTACCGATTTTGACGGCGTGTATTCGATTGATGCTCCGCCCGATGCCACTCTGATCTTTTCTTCCCTGGGATTAACCACCAGGGAAATCCCCATACATGGAAAAAGTACCATTGATGTTATGCTCGAAATGGCGGCAGAACAACTGGAAGAAATGATCGTTATCGGAACACGCGGGCAATCCCGCACCAAACTGGAAACCCCTGTCCCTGTAGATGTGATTAATGTTAGTGAACAAGCTATAAACATGCCTCAAACCGATTTAGGCGATGTATTGAGGGCAACAGCTCCTTCCTTTAATGCTTTTCAGTCACAGGCCGGTGATCTTTCGTCGCATGTAGTCCCGCCAACACTCAGGGGGCTGGCGCCTAATCAGATGTTGGTACTTATAAACGGTAAGCGGCGCCATACCTCAGCATTATTACTGGACAACCAGACAGGTTCGAGTTCGAATGCCACGGACATGAGTTTTATTCCAACGGCATCCGTAGAACGTGTGGAGATCTTACGCGATGGTGCTTCTGCACAGTACGGATCCGATGCCATTGCCGGGGTGATGAACATTATCCTTAAGAGAGGGACAGACAGATTTACCGGTACTTTAAGTGCCGGCGGTTACCCCGGACTGGAGCCCGATATCAGTGATCAACTGACCCCGGAAGAGAATGAACTGAATCGAGATTTCAAAGGCGACGGATTTAATTTTCAGTTTGACGGTAATTACGGAATATCTTTCGAAAATGGCGGTTTTCTGAATATTAACGGAACCATAAAACAGGCCAAACGAACCCTCAGGCCTTCTGTTCTCTCCATAAGCAGGGCTCCTTTGTACAGCAGTAATTATCTGAACAACGAAACAACGGATGTCAACGGAAACCCTATCATTACAAACCCGGAGCTAATAGAAGCCCTGGCCGGCAATAATACGGCATTGGCCGATGAGCTGAGGACCGTGGAAGGACTGATGGCCGCAAGAGGCATCGAACAAAAGGATGTTTCTTCCTACGCAGGCAACCCGGCAATAAATCTCGGTGTCCTTTCCTACAACCTTGAATTACCCTTATCAGATACTGCTTATTTTTATTCTTTCGGAGATCTCGGTTATAAATATACGGAAGGCTTTAGTTGTTACTACCGAAGGGCAGGACAGGCCGACAGGTCCAGTTACTCACTATACCCGAACGGGTTCTTACCCCAAATGTATACCAACCAGTTCAACACCTCATTCGCCACAGGAGTGAGAGGAATATTAGGTGATTATAATTTTGATGTGAGTAATACATTGGGCATAAATAAAATGAATATCGGCATGTTTAATACATGGAACGCGAGCATCGGCGAATCTTCTCCCACGGATATGGACCTCGGCGTTCATAATTATTTACAGAATACCACAAATCTGGATTTATCAAGGTATTATGATGATATCCTGGAAGGCCTTAACATAGCTGCAGGAGTTGAGTTTCGTGTAGAACGCTACCAGATCGAGGAAGGCCAGGAAGAAGGATGGACGGCCGGAACCGCAGGAGTTTACACCGCAAAGGAAGACGATGAGCTGCTCGTAGGCCCGGACGGGCTTCCGCTGGAAGACCTGGAAGGTAACCCCATAGTGGATGAAAACGGGGACCCCATTGTACTCCCCAATAACGGGATAAGTCGCGAGTTAATTAAGAGCTTTGCGTTGAACTGTCAGTGTTTCAGGGGTTTTGGCCCTGAAAATGCCAGTACGAATTTCAGATCGGTAATAGGAGCCTATGTTGATGTCGAAGTGGATTTTACCGACAAATTCTTTATGGGACTGGCGTTCCGCACTGAAAATTATTCGGATTTTGGCAATGTGTATACCGGTAAACTCGCCGCACGACTTTTGTTATCCGACAATTTTGCCATAAGAGGTTCCTTCAGTAACGGTTTCCGGGCGCCGTCGCTGCAAGAACTGAATTACTCACACAGCTATACGTTCTTCGTAGACCTGGTACCTTATGACGGAACCCTGTACAGGAACAGCAGCGCCGCTGCAAGGGCCATAGGTGTCGGCCTGTTGCAGGAAGAGCGTTCCACTAACCTCAGCTTTGGTTTTACCGCCAAATTGTTCCGCAACCTGGACCTTACCGTTGATGCCTATAAAATTGATATTACCGATCGGATTTTCCAGACCTCCGAATTCGATGCCACAGAAGCCCCGGCATTAGGCCCTGTTATTGGCCCCGGCCTTGCCAGCTTCAGGATCAATGGTGGTGATGTCAGTACCCAGGGTATCGAAGTGGTTGCCAATTACCACACCTTCATCGGAAAAAATAAACTGGATGCAACGCTTTCGGGAACTTTTAGAGAAAACAAATTCGAGCAGGTAAATGTACCTGATCTGAATACCGTCTTAACCGACGAAGAGGTCGCAGCCAAGTATGTAGACAGAGGTTCTATCGGCCAGTTCGAGACCGGCACGCCAAGTTCAACGATCATAGGTACCGTTACTTATTCTTTTGGCAGGTTCAGCACTATGCTCAGGGGCACCAGGTACGGCTCTGTAGAGGCCCTCGGCAGTTACGAACAGACATTGAACGACGGAACATTCGGGTATCCGGACCAGGTATATACTCCCGAATTCGTAACCGATCTGGGCATTACCTATGCGTTTTCAGACCATTTGAGCCTTACCGTAGGGGGAAATAATATTTTTAACGAATATCCCGAGGTAAACAATTATGAGCGAAGAGGATTCTATATGTATTCCAATTACCAGCAAGGTTCGAACGGCAGTTATTATTTTGGCAGGTTAACCTTTAGCTTCTAGTCAACTACCTCGGGGCAATCCCGATAATTATCGGGACGCAAGGCATGAGGCGGAAACCATAGATTACTTTTCGACGCAAGCGTCGGAGCAATCAACTACCTCGGGGCAAGCC
>NZ_RJTM01000124.1 GCF_003725735.1 Sinomicrobium pectinilyticum | reverse complement strand
AGCCAAACCTTAGCTCATTTCGATGCAGAGCATCGGGGAATTAGACCCATTTAATGGGATTTAAATCTTACTTAGTGAGTAAAAACTATAATAAAACAGTAAAACAATGAAGAAATATATAGGCAACATAGCGGTCATCATAGCCATTTTAACCGTAATCTCCTGTGACCAGGAAAGACTGGAACCGGAATTGGAAACCGCAGATGGCGGGGGTACACTGGACACTTACACTGCCTATTCGATAGGTGAAAAATCCGACACCGCTATCTACGGCAGGGTGGTGTTCTACCTCGATGACCTCGGCAGGACCTTGGTCCAGGTATCTGTTTACAATACCGAAGAAGGTACTTTATACCCAACCCGTCTTATGGAGGGAATGACCGGCGATGAATCGGCTGTCCTGATCAGCCTTTACGATGTGGTTGGCAAGGAATCCGACGGGCTGTTGTATGGCGAACTCAGTGACAGTAAGTTCTATGTTATTTCAGATACCGCGTTTTACGATACCTTGCCCGGATTGGATGCGCACATCAGCCTTTATTCCGGTACAACGGTTATTGCCACCGGTGATATCGGCGCCAATACGGAGCCGGTTGAGGCGAACTGAAAATGACAATTTGAATTTTAAAAGCACCTCACAATGAGAATTTTATAATATTCGGTTACGAATTTAAATAACCGGTAAAAATCAGGAAGAACGATATAAGATATTCCTTTATTTGGTAACTTTTAGGTTGATTTTAAACCCTTTACGTTCTTGACTTTCAGGAACAGCTACTTCAGACATATAATTTAGAAAACAAAAAATTAAGTTATGAAAACAAAAAAATTAAGCAGGCGGGAATGGATCCGAACCGGGGTACTGACCGCAGGTGGTGTGACCCTTCTTCCCTATATGGGAATTAGCGAAACCCCAAAGGCCAGGTTAACATTTGATTCCGGTCTCAACGTGGTTTACAGCCCGTTTTTTAAGGAGTATATCCCTGCCGAAATACCAAAGCCCACGGAGCTCCTGGCCAAGTTAAATGCCAATGAAAACCCCTATGGCCCTTCTCCAAAAGCCATTAAAGCCCTGCAGGACATGGCGGGCCATGGAAACCGGTATGCATGGATGGAACTATTTGATCTTATAGATAAAATTGCAGATTATGAAGGCGTAAAGGCCGAGAATATTATTATGGGGCCGGGCTCTTCGGATATTCTGGAAAAAACGGGAATGGTATTCTTTAAGGAAGGTGGAAATGTGGTCTCCGCCGATCCTTCCTATATGTCATTGATGAAAGTAGCCGAGGCGACGGGCGGCACGTGGAAGCCCATTCCGTTAAAGGATGACTGGTCGCACGATCTCAACGCTATGGAAAAAGCTATAGATGGCAATACCAAATTGGTGTATATATGCAACCCCAATAACCCTACCGGTACCATATCCGACGCTTCCGAATTACTGGACTTCTGTTCCAGGATATCCGAAAAAGTCCCTGTTTTTGTAGATGAGGCCTATCTGGATTTTCTCGATGACGGTCATAAACAGAGTATGGTTTCCCTGGTTAATGAGGGTAAGGATGTTATCATTGCACGCACTTTCTCCAAAATACACGGCATGGCGGGCCTCCGTGTGGGTTATGCCATTGCCCAACCGGAAACACTGGCAAGGATCAATGAGGTTACCAGGGGAGGTATGGGTATTTCATATACTTCAATTTTTGCGGCAAAGGCAAGTATGGACGATCAGGAATTTCAAAACAAGTCCAGGGAACTCAATGCTGCGGCCAGGGACTATGTTTTTGAAACCCTCAAGTCCATGGGACACGAACCTGTGGCATCGCATACCAGTTTTATGATCTTTCCCATCGGAATGGAAGGAAAACAGTTCCTGGAAAAAATGATGGCCATGAAAGTCGGTGTTCGCGCCTTCGAATTTATGGGCAAGAACTGGTGCCGCGTAAGTATGGGCACTATGGAGGAAATGAAGATCTTCACTTCCACACTCCGGAAAGTACTCGTCTGAATTTTATTCGAAAGAACAACCCTTTCACCATAGGGTTCCCAAAGGAAAGCTTGAAAACCCGGGGTTTTCATAAAACCTAAAAACAGTTCTGCTCTTTCGTGGAATGCCTCGCGGATGAGGCCGGAATATTATTTACTAAACTCTTCCCTGAACAGGGGCATAATTGCCCCTGACGGGATTTTATTAACCCTTTTTGACTTTATGAATGCAGCACTACAACAGACATTTGAATTATTACTGATTATAGGTATAGGCGTATTGCTTCAAAAAAAACTGCCAAAAAAGGAAAGTCTCGGAGGCGTTAAGACACTGATCCTCAGCGTGGCTTTACCTGCAACCATTTTTATTGCTTTACTGAAAATCAAACTTGACCAGTCGTTGTTGTTTTTGCCTCTGATGGCATTGGTTTTCAATTTTTCCCTGTTTTTCGCGATGCGTTATCTGATGAAGTTTTTTCTTCCCATCAAAAAAGGCAGCAAAAAAAGGACAATAATGATGCTCTTGCCATCACTGGCCCCCGGTCTTTCCTGTTTCCCTTTTATAATGGCCTATCTCAATGAAGATGCCCTGGCCCTTGCCGCTCTTGCCGATGTGGGCAATAAGGTTTTTGTATTGATCTTACTCTACATCCTGGCCATGTATTGGTACAGAAAAAGGGCTGAAGATCAAACCGAAACTTCAAATTCGAGCAAGTTAAAGCGTTTGTTGCTCTCATTGCTGAACGAACCTATCAATATGGTCATCGTGGTAGCTCTCGTAATGCTGGCCCTGGGGTGGAACCTCGGTACATTCCCCGAATTCCTGCAGAACACGATTGGCAAATTAAGCGTAATGATGATGCCTCTGGTCCTTTTGTTCATCGGTATGGCAGTGCGTATCAAGTGGTCAGACTTAGGGGCTATGCTCCAGTTGCTGGGGTGGCGTTCCGGAATGACTTTTCTGATTACAGGCTTCTTTTTGCTTTTACTGCCCGGTCTGGGCAAATCCATGACACTCCTGCTATTGGTATTCCCCCAAAGTTCGTGCAGTTTTTGGCCCTTTGCACATATGAGTGCCGTTTCTGCCCTGGAACATAAGAATGCAGGTACAAAGCCAACCTTCGATCTTGACTATGCGATCAATATTCTGGCCTGCTCGCTTCCTTTTTCAACCGTAGTAATTATCGGAATTTTCTATTTTGGCGATACCGTGACCAATGCTACTACGTGTTTTGTAATGGGCGGTATAATGCTCATTTTAACCATTGTGCCGAATGCCTTTAAAGTAAAATCGAAAAGGACGCTCCGGGACTTTCCCTGGAGCGTTAAAAGGAAAGCATGAAAATCAAGAGAAGTATGTTTTAATTTTTGCTGAAATTGCTCGAATAAAAAAACCATTTTGTTTATTCAGACAAGCAAAAACAGCATATTATTGTTTAGCACAGTAAACAAAATGGTCGAAATATTTATTCTTATCCAGACCTTGGTACATAAACGAGGTTCCCGCTTTCGCAGGAATAGGTCATAGCGGAACAGCTTGTCTCTGTTAATGGAAAGGAATTCAAAAGCATTTTCAACAATGCCCTCCTAATCGCGCCCCTGACGGGAAGCAAACAACTCCTTATCCACAATAAGGCCTACGGGTATTTTTCCGACACCCGGTACTTGAATCCCGTCAATTGTTTGGAGTGGTATGCCCGTTATCGGGTTTTTGACGACAACAAGGTTCTTGTCATCTTTGACATATTTTGTCAACAAATAATGTTTAGTGTCAAAATATAGTATGCTTAGCATAAGCCCTCTATTCAAAGAGGATTGGAATTTGACATTGATTGTCTTTCCCTGCCAATGGAATCCGTGGATGCGGTAATCGTATGATATTATCATGATCGCCAGCACACAACAAATAAGCCACCTTGATGCCATAATACAGTTTCATATCTCTCTGTTTTTTAGCGTCGCAGATACAACCCAGGGATGTACGGAAAGAAAAAAACAGGAAAAGTGACCATTTTAATCACTTTTCCTGTCAAGTAGCCTCGCCAAGAATCGAACTTGGATCTAAAGTTTAGGAAACTTCTATTCTATCCGTTGAACTACGAGGCCATTTCCATTATCTCTGCAAATTACCGATAAAGGAATATTAAAACCAAAAAAGCAACCTGTAGTTGCTTTT
>NZ_RJTM01000123.1 GCF_003725735.1 Sinomicrobium pectinilyticum | reverse complement strand
CTCGAACCAAGGACCCTCTGATTAACAGTCAGATGCTCTAACCAACTGAGCTAAGGAGGAAAGTATATTATTTATAAAATATCAATAATAAGAACGTCAATCTCATGCTTTACAGCAGCACTTCACTTCTCTTGGGCTCTAACCTCCCGATCACTATCGGGATGAGCTAAGGAGGAAAGGAAAGTATTATTTTATTTCCTATACTTTATTTCAAAAAATCATTTCCCCGGAAATCCTTTATTGAAAAAGGATGCATCGTATTGCTTTTCACGAGGCGGGTGCAAATATATATATTATTTTTATTTTTTGCACCAAATAAAAAAGGTTTTTTACGAGGAAAAATTACTTAAATAACCACCTGTAAATATCATTACCATTGGCAAACAACACCAGCGCCATAAGCAAAAAGAACCCGGCAATCTGTGCGTACTCCAGGAACTTGTCGCTCGGTTTTCTTCCGGATATGATTTCATAGAGCAGGAACATCACATGCCCGCCATCCAGTGCCGGAATAGGCAACAGGTTCAGCACACCGAGCATAATAGATAAAAGAGCGGTGATCTCCCAAAATGCCTGCCAGCTCCAGGTTTGCGGAAAAAGATCGAATATGGCCTTAAATCCTCCCACACCTTTATAAGCACCGGTCTCGGGGGTAAAGATCATTTTCAGTTGTTTGCCATAACTCACCAGGCGGTTTTTCCCCCTGCTTATCCCTTCCGGGATAGACTCCATAAAACTGTATTCTTCCCTGCTTACCTTGTAGATGCCCAATCGTTCCAGGTCCGAAAATCCGAGGCCTGCCGCAGGAGCTACCCCCATCTTTCCCTCTTCATTGAACTTCAGGTTTATCTTTTTTTCTTCATCATTGCGAAGTACCACCGCAGGTACGGTCTGCCCCTTCAGCCCGTCTAATTGCCCGATAATTTCATCCGCATACGAAATTTTCCTGCCGTTAAGGCTTACCAGGATATCCCTTGGCTTCAAAACCCCGGTATTGGGAGAATCTTCGGAAACCTGTGCCACGACAAACGGGAGACGCAAATTCAGTACCGGAGCACGTCCCTCTTCTTCCCGGCTCTGCATTAACCGGTCTATAAAATCCACCGGCATGGTTATCGTTTTCAGGCTTCCGTTCCGCTCTACGGTCACTTCCCTGGCAAGCAGAAAACTCTCCGTAGCCCCATAGAAATCCACGACCTGGTTACCGTCTATGGATACCAGTTTATCCCCGGTACGGAACCCTGCTTCTTCCAAAGCACTGTTGGTAACCCAGATACCGTCTTTTACATCGCTGTTTTTAATATAATAATCGCCATAGGCATAGGCTATACCTATATAGATGATAAATGCCAGGATAAAGTTTACCGTAACCCCTCCCAGCATAATAATGAGCCGCTGCCAGGCCGGTTTGGAACGGAATTCCCACGGTTGCGCCGGTTGCTCCATCTGCTCCTTGTCCATACTCTCGTCGATCATACCGGATATTTTTACATATCCGCCAAGGGGCAGCCAGCCTATACCATAAACCGTATCTCCTATTTTTTTCTTAAAAAGGGCAAATTTCACATCAAAGAACAAAAAGAACTTCTCCACCCGCGTACCGAAAAGCCGCGCCGGGATAAAATGCCCGAACTCGTGAAGTACGATCAGCAAAGAAAGGCTCAATAAAAACTGACTTAGTTTAATAACTATATCCATTGTATTATTTTAATCATCTAAAACGCACAAAAGTAATCTTTTCGGTTTACTTAATAAAACTTATTCCGTACAACCCCCGGGTTTTAAGAATGTTTTAGGTTTCATCTCTTCGGCGAGTGGTCTAAAAGATGGAATGGAGATTGATGGAGATTGAACCCCGATGGGCCGGGAGATTGATTTTTAGCATTTCAATCTCCCTTTAGGGTCAGGGTCAAAATCCCGAAAGCCCGCCTTTGCCGGCCAGGCAGGCTTTCGGGAGAGGAAAATCCTGCGGAATTGAATTTTGGCATGTACCAAACAATCTCTCTATAAAAAAGTTGATAAAATATGGATAATTTTAGCAAGGCATCTTCCGGTTGTACAAACGTATTCCCTACTTTTATCCCTGAAATTTTTTGGCTGTTATGAAGCAATACCATCAACTGTTACACCATATACTGGAGCACGGAAACGATAAAGGAGACCGTACCGGCACCGGAACCCGGAGTGTGTTCGGGTACCAGATGCGATTTGACCTCAGTGAGGGCTTTCCGCTGGTCACCACAAAAAAACTGCATCTAAAGTCTATTATTCACGAGCTGTTATGGTTTCTTAAAGGCGATACGAACATAACATACCTGCAGGAAAACGGGGTTCGCATCTGGAACGAATGGGCCGATGAAAAAGGTGACCTGGGACCGGTTTACGGACACCAATGGCGCAACTGGAACAGTAAAGATATCGACCAGATCTCCGAAGTCATAGCAACCCTGAAAAACAACCCGGACAGCCGCCGTATGATCGTTACCGCCTGGAACCCGGAAGTACTGCCCGATACTTCGGTCTCTTTTGCGGAAAATGTCGCACGGGGAAAAGCCGCGTTACCTCCCTGTCACGCTTTTTTCCAGTTTTATGTGGCCCCGCAAACAGGCCCGGGACAGGCCCGGAAACTTTCGTGCCAGTTATACCAGCGAAGTGCCGATGTTTTCCTGGGTGTGCCTTTCAATATCGCTTCTTACGCCTTGTTTACCATGATGGTGGCCCAGGTTTGCGGATATGAAGCCGGGGATTTCATACATACTTTCGGTGACGTCCATATATACAACAACCATATGGAACAGGTAAAACTGCAACTGAGCAGGGAACCCAGACCCTTACCCAAAATGATATTGAATCCCGAAGTAAGGGACATTTTCGGTTTTAAATTCGAGGATTTCACCTTAACAGATTACGATCCGCATCCGCATATCAAAGGTGCCGTTGCAGTGTAGTTAACCAGCCCATATAATAATGATCACGTAGCATGGCAACCGGCACATCCTATCTTACCAACAGAGGCAGGGTAAATGCATCATAAGTCTTCACCACATGGTTTTGAGTTATTTCACAGAGCCTCACAAAGAAGCACAGAGGCACACAGAGCAACCATTCTTTGCGGCTCTCTATTAAACTTTGTGTAATATTTAAGATGTGCTTGCCTTGATCACAGGGGGCATTTTAGGATTTTTCAATCAAAAAAAGTGTAAATTTGTTATACGTATAAGAGTAACGGTCAAGCCCTGAGACTGCTGTTTTTTATATCGGTGACATATTTTATTCTGTGGTTCTCTGTGAAAGCTTTGTGCAACTTTGTGTAATAATTATTTCACCGAGACACACAAAAGACCCACAGAGTTTCACAAAAATTTTATAAATGTCATTGTCAATTTACGTGGTTATCCGAATGTTTCCTCTCGTAGTGACATTTTTGGACTATCGGACTTATATCGAACTAATATTATACTAATCTTATGTTATTCAAAAACAAAAAAACAAAAAGGGTAGACGAGGATCAATACGAACTTCTCAAAAATGCAGAAGCCAGGATACGCCAGAAAAGAAGATTGTATTACCACTTTGTCATTTTTCTCATAGGCAGTGTTTTCCTTATCATTGTCAATAAAATACTGAAGTACGGGGAACAATACAACTGGTTTGTCTGGGCCATTACGTTCTGGGCATTTTTATTTGTAATCCACTTCTTTAACGTATTTGTAACAAACCGTTTTATGGGGAAAGAATGGGAAAGAACCCAGCGAGAAAAGCTGATCATGAAGCAAAAAGAGCGAATAGCCCGGCTGGAAAAAGACGTAGAACAGGAATTCCTGAATTCAGACCTGGGTAAAACTGAATAATTTGTCAATTGGTCAATTCGTCAATGTGCCAATTTGATAATTAATATTATCAAATTTACTAATTATCAAATCGGCTAATTAAAATAAAAACATGGTAACCATAATAGCTGCTGCTGCAGAAAACAATGCCTTAGGAAAAGACAACGACCTTGTATGGCACCTTCCGGACGATTTTAAACGCTTCAAGGCCCTGACCACCGGGCACCATATTATCATGGGACGCAAAACTTTCGAAAGCTTCCCGAAGCCCCTCCCGAACCGTGTTCATATTCTCGTGACCAGACAGGAGGATTACCAGAAAGAAGGCTGTATTACCGTAAATTCCATCGAAGAAGCCTTAGCGCTCGCTAAAGAGGATAACCAGCCTTTTATTATAGGCGGCGGGGAAATTTACCGCCTCGGCATGCCCTATACGGACAAAATAGAACTGACCAGGGTACACGGGGAATTTGAAGCGGATACTTTTTTCCCTGAAATTGATCCCGAACAATGGGAGTTAACCGGTTCTGAATACCATTCCAAAGACGAAAGGCACAATTACGACTTTACCTATCTTACGTATATAAAGAAACCCGGGACCGGGAAATAAAATGTCTTCGGGTTATACTCTATTTCCCATACTTCTCTGCGCCCCTTTGTGCCTGCTTTGTGAGGCTCTGTGGTAAAATAAAACCCACAGCACAAAGTATATTACGACGCTTCCCGTTCAGGTTCAAGTATTTCCCAAAACCATAATAAATATACGTCTCTGCCAGCCCTTTGGGCGTGGCAATCTCATCAGACTGGCAGCAATCTCCAATGGCAGGCATATACCCGCAGGGAGAGTGACATACCGGAAAGAACAACACAAAATCCGGGAAAAAGCCTTCCCTGCAGATCTAGGGAAGGCTTTATAAATAAAAAGATTGCGGATATTTATATTCCAATATCCCTATTCGACTGTTACGGACTTGGCCAGGTTTCTCGGCTGGTCCACATTACATCCGCGCATTACGGCTATATGGTAGCTCAGCAACTGTAACGGAATGGTGGTGATCAGCGGGCTCAGGGCTTCCGTGGTCTCCGGAACCTCGATAACATGATCGGCCAGTTCCTTTACCGTCGTATCGCCTTCCATTACTACCGCAATGATCTTCCCTTTCCTGGACTTTATCTCCTGGATATTGCTTACCACTTTGTCGTAATGCCCGTTTTTAGTAGCAATAATCACAACGGGCATCTGCTCATCGATCAGGGCTATAGGGCCGTGCTTCATCTCCGCGGCAGGATATCCCTCCGCATGGATATACGAGATCTCCTTTAATTTCAACGCACCTTCCAAGGCTACCGGAAAGTTATACCCCCTGCCCAGGTACAGGCAATTAGGCGCTTCCTTATACAGGGAAGCAATATATTTGATATGGCTGTCTGACGTGAGGCTGGCTTCCACTTTACCCGGAATAGCTTCCATTTCGGCAAGATGCTGCTGTAATTCTGTCCTGGAAATCGCCCCTTTGGCCGACGCCAGCTTCAGGGCCATTAACGTCAGTACCGTGATCTGCGTAGTAAAGGCCTTGGTAGAGGCCACCCCGATTTCCGGACCTGCATGCGTATAGGCCCCGGCATGGGCTTCCCGTGCTATCGACGATCCTACTACATTACAAACCCCGAATACGAATGCTCCCTTTTCCCTCGCCAGTTTTATCGCAGCCAAGGTATCGGCTGTCTCCCCCGACTGGGAAATCACGATCAGTACATCTCTTTCCGTAATCACAGGATTGCGGTACCGGAATTCGGAAGCGTATTCCACTTCTACGGGAATCCGGGCCAGGTCCTCGAAAATATATTCCGCAACCAGACCGGCATGCCATGAAGTTCCGCATGCGGCAATCAGGATACGGTCGGCCTGAAGGAACTTCTCCAGGTTATCCTCCATACCCGCCATTTTTATAATCCCGTCATCTACCCGTAAACGTCCCCTATAGGTATCGCGGATAGCCTCCGGCTGCTCATAGATCTCCTTGAGCATAAAATGATCGCACCCTCCTTTTTCGATCTGCTCCAGGTTTAGCTGAAGTTCCTGTACATAAGGGTCCACCAGTGAATCGTCCTTGATTTTTCTGACCTTTATTTTCTTACCCCTTCTTAAAATCGCCATTTCTTCATCTTCCAGGTAAATGGCATTGTTGGTATATTCAATAAAGGGGGATGCATCGGAGGCCACAAAAAATTCATCTTCACCGACACCGATCGCCAGCGGGCTTCCCAGCTTGGCTGCTACAATTTCATTAGGTTTGGTCCTGTCAAATACCACGATGGCATAAGCCCCATGTACTTGGTTTAATGCTACCTGTACAGCCTTGCCCAGTTTAAGGTTGTGGTTCTTCTTCACATCTTCGATCAGGTTCACCAGCACTTCGGTATCCGTATCGGAGGTAAAGGTATAACCCCGCTTGGTCAGCTCCCGGCGCAGCGGCTCGTAGTTTTCGATAATACCGTTATGGATGATCACCAGGTCCCCGGAATTGGAATAGTGTGGGTGCGAATTCACATCATTGGGTTCCCCGTGCGTAGCCCAGCGGGTATGGCCTATGCCGAGTGTTCCTTCCAGGGCCAGCTCACCTTTGGCCTTTTTGTCCAGGTCCGCCACTTTTCCCTTTGTTTTGGACAACCGGATATCCTTCTCGTCATACAATGCTATTCCCGCACTGTCATAGCCACGATACTCCAGGCGCTGAAGCCCTTTAATAATTACCGGGTATGCTTCCCGGTAACCGATATAACCTACAATACCACACATTTTTGTCTTGTTTTTATATTGATTTGAGTATAACCTGATTCTGATTGTACTATACCTCAAATTCCAGGCTTCTTTTCACACTCCTACCCAAAACGGCACGGGATACTTTTTATTGCCCCTACCTTTACAAACAAAACCTGAAAAAAGAGAACGATAATTTTACCCGTCGTATTTCTTCATGATCCGTTTCCACCAGGGTTTTACTTCCTGTCCATAACCGTAGCCATAACCGTATCCATAGCCTTTTTTGGAATCGGAGTCATTGATCAGTATAGCCATGTTGGGTAGACGTTTTTCTCTATAGAGATTTTCCGGGATCACCAATAAGCGTTTATCCAGGTATCCTGCCCGGCATACGTAGACAAACATATCAGCATGTTTACTGACAAGCAACGTATCCGTCACCAGGCTTACCGGTGCAGTATCTACCACAATGTAGTCGTATTTATTTTCCAGTTCCGCAAATAACGTTCCTATCTTATCACTCATCAATAGTTCTGCCGGGTTGGGTGGTATGGCCCCGGAAGTAAGGATATCCATATGATCAAAACCTTCTTTCTCGTATTTGAAGATCATTTCCTCCAGGGGCTGCCCCCCGTTGGTCAGGTAGTTGGTCAGTCCCCTTGGGTGCGGCAGGTCTATATATTCCGTAAGCTTAGGGTTACGGATATCCATACCGATAAGCAATACTCTTTTTCCCGAAAGGGCCAAAGTCCCGGCCAGGTTCATGGAGACAAATGTTTTCCCCTCGCCGCTTACCGTCGATGTAATAAAAATTTTCTTCGCCTTATGCCCGTTTACATTAACCAGCATAAAGTCCAGGTTGGTCCGTAAGATCCGGAAAGCTTCCGCCGCACTGCTCCGGCTGTCCCTGGAAATGGTCTGGTCGTTGGACAGGGATTTGGGGATATCTCCCAAAAACGGTACCGACAATTTCCCTTCTATGTCTTTTCTTCCCTGTACCTTAGTATCCAGCAGGTCTTTCAGGTAAATCACCCCGAAGGGGATTAAAAGGCCCAATACAAAAGATCCTACTAAAATCACTCTCCTTTTTGGTGCTACCGGAATATCCGATCCATAAGCACTATCGATAATCTTGGAATTCGGCGCGGTCACCTCCAGTGAAATAGCCGTCTCCTCTTTTTTCTGCAATAAATACAGGTAAAGCGTTTCCTTGATCTGCTGTTGCCGCTGTATGCCCCGGTACCGTCTTTCCTGCCCGGGCACATTGGATATCCTGGAATTCAATAACTCTTCTTGCCGTCTCAGGTCATTCAACGCTATGGCCTGGGAGGCTTTCAGGTTGGCCAGGGTCTGTTTTATGGATTGTCGCAAACCGGAGATCTGGCTGTCCAGGTTTACGATCACCGGGTTGTTTTCCGTAGATCCCCGCATCAAGCGGCTCCGTTCCTGTACCAGCTTGTTGTACTCCATAATAGAAGGCCCTATATTACTGTCCTCCGTACCTACATTTGCCGGTATAAGGCTGCTGTTATCCTGTATCCCCGCCAGGTAATCGATCAGGAAGTTGGTGAGTTGCAACCGGGTCTCCGCGGCCACGATCTGCTTGGCATACTCGCTGGCATTTTCCAGGGTGATTCCCGCCTCCGAAGTAATATCCGTCAACTGGTTGGTTTCTTTAAAATTTTCCGCGCTTTGCTCTACCTCCCCTAGTTCAGCTTCTATAAGCGCCAAACGTTTTTCGATAAACCTGGCTGTATTAGCGGACACCAGGTTTTTATCAGCTACGACATCTATATTATATTGCTCTATAAGCGTATTGAGTATATCTTCCGCTTTTTGCCTTACCGCAGCATTAAGATTCAGGCGTATAACACTGGTGTTTTTATCCACCACAGCTACCTGGACTTGTTCCCTGTAACCCAAGGTTACTTTAGCCAGGGGTTTTATCACCACTACAACATCACGGGTATTCAATTCTTCTACACTGTCAAATGCTGGTAACACCGTCATTTTCCCACTACCGAATTGCACATTTTCTCCAAAGCCATGAGCTCCCTTATCCTCACCTTCACTATCCAATAAGGTAAAGCGGGTAGCCGAATCTACCCGTACCGTAAAGGTTGTGTCTGCCTTGTATAAAACAGAGTCCTGCAGCGAAAAGTTAATACGTACTGGAGCATTTTTATAAGCCTCGGAAGTCCGGATATTCCCTTTGGTATAATAGGCGATATTAAGTCCCAGTTTTTTGACCACGTTCTCCATCAACGTACGGGATTTTAATACCTCTATCTCATTATCCACACTGTTGGTCACATTGCCAAACAGGCCAATATCCTGGAAGGCGGAAAGTTCGGAGGTTATCCCTCCTTTTTTATCGTCCTTGATCATGATAGTCGCAGAAACATTATACTGCGGAGTGGCATAACGAAGGTATATAAAAGCCAGTGCCACACATACAACAACACTGATCACAAACCATTTCCAATGGATAAGATAAGCTTCCAACTGGTCTCTCAGGTTAATCTCTTCATCCCCGGCGGGCCGGATGGGGTGCATTTGCTGGTCCGATTGCATTATCTATAAATTATTATCGTGTTAATACTGAGATCAGGGCTATGATCACCGAAGCTATGGAGATCACTACGGTAGCATTCCTGTTATAAGTTGAAGATTGCACCTGTGCTTTGTTGGGTTCTACATAGATAACATCGTTTTGCTGCAGGTAGTAATACGGGGATTCGAGGAGATCCTTTTTGGTAATATCCACCCGGGTATAGGTCTTTTCCCCGTTCTTGTCCCGGATAATAAGGATGTTATCCCGCTTGCCATATACGGTAAGGTCCCCCGCCAGCCCCAGGGCTTCCGGGATAGTAATACGTTCATTCGGAATGGTATAAGACCCCGGCCTCGCCACTTCTCCAAGTACGGTAACCCGGTAATTCATGATCCGTATGTTGATCACAGGATTTTTTACGTAATGCGATATCTTTTCCCGGAGCAGGTCCACCGCTTCACTGCGGGTCAACCCTCCCAGCTTTATCCTCCCGATCACCGGGAATTCCAGGTTACCCTGGTTGTCCAGCAAATAGGTCTGGAGTTGCGGCGTGCCGCTTGCCCGTTGCCCGGTATCCATATAGGCCACTACCGGCAGGTTAAACGGCAACACTGTTTCCATATTGAGAGCAGAAACTGTAATCGTCAGCAGGTCATCCGGCTGCAATACGGGATCGTAAATCACCCGGCTGGCCAGTTTATCGATCTCTTCGATATCCTGGAAATATACCAGGTTTTTACGCGAAGCACAGGAGGTCATTAAAACAATGCTGAACAGCAGCAGGAAAAAGGCAGGGGTATGGTAAGGCACTAAACGTTTTATTTTCATCATCTGTCGTTTATATCACTTCACTTTCTTTAACGGTTAAACAGGGCAAAGCGTATATTATTTGCTGCAAATATAATATTTGCGAATTAAATTCTTCCGGGAATGCTATAATTTTCCCCTTCTATCATTTTGTCAGTGTTCAGCATAACATATCGTCCTTTCTATTTTGCGGGCCAAAAGGCTTTCACCAGTCGGAACTTTAGCGCATATACACGAACGTTTGCGGTTAAAACAATGATCCGGGATTTCACCCCCCCGTAGCTACGCTCGGGTACCTCCCTTTTTCTAAAGGGAGGAGCTTTTTATCTTTTCTTCTTACTGTACCACATTATAACTCCACAGAACTCCCCTCTTGTGATGAAGAGGGGTGGACCGCTTTGCGGGACGGGGAGTTTTGACCAGCGCAAGCCTTAGCATATATACACAAGTGTTTGCGGTTATACCAATGGTCCGGGATGTCAAACCCTCCCCCCGTAGCTACGCTCGGGGACCTCCCTTTTTCTAAAGGGAGGAGCCTTTTGGTTTTTCTAATAAAATATAGAACATTCCTCCTATACCTCTTTTCAGAGTACCATAACACTAACTAAATGACATTACCTAAAGCATGGCACGGAGGAAGATCCGTATAGTTACATATGCATTTCCAAAAAATCTTTTATGATATGATCTGAAACACAGGATAACCTGTTAAAAAAAGATAATTATCCCGGGAAACCTACCCGGTGCCTGCCGGTCCCGTACACTTGTTTTTCCTCTTTTTCAGAAATAGCAGCAGGAAGGTTATCCGCAGCCGGGCCGGGTCCGGAAGTACCGCTGTCGAGGGATTCGAACAGGGAATTCATGCTCTTGTATTCGGGGACCAGGTTTTTCATCAGTTTTACGGTTTTGTCGTTTTTATATTTTCTCGCTACCTCGTAGATGGAAAGTACCGCTTTCTTTACGTATTCATGATCATCGATGGTCTCCGTAGCGATCATTATTTTTTCGTGGTGTGTGGGGAGTGTTTTGGCCTTATCGCTGAGCAATTCCTCATAAAGCTTTTCCCCGGGCCTTAGCCCCGTTACCTCAATGGTTATATCCTCTTCCGGGATAAAACCGGCCAGGCGGATCATCTTGGTGGCCAGGTCCATGATCTTAACGGCCTCGCCCATATCAAAAATAAAGATCTCCCCGCCTTTTCCCATAGCGCCGGCTTCCAGTACCAGGCGGCAGGCCTCCGGGATAGTCATAAAGTAACGGATAATATCCGGGTGGGTAATGGTTACCGGCCCGCCTTTGGCGATCTGCTCCTTAAACAGGGGTACTACCGAACCGTTAGAGCCTAATACATTACCGAAACGGGTGGTAATAAACCGCGTTGTTTTCTTTTTCTTCTCTTTATTGGAAAAGTACAGGGACTGGACATACATCTCCGCAATACGCTTGGAAGCCCCCATGACATTGCTCGGGTTTACCGCTTTATCCGTAGAGACCATGACAAACTTTTCCGTATGATGTTCCACGGCCAGGTCTGCCATGTTTTTGGTCCCCATAATATTCACAAAAACTGCCTCCGAAGGATTTTCTTCCATAAGCGGCACATGTTTATAGGCTGCCGCATGATAAACTACCTGGGGGGCAAAAGCTTCAAAAACACGGTTCATCCGCTCATAATTACGTACATCGGCTATTACCGTTTCGTACTGCACTTCCCCGGACAGGTTATTCAGTTCCAGCCGCAATTGATGTAAGGGAGTTTCGGCCTGGTCCACAATGATAAGTAATTCCGGATCGTATTTCAGCACCTGCCGTACGATCTCACTGCCTATGGAACCGGCAGCCCCCGTAACCAGGACCCTTTTGCCCTTCAGCTCTTTGGAAATACTTTTGTTGTCCAGCACTATGGGCTTTCGCTCCAGCAGGTCCTCAATCTGTATGTTCTTGATCTGCCCGGAAAAATCCTGTTCGTTTTCCCAATCGGACACCAGCGGTGCCGTGAATACTTTATACCCGTTTTCCAGGCAATCGTCTACCAGTTCTATCTTTTCGGCCTTGGTCAGGTGTTTGTCCGCAAGGATCACCCCCTGTGCACCGTGCGCCCTCAGGAGTACGGACATCCGTTTATTTTTACTCAGTATAGGCAGGTCCAGGATGCGCTTACTGGTATTGTGATTGCTCTTATCCACAAATCCCAGGATCTTAAACCGGACCGGTTGCTCCGTGCGAATGGCATTGGCCACTGAGATAGCATTGGAATCCGCCCCGAAAATAAGCACCTTTGTCTTTTCTTCTTTTCGCGTTTCCCCGAAAAAAGCGTGAAACACCTGTTTTACCACCACACGAAACAGGAACAGGAAAGCAAAAGAAATGATAAAGTACATAAACAGCCCGGGCACCAAGAAAAGCTTTTCCCCGGCAATAAAATAACTGAGATAGCTAATCCCTGCCAGGGTGATAAAAGAGGAAAATGTAGAAAACAGGAGTTTTAAGCCGTCAATATAAGAAGAATACCTTATGAGGCCCGCATAGGTACGGAACAGGAGAAAATACACTATATTCACGCCTACCACCATAAGCAGTTCTTCCAGGCGGGTCAGCCGGGTATAGAAACTGAGGGTAAGCCCCTGGAGTAACATAAAGGTCACTATGGCCGAAAACAGCAGTATGGAAATATCGATCGCCAATATAATCCACCTCGGCAGGTAGCCTATGTTCTTTAAGTCCAGTTTTCTCTTCCCGGGTTGAAACACCAGTTTCATCCCCTGCCTCAACTTATCCCAACTTATTTTTTTCATATATTACGAAAATTGCCCGGTAAAACTCAAAAAACAAGTACTTTTTGACCTTTACAATAACTAAAGGTATTAAAAAAATCCCTGTTTTGTTAAAATTAATCTAAAATTCAGGTAGAAAACCTTATAAAAAGGGAAAAACATTCTTTTTGATCTGTTGTATTTTCCTTCAATGAACAAGCTTATTTCCTGCTAAAATAAGATTTTTTTTCTTTATCTACGTTTAGACAAGATGAATTGGATGTTATGAAATCGATTTCCACATATTTCTTCTCCATTGTTAAATTTCTAATCAAATATACATTCCTGGAGCATTCTCCTTAAAGCACCATCTTTCTCTTTTCATTTTCAACAAATCTCAGGAAAATTCTGTCAACCCTTTTACTGTTTTCGAGAACTGAAATCCCTCTATTCAATTGCTACTGGATTAAGCTTCTCCTATCCTTGATATAAAAACGTCATACATTCAAAATATTGCACTTTCATAAAAGATATCCTATAAAAATATAATACATAAACTTTCTTTTTTGGTCAATCTAAGACTATCTCATTATAACAGATCGTGATTTAAAGGAATGTAAAACCAACTTAAAAAATACAGAAATTTATGTATCAAATAATAGGAAAATGATAATATTATCGCTTGAACCAGGTGGGTTGAATTTTTACTTATCTATACTGATATAAATAACCATTTCAAAAAATCCCCAACAGAAAACATAAGCATATTCTATGATAAAACTATCTTTTATCATATTAAAATCAAAAGAAACATTTATTCTCTCACGCCTGTATCCTATCTCCACTACCTTTACCAGTTACTGTAGCCAAAATATATTTGAAGTATTTTCCCAGGGTCAAATTGTGTAGCATTTCAGCATCTACTTCAGCAAGTTTTACAGGAGTAGACATGTCAATTTCATTGATCTGTGCCAACCCCGTTATCCCCGGCAAATGATTATAGACCCCTCTTTTGCTTCGTTCTTCGATCAACTCCGATTGATTGAATAAACAGGGTCTGGGACCAACCAAACTCATATCCCCTCTTAAAACATTTAATAATTGTGGTAGTTCATCCAGTTTTGATTTTCTAAGAAATGAACCGAACCTGGTTACCATATTTTGATTAGCTAAATGAGTAGCCACTGATGCAGTATGGATATGCATAGTCCGGAATTTATATAGTATAAATGATCTTTTATATTTTCCCACTCTCTCTTGTTTAAAAATAGGTGAACCGCTATCGAAAAGACCTATTATACACAATATCAAACCGACAGGCCATAATAACAATATTCCAAAAAATGAAAACAAAAAATCGAAAACGCGCGTCATAATCTGTATGAAATTTAATAATCGTTTTTGGTTAAAAGAAACAGGTATTTATTGTTACTTATTATTGGGGTTAACCATTTCATTGATGTGGTCTAACACGCTCGTTGGATTCCATCCTAGTATTTTTCGCGCTTTACTGTCATCAAATGTCAATGTTGATGTAATTTTATTTAGTTTATCTGAATTAACAGGAAATCTGTCACCAAGTACATCACCAGCATAACCAAGGAGATTTGCTACAAATTTAGGAATCTTAATCGGGGGCTTTTTGCCTAATTCACTAGCTATAGCCTGTTCTAATTCATGAAACGAGGGATCATATCCATCCGTCAAGTTATACGTCCCTCCTATTTCCGCCAGGCGCGGAATTAAATTAGCAATATCTGCGGCCCACACCATACTCTTTCGCGCGTTCGCTTTACCTATACTCAGGTATTTCCCTGTTTTAATTCCATGGATCATGGCTCCCAAATTGCCCGGGGGATTTGGACCTGCTAATAAAGGCAACCGAATAATCCCAATTTTGATCTCATTTTTTGCGCCCCAGTCATTTAACCATTCCTCAGCCATTGCCTTGCTCTTGGCATAGGGTGTGTTTCCGTTCAATGGACTGCTTTCGTCAATTCTTTCGCCCCTATCCCTTCCATAAACGGCTACCGTGCTGATAAAGATCAAGGCTTTGGGTTTAGCCCCCAAATGTTCCAATGCCTGGCACAAATGTTTTGTTCCCTCGAAATTTACGTGATAAAACGCATCAATCTCAGCTTGTGTACGGGGAACAACATGGGCCTTCCCAGCACAATGTACCACAGTATCAAAATAATATCTTTTTTCAATGTCAAAAGGTTTTGTAATATCCGCCAGTATAGGTTGTCCACCCCGATCTAATCCAATGACTTTATTTTTTTGCTCAATAAGCATTCGTTGTAATATCTTGCCAAGAAACCCTGATGCTCCGGTTAATAAATAGCTATTATCTTGCATTCTTACAAACTTTCTTTAGGATGTCCAACATTTTATTAGCCAAAAAATCTTTATCAAAATACTCTCTGGCAATTGCAGACGCCTGTTGTCCCATTTCAGTCACCTCTTCCGGATGTTCTTTCATCCAGATTAATCGATCAGCCAACTCGTTAGCGTCATCTGGATTTAACGTTAAACCAATGTTATGCTCACTTAAAAAATCTTTCATCCAACCTTGTGTGTTTTGTATAACCGGAACTCCAGCTGCTAATGACTCAAAAAATTTATTTGGTGATGACGTATCCAATACCGGCGTACCTTTCAAAGGAACCAACGAAACCATCGCATTCTGTATATAACCAACCAAATCTTTTTTAGGCATTAGTCCTAATCTTACAAAGTTAGATATCCCCTCCTTTTCGGCTAGACTTTCCAATTCTTCTCGCTGCTGCCCTTCTCCTATCAGCAAGATAACAATATCCTCCCTACCCTTATTTTTTAAAGCCTTCGCCGCATTATACAACCAATATGAATTATTTACTTGTCCAATATTGCCGGTATAAATGGCATACGACTTAGGTTTCAACATTGTCGCCTGGAAAGGCGCTATCGTTGAGAATAAATCAATGTTTGCTGCATTAGTTACATCATCTACGTTAGTCAAACCAAACCTTTCTTTAATATTCTTTGTCATACCTGGAGACAATGTAATGATGTGAGAAGAAGCTTTATAGCATTTTTTCTCAAACCAATAAGCAATTCTTTTCAAGGTTGCGTTTCGGATTATACCCAATTCAATCGCCCCTTCCGGCCAAAGGTCTCTTGTTTCAAAAATCAGTTTTCTCCCTCGTAGATATCGGGCAATCAAACCAGGTAATCCAACAGTTATAGGACCGGAAGAAGCAATCACCACATCTGCCTTCAGCGTCAATGCATAATACGAGGAAAGCAAACTATAAGCGAAAAAAGACCAAATCCGTTTGAGAAAAGACTGTTTGTTATCTATTAAAATATTCAATACCTTGACATGAATATCTTCATAATATTGGTCTTCAATTAACTTAGTGGCTTGGATGTCAGATTTCGAATAAATACTTGAAACTACAGTAACTTGATGCCCTTCTTTTACCCATTCTCTGGCAAATTCATACACGCGGGTTCCCCAAGAGCCTTTGGGCGTAGCGAAATACTGGTAGAAGTAGACTATTTTCATCTTTAAAAAAACTTACCTTCTTTTTTCAATTCATTATACTTTTCCTTATCCCTATAAGAGAAAACTTTTGCCGGATGCCCTCCAGCAATAGCACATTTTGGAATATCATTGACAACTACACTTCCTGCTTGGATGATGGCTCCTTCACCAATCGTTACCCCTCCCATTATTATAACATTTAGCCCAAGCCACACATTATCTTCGATTATAACATTTTTGGTTATAACCGTATGATCGTATGGGATTGCCGCACCATCGTAATTATGAAATGAGGTAAGAAAACAGAGTCCCTTTGCAGAATGAAAATTATCCCCAAAACTTACCGTTCCTTTACCATAAACTCTACATCCATTAAAATTGACATTTTTTCCAAATTTCTCTTTCCCGTTAAACTTTGTATAATTGTTAATCTTACAGCGAAAAACCTTAGAATTTCTACATGCAATGAAACTAATCGTACTAAACACCAAACGTTTAACTTTATAGAATACTCTTCTCATGTTTTTCAATAGTAAGTTTATTTTTGACTCGAACAACAATTATCGACATAATAGTAAATGAAACCAATGTTGTATAAGCTGCTCCCATTAATCCTAGTCGGGGTATCAGCAGAAAATTACCGACAATGGACAGTACAGCCGACAACAGTGTAATAGAAGCTATTTTTTTCGTTTTTTTCGCGTAAAAGAAATAGTTTGCGTTAAATTTATAATAAGATAGAATAATATACGCAAGGACGATTGATACGATCAATTTTAAATCGATATCGTATTTTGCCAAGTTATCAATGTATTTTGAGAGTCCCTGCCATGCGATAACCAAAACAAACCCTAATATTGGAAGGCCGAAAAATACAATTTTTTTCACCTTTTCTATTGCTGAAAACCTACCGGATTTCATCCACTCATAGAATGTAGGTGTCCAAGCTAAGTTAAAACTGGTATAGAAAAAACTAATTGACATACCCAACTGATATCCTACGGAATAACTCCCAAGTGCCTTATCTCCCAAAAAATGAACAATAAAAAATCTATCTCCAACATTCAATATGTAACCAGAAATCATATGTAGAATTAAGGGTGCACTAAAAGCAACTGCATCCTTAAACAATCGCAAACTAAATGTAGTTTTGATGGCGAATTGGAAGTGTAAAATACATAGCGACATTAACCCTATGGCAACTGTAGCGATTACATTTGGAATTACACGAAAATGCCAATCATATGTATCGTAGAGATGATATAAAAGTACTAACAACAATAAGTCCAGTACCACGCTGCCTAATCTGATTATCATAAAGTTTTTTGGCTGTTTTTTTACGCGATAGATAATCAATAAAACTTCGGTTATTTGGTTGAATAAAAAAAAAGCAACAGATAAAAGAACGATTATAAGATATTCAGACTCGATCATTAAACTCACAAAGAACAACACCACAGAAGCCGAAATTGCACTAATGAAATGAAATATAATAACTGTTGAACAAAACTTCCTGAAGTCATTTGTGTCTAAATCATAGTAAAAACGTGTAACGGATTGAATAGTACTCAGGCCCAATATCGGTGTTAAAACCAAAGTAAGGCTTTTAAATAGATCTAAGGTACCGTAATCTTCAGGTGCCATAACAGCTACCAAAAAGGGCATGAGAATCAACGGCAATCCAGTAAACAAGGCATTGGTCAAACCGTAAAGTGCCGTCTCTTTGAAAAGCGGGGAAGCCAATAGTTTTTTTAGTTGCACCACTTCTATTGTATATTTGGGAGTTTCCGAAGAAGGTCAATAATATTCTTTTTGAAGTCTTTTTCAAAAAAAACCTTGCCTTCATTTGATATCCGTTCAGATGGTGGGAAATCAGGCTTTTTTATAGCCGCATAATATTCCTTCGGATCAGGTTCAACAAACTTTACAGAGAGGGAATCTTTAAATATTCCATAATAGTATGACCTGGCCAATCCCATATGATCAATCAAAACATTGGGTTTCCCTAATGCCAATGCTTCTATTGCACAAGTAGAATTTACAGTACTATGTATATCCGACATATTTATCGCATCATATATATTTAATTTTCTTTCGATAATAATATTCGAAGCTAAAGACACTCTACTTTGTAGGTCCGGATTCCTGGGGACAATCAGGTATAATATACTGGGATCCAACTCACCTACATTATTTAAAAATTCAAATGTAAAATCTTCAATGGGTTCTTGAAATGAGAAAGCGACAATCCTATTAAAGGAACCATAATTTTTTTTCCTATACTCTTCATTTCGGGGAGCCTGATACCGGTATTTATCAATAAAGGAATACCCTACCGGGAATACATTGCTCTTTTTTATAAAGTAGTTATTCATACCGAAATATTGAAGTTCATGAACCCCATAGGTAAACAGATAATCCGGAAAAAAGGTTGAACTAAATTGAATCATTTGATTATAAGCCGGGTGTAAATTATTTATCACACCATGTTGAAGTTCTACAACAGGCACATCAAACTCCTTGAATGCCTTAATAAGTCCCATTGACGAAGCAGTATAAACCATAAACACCATTTTAGGTTTTTTAAACCTTAAAACCATTTTCATGAAAAAATACTGTCCATAAAATCGGGCAATTATAGACTTATAATTCACTGATATTTCAAAGTCTTTTATTATCTGATTTATAAACCTCTCATTTTCAATTCTACGACGCCCATACAGCAATGAAAATAAAAAGGTTCCCAGATAAAGGAAAGACTGACTTACTATATTCTTCGGGTGAGGAAGCGACTTTAAAGAATAATGTTTCCCCAAAGCTACCGGGTTCTCGAAAATCATTACTCCTTGCAATAAATCTGGCAAGTCTTCGGTAACCCTATCATGATTTTTTTGACAAAATACTTTTCTATACCCTGATGATGTAAACACCCAATATTTGCTTGAAGGGAAACGACGCCAATTCCTCAACCCGAAAAACAAGCTCTTAGCTACAATTTTAAGGGTACTTTGGTTTAGTTTTACCGTCCTGGATTTCCGCCCTGCTTTGGCTGCCAATTCTTCCCATATTTTAAATCTTACAATCGGCCATATTTTAAGATCGCCACTTTGAACACTTTCAACATTGTATTTTCTTTCTATTTCATTGATATCAACAGCCATAAAAATTCTTTAATCAATCGGATTGTTATCTATATCCACAGACGTTTTTTTCAATAACATCCCCGGATATATATAAACATTGTTCTTTTTAGAGAAAATATCTTTTTCAGATCTTTTAAGAGTTTTCCTCACAAGATCAACTCTCTTCGAAAACCTGTTATTGTTTATTCTAATTGCCGGGGATAAATCATCTCGATAAGAATGAAGAATATAAACGGTGGATTCTATTTTATTACCTGTCAATATTAGGCCATTAACATTTCCGTTTGCAAATATTATCCCCGAAGAGTCAAAATATGAATCTTTTACCAAGACCTTGGTAGCTCCACTTGCCTTTGCTCCACGATACCATAAATGAACTTTTTTTTCGCCATTGAGAATTTTTTTTAGCTCCTTAACATGTACATCTGCTCCAGACACCTCCAAAAACCTGCATTTCTCAAATGTTATGTCATTACCAAGCAAATTGCCCTGATTATAACTAATAACTCTAACATTATGAGTCCCTGAATTGGAGAATGTACAATTTCGAAATTTTACTTTTCCGTTTTTATGTTGATTAGTTACATTAACAATGGCCACATTACTTTGAAGAGCGTTTTTTATATTGCAATTCTCAATTAATGCCCTCTCACAATTTATTATCCCAAGATTATTTGCCAAAGGGTTGGCCTTAGTTAACTTAGTGTCCAGTGTAATATTTGCTATTTTAATATCCCTTGCCGGTATTGTTTTGCCCAGATAGGTGGTCCGCTTATTATAAGCACCTTTCCCAAAATCGCCAAAATATTTAAGCCCTTTTACTTTCCCGATGATATCTACACAATCCCCATATTGTCCTGCATTTCCTCGCTTAAGAATAACGGTTCTTTCTCTATTTTCTCCAATTAAAGAGATGTTATTTCCCCACAATGCCAAAGACTGATCATAAATAGCGTAAACCCCTTCGGGTAAAAACAGTGTTCCCCCCGATTCAGAATTGGCTATGCTATCTATCGCTTTTTGAAGGACAACTCTATCATTGGTCTTACCATCTCCCTTGGCACCAAATTCTTTTGCATTTATATGGATTAACTCCTCACCCTGACTATTCTCAATTTTTGTAGTTTCCAATGATGTCTCCCCGCTAGACTTTGGTCTAACAAGGGGTGTAGAATCAAAATTTTCAATAATATTTTCCTTGACTCCACCACTGGATTCACTAATCCTACCCCAATTATTTTTATAATTATAAAAAAAACCAACAAGAATAAATATCAAGATGCTTAAATACACCATCTTTACATATATTTTGTTGTTATAAACAGGCACCATCTTATTTTTTTAATCTGTTTCTTCTTTTATTTTATAATAATTTTTTCGAACATTCTTATGACATAATATGCAGCCAATATCCCCATAATGGTCACTGGATGGAACAATGTGGTAATACCTCCTGACATTAACCAAGCACTGTATGCATTTACAAAGTACACGACAAAAATGCTAACCTTTGCATAGTTTTTTGTATAGAATCCCTTCGAAATTTTCCTATAAATATGTGCAAAAACTATACCTCCAAATATCCCAAATATTATAATGCCAATTATCCCCCCTGCCAAAAGGCCTTCTACATAAGCTGTTGGGGTTATGTTCCATAACCCTGAATTTATTAAATCTATAGCTCCCGGATACAATAGGGCGGTAACTGCTGTACCAAAATTAAATTTGTACGCTATCACACTATATTTGGAAATCCCTAACAGAAAATAAATAAGTCCCGAGCCTAAAACTCCCAATAAAGTTGAAAAATAGTCAAAATTTACCCTGTCATGAATATAAAGGTCCCATACTTTCCAAGAGCTTTCTCCACTCAACGCAAAGGCCCTAACTTCTATATAATCCAGTACTCCTTCTATTGATCTTCCTTTTAAAAAATCATCAAATAAATAGCCGGTTAAAATCAAAATAACCAGTGAAAAAAGACCGAAAAAAAATACATGGGAAATTCTTGTTCTCTGCCAAAACAAAACAATTAGACCACACAACAGCATAGTTATTGCCATTGTCTTATCACCGAATGTAAATCCAAATATTACAACAAATAGACAACAAGTGTAAAAGAACCAATCCAGCTTAAGTCGTTTGAGGCCTTGTGTTTTATTTACATAGTAAACACAACATAACCGGGTAAACAAAGCAGGGAATATATACTTAGTGGGGATGGCCATTATAAAACCAAAATAGCCCATTTGTGACCTGAATTCACCTTTTGACATGCTACCCATCAAAACATCAATACCATTAAATGCAAATAAAGAAATAAACAACAATACAAAAAGCCCAAAAAGAATCCGTTTCTTAAGTCTAACAGAATTAAAGTTCTTTGCAGGAACTCTCATAGTATTAACAAACTCACCCTTTTTTACTTTTATTGCCCGTTTAATAAAAACCCGATATCCTAAAAAAAAGGAAAATAAATATAGCATATAGGGATAGGTAGAATTGTTAGGGTACCCTCCCAAAGCCCCTCCTTCTATATAGAAAAGGCCAATAAATGGTAACAATAAAGCGGCAAGAAGATATAGATAAATCATTCTAACAGGATTGCTTTAACTCAAGACATCATTTGCTTTAAGCATATTAAGTATTTCCTTCCGTCCAATAATATATTCAACAAACTCTCTGAAGGCCCCTTCCCCTCCTTTTTTGTTTGTCACATAATGAACATTGTTCTTTACATAATCAGGTGCATTAAAAGGAGCTGCACTGATCCCTACAGCAGACAGGAGCTCTATATCATTTATATCATCTCCTATATACGCAATCTCTTTTAAGGTAATTCCAATTTCTGAAGATAGTTTTTTCGCGACCTCCAATTTATTAGAAATCCCTTGATATAAATAATCAATATTTAACTTAGCAGCTCTTCGTTTAACAATTTCAGTATCTTCCCCTGTTATTATCCCTACAGGTATCTTTAGCCTATGGGAGAACATTACTCCCGCACTGTCAGATGTATTGAATTTTTTCCATTCGTTACCTGTTTGATCATAAAACATTCCACCATCAGTCCAAACACCGTCTATATCAGTAAGTATTAATTTAGGTAATGCCATTTTTTATTTTATAATTGAATTAGAAGGATAACTTTTATCTACAAATGAATTAGCACCTACAACACTGTTATCACCAATACTAATGTCCCCCACAATAACCGCGCCTGGATACACAATAACATTATTACCCAGGGTTGGTCTGCCACCATTTTTATCACCTAAAGTTACATTATGATGTAGAATTACATTATCGCCAATTGTCGTTCTAGCACCTATAATTGTTCCTATTCCATGATTAATTTTTAATGATTTCCCGATATTCGAACTATAGTATATTTCCATAGCAGAATATGAATAACCCAAAGAAGAATATTCTTGTGCGTCGGTAATTTTATTATTCAAAAACAGATGCCTAGAAATTCTATAAAACAACGTAGCAATTAATCCTGGAAAATATTTAACATTCTGAACGTCAAAGCCCGTTGGATAATAATTTTCATAATCATACTTAAAGCTATCATATATATCAATCCAGTCTTCTTTAGTTAAAGCATCTAAAGAAGGTTTAAACACTGATTTATCGCTTAAATAGCGAATCTCATTTAATAAATCCGCTATCATTGTTCGATATCATTATTATAAATAAGTTCATTCGCATCGATATCGTTAATCAGTCGTTTTCCAATAACTAAATTCCTTTTGCTCCATTTGTAACCATCTCCCGGAGATAATAAATGGATATCGCCCTCTGTAATAATTTCTCCTTTGTTCATTTTTCTTTTAGTGGCAATAGATCTTTCTAATTTATTCCTTGCTGAAGCTACTTTTTCTTCAATAAAAATATCTTCAACCCCAAAAGATTTTTCCAAAATTCTAATATCACGAACCATTCTATTAACCCCATCTGGCCCCAACGACCCAATTTGATCCGTACCTTTCATCCTTCTGTCAATAGTAATATGTTTTTCAATAACTTCAGCACCCATCGCAACGGCTGCTAATGGAGTTGAAATACCAATTGTATGATCAGAATACCCGATTTTGAAACGCGAATAGTTCTTTTTTAAATATGTAATTGTCGATAAATTTACATTTTGAGGTTCTGTTGGATATTGAGAGACACAATGTAATATTGAAATATTGCTATGATACGCCGATATTGTATCAATAGCTTCATCCAACTGCTCCTTTCCAGCCATTCCTGTTGAGATTATCATCGGAATCTTTGTTTCCGCAAGTGCTGCCAACAAAGGGAGGTTTGTCAAATCTCTACTTGCAACCTTCAAATAATCAGGTGAAAATAATTTTAACATGCTTAAGCATCCAATGGCACATAGTGTTTCAACAAAATCAATGCCTTTATCTTTAGCATATTTGTACACTTCAAAATGTTCTTCATCATTTAATTCCAACGCCTCCCTATGTTCCCCATAAGTAGGTCCAAATGAATTTACTCCGGTATAAGGTGCATCCATTTGGGACTGTGACAATTCTTGATTTAAATCACGTTTAGTTAGCTTAACCGCATTCATCGGTTTTAAGTCCAGATTGAACAAATCTTCCTCTATAGGCCTACAAGCCAAATCTATTATTAATTTAGCAATATCAACAGAACCATTGTGGTTTTGTCCAATTTCTCCAATGATGTATGTCCCTTTGTCGCTCATTTTATTTTAAATTTTTATTTATAGTATAATTCATTATTTGTATCATTTTCTTTTTTCCTAGTATCCAATTTCCAATATCTTTTATATTTGCTAATGGATTTTCAGAAAATTTTTCATTTATTTCGCAAATGTTATGATAATCTTCTAAAGTATCAACTGTCAGCCTTATTCCATCAAATTTCTCTAATTCTTTATCAATATCAGTTAACGCAATATTAAATAACGAAGGATTACTATACACCCCTTTGGTCACATGTTCTTGGAAAGAAATATCCTGAGGGAACATTTTACTTATCTTTAATAAAGAACTAAAACTTACGATCTCACCAAATATTCCAAAATGGCTTAAAATGGTCGGTTTACCTTTATAGCTAAAAGAAATATAATCTTGAGATTTATTTTCCTTCCATAATTGAATAAGCCTATTCATATAGGTAATATCTATATATGGATTGTCTGAGCACACTCTAATGATAAAGTCAAAATTATTTTCTTCCCCAGCCTTTATAAATCGACTCAGAACATTCATCTCATCCCCTCTTGTGTATTTGATATTATTTTCCTTTAAATAATCTACCAAAGAAAGGTCTGTGTGAGAATTTGTTGTAGCAACTACTATCGGCAAATCTAATTGCTCCAGACGTTCTATAATCGTCATAAGCATAGACTTTCCATTTTTTAATGGGAGCAAAACCTTATTAGGTAATCTCGAAGATCCTAATCGAGCCTGTATTACAATGCCTAAATTACTCATTTTTTAACCCCACAAAAATCTAACACTACTTTCCCCTCTGAAACATCCAGGTTTCTAAACTCGTCATGAGCCACCAAAAAGACCAGAATATCTGCTTTCTCCACTGCTTCTTTATAAGTTGTTAACTTATAAATTTCATGTTCCTCTATATTAGGCTCTACAATATAATAATGCTCATCCTGGGCGTCCTGTAATACTTTCTGTGCAATATATTTAGCCGGAGATTCCCGCAGATCGTCAATATTCGGTTTAAATGCCAGTCCCATGATCGCTACCGAAGGTTTACGTCCTTCCCTTAACTGAAATTCCAACCGGGTATTTTTAATTTTCTCCGCACACCAAAATGCTTTATAGTTGTTGATCTCACGTGCCTTTCCTATAAGCTGGGACTCCAGCGGATATTCTGAAACTATAAAATAGGGGTCCACTGCTATACAATGTCCACCTACTCCACATCCGGGCTGCAGGATATTTACCCTGGGATGTTTATTGGCCAGGTTGATCAACTCCCAAACATTGATCCCTGCTTTATCACATATCAATGAAAGTTCGTTGGCAAAAGCTATCTGGACATCGCGGGAAGAATTTTCCGTTAGTTTACACATTTCAGCAGTACGAGCATTGGTTTTATGCAACTCTCCTTTTACAAATCTTTGGTAAAACTGTACCGCTTTTTTAGTAGATCCTCCATCAATTCCCCCGATCACCCGGTCGTTATGCACCAGTTCATACATTACGTTTCCGGGAAGCACTCTTTCCGGGCAATAGGCAATATAAATTTTGTCCTTAAGCTCGGGCCTTTCCGCATAGATATAATCCCTCATTTTTTCCGTAGTACCTACAGGAGAAGTCGATTCTATGATATATAGATCTCCTTCTTTTAATAATGGTAAAATGGTTGTTGTAGCCGATTTTACAAAGGAAATATCGGGTTCGTGATTACCTTTAAAGGGCGTAGGGACTACAACCAAATAAACATCGGCTTCTACGGGTCGCGTATCTGCTTTTAAGTAACCTTCTTTTACTGCATTTTCTACAACTTCGTCCAGCTCCGGCTCTACAATGTGTATTTTCCCTGCATTGATGGTTTCTACCACTTTCGGGTTTATGTCCACCCCGTGAACATGTACTTGATTACTTGCTATCAAAGCAGAGGTAGGGAGTCCGATATAACCCAGCCCTAAGGTAACTACTTTTTCACTCATTCCGTTATCCTTTTATTGTATTGTATTGATCTGTTTCTTTTAATTCCCTGATAAAATCTGCTATTCTCCTACATGCCTTTCCATCTCCGTACGGATTATGTAATTTGCTCATCTGCTCATAACGTTGTTTATCATTGAGCAAATTATTACATTCCTTTACAATCTTTTCTTTATCTGTCCCCACCAAAATAACTGTTCCCGCTTCTACTGCTTCCGGTCTCTCTGTGGTATCCCGCATTACCAGTACAGGTTTTCCCAAACTGGGTGCCTCCTCCTGGACTCCTCCACTATCCGTGATGATAAGTCGGGAACGGTTCATCAACCAGACAAAAGCAGGATATGCCAACGGATGGATCAACTTAATATTTTCAATGTCCTTTAATATTTCATAAACCGGTCCTTTTACATTAGGATTGAGATGGACCGGGTAGATGATCTGAACATCCGGATTGATCTCGGCTATTTCCTTTAAAGCATTACAAATATTAATAAAACCCTGTCCGTGATTTTCTCTCCTGTGTCCGGTTACCAAAATCGTTTCTTTAGAGAAATCGAGCTTTGATTTTAATTCAGAGATTTCAGCGTTCTCTATATTATCTACCCTATCTACACTTTGCAACAATGCATCTATTACTGTATTTCCGGTAACAAGGATATTTTCTGAAGGGGTATTTTCACGTAAAAGATTTTCCCTGGAAGTCCTAGTAGGAGCAAAGTGAAAATCCGTGATTCGCCCGGTTACCTGCCGGTTTATTTCTTCCGGAAAAGGAGAACGCTTATTATAGGTACGTAACCCGGCTTCTACATGGCAAACTTTGGCTCCCGAATAAAAGGAAGCAATTCCTGCAGCCATTGTAGTAGTCGTATCGCCATGAACATATACGAAATCCGGTTTAAAATCTTCCAGAACAGGTTTTAATCCCGTTATTATATCGGCAGTTAAGGAATACAGATTTTGATTTGGCTTCATCAAATCCAGGTCATAATCCGGGATAATTTCAAAAAAGTCCAATACCTGGTCGAGCATTTCACGATGCTGGGCCGTTACACAAACCTTGGTTTCAAAATCTTCCGGGCATTTCTGAAACTCTTTTACCAGGGGAGCCATTTTAATAGCTTCCGGTCGTGTACCAAAAACAATCAGGTTTTTTATCATAACTCAATATTTCTTATATTTCCTAGTTCCATCAGATTTTTGGAATCATCTTCCTACCCCAATCGTATACACCTCAAATCCCATATCAGTTAGCTGCTCCCTATCCAGTACTGCTCTTCCATCAAACACAAACGAAGGTTTCAGCATTGTATCATATACCCTTTGCCAGTCATAGGCCCTGAACTCATCCCACTCCGTCAATACCGCTACGGCATGCGCTTCTTTCATGGCTTTATAAGGATCATTCACCACGGTAACCAGCTTCCTGTTTTCTTTTTCATCACGGGTATTTAAATAGTCGAGGTCTGCATATATCTGCTCTTCTGTTACCTTGGGATCGTATACCACGATCTCCGCCTGTTCATTCAACAGGTAATCCGCCACATGGATAGCCGCGGACTCCCGGGTATCATTGGTATCCTTTTTAAAGGCCCAGCCCAGGAAAGCGATCTTTTTACCGGAAACGGTATTGTACAAGGTAGTAATGATATTGTCTGCAAACCGGTGTTTCTGGTGATCGTTCATCAGTACCACCTGTTCCCAGTAATCGGCAACTTCATTGAGGCCATATGATTTGGCGATATACACCAGGTTGAGAATATCCTTCTGAAAGCACGATCCCCCGAACCCTACGGAAGCTTTCAGGAATTTAGGCCCTATACGACTGTCCGTTCCTATGGCCCTGGCCACTTCATTGACATCGGCCCCGGTTTTTTCACAAAGCTCGGACAATGCATTGATGGAAGACACGCGTTGTGCCAGGAAGGCATTAGCTGTGAGTTTGGACAACTCCGAGGACCACACATTGGTGGTTAATATATTTTTTTCCGGCACCCAGTTTGCGTACACATCCGCCAATGCCCGGATGCTTTCTTCGGAGTCTCCCCCGATCAGCACCCTGTCCGGTGCCAGGAGGTCCTGCACGGCAGTCCCTTCGGCAAGAAATTCCGGGTTGGAAAGGATATCGAAACGCACCCCGTTACCGGTATTTTGCAATATGCTTTTCAGGGCCCCGGCAGTACGCACCGGGAGGGTGGATTTTTCCACCACTATCTTATCGTCCTTCGCCACCCTGGCGATCTGCCGGGCACAGAGTTCGATATACTTAAGATCTGCCGCCATCCCTTTTCCTTTTCCATAGGTCTTGGTGGGCGTGTTTACGGAAATAAATATCATTTCGGCCTCATCAATAGCCTTGTCCACTTCCGTAGAGAAAAACAGGTTCCTCCCCCTGGCCTCGGCCACCACCTCGCTTAAACCGGGCTCGTAAACCGGGATCTTATCGACATCCTCATCATTCCAGGCCGCTATTCTCCTGCTATTAATATCTACCACCGTAACTTTTATATCCGGGCATTTCTGCGCTATGACCGCCATGGTAGGCCCTCCTACATAGCCTGCCCCTATACAACAGATCTTGGTTATTTTTTTACTCATTTATTTGTGTACTAATATGGAATTATTGAGTCTCAAAAAGCCCTATGGCTTACATGGCTCAAATGTACCACTCTACATCTGCAAAAGCAATTAAAAAATCACAGTACCTACAACGGGCATTTCCGGGATAAATTATATTCTAAATACACAATTTGAAAAACTCCCGTGTTCCTACCCAAAAAGAACATACCATAACGAGAACCCTAAGGTGACAAAACGCGATGCGATAGTACTAAAAAATAACGTATTCACCTACTTTTAATGTAAGATTTAATAAAGAAGTTACAATTTATTAAAAAGTGAACAGAAGTTTTATGGGAAAACATACTACTTCTAATTCTAACCATTTCTTGCAAAACTGAAAAAACACCTACAAACCAGAATTCTAAACCCCAACTGGTCCTCGTTTGAACACTACGAAAACCCGGCTGGCACCGCGGGTGCCGGTACATTTCAAGGCCCTGGCCTCCTGCCGTTGTGCTTACCGAGTATGGCCGCTGCCGAACTGTTCTCCCGATGAACCAGGAGGTATAAAGCTGTTATAATCTTCTTTATAAAGAACGGATTTTTCCTGCACATCTTCCACGGAAAAGAACCATTGACGTTCGTATACACTTCCCTGAACATAGAGGTGTATGCATTTCAAGATACCTGATAGGACCTCGTCTAGCAATAGAGTTAAAAATAAATGGTAAAGGATTAATAATAAATCCGGCACAGGATAACTTTGTAGTACCCAAGCATTCAAATCTTACTAGCCCGGTGTTTTCCCAGTAAATATAGAAGGTACTTTTCAAGGGAAAACCGGGAATAGTTGAAGCAACGCCCGGTACACTGCTTTTGCTCATTGGGGTGGGCCGGGCGGCTTCAACACATACAAAAGGGCTTATTTTCCAGATCCTGCATTGGTATGGGGGTACATTAGAACTATAAGATGGTTTACTACAACACAAAAAACCGGGAGATAAAATTTAAACAGTTTCTAACCCACCATACATTTGAAGTCCATCAGTTTACGTAGGGCCGAAAGCTTGTGCTACGAACACAAGAATCATTTTAAAAACTATTTACATCCGTGTATCAGTGGCAAAAGCTTATAAGGACTAAAATGAAGCGCTTTAATTTTTTTGTTTATACTTCTCCAGGTACCATTCCACCGTTTTCCGGATACCGCTTTCGAAATTCTCTTCGGCTTTCCAGCCCAGTTTATTTTCTATTTTGGAGGCATCTATCGCATAACGCCTGTCGTGGCCGGCACGGTCTTCCACATACGTGACCTGCTCCTTATAAGGACCGGATGTCCCGGGGCACATTTCATCCAGAATATCACAGACGGTACGGGCTATATAATTGTTGTCCTTTTCGTTTTTCCCTCCGATATTATACACTTCCCCGGCATCGCCTTTATGGAAAGCCAGGTCAATCCCCCGGCAATGGTCTTTTACATAAAGCCAGTCGCGCACATTGCCCCCGTTGCCATAAATGGGAATAGGCGCTCCCGACAACGCTTTCCGGATAATGGTGGGTATGAGTTTTTCATCGTGCTGCTTTGGCCCGTAGTTATTGGAGCAATTGGTGGTAACGGTGTTCATTCCGTATGTGTGGTAATAACTCCTTACGATCATATCGGACGATGCCTTGCTTGCGGAATAGGGCGAATTGGGGGCATAAGGAGTTTCTTCGGTAAAAAGTCCCGTTTCTCCCAGGGTGCCGTAAACCTCGTCTGTAGAAATATGGTGAAAACGGCAGTCCGCATAGCCCGGCTTACAATAAAAAGGCCGCTGCATCCAGTACCGGTAAGCTACATCTATAAGAATGAAAGTACCGTTGACATTGGTTTCGATAAATACGCCAGGATTACTGATGGAATTATCCACATGCGATTCCGCCGCGAAATGGATAACTCCCCGGATATCGAACCGATAAAAAATGGTTTCCACCAGGTCCCTGTCGCGCACATCCCCTTTTACCAAAGTATAACGCGGGTGGTTTTCCAGTTCCGCCAGGTTTTTTTCTTCCCCGGCATAGGTGACCAGATCCAGGTTGATCACATGATAATCCGGGTATTTCTCCAGAAAATAAGGAATGAAATTAGATCCTATAAACCCCAATCCTCCGGTAACCAGTATGTTCTTTTTTTCAGACATGTCTCTTGTTTATTTTTTTGTTTGCCCTCCGTCCCGGACCTCAGGGACGGAAGGGAATCAATATCTCCATAATTAGCTTCACTCATTTCCCACGACAAAAGCTTTCTCCGAAATTCCGCTTTCTTTAGGGATGGGGAATCTGGACAAACCTGAACTTTGGCATGTATCCCCTTATATCTGCACTTATCCTATGGCATGGGAGGTCAAACCTTCCCCCGTAGCTACGCTCAGGTGCCTCTCTTCATCTCAAGGCGCTGTGCTAGCCTTGTAGCTTTTTGATCTTTTCTTCTTACTGTTCCACATTATAGCTCCACAAGACTCCCCTCTTCAGATGAAGAGGGGTGGACCGCTGTGCGGGACGGGGAGTTTTGACAAGCCTGAACCTTAGCGTATAGACCTAAACATATGTGCTTATCCTATGGTTCGGGATTTCAAACCCTCCCCCCGTTGCTACGCTCGGATACCTCTACTTCGACTTCGCTCAGCACAACGCCTTTTTCTAAAGGGAGGAGCCTTTTGATTTTTTCTGTTATCAATGATCTTTCTCTATTCTTTTAAATGTTCTTTGATTTCCTGTAACACAGCATCAAGGTTCTCAAAGACAATTTTGTTTTCAAAACGAAGTACGGTATATCCTTTTTTATTCAATGCTTTTGTTCGGATAAAATCGTATTCTTCCGCTTGTGGATTGTTGTGAACTTCTCCGTCCAGTTCGATAATAAGACATGCCTTAGCACAATAAAAATCTACTATATAATTACCTATACTATGCTGACGTGTAAAACGATATCCATGGATTTTCCTCGCTTTTATATGTTTCCATAGAAAAGCTTCTGCGGGAGTCATATTTTTACGCAGTTCGGTCCGGTATTCTCGGAGTTGTTTAAGATTATGTATTGGCGTTTTTTTCATGTATCTTATTTCCTATAGCACTCGCCTCTCAATAATAATCCAACCGGGCTCCCTCTTCATCCCGATCCCGATACACATCGGGACAATCGGGAGAAGAAGGGTGGACCGCTTTGCGGGACGGGGAGTTTGACAAGCCCGAACTTTAGCGTATTTGCCTTAACGTTTGGGGTTATCCCTATGATTTGGGATTTCAAAACCCTCCCCCCGTAGCTGCGCTCGGGTACCTCCCTTCATCACAAGGGAGGAGCCTTTTTTTATATGCCTTTTTCTAGCATCCTGCCTAATAACCAAATAACTCTCATTCCAAAAGTAAAAATCACACCTTCTAAGAAGGTGGCTTTGGCTAGCCCCCATAGGGGACCTCTA
>NZ_RJTM01000122.1 GCF_003725735.1 Sinomicrobium pectinilyticum | reverse complement strand
AGGCATAGCCATCAGAACATGACCACCTGCAAAGCAGGTGGGTTTTTAAGGTTAACTAAAAGGTGCAGAGGTTTTGGTAAACAATGAAATTGCTTTTTGGTTATGGGTTATCAGGTTAATGAGTTATTCGGTTAATGAGTTTATGTGTTGCCTAACTAACTGAATAACCTAACCAAAACCAAACTATAATTTTTTCGCACTGCAAAAGTGTGATATACTGAGACCAATAAAGTCATCTGAAAAACAAAAGGCAAAGCGGGTTAAAAATGCCTTGCCTTTTGTTTTCAGACCTTTCTCCGGATCATCAGATAGTTTCCAAATACAGTCTCTGCACATCATCGGAAGAAATATCCCGGGCGTCCAGTACGTGTACCAGCCTGCCCTTCCGCATAATACCGATATGCGTAGCCATATTCACGGCATTGAAAATGTCATGAGTAGCCATAAAAACGGACTTGTTGTCCTCAGCAAGTTTTTTGACGGTTTCCGTAAAATCGTGAGTGGCTTTCGGGTCGAGTCCGCTCGTGGGCTCATCCATTAAAATCGCAGAAGCATTCTTTGCTATGGCAATGGCAATCCCCACCTTTTGGCGCATCCCTTTACTGTGGTTCCCTACGCGTTTGTAAAAAGCGTCTTCCTGCAAGCCGGCCCGGGACAGGTATATTTCCAGCTGTTCTTTCTTATAGTCAAACCCGGCTATCCGGCTGAAAAAATCCAGGTTTTCCAGGCTGGTCAGATCGGGATATAACGTCACCACCTCTGGAATATAGGCCAGGTGTTTTTTGGTCCTATTGTCTCCTGCCACCACCGGGGTCCCGTTTATCCTCGCTTCTCCTGAAGTAGCAGCTATAAATCCTAAAAAAAGATTTATGGTAGTGGTTTTTCCCGCCCCGTTTTGCCCCAGAAGGCAAAATACCTCTCCGGGGTTTACTGTCAGGTTAAGATTGTCGAGTGCCGGTTGGTCCCCGTATTTTTTCGTAAGTTCTATAGCTTGTAACATCCTTTGTCTTCTTATTGCTCTGTGGAAAATGCAATCCTGCTAAAACCTGATTCCCGCGGATAATTGTACATTAAACGGTTCGCCGTCTATATAAAAATATTCCGGATTTCCGGTCACATAACTATTAAAAATATCCCCGGATGCCATGTAGCGTTTCCCGGTAAGGTTATCGGCAAGCAGGCGGACAAAATATTTGTCTTTGGTAAAATTGATCCCGGCATCCAGCTTGGTAAAATCCGGAATGTACTGGTGGGGTTCCGATGTGCTTCGTTTTATCTGTGTCACCTGTCCCAAACTAAACCCGATGCGGGCATTGTTTTTCATGGGAATGGTATATTGCACCCAGGTATTGAATAGCTGTTGCGGGGCCTGTGGAAGCTCCTTCCCTATCAGATCGGGGTCCTGGTCTTCGGTGATCCGGGCATGTACATACGTATAATTGGCCGATACCGACAGCCTGTCCGTAATGTTTCCCAGTATATCCACTTCTATACCACTGCTGGTTACCTCTCCTATTTCCTTTACAAATCCCGGTAATTCCAGGTCGGTCACCAGAACATTGGTCTTGACGGTATAAAACCCGTTTAGCGAAGTACTCAGGCGCGAACCGAACCAGTTTTTCTTTACACCCAGTTCCAGGTCATTACCCCGCTGCGGATCTACTGCCCTTGAAGAAGTAACTTCGCCTGTGGCAGGATCGGTTGCCGTGCCCACCAGTCCGCTTTGAGGAATGAAAGACTGGTCGTACAAAAAGAATATCGAGGTCGAGGGGTTTACGCTAAACGTAAGGCCTGCCCGTGGGGTCAGGGCCTTCTGGTCAAACTCCTGCCATTCTCCCGGACCGGCTGCCGTAACATTCCTTCTCTTATTGGTGTACCAGGTATAACGGGCACCCAGGGACAAAAGCCATTTTTTGTGCAGGCGTATGTTGTCATATATATAGACGGACTTTAGGTAGGTATTGTTCTCTATCCTCGCCAGGCGCGTTGTCTCCCTGACGGAATCCCTGTCCACACGGTTCCGGTAGGTATATTTGTTATAAGGAAAATCATAAATACCCCGGTGCAAAGCCAGGGAGTCTTTACTACTGGTAAAATCTCCACCCACCAGTATATCGTGTTCCAGGGGCCCTGTCCGGAAACTGCCGTTAGCAAACAGTTGACTGTTCCAGGTAGTCCCGCTCCCCATTGTTAAACTGGATTTCCGGTTGGTGTTTCCGTCCTCGTCAAAATTAACGATACTGCCGTTAGTGGTCATATACCAGGTTTCATAAGGTGCGGCCAGGTAAGAACTCTGTGAAGTGATCTGCCATTGATCGCTGAACTTGTGGTGAAAAAAAAGCCGTACCGTTTCGTTCTTGGCATAACTGAGCGGCAGTCCCGGGGCAGCGCTGTAGTTTTTGGATATGGGCCCTTTTAATTTATCCTGTTCGCTGCGGACTTTGGCCAGGTACGCCCCGTTTTCGGCGTTTCCCCTTATATAATTGTACTCCGCAAGTATAAATGTGTTCGGGCTGAAGTTGTATTGCAATACCGGTGCCACGACAAACTTGTCGGTACGTATAAAATCCAGGTAAGAATCCTTGTGCTGGTAAGCGGCGTTAAAACGATAGGAAAAACCCTTGTCCTGCACCTCGCTTCCGATATCTACCGCGGCCCTGTACAGGTTAAAGCTCCCCAGCATGACCCTGGCTTCCCGGATTTTTCTGCCAGGGGTTTTGGTAACGATATTCACAGACCCTCCGGGCTCTCCCGTGGAATTCAGAAAACCTGCCGGGCCTTTTACAACTTCTATACTCTCCATTATGGCCTCATCATCAATTGATGCCCCGTAACTGAAGCGGCGTGACATTCCGTTCAATGTGGTAAATCCTTTAAATCCCCTTATCTGCATCGCTGCCGACTGATCAAAAGGCGTACTGTTATAACTGAAATATACACCACTGGCATTGCGGGCAACGTCTTTTAATTCCAATGCTCCCTGTTGCTGCAACAACTCGGAGGATATATTTACAATGTTTTGCGGAACCAGTATCAAGGGTTGCCGGATCTTTAAGGTCGCGGAGACACTGTCCCTTTTCATGCGTAATATTTTTGCCCCGACAACATTTACTTCATCGAGATAGTGGACATCTGTCTGTGTGCTGTCTGCCGGCTGCGATACAGGCTCCTCCTGTGCGGATGCCAGGTACGAAAGTCCCAGGAAACAGAAAATAAATGCGTAATGTATACTCTTCATTTTTTACGGTTTAGGTTTAGAAACTGTTTAGGTTTTATTTAGTATATGCTTTTGCGTTTTGCCGCCAGAAAAATCAGGATCACAAAAAGAAAAACCGGGAAGCCGAGCAGGAGCGTCTTTTTCCATTGGTCCCGGTTCTCCCGGAGCTCAAAGCGCGGCAGGTTTTGTATATCATTCTCGTCCAGTTTTTTATCGTACAGCATAAAATTATTCATGTGAATAACCCATTCGTCATGAAAAGTACCAACCTGCTCCCGGTAAGTCAGGTAATCATCCATACCGGTTCGGGCAACAGCATTTAAAAAGGTCTGCATCTGTGCTACAGGACTGAACCAGCCAAGCCGGCGGAGCAATGCATTGTGCTCCGCCACTTCCATGTTGTATTTTTTGATATGCCTGTTAATTCTCCTCCCCAACAGATCGTAATAAGCCACAAACCTCCTGTTCCCGTAATGGGCGGTATCTCCGGGGCTTTTTAATGTGGTATACTGAGGATTGTTTATATAAAAAGTATCCAGCAATTGTTCTACCGGCATATCCCAGGTGTGTTCTATTTCCTCTCTTTGGGCGGATATCAGTTCCGTCCGGGCCGGCAGGGGGTGGCTGACCTCTACAATCTCATTTGTTATTGCGGGCAACAGAAAGGTCAGTGCGAACCATATCCCCAGCAAGCGTATCAGAGTAAGCCTGGACGACTTTTTCCCCAGAACTGTCCACCAGGTCACCGCACACCAGAACAGCAGGTACAGGGTGACCCCGAACAACCATAACAGGGCATCGGTAACCGTAAGTCCGGTGGTTTCCCTGTGTAACCAAAACCCCGCAATACTCAATAACCATGCTATGGTACACACCCACAAAAACCGGAAAAGCAGTTTAAGGGCAAGTATCCGTTTTATATGTCCTCCCTGTACGGCTACCAGTCTTTCGGTCTGTTGCTCCATTTCACTGGAATATATATCGTAACTCCATACCATGAGAAGAAGCGGAAACAAATAGATCAGGACAAAAGAGAAATCAAAATTTCCGGCAGCAAGCTTCTCCGGATTGGTAATTGTAGTCCGTGTAGAGGAAAAAACATCCCTTTTGCTCGTTATAATATCGAAATATGGAAGGAGGTCACGCTGCCCGATAGCCAGAGCCGAAAGACGGTGCGGCGGAAAAGCTGCATATGGCGGGTTACGGTACTCTACTACCTGCGGTATCCCGGCCTGTGCTGCCATCGTTTTTCCTTCTGCCGTAGTAGTATCCGCCTGAAAACGATAAAGCAGGGCGCGCCTGTGGTCCCGGTGATGCTGTTCCAGGCTGTCCAGCCCGTCCAGTTGATGACTCACGAATTTTTTTCCGTTGTACAAACTATAAGATCCCATAGCGAGGAAAAACAGCAAAGCAAATACGGGAACGAACTGACGGGTAAGTTGCCGCCACTCAAACCGGAAAACTATACAGAGAAGACGTGTCATTTATCAGGGTTATTTTTGATGGTGAAGTGCAGGGCCAGGATAACCAGTAATATCCAGCCCAGAATTACGTAAAAGGCGGTCTGTTGCAATTTCAACACCTCTCTGACGGAAAGCCTTTGGTATTGAAAATCCTGTATCTGTCTGAAAAAATCCGCGTCCGGATAATAGTGTTCTTCTCCTTTTACCGGATGCTTTGCCTGTTCCGTGTTTAAACTGCGGATGAAATAGTCCCTGTAGTTCCGGGCCTGTGTAAAAAAGGCCTGGTGATGAAAAAAATCAGTCCCGGACATAGCCGAAGACAACCGTTTTATCCCGATAAACGGATCGATCCATATTGCATTATTGATAAATTTTTGCTGCCGCCCAAAAGTCTCTGATACCTGGTTGTAGTAGTATGTAAAAACCTTGCTCTTATAATCTTCGTGATACTGCATAACCAGGGCATCCGCATCTACGGGAAGTTCTGCCGTACCGGTGGCCCCGTACCGGGACAAAAGTTCCTCTTCATAGGCTTTGGCACGTTCGTAATAAGGCCCGTCCCCGTTTAATCCTTCCCGGTATCCCTGTGTTACACGATCGTCAAAAGTGGCCCTCGACATGGGAGGAAACCGGTGATCGGCCATATTGGTAACTATCCTGGGTAAAAGAACTGTGGTAAGCAGCCAGAAAGTAAGTGCGGTAAATGTGGAGGTTTTGGAAGTAGCGCTCCTTACGGAAAGAATCACCCCGATCAGTACACACATAAAATAATACAACAGGTAACCCAGGAAAATAAAAGACAAACGCCATATGTCCTCCTCTCCTTCCCCGGCTATCCAAACAGATACCAGGATCACCAGGAATACGGGAAGAACGAGAAGGATACTATACAGATAGTTTACCCATATCTTACTCCATACCAGCCTGCGGAAACGCACTCCCTGTGCCAGCAGCATACGAAGCGTGCCCGATTCCTTTTCGGAAGTGACCGCGGAAGATGACAGGAACAGGATCAGCAAGGGCACGAGAAATTGCAATATAAGGGCAAAGGAGAACTGCCCGAACCGCATTACGCTGTCTTTGCCTTCGGCATTACTGTGCCCTACTTCCTGTTGCTCATGCGCCACTATCCTGTAGGTGGTGCCGGAAAAATCATTTAATCCGGGATGAAAGGCCCCCAATACACTCAGGGGCTTAAATATCCAGGTCCCGTAGTGTGCGGCGTCATGCGCTCCCTTATGTTGTACTTCCCACTGCTGCCGGAATACCCGATTGGCAAGTTCACGGTCTTCCTGTGCCTTGTGGTATTGTATCAGGGTCAGTATACCACTTGCTGTAAGTAAAAGCCAGGTAACCCTGAACAAGAGGGACAATGTTCCCCCCCTGTAGAGCAACCTGAGATCTTTAAGTATAAGCGTTCGTAAAACCCGGTCTGAATTCATGGAAATAAAAATATTCGCGACAAAGTTGCATTATTTTTTTAATATTTGCAACTTTGTCGTATTTAGATCCCGAACCATGAACCGAATATTTTCATTGGAAAAGAAGTTCCCGTTTTACGCACAACCGGACGCTATGGATTGCGGTCCGGTATGCCTGAAGATCGTTGCAGCGTATTACGGTAAATCCTGGCCGCTCTCTTACTTCCGGAATTTGTGTGAAATCGGCAGACAGGGGACTTCCCTGGCAAACCTGACGGAAGCGGCCAATGCTCTCGGGTTCCAGACCCTGGCAGCCGAAATACCATACGAAAAACTCGCCACACATGCCCCCCTGCCATGTATCCTCCACTGGGAAAGAGAGCATTATGTAGTTCTTTATAAAATTACCGATCGCTTTGCGTATATCTCCGACCCGGCTAATGGCAGGGTTAAAATCCCCATGTCTCATTTTATTACTTCGTGGCAGATACGGGAAGAGAGCAATTCGGGAAGGGCATTATTCCTTCAGCCTGCCGAAGCCTTTACAAACAAGGAAGATGCTCCCGAAAGCTCCGCTTCTTTGTGGTCGCTGCTCCCTTATCTGAAACAACACAAAAAGATTTTTCTCCCCATTGCTATCAGCGTCGTATTTGCCAGTGCCTTTTCCCTGGTGATCCCTTTTCTCACCCAGCTTATCGTGGATAAGGGGATCAAAAACGAAAACACCAACCTGTTATGGCTTATTTGCCTGGGGCAGCTCGCGCTCTTCAGCGGCCGCACGGTCATGGATTTTATCCGGGCCAGGCTCCTGTTCCGCATCGGAGCCAGGACAAGTATCATCATGCTCAAAGAATTCCTCGCCAAACTGATGACCCTCCCCTTTTCCTTTTTCGACAACCGGCAGGCCAGCGATAACATGCAACGGGTAAACGACAATCAGCGTATTGAAGATTTCCTTACCAATTCGCTTATAGGTTTTATACTTTCGGGCCTTACCCTTATTGTTCTGGGTAGTGTGCTGTTGTATTACAACTGGCTGATATTTCTCATCTTTCTTACGGGCGCCATACTCAGCACCGTCTGGTCGCAATCTTTTCAGCATAAAAGAAAGATCATAGACCAGAAAAAATTTAAAGTGCTCTCTGCCAATCAGCAGTTGTTACTGGAAATTTTCTATGCCATGCAGGAGATCAAACTGACGGGAAGTGAATCCGAAAAACAGCAACATTGGGAAAAGCTTCAGGACAGGTCTTACGGATTAAAGCTTGAAGCCCTTCAACTGGACCAGTTCATGCAAGGGGTCGGCCTGTTTATCAATGAGATCAAAAACGTGTTCATCACCTATGCCGCTGCTATGCTGGTGATCCAGGACCAGATAACTTTGGGGGGCATGCTTGCCATAACCTATATTTCCGGGCAGCTCAATGCTCCTGTCACCCAGTTGATAGAGTTTGCCAGGGTTTCCCAGAACACGAGATTCAGCCTGCAACGTATGGACGAAGTGCACCAGGAAACCGAAGAAGACGCCGGGCTTCCGGAAACACCCATGCAGCAGGTACCGGAGGATATAACCATAAAACAGCTCTCCTTTAGTTACGGCCACCGGGGGTCTTCTTATGTTTTAAAAGACCTGAACCTGCACATTCCGGCAGGAAAAGTCACCGCCATTGTAGGTATGAGTGGAAGCGGTAAAACCACTCTGGTCAAACTCCTGTTAAAGTTTTACCGGGCCAACACGGGTTCCGTAACCATTGGCGAACAACCTGTAGAGAACATCCATGCCAGGGCATGGCGGGCGCTTTGCGGAGTGGTCATGCAGGACGGCTACGTATTTATGGATACCATTGCAAACAATATCTACGCCGGGGCAGAACTCAAAGACGAAAACCGGATGAAAGAAGCTGCACGACTGGTGAATATGCATGAATTTTTCCAATCCATGCCTTTCGGATACGATACCATTGTGGGAAAGGAAGGCTACGGCCTCAGTGAAGGCCAGAAACAACGGCTCCTCATCGCCCGGATGATATACAGGAACCCATCGTACATATTCCTGGACGAAGCTACCAATTCCCTTGACGCTCACAACGAATTGTCCATCGTAAACAACCTCAACCGTTTTTTTACCGGAAAAACCGTAGTTATTGTTGCCCACAGGCTCAGCACCGTAAAAAATGCAGACCAGATCGTCGTGCTCCACCAGGGGCAACTTGTGGAAAAAGGGACGCACAGCGAATTGCTCCGGCGCAAAGGTGAATACTATCACCTGGTTAAAAATCAATTGGAACTGGGCAAACTAAACCATTATGAAGTTTAAAAAAACCATTTACATCCGTGTATCCGTGACTAAAATTTATGGAAACTAAGGGCTTAAACCCGAAACTAAGATTAATAAATCATACATAACTCAACTATAACCTGCTTATGCCTCTTCGTATATTTCCATATTCCCTGGTAAGGTATGCCGGGATGGATTACCGGAATTTCGGGTCCTTTATCCTGAAAAATCCGGATGCCGTCCTGGAACAATACCTTAACCTGTTTACCTCCAAACAGCAACAGAAAGACCGGTTATGTGAATACCTTTACCAGCATATCGCCGATACGGACGATACCCACCGGCAATCACTCATTGACCTGAAAAGACGGATATTTAACGACCGGGAAATATCAGGACAAAAATTGCTCCGGCTAGAACCGGCCCTCCCTTCCGCACTTTGGACAGCACTTGAAAAATACCTGCAATTGCAACGGACATTAAATTCTTTTCTGACCGATGGAGCCGCAAACTATAAACAAAAACTGGAACAGGACCGGGTAAAACTTCAGGAACTCGCCAAAGACCCGGTTTTACAGAACGGACTTCTGTTGTCCAGTCCCGTTTTACTGGAACAACTCCCCGGGTATCTTCGCAAAAAACCGGTGACATTCCGTCAGAAAGAATTACGGATAGAATTCAGCCTCCTGCGTTATCTCACCCGGAGCTGTTTTAAAACGTCCCCGTTCAGTACATTTACCCATACGGGCATTATGCAACTATCGGATAACGATGAATACCGGGCACAACCGGAACCGAAAACCGTACAGAGCAATCTGCGCCTTAACAATTACCTGTTTGCATACCTGAATTCCATACTGTTGCACCATCCGGAACTCAATGAGCTGTTGCTGATAAGGCTCAATAAGACCGTTGCTATACAAAACGACAAAATACAATTCCTGGTCAACTTCAACAATATCGAATCCTTTCAGCAAATTCCCGCTTCGGGATTACCAATGATTATCGTAGACTATTTACAAGAATCCGAAACCTCCGTTACCTTACAAGGGTTTACGGACAGGCTAACGGAAATAGTACAAAGCGCCGGTCGTTCGGACATTAAGGCCTTCCTCTTAAAACTGGTAACCATCGGACTTTTGGAAGCAGGAACGGGAATTTCGGGAATTGACCCGGATTGGGATACTAAAACAGGGGATTTCCTGGATAAAACCGGAAACAATACCGTCCCGCTCAACACCCTGAAAAACCTCTTCCGGGAATTACGGGCATGCCGCTTAAATTATCCGAAAGCAGGTACGGGCACGCGCCGTACTCTGTTAAAAACTGCCGAAGCCCGTATCAACGAAACATTTAAAGAACTGGAAGAGAACGGAGGAATAGTCTCCACGGAAGAAAAACCGGCACAAGATCCTGGTAGCAGTTTCGAAAAAAACAGGTTTGCTTCCTATCGTTTTTCCCAGAAACAATTGTTTTACGAGGACTGCCACACTCCCGAAAAGGAGATCATCTTCAAAGATCCGGTACAAAAACTTGTGGAAAAAACAGATGAACTACTGAACTTGTTGCTTCCCCTCGACCTTATGCGGAAAGAACGTATAAAAATGGCCGGTTTCTTTACCGATCATTACCCCGGGGAAGAAACCGTGAACATTATGGATTTTTACAAATCCTATTATCTCCTGGTAAAAAAACCGGAAAAGGAACTGGCGGAAAAGGGTAAATCCATCCGCACGGAGGAAACCTTGTGGGAAAAAGCACTGGCCAAAAGAATAGCAGGTATTACCAAAAACAAACCGGAAATACTGGAATTGCGAAAGGATCTTTTTGACAACCTCCCGATCCCTGAACAAACAAGACAGGAAAAGCAGTATTCCCGCGGAATGTTCATACAGTTATATACGGACAAGGAAAAAGACAACGGCGATCTCTTCGGGGTGATTAACATGGTACTTCCCGGCATGGGAAAGGTCAGCGGCCGTTTTCTATCCCTCTTTGACAAAAAGGTCACTGCCGGTTTTGTGAATTACAACAACCGGCTATATCCCAGGGTTATTAAAGCGGAACTCAACGATGCATCAGGTTTTAATGCCAACATACACCCTCCTCTCCTGTCTTATGAAGTAGCTCTTCCCGGGGGAAATAATATTTACCCCGCGGAAAAACAGATACAGATAAATGATCTCTACGTCCGCCTGAATAAAAACACCGGCTTTCCGGAACTCCTGAAGGACGGAAAGCCGGTGTTCACCTACGATCTTTGCCTGGAATCCTTTTACAACCGGTCTAATCTGTACCAGATGATGGCACATTTTAACCCCGAAGCCAAATTTTCCCTCAAATCGCTGATCCGGCTTGCGGATATCACATACATGGCAGATAAGAACAAGGATTGTTACATCCTGCCACGGATTACTTATGAGAAAAATATAATTATAAGACGAAAGACCTGGTGTGTAAGTGTCTCCTCTATTCCGAAGCAGGAACAGGGCGAAACGGATTTTACTTATTACCTGAAATTTAATGCCTGGAGACAAGCCAACGGTATTCCCGGACAAGTTTTTCTCTTTATCCGGAAAAGAACTATAGGCACCGGACAACCACCACAGAAAAAAACCGCGGGAGAGAACAGGGCAACCGACGATTACAAACCCCAGTACATTGCTTTCGGGCAACCGGTACTTATGGAAATGTTCAAGCGCCTGATCGGCAGGGCCGGGTCTCATATCTCCCTGGAAGAGGTGCTCCCCACATTACCTGAAAACCACTCTGATCCGGATATGCGGGTAAAAGAATACCTGATCCAATGGTATAAATACTGATCTATGGAACAAAACAACTGGCTAGCCGCCCATATTTTCTACCCGGGCAACCTCGACAATGTATTAGTGTACCTTGTTCGTCCTTTTCTGAATAATATTTCTGTGAAATTGCAACAACCTACCCCCTATTTTTTTATCCGGTACTGGGAAGAGGGAAGCCATATCAGGCTCAGGTTAAACCCCGTTCCCGGTAAGGAAGAATTCATCCGGAAAGAACTCCTGACGCGGGCAGCATCCTTTTTCAGGGAATATCCGGCTCTTCCCCGGGACTCCGGTTCCTCACTCCCGGCTCCGACCGTACAGTTTGTTCCCTACATACCCGAAACGGAACGCTATGGTAACCTTAAAAGCCTTCCGCAGGCAGAATATCAATTTTTCCGGTCATCGGCATTTGTCCTGGAATGGCTGACAGGAACTTCGAAGGCACCTATCCTCATCGAATCCCTCCGGATGCATCTCATCCTGTTACTTGCTACCGGGCAGGACTTGAACAGGCTAAATGAAATCTGTACTTTTTTTATAGACGGATGGCTCCCCCGGTTATACGACGGTTCTACGGATGAAGCAATACAAAAAGAACAATGGTTGAAGCTGTTCCGTCAATCTTTCCTCCGACACTCTGAACAGATATTGCCTGCCTCCGGGATTTTCCGGGAAGAACTTGTACAGGGCACGGCCGATCCACGCTCCCTTACATTCCTGCAAGCCAATACCGATATTTTCAGGGAATACGAAAATATCGGCTTTACAGACGACAAAATGAAATCGGTGATAAGCAGCATGATCCATATGGGGAACAACCGCTTGGGTATTTCCAATCATGAAGAAGCCTATGGCATGTATTGTACGCAGCAATGCCTGCAGTTTATTCACAAAACTAAATCACGGATTTCAAATCCATAAGTATGAAGCAGACTGAAAGTCTGTCTGGCCACGGATACACGAATCATTTAGAAAAATTAGATATCCGTGTATATGTGGCAAAAGTTTACAGAAACTAAAGTAACTGTAATACTTCCGATACCCATAATTATCGGGGTCTGGAGCAGGTTTTAAACCTTTAACCTGATAATCAAATTTCAGTCTAACTTATCATACCGCCATGTTAACCGAAAAAGAAAAAAGAAGACTTACCGGGCATTTGCACCAGATCAAAACAGATATTCTTTCACTGGCAAAAGGTGAAGAAGAGGAAATTTACTGGGAGACTCCTGTATATTCAAAAGACGGATCACAAACCGCAACGGAATTAGCTTTTAACATTTTTAACGGTAACAGCGGGATAGCGCTTTTTTTCCTGGAACTCTACAACTGTGAAGGGAATAAGGAGGATTTGGAAACCGCTGGAAAGATCATCCGCTTTATCCTGCGTTCCGGGGAGCAAAAACAAAAATATTTCTGTTTCTACACCGGTTTTACCGGCATCATTTATACCCTGGTAAAATACTATGAGGCTACCGGGGAAAAAGATCACCTGACCAAGGCGTTACATCTCACTCTCAACTGTGCAAAGGATATTGTGGAACAGCCTGTAAAAGCAGATCTGTTAAGTGGTTACGCCGGGAACCTGTTTGTGATGACCTTACTCTACCATTACAGTGAAAATAATACCGTACTGGATATTATCAGACAATTGATCGATAGGTTTATCACAGAACTCCGTATTTCGGAAACAGGTCTGAAATGGGACTATTCACGGGCAAAGTCGTCCTATGACAGCATGACCGGGTTTTCGCATGGCGCTTCCGGAATTGCCTATGTATTGCTACAGGTAGGGAATTATTTTAAAAGTGACGGGCTTATATACCTGGCCGAACAGGCCCTGGCCTACGAGATGCAATACTTTCACCCTGAGTCCGGGAACTGGCTGGACCTGCGTATGGGACCACACCGGCTGAGCCTGGAAAAAGCATACCGGTGGGACCTGGAACAGTTCATACCCACTATGCGCAATGTAAATTCATGGGCACACGGGGCCTCGGGTATAGGTATCTCCAGGTTATATGCTTATGAAATAACCGGTAAGTCCATCTACCTTGATCACTGTAAAACGGTGATGAAATCCAGCCTGAAACACTTGCGGCAAAATGACCGTCCCGATTATACGCTGTGTAGCGGCTACACCGGACATATTCCTTTTCTGTCCCGTTACAGGAAGCATTCCGAAGCATATGATCTCTCAAACCTGGTCGCTATCACAGATAATGCGAAAAAACAATATGCAAGGTATCAGTCCTATAACACCTATGTCTCCACCAACCGGGAGGATTGCGGGCTGCTGTCGGGCAAAGCCGGTGTCGGATATGGTATTTTACACCTGTTAAACCCGGATATGGATAGTATTTGCATGCCGCGCCTGCCGAAATCCGCCGAACATACAACTCTTGAAGGTTATTCCAGGACATATATGAGCTCATATATTTTCCGGAAATACTACCCGGAAACTATCCGCATCCTGAACACCGTGTCCGGGGAATTTACGGAAAGTATCGAAGGTGAAGACATTTCTGTAATTGAACAACAGGTAAAACAATACGTGCATACCGTACCGGCATTAGAGGAAATATTCAATTATGAATACGGGTTAACAGCCCTTTGGAAATCTCACAAAGGTTACCTCTGTTACCATATGAAAAGAAAACACCATCAACTCCGTGCGGAAATATTGTGCAACCTTTCCCCCGTTGCCCTTCTTAAAATACCATTCATACTTTCAGGTCATGTACACACGCATCCTCTCGGACAGGAACTGAAGGGCATCATGCATGCAGATCCCGGACATCAAACCTTAATACTGGTTTCAAACGAAAACGGTATAAGCAGGATGCCGATAGGAAAGTTTCATACCCTGCTGGTGTCCTATTTGAGTGAGCAATATTATTCGCCCGACCATCTTTCCGATATTATACTCCTACGTCATTTTTCGCATGAGGTAAAAACACCGGATGAAATACTGAAGTTTAAAGGAATGGTCCTGAAGCAGTTTATCGAAATGATAAAAACGGGGATTGTAGAAGAAAAGAACTTGGAATAAGAGAAGAGGCCTTTTGACGAGCCTCTTCTATTAAAAGTGGAAATTAACAGATAACTGTTGTACATTCAACCGGAGGATTATGATGATCATCTGTGGGCTCCGTATGGGTAGGATGGGATAGATTACCCAATCCACCTGCTAAACGGGAAGCAACTTCACTGTCGATACTGGTTACAAAACTTTCCAATTGTAGGTCTTCGAGATTTAATTTAATGTTCTCTGCATGATTCTTCATGGCTTAATTTTTAAAAGGTTATGCCTACTGTTTAACGGGTTTTCGGCTTATCCCCGGTTGCAACAGAACTAAAATAAAACATTTGCAACATAGTTGCAAATAAATTCACGCTTATTTTACCTTTTTCATACATCATTATAATACTCTGATAATCAGATCTTTAAACATCTATTCTGTTCTCCATAGAATGCTCCCCCGCTATACCTTTTCGACTGTTATGTCCAACCGAGCAACAAATTATAGATATATTTGCAATTTAGTTGCATATAAATAAAGATGAACAAAAAGATTTGCTGTAGTATCTCCGTCAGTCAAAAAATAAAAACAAATTGTTATGAAAATATTACAGATTGCCTTTATGTTATTGTTGTGTAATTCCAATAGTGCCTTACACGCCCAAAACGATTTTATCCTTTGGAAAAATATTTCTCCCGCAAGCAGATTGGACACATTGCTGAAAATCATAGATACCAAAGATGAGGCTACACTGCCCATAAGTGTCATCAAAGGAAAAAACAAAGGCCCGGTATTTACCATAGTTGGCGGAATACACGGCTATGAATACCCGCCAATTATTGCTTTACAGGACATATTGACAGAAATAGACCCGGTTAAACTCAACGGCACGCTGGTCATCATCCCCATAGCTAACACTCCGGGCTTTTATGGCAGAACCGTTTTTTTTAATCCGCAGGACGCAAAAAACCTGAACCGTGTGTTTCCAGGGAACAAAAACGGCACTATAACAGAACGGATAGCCCACTATATTTCCGAAGAGATCATACCCCGGTCGGATATATTTCTGGATATTCACGGAGGCGATGCCAATGAAGACCTTTTGCCTTTTGTATGTTATTATGACAGAAAGGACTCTCCCGTACAGAACCGGTTGGCCAGGAAGCTTACCCGGGCAGCGGGCTTTAAGTACAACGTTGTATACCCGTATAACATCGGGCCGGAAGAACCTGCACTATACGCTTTTAAACATGCCACACAACAGGGCATTACCGCATTGAGCATTGAAGCGGGAAAACTGGGAACAGTTCAGGAAGACGCCGTACAACTGATTAAAACCGGGGTTTACAATATGCTTGATGAAATGAAAATGTACAGACACCCCGGTGATCGCAAGTCAAAAAAACAGGTATGGATAACAGGGCAGGATTACATCAAAAGTCCGGCAAAAGGTATTTTTTACAGTGATCTCCGAAGTGGGGACCGTATATCCAAAGGCCAATTGCTGGGATATATTACGGACGAATTCGGAAATAAGCTAACTGATATTACATCTCCGGAAAATGGTATCATCCTTTATAAAACAGGCACACCTCCGGTAAATACAGAGGAAATGTTGTTTTGTATCGGAAGTATATAATTTTTTGGGAAATCATACCTCGGAATTAACCGACAAGGCTTTTAAAGAATTGACAGCGTGCAAATTCTCCTTCCACAAAATCATTCCATTTTTAAAACCGCTTTTACCGGCAGATGATCGGAAGCATAGCTTTCCCGGAGTACCCGGTGTTGTTCGACCGTAAAGTCATTCATCCCTTTGTACATAATGTAATCAATCGTTCTCCGCGGACTATCTGCAGGAGAAGTGTAAGAACAAGCATTTATGCAGGATCGGACAAAATGCTGATCGAGATAAGTGATGGTCTTGCTTTCGGGGACTACATTGAGATCTCCGGTAAGAATAACCGGCAAATCGGATTCTCCGAAATACTGTGCTACCCGTTCCGCCTGGTCCAGGTTATTGGCAGCATCGGTATAATCAAGGTGGGTATTGGCAAAATGGAACTTATACCCGTTATCCAGGGTCACCGTAGCCACGGAAAGTACCCTCGGTTCTGTTCCTTCTGCCGATGGCAGGTTTATCGTCAAGGTATCGGATAAGGGATATTTAGAAAGAATCGCTGTACCATATGCCCCTCCCTTATAATCTATGGCTTTAGAGAAATAGAAATAATCCATTCCGGATAATTCCGCTAGTTTTCCGGCCATGTGTAATTCCGTTCCGGAACGTTCGGTATATACATCTACCTCCTGCAAACCGACAATATCCGCATCGCTTTTTTTTATTACCTCCGCGATGGCAGCGGTGTCAATATAATCCGGACGTGAAGGTGGATTGGAATGGTGAATATTATAACTTAATACGGTTACGGAAGCTTCTCCTGTGCTATCTTTCCGGGATATTTCCATATTTTCACTACTGGTGGAGTGCCCCGATTCTTTACAGGAATAAAAACCGGAAAAGGCTATAAAAGCTATGTATAACGTTATTATTATGCGCATTGCTGTGTTTTAAAAATTGAACTTTTGCTCTCTTACTACGAAATACACCCGATCCTCCGGCGGTTATCGGGCTTTATAACATTTTCCGTTAACCGCCTTCCGGATACAGGTATATATTTGATCCGTACGTTACCAGCCCGGATTTTGTGCCAGGTCAGGATTGCGTTCCAATTGAGGTAACGGAATGGGCCACAGGTAATGTTTTCCCGGATCGAACGTCCTTCCCGTATGGGCAAGGATAAAGCCGTCTTCATCCGTTCGTAAATTTCCCGCTGCTTCCGGATCGGCCAACCAGTGAATATTGGTCCCTTTTACATCTTCTCCGAGAAACGCTCCTTGTTCCCATCGTTTTATATCAAAATATCTTTGTCCTTCCAGGGCGAGTTCCACTCTTCTCTCCCGTCTTATTTCTTCTCTTATATTCAGGCCGTTGGCTTCCAGTTCGGCCAGGTTCATGGGGATCATCCCTACGCGTTCCCGCAATAAATTGATCGTCTTGTTCACATCGTCCTGTGTGAGGGTTCCCTGCTCCAGCCTGGCTTCGGCATAGGTTAACAGCACCTCGGCGTAGCGTAGCAGGTGGAAATCATTATCGTCCCTGTTATACGTAGGTACCGCACCCAAATCGACATATTTGGTAAAGTAATACCCGGTGAGGGTTACGGCTCCCCGGCGGTCCGATTGAAATTTCGGGACTTCAAATATCCCGGGATCATCATTTTCTTCGCGGCCATCATAACGCCCACCCCACTCCGATCCGGGTCGTAAGATAGTTTGTATCATCCTGGGATCACGATCTTCAAAAACGTCTTCATAGGTGTTTACGTCATATAAGGGTGACTTATCTATGGGGAGACCGTCTGCCATAAGATAAGAATCTATCAGAGACTTAGTCGGGTTCCATCGTACGACCTGATCGGGTACCTGGATCTCCCGGCTTAAATTATGCATGGAAACGTCCTCCAGGTTCACCCGGGCTATTATGGTTTCCCTGTTATTTCCATTTGCCAGTTTACCGGCGTCTGTAAACAAGTCGTAATAATTTCTTGACGGGTCACCACTGGTAAACAATTCGTATACGCCCAGGTCCATTACATCTTTTGCCGCTTTTTCGGCAACTTCAAACCTGTTGTTATAAAGGGCTATCCGTGCTTTAAGTGCCAGGGCGGCTCCTTTGCTCATCCGCCCGAGGTTCTCTCCCGTCGGGATTTCCGAAGGAAGGAACCGGGCTGCATCTTCCAGGTCTTCCAGCAGAAAATCCACAACTTCTTCTTTCGGGGTTCTGGGTATCATCAGTTCATCCAGGCCCAGGGTTGTGGTCACCAGGGGAACATCTCCCCAGAATGCGGTCAGATAACTGTACATCAGCGCCCTTATCACTCGCACTTCTGCTGCCAGACGTTCGGCCACCAAGGAATCCATGTCGGCTTTTTTATAGTTTTCCAGAAAAGCATTGGCCTGGCGCACTCCTTTGTACTGGGTGGTCCACTCCGTATTCAGGGTTGTCTGGTCCGGACCGTAATTTCCGCTGCCTATCTGTTGATATTGCGTAGTGGAAGGCCAGAGAGTATTGTCTCCCATATTCTCCATGTTCACGGTATTTTTGGCCTTGACATTGGAATAGAGTGCATTTGCAGCTAATATAAGCTGCTCTTCATTTTCCCAGAAGTTATTATTGGTAAGCTGGTCCTGCGGATCGCGATCGAGAAAATCCCCGTCACAGGCAAACAGCATTAAGCATAAACTGCCAAGGTATATTATTCGTTTCATGTCCATATCTTTTAAAATTATCTGAAGGTTACATTGAGGCCGAAGACAAAAGTTTTCAGTTGCGGATAGAATTGTCCGTTAGTCACAGGATCTTTGACATTATCTACCGGGGATTCGGGGTCATACCCTTTGAAATAATCGGTTATGGTGAACAGGTTATCGGCAGAGAAATATATCCTCAGTTTGGTAGCCCTGAATTTTTCGGTAACGGAAGCGGGAAGTGTATATCCGAGTTGAATGTTTTTCAGCCGGATGTAGGAAGCATCTTCCAGCCAGTATGTGGACAGTCGCTGGTTATAGGATTGCTGATAGGTCAGTCTCGGGTAACCCGCATCTGTATTTTCCGGGGTCCATCGGTCCAGGTGGATGTCCTGTGGCATAGCGCTTTCGGATATAAAAGCATGTCTTGCCGGGCCGGTAAGCAATCCGTCTGCCTTACCCACACCCTGGAGGAAAAAGCTGAAATCGCATCCGCGGAATGCTGCTGCCCCCCTGAACCCGAAAGTATAACGGGGAATATGGCTTCCTATAACCTTACGGTCATTTACCAGATCTACTTCCCCGTCCCCGTTAAGATCTTTATAAATAAGATCTCCGGGTTGCACCGGGTCTCCGTCTATATAAGGAAAGTTGGGCGTATAGGTCCCGTCTGCCTCATTATAGGTAAAGTCCGATTCCTGGGCAATACGGTCGGCCACAAGGCCGTAAAAAGCATCGAGTGGCTCCCCTATCATACGTATCCTGTCGCCCAATGTAGGTTCTGTACCTCCCAGATCCACTACTTTGTTCCGTACATCGGAGAAATTGAAATTCAGGTTATAGCTAAAATCCTTAACCTGGTCCTGCCACCCCAGTTGAAGTTCCCAGCCCTTGTTTTCCACGGAACCTGCATTCTGATACGGATAGTCCGGTCCCCCGAAAATATCAGGGATAGGGAGCCTTAATAAAATATTATCTGTTTTATTGATATAATAATCAAAATTCAGGAGTAACCGGTTCTTAAAAAAACCCAGGTCCAAACCGATATCGGTCTTTTTGGAAGTTTCCCAGGTCAGCATCTGGTTTCCCACAATAGTCTGACGGTATCCTATGGTAAGTTCATTTCCGATAGGCATAGTGGTTATGGGCCCCAGGATATCAAGATAGGCCAGGTCGGCTATGCGATCGTTCCCCTGTGTACCATAAGAAGCACGTATTTTGCCATAATTCAAAGGTCCCAGGTTTTCCAGAAAGGATTCTTTGGTAAATACCCAGCCCAGTGATGCCGCGGAAAAAAGCTCCCACCTTACACTGTCTGAAAAACGTGAAGAACCATCGTACCGGAAATCAATTTCCGCAAGGTACTTATCTTTAAACGCATAATTTGCCCTTCCGAAAACGGATTGAAGGGCATTTTCTTTATGAGACCCGCTGTTTAACTGGTTTTCCGTCCCCAGGTTGATATGTCCGGTCGAAGACGAAGCCAGGTTTGTCCGGGAAGCTCCCAGATCGTCATTTATGGTTTCTTCCTGCGAAGCCCCGACAAGAAGTTTTACATGATGTACATCCGAAAAATTCTTTTCGTATTCGGCCGTTCCGATAAAGGTCTGGTAAATTCCTTTGTAACTGCTGGTGGTTATTTTGTTGGGATAGCCGGTCTGCCACAACAGGTCCCCGGTTTCCGGGCTGTAATAATTGATGGTTCTCTCGAAAACATTTTTTCGCGAGTTATATTTTACGAGTCCGTAACGGGCTGTTACTTTAAAACCGTCGAATACATTCAGAACTGCCTGGATATTTCCTGTGAACTCTTCAGATGAAAAATCGCTGGTACCGGCATCACTGGCCACCGCAACGGGATTGCTCGACCCCCCGATATATCCCCATCCTCCTGCAGAATTCCTTACCGGCACCAAAGGTATGATGGTAAGTGCCTGGTACAACGGTCCCATATTTTGTGAAGAACCGGAAAAATTCCTGTCTATATAACCGAGGTTTGCCGTGACATCCAGGTGGTCAAAAAGTGTAGTATTGATCTTTACCCGGGTATTATTCCGTTCGGAATTGTAGTTATCCCCTGTTATCAATCCGCCCTCTTTCAGGTATCCGTATGACAGGTAGTAATTCAGGTTCTCGCTACCGCCATTAATAGCAAGGTTATGATTTTCCTGGGGGGCATAGTCTTTATACACTTCTTTGATCCAATTGGTATTGGCATAGTTATCCGGATCTGTTCCTTCCCTTGCTATCCTTATTTCATCTTCAGTATAAGTAGGATTTCGCCCCACATTCACCTGCGATTCGTTTAAAAGTTCCATATACTCGGGGGAGCCGAGGCGATCGGGCAAAGCCGTCGGATTTTGAAAGCCGTAATAAAAATCATAAGACAGGCTCGGTTTTCCTGTACTCCCTTTTTTGGTTGTTACCAGGATAACCCCGTTTGCACCTCTAACCCCGTAAATGGAAGAAGAAGCAGCATCTTTTAATACGGAAACACTCTCTATATCTTTGGGATTGAGAATATTCAGGTCTCCACCCGGTACGCCATCGATGACCACGAGGGGATTAGCGTCACCCCAGGTACCGACTCCTCTTATACGAATGTTCCCTGCATTGTTACCGGGAGCCCCGGAAGCCCCGGTTATGGTAACCCCGGGAAGGAGCCCCTGCAAACCGGAATTAAGGTTGGTTATCGGGCGGTTATCTAGATCTTCCCCGCTTACCTGGCTTACCGCCCCGGTAAGGTTTGCTTTCTTCTGTGTACCATAGCCTACGACCAGGACTTCATCGAGTACATTACGGTCTTCTGTTAAAACGATTTCCAGGTTACCGCTCTGCGAAACTTCCACTTCATAAGGGGTAAAGCCCATATAAGATACCCGGAGTATTGCTCCGGTGCCGGAAACATCTATGGAAAAATTACCGTCGAAATCCGTAGAAACACCATTATTTGTCCCTTTTTCCACTACGGTTGCCCCGGCAAGTGGCAAATTCTGATCATCTCTTACCGTTCCGTTTACCCGTATGGATTGCTGTTTTGCAGGTTTATTTTCTTTGGGAACAACATAAGCTGTGTTTTCAACGAAATTAAAGGTTATGTTTAGCTGGGAAGATATTTGTTCCAGGCAGGTTTCAAGATTTTGCTTTCCCTCCCGGATATTAACCAGGGTGTTTTCATCTATGGTTTCATTATAAGCAAAAGTAATAGGGGTTTGCCCTTCTATCTGATTGAAAATCCCTCCTAAATTCGCTTTTTTCAGGGTTACTTCATAATTCCCGGGATCAATGTTTTGTTTGGCTGCTAATGGAAGTGACAGGAATACGACTGCCAGACACATTAAAAACCTTTGGATATTAAAAATCTTCATATATTAGTTTTTTAGTGATTACTTTTAAGGGGAGTGGATGTATTGCCGGCAAGCGATTACACTCCTCTTTCTATTTTGGTCTTACCTGTAACAGGTGTTTTTCCGTATCTAAGTCATAGGCATAGGGGGTTATGAGGGTTAATCCTTTAAGTATATCCTGTATATCGGCATCTGTCTTATAACTTGCAGTGACCTTACTGTCCTGTTCCCGTACCGGTACCGGTATTTCTTTATACTGTAGTACCAGGTTGTAGCGCCTGGCTATAGCCAGCAAGGCATTGTTCAGCGGTGTCCTGTCAAAATACATCTCTCCGTCATTCCAGTATCCGCTATCCGGAAAAGGTCTGGTGGTCTTTATAATCCTGCTTCCTCCGGCAAATTTCAGGTGCTCATCCCGTTCCAGAGAAACTGCTTCTTCAGCTGTCCGTACATACACTCTTCCTTCTCTTATACCCACAGTATGATCGGATGGTTCATCTCTGTAGTATTTGATATTGAACTGGGTTCCGGTCACTTCCAGGCGATTATCACCGAAAGCAACCGAAAACGGGTGCAGGCTGTCTTTTTTTACCTCAAAAAATGCCTCTCCGTCCAGAATAACTTCTCTCCGTGCTGAAAAATCCCTATAATAACGGAGAATGGTCCCGCTGTTCATCCACACTACCGAACTATCAGGCAAAATCACCTTTTCGGGAGGCATTCCGGTCTCGAGGGCTATTGTCCGGAACCGGTCGACAGAGGTAGTATACCACCGGAAATATCCGAATACGGACAACCCTACCAGTAAAACTACGGAGGCAGCCACTTTAAGCCATTGATATCGACGGGTAGTATGGCGAAGTCTACGGGCTATTCTCCGCTGCACATCTATACGTATATCTTCCTTATGGGTATTGTTTTTAAATATGGTGTCCTGATTTTCGGATAACAGGTGTTTTTCAAACTCCAGAAGTTTCCCTTTTTCTTCATCCGTAAGCGTTCCTTTTAAGGATTTACCGAGTAATTTTCTGAATGCCTTTTCTTCCATATGACAGTTTTCTATCTATATATACCATAGACAGCCATAAACTCACGGAAAAACAAAAACTCTTAATGATTTGGTAACAAAAGGCGGTTTTTTATAAAGTTTTCTTAAAGCATGTAGAAGTAGAAAAGTATCAGCGCCCATTCCCGTCCCTGAAGATCGGTGCGCAACCTTTTCATGGCCAGGGATATCTGATTTTCTACCGTGCGTTTGGAAATATTGAGCAGACGGGCTATTTCATCATTACTGTAGCCTTCGATACGGCTTAACTTAAATATAGATTGACACCGGGAGGGCAACCGCTCCAGAGAAGGCTCTATAAGCGATGCGAAAAGATAGGCATGATCTTCGGTATCCTGTTCAGGGACAACATCGGCCAGGGTATGGATGGCTTCCAGTTGCACGTGATTGAATTTATGATCGCGCAAATAATTATAGGTTTTGTATTTTACCGCCCGGAACAGGTAGGCCCTTATATTGGCAGGATCTATTTTATTACGCCTTTGCCAGTAATCCACCCATATTTCCTGAAGTATGTCTTTGGCCTTATCCTCATCCATGACTAATGCACGGGCATGGACATAGAGCGACTCCCAAAGCACAGTGTAAAGCTGGTTAAATGCCCGGGTATTTCCCGCCTGTACCTGAACGGCTAGTGATTTGATTTTAAGGATTTCCGATTCCATATGCACTCTCGCAAATATATCAAAAATGCCATGAAAGCATATTAAGGCCGGGTAAATTCTGAAATTAAGAAAATATTAAGCTTGTAATCATGAGATTTCTCCCATCTTGTTACCGTGGAAAAGGAAACTAAAAGTGCCTATAGTATACTTATTGATAGATGAGTATTCCTTTAATTCAGGGGGATCTTTAAAACTCAAATACCTTGCCATCATCGGCAAGTTCCACTTCAGGAAAAACGGTCTGTGCTTCCCGGCGGAAAGCCTCCAGGTCTCCGTAACGTATGGAATAATGCCCGAGAACAAGTGTTCCTACTTTTGCCTGTAATGCTATCTCGGCTGCCTGTTTTGCAGTGGAATGCTTGGTTTTTGTGGCAAGGTCTTTATGTTCCTCCAGGAAAGTAGATTCGTGATACAGCACATCCGCTTTTTCGATTTGCGGAATAATATCCGGTTTATATACCGTATCACTGCAAAAGGCATAACTTTTGGGTTTGGGCGGATCAGCAGTGAGTTTTTCATTGGGTATCCATTCCCCGTTATCGAGTTGTACATCCCGGCCGTTCTTGATATTCCGGTAATAGCACCTGTCGATATCATATTTGAGCACTTCTTCTATTTTCAGCTTTCTTTCCCCCGGTTTCTCCCGGAAAAGATAGCCGTTGGTATATACCCGGTGCTCCAGGGGGATCGTATGCACTTCTACCTTGTCGTCTTCATAGATAAGCTCGGAAGAAGCGGAGGAAAGTTCGTGAAAGACCAGGGGGAAATTGGTCCAGGAATTGCCGAGTTTCAGCAATAAGGTAATTCCTTCTTTAATACCTTTGGGGCCATAAATATGTAAGGGGGCCTCCCTTCCCAGGAGAACAAAAGTAGAAATAAGCCCGGGAAGCCCGAAAAAATGGTCTCCGTGCAAATGGGAAATGAATACCTGTTTTATCCTTGCAAATTTTATCTTATGTTTTCTGAGTTGTACCTGTGTCCCTTCGCCGCAATCTATCAAAAACAAGTGGTTCTTAATATCCAGTACCTGTGAAGTAGGGTTTGTAAAAGCCCTGGGTGTGGCGGAATAGCATCCCAGAATGGTAAGCTTCATAAGAACGGTAATTACGGATTAACGGGATTTATAGTACGAATAAATAGTTACAGGGTCTTTTTCAGGCACTGACAAAAAAACGATTTTCCGGGAGACCCGGTCAAAAACAAGTTTTTGTCATCTGTTCATGTTTTTTATATAATTTATGATGACGTTAATAAAAAGTCTAAAAGTCAAGATCGCGTTCTATCTCTTCCATTTCTATAACATCGCGGGCCTCTTTTAGTGTCGGTACTACGATAAGTTCATCCGGCACCTCGTTAAAATTAACCTTATCGGTCACCAGCACGAAAGATTTTTTCCCGCCCCTGTGCCTGTTGGATATTTCCAGAAACTCAAGCAGGTCTTCCGTAGAGACCGCATCCAGGGAAAACAGGTTTACAATAACATTGTCTCCCCTGATCTTGTCATACGCTTCCCCGAGCTTGCTGCAAAAAGCACGAACCGAACCCTTTTCATGGGTTACTAGTGTAAGATTGTCTTCCTGTTTATCAAAAAGCATGGCTTCAGTTTTTAATTTTAGATGCTAATAAATATATAACCGCCATACGAATAGCCACTCCGTTCTCCACCTGATTGAGTATGATGGCCTGTTTGGAATCGGCAACATCGCTGGTAATTTCCACCCCCCTGTTTATCGGGCCGGGGTGCATGATCACAATTTCTTTATCGAGAGTATTGAGCATGGCCTTATTGACCCCGAATTGCTGGGTATATTCGCGTGTGGAAGGAAAATAGCTGATATCCATCCTTTCGTTCTGTACCCGTAGCATGTTGGCTACATCGCACCATTGCAGGGCTTTCCGGAGATCGGTTTCCACCTCTACCCCCAGAGAATCTATATATTTCGGGATAAGTGTTTTGGGACCGCACACCTTGACATTCGCTCCCTGAAGTTTCAGGGCAAATATATTGGATAAAGCTACCCTGGAATGAAGAATATCTCCTACGATAACCACATTTTTCCCGGCCACGTCACCCAGCTTTTCCCTTATGGAATATGAGTCCAGAAGTGCCTGTGTAGGATGTTCATGTGCCCCGTCCCCGGCATTTACAATACTTGCCGTGATATGTCTGGAGAGGAAAACTCCTGCCCCCGGATTGGGGTGCCGCATGACCACCATATCTACTTTCATGGAAAGGATATTGTTGACCGTATCGATCAGCGTCTCCCCTTTCTTAACGGATGATTGCGCCGCGGAAAAATTGATGACATCCGCAGAAAGCCGCTTCTCTGCGAGTTCAAAGGACAATCGCGTACGCGTACTGTTTTCGAAAAAGAGGTTGGCTATGGTAATGTCCCGAAGTGACGGTACCTTTTTAATAGGTCTGTTGATTACTTCTTTAAAATGACCTGCAGTTTCAAAAATGAGTTGAATGTCCGCTTCGTTGAGGTACTTTATTCCTAATAAGTGATTTACACTTAGCTGGCTCATATTCAAAAGTTGTATTTGTAGTTTCCGGTTTTGGTTTTCGCATTGAAAACCGGGTATTCGAATCAGGTTGTTGCTGCTCCGAATGGCAAACAAAAGTCCTGTGCGTTGTGTCAGTTACCTATCAGGTATATGACATCTTCTCCTTCATTCTCTTTCCACATTACCTTTACTTTTTCCTTATTTATGGCATCTACCTGTCGCCCTCTGTAATCGGGCTGTATAGGCAGGTGCCTGCTGAACCTTCTGTCTATAAGGGTCAGTAATTCTATTTCTGCGGGCCTTCCGAAAGACTGTATGGCCGTAAGGGCTGCCCTGATGCTTCTTCCCGTGTACAGTACATCATCTATAAACACCACTTTCTTATCTTCCACGAGAAAATCTATCTGTGTCCTGTTGGCTTCCAAAGGCTTGTCTCCCCGGCGAAAATCATCCCTGTAGAATGTGATGTCCAGGTAACCCAGTTGTATGTCTTTAACGTGATATTCTTCCTGAAGGATCTGAATAAGCCTGTCGGCGAGAAACTTTCCCCGGGGTTGTATACCTATCAGTACCGTATCTTTAAAATCGAGATGATTTTCAATTAGCTGGCAGGCCAACCGATGCAGAATAATGTGGATTTCTTTGGAAGAAAGCAGAACTCTTTGACTCATGTTTTCCAACGTATTTCGCCCGTAAAAATACGTATTTCTGCCGAACTTATCTCCGAGCGGGGTATTTATTTACAATGCTCCGGAAAAAACAAAACAGAACTTTATTGGAATGAGGGGGTTAAAATGGTTATAAATTACAGGTTACAAGTTGCAGGTTACAGACGGATGTGTGATTACAAATACTAAATTCATACATCCAAAATAGTTTAAGTTTAGAGGCCAGAATCGCTACTTGTTACTTGTAATCTGCAACTTGTAACCTCCTTTCCCCTTCCGGAGTGCATACTTCAGGCATACTGCTTATCTTTGTAACTTAATTTTGGTACAACAGTAAAAACACCTATGCATCAAATCCATCATAAAACCCTGCAAGACCTGGAATTTTCTACCGTACTCTCCCAGGTAGAAGAACTGTGCTCTACGGAACCCGGTAAAGAAAAGGCGCTGCAAATACTACCCTATACCCAAAAAGAAAGACTCTTTGCCGCCCTGAAGCAAACTTCGGAATACGTGGCTTCTTTTGATAATAACAACAGCATCCCGGGCCACTATTTTGACAGTATTTCACAGGAGATCAAATTACTGGGAATAGAGAATACACTTATAGAACTCGGCGGCTTTAAGAAAATAACAGGAATATCCGGTACGGTAAACGTCCATATCCTCTTTTTCCGGAAGTTCAAGGAATACTATCCCACCCTGCATGAAATGGCAAACGAGGTAGAATACACCACGGCTATCGTGCAGGAAATAAACAATATTATTGACCGCTTCGGGGAAATTAAAGACGATGCTTCAGAAACATTATCCGCAATCCGTAAATCCATAAACGAGGTCCGGGGAAAAATAAACCAGAGTTTCCTCAGTGCCCTTCAATCCTGCAATTCGGCCGGGTACCTCGACGACATCCGCGAAACCGTAGTGGAAAACCGCAGGGTCCTGGCTGTAAAGGCCATGTACCGTAAAAGGGTAAAAGGTGCTATCATGGGAAGCTCCAAGACTGGCAGTATTGTCTATATAGAACCGGATACTACGCTAAAATATTCCAGGGAACTGAACAACCTGGAATACGAGGAAAAAGAGGAAATAAAAAGGATACTCAAAGCGCTTACCGACTTTCTTCGTCCTTATGCCCCCCTGTTACAGGATTACCAGGACTTTCTCGCTGCGACGGACGTCATTGCGGCAAAGGCAAAATACGCCGCGGAGATGAATGCCGTTCTCCCGGAAATCACCGGGGAAAAGACCATGAACCTGATCGATGCCTTTCACCCCCTCCTTTACCTTACCAATAAGAGAAAAGGAGAAAAGACCTATCCACAAACCATTTCGCTGAAACAGGATAACAGGATCATCGTGATTTCCGGGCCTAACGCCGGAGGGAAAAGTATAACCCTGAAAACCGTGGGGCTGTTACAGGTAATGCTGCAAAGCGGCATGCTCGTACCCGTGCACCCCAGGAGTGAAATGTGTCTCTTCGACAGGATACTGACGGATATAGGAGATAATCAATCTATCGAGAATCATTTGAGTACATATAGTTACCGGCTGAAGAACATGAACTTTTTCCTGCGGAAATGCAACTCGCAAACCTTGTTCCTGATCGATGAGTTCGGTACCGGTAGTGATCCGGAACTGGGCGGGGCACTGGCCGAAACTTTCCTGGAAGAGTTCTACCACCGCGAAGCTTTCGGTATTATTACCACGCATTACGCCAACCTGAAAATGCTGGCCAATGAACTGCCATACGCTTCCAACGCCAATATGCTTTTTGACAGTAAGAGCCTGGAGCCCGTATTCCGCCTTATCGTCGGGGAAGCGGGAAGTTCTTTTACTTTTGAAGTCGCCCAGAAGAACGGTATTCCGTACAGCCTGATAAACCGGGCCAAAAAGAAGATAGAACGTGGAAAAGTACGGTTTGATGCTACTATTGCCAAGCTGCAAAAGGAACGCAATCGTATGGAAAAGACCTCCCGGCAATTGAAGGACGAAGAAGTAAAGGCCCGTGAAGAAGCCACACGCCTCGAATCCCTGAACGAAAGGATACAGTCCAAACTGGAAAGTTACCAGCAACTGTTTGACCATAACCAGCGAATGATATACCTCGGTAACAAGATCAATGACATTGCCGAAAAATATTTTACGGATAAGAAAAAACGCCCCCTGATCTCCGAATTCCTGAAGATCGTGGAAACCGAGAACAGCAAACGGAAACCCAAGGCCCCTAAGGAAAAGAAAAAGGAAAAAATAAAAAAGGAGCAGGTAGCCAGGGAAATGGAGAAAAAAGCAGAGGTTATCCGTGAAAAGAAAAAAGAAGAGAAAAAAGAGGCTGTCCGGCAGGAAAAAAACAAACCGAAACCGGTATTGAAAATCGGCGACAGGGTACGTATGCTCGAAGGAAAAGCGGTAGGAAGCATAGAAACTATAGAAAAGAACAAGGCAGTGGTAAATTATGGGCTTTTCACGACCAATGTAAGCCTTGACCAGCTGGAACTGGTACAGGCTATGAAAAAATAGGGAGCCATACAGGGGATGGCCCGGCACCTTATTCCATGAGCCCCGGGCCCCTATCCAAAAAAAGGATTTCCGCCAGGAACAGGGAAAGCTTTTTTCGTATATTCGGAAAATGAATTTTCTAGCACATATTTATCTGTCCGGTGAAGACGAGTTTATACAGATCGGGAATTTCATTGCCGATGGTATCAAGGGAAAGAAATACCAGGCGTTCCCGGAGCGTATACAACAGGGAATATTACTTCACCGGGAGATTGATTTCTATACCGATCACCATCCTCTGGTAAGGCAAAGCACCAAAAGGCTCCATACCAATTACAGTCACTACAGCGGCGTCATCGTGGATATGTATTACGATCATTTCCTGGCTGCCAACTGGAAACGCTATTCCGATATTCCTCTGAATGTCTTTGCGGAAAATTTTTACCGGATGCTACAGAGGCACCGTAACCTGCTACCGGAAAGAACGCTGAACATGATCCCTCACATGGTAAAAGACAACTGGCTGGTAAGCTATGCTTCCCTGGAAGGCCTGGATAAGGCACTTACACAGCTGAATCGGAGGACCGCATATAAATCCGGTATGCATCTCGCAATAAACGACCTTCGGGAACACTATACGTCCTTTGAAAAAGAGTTTACCGCCTTTTTTGAAGAGTTGTTTATATTTACAAAGGCAAAAATCCGGGAAGCCGGTATAAAAACGGGTATGGGTGGACGGAAACAGGGAAAAGAGTGTGAAGAATAAGAAAACCCGTTGAACGAAAAACTTAATTAAACAATGAGCACACACTCCAGAATCTTCATTTGCCTTCTAGGTATCTTCCTTTTTATAAACAGTTGTAAGACCAAGAACTCTTCTTCGGGGCTTATTACGGATCAGGCCATGGTCGTATCTGCCCGGAAAGAAGCCTCCGCCATTGGTATTGATATCCTGAAAAAAGGAGGAAATGCCTTTGATGCCATGGCCGCTACGGAACTTGCACTTGCCGTTGCCTATCCTTTTGCCGGCAATCTCGGCGGCGGCGGTTTTATGGTATATCGCAAGGCGGATGGGGAAATAGGTGCCCTCGATTACCGCGAGAAAGCCCCTCTTGCCGCCCATAAAGACATGTACCTGGACAGCCTGGGCAATGTGGTCCCGGGAAAAAGCACGCTCGGTGCAATGGCCATAGGTGTGCCGGGAACAGTAGCCGGTATTTTCGAAGCCCACAGAAAACTGGGCTTACTCTCTTTCCATGAAGTCCTGGAACCGGTCATAACCCTTGCGGAAAAAGGAGTTGTAGTTACGGAAAAACAGGAAAAACGGCTGGAAAGCAACCGCAATCTCTTCATAGAAGTAAACGGGGACAGTACATTATTCGCTACCCCTTTCCGCAAAGGCGATACTATAAAATACCCTGTCCTGGCTCAAACGTTGAAACGCATACAAAAAGAGGGAAAAGACGGTTTCTACCGTGGTGAAACTGCCCGTAAACTCGCTGCCTTCATCCAAAGTAAAGGAGGTATTATAACCGAGGAAGACCTGGCCGGTTATAATGCCAAGTGGCGGATACCGGTAATTTTCAATTACAGGGACCTCAAGGTAATTTCCATGTCTCCCCCAAGCAGCGGAGGCATAACGCTGGCACAGATCATGCAGATGATAGCACCTTATCCCCTGGATGAATACGGACATAATTCGGTAAAAAGCATACAGGTGATTACCGAAGCCGAACGAAGAGCTTATGCAGACAGAAACTATTTCCTCGGAGACCCGGATTTTACGGATATCCCTCAAAATATACTGCTAAACGAACGTTACCTGCGTAAGCGGATGCAGGATTTTTCTTTTGACAGGGCCACAAAATCTTCAGATATATCCCATGGTAAAATACAGATGGCAGAAAGTAATGAAACCACGCATTATTCCATAGTAGATGCCTACGGTAATGCTGTTTCGGTAACAACTACGTTGAACGGTGCCTACGGTTCCAAACTCTACAGTGATGAACTGGGGTTCTTTCTCAATAATGAGATGGACGATTTCAGTGCCAAACCCGGCGTACCCAATATGTTCGGACTCACCGGTGCCGAAGCCAACAGTATAGCCCCGGAAAAACGTATGCTAAGCTCCATGACCCCGACCATTGTGGAAAAAGAAGGAAAACTGTGGATGGTAGTAGGTACGCCGGGAGGTTCGACCATTATAACATCGGTGCTGCAAACCATCCTCAATGTATACGAATACGATATGGGAATGCAGGAAGCGGTAAACGCTCCCAGGTTTCACCATCAATGGTTACCTGATACCATTACCTTTGAACCCGGTGCTTTCTCCCCGGAAATACTGGACAGCCTGAAACAAAAAGGATACTTCATTAACGAAGACCGTACCCCCATACTCGGTAAAGTTGACGCTATTCTTGTCCTTCCTGACGGAAAACTGGAAGGCGGCGCCGATAAAAGAGGGGACGATGCCGCTGCCGGTTATTAACGGTCACAGCCTCCCCTCCTGTTTTTTCCTTCAGAAGAAAAAGACATACCTTCCAGTTTAAAAGACGGAAAAAAATCTTTTCCTCTTTTAAACCAATCTTCTCTTTAATGGTCTAAATGCCCGGATACCGAGCCATTAAACTTCTGTTAAATTGTATTAAAATATTATAACACAATAGGAAAAATCTAATAATACCAGTAATATAGCTTTTTTATAACCAACAGATGCCGTAGAATGTATTACCGATCCCTACTCACCTCCATAGTGCTGCTGTGGACCTCACTTTTATTTTCCCAGAACACCGTAGAAATCAAAGGAAGGGTTGTCGACGCCCTGGATCAGTCACCCCTGGAATCTGCCACCGTTTACCTGTCTTCCCAGAAAGATTCCACGGTACTGGATTATACCATAAGCAACCGCTCCGGTTCTTTCTCACTGGAGGTCCGGAAAACCGACGAACCGACCTATATCAAAGTTTCTTTTATCGGTTACCAGCAATATTCCAGATCGATAGAGGCCCTTAATGATCCCCTTGACCTCGGTATTATCGAATTACAGGAAAGCGCAGATGAACTCGCCGAAGTCGTGGTACAGGGAGAAGCCCCGCCGATACAGGTGAAGAAGGATACGCTGGAATTCAATGCGGCTTCCTTTAAAGTACGTCCCGATTCCAACGTAGAAACCTTACTGAAACAACTCCCCGGAGTAGAAGTAGGTACCGACGGAAAGATCACGGTAAACGGCAAAGAAGTAAGCAAGGTACTGGTGGACGGCAAACCCTTTTTCGGGAACGACGGCCAGATCGCCACTAAAAACCTGCCTTCGGATCTCATAGAGAAAATCCAGGTTTCGGACACCAAGACCAAGGAAGAAGAACTCTCCGGTGAAGATGCCAGTTCCGATGAGAAGACCATTAACCTCACCATAAAACAGGGTAAGAACAAAGGGTATTTCGGCCGGGCGACAGGAGGTTACGGGACGGACGACCGCTATGAGGCAAACCTCTTTTTAAATTATTTCAATGAAGGACAAAGAATAAGTGTCCTGGGCGGGAGCAACAACATTAACAGCATCGGTTTTTCCATGGATGAAATATTCGATGCCATGGGAGGCGGAAGAAATGTCTGGGGCAATGGCCAGGGAGGAATAAATGTCAATGGTGTGTCCTTTGGCTCCACAGGCTCCGGGATAACTACTTCGCATCTGGGGGGGCTGACCTTCGCCGATGACTTCTTTAAGGACAAACTGGAGACAGATGCGAGTTATTTCTACACCCAGACCAACAGGGAAAATGACAACCGGACGGAACAAATAAACCTTACCCCGGAAGGAGAATTTACCTCCAACTCAGAAAATACAACCGTCAACGACTCGAGGGACCATAGTTTCAATGCCAATCTCGAATACGAACTGGACTCCCTGACCACCATAGGGTTCTCTCCTACCCTGAATAAAACCGATTCAGACTTCAGTTCCAGTCAAACCCAGTTTTCCGTAGATGAAAACGGAGACCTGCTCAACGAAAGCGAATCGGTCAACAACAGTTCGGCGAACAGGGAAAGCTTCCGGTCAGACCTCTTTATCGTGCGACGATTCAGCAAAAAAGGGCGATATATGAATTTCCGGTTCGGGAACAACAATTCCTCCAATGATTCGGAAGGGATCAACCGGTCCTCAACCGTATTTTACCAGAATGATGACCCTGACGATATTCGCGACCAGAAGGAAATCAATGAAAACAAAACAGACAATTATTCCCTGAACCTCAGATATACCGAGCCCATTACCGACTCTCTGAGCCTTACCGGGGGAATAGGCTACGACACCGATAAGTCTACCTCCAGCAGGGAGACGTTCAATTTTCAGGAGGCTACCGGAGATTATACCGACCGGAACGATCCGTTGTCTAATTACACCGAATCCCAAAGGAATACCGTTAGTCCTTCCATAGGATTGCGGATGCGCAAAAGCAAACTCCAGGGACGGCTCAACCTGGGGACAAATATTACCGATTACGACAACTCCTCCATCTACCTGGGAGAACATACGAAGCTGAAGGAACAATATATTTATCCCTCCGTACGCGCTAACCTGCGATATGAAATGTCCAAGGGAAAATCGCTGTTTGTCAATTATAACTACAGGGTTAACCTCCCTTCGGCCACGCAACTCCTGCCGGTGGAAGACCTTTCCAACCCCCTGAATACCACCATAGGGAACCCGGACCTGGATCCCACCAGGGGCCATTCCGTTTACTTTAACTACAACAATTACGACTTTGCCAAAAGAACAGGTTTTTTCGCATACGGAAACATAAGTTATGACGAGAACAAAATAGTAAATGTTACCACTTTTGACGAAAACTTCAAAAGGACCACCACATACCAGAACCTGAACGGCACCTACAGCGGAATACTGGGAATGAACTGGAACACTTCCAGGAAGAAAGAGGAACACATCTTCAAATACAATCTCGGCTTAAATGCCAACCTTTCCATGAACCGGGGTATTACCAATAACGAAAATTTCAAGGCCCATAATATATCTATCAGCCCTTCCGGTTCGTTTACCTGGGAATACGGGGAGTTGCTCACCGTAGAACCGAGCTATAATTTTAATTACAACGAATCCAGGTATACCAATTACAGCATTGACAAAACGTCGAATTTCCGCCATACTTTCAAAATACTGACCACATCTTACTGGCCGAAAAATATTGTTTTCGGGAATGATTTCGGATACACTTACAATTCCAACATCGCAGACGGGTTCCGGAAATCTTTCTGGCTCTGGAACAGCAGTATCGGGTATAATTTCATGAAAGACAAGATGACGTTCAAGGTAAAGGTATACGATCTCCTGGACCAGAATGTGGGCACCATGCGGACTATTACGGATTCTTATATACAGGATGTGGAAAACACCGTATTAAAGCGATACGTGATGTTCTCTCTGAGCTGTAAACTGGACAAGTTCGGTGGAAAAGGCGGGCCTGAAGGCCCCGGAGGAAGACGAAGACGAGGCGGCGGTAGGTTCCGCGGTTTTTAATGTATTCCCGTCGCAAAAATATCAGGGCCGTGTTTTTTTAAGCAACACGGCCTTTTTTACTTCCGGTATCTACTCGTACCAATGGGTAAGTTCCACCACAACATAAGGTTCTCCTGCCACTATCGTCTCCACTTTCGGCACAATGCCCTCCCAGGGACCGGTACGTTCCGCGTCAAAGCGATAAGTTCCTTCCGGGATTTGAAAAATCCCCTCCCTGTCCGCGTAATAAGTCTCTCCCGAGTCCTGGTCAACGGCATAAAGACCACTCACCATAACATTCCCCTGTGCCGGGTTGCCATGAATGTCGACATAGGTTATGCGGACCTCAATCGTGTTGCCGGTAACAACCGGAGAAAACACATAAGCAGAGGGAAAACCGGAAGAAAATCCGGCATGTGAAAAGAAAAGGGCCAAAAAAAATATCCCGTAAAAAGCATGTTTTTTCATGATATAAAAATTTAAGATTTGGTATCTCAAATATAAGGTAAAACATCCGGAAAAATATACGGGTAACGATTTCTTAATATCGGATAAAATATTTTTTTAATCCAAACGATTTTATAACTTTGTGGTGTGTGGGAGATAGATACGACATACCACAATGATTTACAGGGTGTTTTTGACAGGCTTCTGGATAAAAAGGAAGTATTGAAAAATCAACGCCCCCTGCCCGCCATTGCCCTCCGGAAAATAAAGGAGAGCCTTATGATCGAATGGACTTACAATTCCAACAGTATTGAAGGGAACACCTTAAGCCTGAGAGAGACACAAATGGTCTTACAGGAAGGGATCACCATCAAGGGCAAATCGCTCCGCGAACACTTCGAGGCCAAAAACCACGAGAGTGCCATACACCATTTGTATACATTGGTAGAAAACACGACGTACGCCCTGAAAAGTTCCGACATTCTTTCCCTCCACGGATATATCCTGCGAAGTATAGAAGATGAATTTGCCGGGCGTCTCCGCAATGGTGGCGTACGTATTTCAGGAGCCAATTTCACACCGCCGAATGCCAAGAAAGTATCAGGCCTTCTGGACGAACTCATAGATTTCGTTCAAAATAATCCTGCCGGCCTGAACGATATCGAACTGGCTACCGTGTTCCATCATAAATTTGTCTGGATACATCCGTTCTTTGATGGTAACGGCAGGACCGTGCGTCTTGCCATGAACCTTTTGCTCATGCGAAAAGGCTTCCCCCCTGCCATTATCCTGAAAAATGACAGAAAAAAATATTACGAAGCACTCAACCAGGCCAACCGGGGCAATTACCATAAATTAATACTCCTTATATCCCAGGCACTGGAACGCACCCTGAATATTTACATAAGCGCACTTCCGGGAAGTGATTATGAGTACAAGGAGATTTCCAATCTCGTAGAAGAAGAGAGTTTGCCTTACGGGCAGGAATATATCAGTTTACTGGCACGCCAGGGAAAAATAGATGCCTATAAGGAAGGCAGGAACTGGCTCACCACCAAAGAAGCCATAGAAGATTACATGACCAACAGAAAAAGAAAACGCTGACCCGTAAAGATCAGCGTTTTTATATTTCCTTTACACATTCCCGCTATTCCGGGTGCATAAATTGCTGTTTTCCTAACAGTTCTTCTTCCGTTTCCACATGATCGTCATCCGGAACACAGCAGTCTACCGGGCATACCGCGGCACACTGTGGTTCTTCGTGAAATCCTTTACACTCCGTACATTTGTCCGGAACAATATAATATATCTCGTCGGAAACGGGTTCCTGCGCTTCATCGGCGTTTACAGACTTTCCGTTTGGCAAAACAACATCACCCGTCAGCGATGTGCCATCACTGTACCTCCAGTCATCCGCACCCTCATAAATAGCCGTATTCGGGCACTCAGGTTCGCAAGCGCCACAATTTATACATTCATCTGTTATGATAATTGCCATGATTTCTTCCTTTTTCGTGTAACTTTGTCCAGCAAAAATAAGGCGAAAAGGAATTCTATACAAAAAAACTAGACTTTTCATTGTCTTTGTTTTTCCGGAAGAAATTCAAAACCCGCTATAAGTTCCTGAATACGCCTGTTTTTTGATATTTTCTTTTAAAAAAATTATTCTTACGACTATGCATCCACTGCAAAAAAACATAGAGGCTTTTGTTAAATTAGGAGAATTTCTCGGGCAGTTCCGTGAGATACAACACAGCAAAAAGGAAGGCATTTTACACAATGAGCTGTTTTATGAGGGTTTCAGGCACCAGTTGAAACTGGCGGAAGAAAGCAACGGATGGTTCACCAAAGAAAACCTGGCATTCGCCCTCGACCAATGGTCCCTTGCCCTCACGAAGGAGAACCTTTTGCAATGGCTTTCTGATTACCGCGTTCAACCCGCATCTTCCCGAAAAGTGGCAGTGATTATGGCGGGTAATATTCCGCTGGTAGGTTTTCACGATTTTATGAGCGTACTTCTCTGCGGACATTCCGTTATCGTCAAGCAATCCTCAAACGACCGGCACCTGCTCCCCTACCTGGCCAAATACCTGCAATATGCGGAACCTTCCTTGAAAAGCAGGATAACATTTACCGAAGACAAACTGGAAGCATTCGATGCTGTTATTGCCACCGGCAGTGACAACACATCCAGGTACTTCGAATATTATTTCGGAAAAAAGCCCAATATCATTCGCAGGAACAGGAATTCCGTGGCCGTTCTTACAGGAAAAGAAACCGATGCGCAGCTCGCTGCGCTGGGAGAAGACATCTTCCGTTATTTCGGCCTCGGTTGCAGGAATGTCTCCAAACTATTTGTCCCGGAAAATTATGATTTCGACAGGTTTTTCGGGGCCGTATATCCCTTCAGGGACATTATAGAAATACCCAAATACGCCAATAACTACGACTACAACAAAGCGGTTTACCTGATGAGCCTTTATAAACTCCGGGAAAATGGGTTTTTAATGCTGAAGGAAGATGAAAGCTATGCTTCTCCCATTGCCACCCTTTTCTATGAAACATATAAAAGCGCGGACGGCTTAAGAGAGAAATTGACCAAAGATTCCGAAAAAATACAATGTATTGTGGCCAGTGATTTTACTCCCGGTGAAGTGGCTTTCGGAAAGACACAAAAACCGGAATTATGGGATTATGCGGACGGTGTAAATACGGTTGAATTCCTGTTAAGAATATAACAAATATTTATCGTTTTTATAACTGTTTTTCCTCGTAATTTTAGCATTTTTGCATAGAACATTCAACACAACATTGTCAAATCCACATGATGAAAAAACACAATTTTAGCGCAGGTCCCTGTGTGCTTCCGCAGGAGGTATTGAAAAAAGCCTCAGAAGCAGTTATTAATTTCAATGGTTTGGACCTTTCATTAATAGAAATATCCCACAGGAGTAAAGATTTTATAGATGTCATGGAGAACGCCCGTTCCCTGGCCATAGAACTGCTGGGGCTGGAAGGAAAAGGGTATAAAGCTCTATTTCTCCAGGGAGGTGCAAGCCTGGAGTTTTTGATGGTTCCCTATAACCTCCTCGAAAAAAAAGCAGCTTACCTGAACACCGGTACGTGGAGCAGCAAGGCCATAAAGGAAGCTAAAGTTCTGGGAGAGGTAGTAGAAGTAGCTTCCTCGAAAGATGCCAATTTCAATTACATCCCCAAGGGATACTCCATTCCCGCAGATGCGGATTATTTTCACTGTACCAGTAACAACACCATTTTCGGTACCCAGATAAAGGATTTCCCGGAAACAAACGTGCCGCTGGTTTGCGATATGAGCTCGGATATTTTTTCCAGGCAACTGGATTTCTCCAAGTTCGGCCTCATCTATGCAGGCGCCCAGAAGAACATGGGACCGGCAGGGACCACTCTTGTTGTTATCAAAGAAGACATCCTGGGAAAAGTGTCGCGTTCCATCCCTTCCATGCTGGACTATAAAGTCCACCTCGATAAAGACAGTATGTTCAACACACCCGCGGTATTTGCCGTATACGTATCCATGCTTACCCTGCAATGGCTGAAAGACCTCGGTGGTATTGCCGCTATTGAAAAGATCAATGAAGAAAAGGCTTCGCTGGTATATAACGAAATAGACCGGAACCCGCTGTTCAAAGGTTTTGCAGCTACGGAAGACAGAAGTTCAATGAATGTGACCTTCAACCTGACAGATGAAGCACATAAGGAAGCTTTCGATGCCTTATGGAAAGGAGCGGGCATCAATGGGCTCAACGGTCACAGAAGTGTCGGCGGATACCGTGCTTCCATGTACAATGCCCTTTCGGTGGAAAGCGCTAAAGTACTCGTGGAAACCATGCAGGAACTGGAGAAAAAAGTCGGATAACGCAACATATAGCAACAACCCATAATAATTCGGTTCCCCTTCCGGGAACATATCAAAAAACAGAGACATGAAAGTATTAGCTAATGACGGAATTTCAAAAAGTGGAGTTGAGGCCCTGGAAAAAGGAGGTTTTGAGGTAATCACTACCAAAGTGGCCCAGGAGCAGCTTATTCCGTATATCAACGAAAACCAGATAGATGTGATCCTTGTCCGTTCTGCGACCAAGGTAAGAAAAGATATTATTGACGCCTGCAGCAGTATTAAGGTTATAGGCCGCGGGGGTGTAGGTATGGACAATATTGACGTAGAATATGCGCGTTCCAAAGGGCTCAGCGTTATCAACACCCCTGCCTCCTCTTCCCAATCAGTAGCGGAGTTGGTATTCGCCCATCTTTACGGAGGTGTACGATTTTTGTATGATGCCAACAGAAATATGCCTCTTGAAGGAGAGACTAAATTCGCCCAATTGAAAAAAGCGTATGCCGGCGGAATAGAACTCCGTGGTAAAACACTGGGGATCGTAGGCCTCGGACGTATTGGTATTGAAGTCGCCAAAATAGCTTTGGGCGTGGGAATGAAAGTTATAGCTGCCGATACGTTCGTAGACAAGGTTGATGTTGTTGTTGACTTCTTTGACGGGCAGTTCGTTAAAGTGAAGATCAAAACACAACCACTGGATGAAGTTTACAGGCAATCGGACTTCATTACCCTGCATGTTCCGGCCCAGAAAGAATATGTTATCGGGAAAAAGGAACTGGAAATAATGAAAGACGGTGTGGCCATTATTAATGCTTCCAGGGGCGGGATCATTGATGAGGTAGAGCTTGTAAATGCCCTGGACAGCGGAAAAGTAGCCTTTGCAGGACTGGATGTTTTTGAGAACGAGCCTACTCCGGCTGTTAAGATACTCATGCACCCTAAGATCTCCCTTACTCCACACATCGGGGCTGCAACCAAAGAAGCACAGGACAGGATAGGAACGGAGCTGGCGCAGCAAATAATAAGCATTTTAAAGTCAGAAACGGTATAATTATCGAATTTTAAGTAATTTATTAAGGTCTTCTCACACAATGTGAGAGGACTTTTTTGTAAATTAGGGTTTTCTTAAACCTTAAAACTACAAAAATGGCAGGTATAACAGATTTACTTAACAGCGATCTGGGCAAGCAGATCATAAACGGGGTGAGCGGTGAAGCAGGCACTTCGCAACAGGAGACCAGCAGTGTTTTGAGTATGGCATTGCCCGTATTAATGGGCGCCATGCAAAAGAATGCATCTTCTCCGGAAGGAGCAGCGGGCTTGCTTGGAGCTCTTTCCGGAAGTAAACATGCCGGAGGCATTCTCGATAACCTCGGTGGCTTCTTCGGTGGAGGGGTCAATGAGGAAGATGAACAGGATGGCGCCGGTATCCTCAGCCATATTCTTGGTAACAAACAATCTACCGTAGAAAATGCCATCAGCCAGAAATCCGGTGTCAGTGCAAGCGTAGTGAGCAAGATCATTAAAATTGCCGCCCCCATACTCATGGGATATCTCGGACAGCAGGCGCGTCAACAGAACGTAAGCTCCACAGACGGACTGTCCGGCCTACTGGGCAACCTGATGGGAAATCAGTCTTCCGACAATCAGAGCCTCGTTACTTCCCTGCTCGATTCTGACGGAGACGGCAGTGTTATCGACGATATCGCCGGCATGGCCCTGGGCAACAAAAAAAGAGGCGGACTTCTGGGTGGCCTTTTCGGTAAATAACATATTCTTAACAGTAAAAAAATCACCTTGCAATACCTTTGTAAGGTGATTTTTTTATAAGGAGATAACTATCTGCTTATTCCGTATATCATCAAATACATAAGACATAACATGAAAAACAAAACAGCATATATAACAGGAGGTTCCAAAGGCATAGGGCTCGGAATAGCGGAAGCCCTCCTGAAAGAAGGAATGAAAGTAGCCGTTAGCTGCCGGGACAAAAAACGCGGGGAAACGGCCATGCAAAGTATTTCAGATAACAAGGAGTCTTACCTGGTCATCGAATCCGATGTAACGGATTACCGCTCCGAACAGGCCGCCATAAAACAGGTCACCGACACCTGGGGTCAGCTTGACGTAGTCATCGCCAACGCCGGAATAGGCGTTTTTGCCCCTATAGACGAATTATCTGCCGATGACTGGAACACGACCATAAACACCAATCTTACAGGTGTTTTCAACACGGTTAAGGCCGCCGTTCCGGAACTAAAGAAAAGTAAAGGGTATATCATTACTATCGCCAGTCTTGCCGGAACCAATTTCTTTGCAAAGGGAGCTGCTTATAATGCGAGTAAATTCGGGCTTGTGGGCTTTTCCCAGGCCATTATGCTCGATCTCCGCCCGTATAATGTGAAAGTAACCACTATAATGCCGGGCTCCGTAGCTACGTACTTTAACGGTAATAACCCGGGCGCTTCCGATGCGTGGAAGATACAACCGGAAGATATAGGGCAAATGGTTGCCGACCTCCTTAAAATACCGGCACGTACCTTACCCAGTAAAATAGAAGTACGCCCGAGCAAAACTTCCGCAAATTAAAATAATAAGGCCGGAGGCATATCCTCTGTGGCAGAATAAACATATTTCCGGCCATTATACTGTTTTTTGAGGTATTTTGCCGGAAATCTGCTTTACAGGGCCATTAATCCCGATTATCTTAATATCTTTGCCCCCTAATTTTTTTCACCTATGCGACTGCACAGAAACCTGGTTTTTACCGTCATTGATTCTCTTGATTTTATTTTCAACCAAGGGGAATATGCCGATAAGGTTGTGGCAAAAGCCTTGAAAAAAGACAAGCGCTGGGGAAGCAGTGACAGGAGGTTTGTCGCTGAAACCATTTATGATATAGTTCGCTGGAAACGTTTTTATGCGGAGATTTCCGGGGTAAAAGAACCGTTCAACCGGGATAATTTCTGGCGTATGTTTGCGGTCTGGGCCGTTCTTCGCGGGCACAGGCTTCCGGAATGGAAACAGTTGGAAGGGACTCCTTCCCGGCGTATTAAAGGACGTTTTGAGGAACTCTCCGCAATACGGAAATTCCGGGAATCGATTCCCGACTGGATAGATGAAACAGGAGTCCGCGAACTCGGAGAAGTTGTCTGGGAAAAAGAAATTGCTGCACAAAACAAGCAGGCCGAGGTGGTACTCAGGGTAAATACCCTCAAAACCAACGTAAAAAAACTGCAGGCCATTCTGGCTGAACAGAAGATACAGGCCAAAACCCTGAAAGGTTATCCGGATGCGCTTGTGCTCGAAGAACGGGCCAATGTTTTCCTTACCGACGCTTTCCGGGAAGGACTTTTTGAAGTTCAGGACGCCTCTTCCCAGCTGGTAGTTCCGTTACTGGACGTACAACCGGGAATGCGCGTAGTAGATGCCTGTGCCGGGGCAGGAGGAAAAACCCTTCATATGGCTTCCCTGATGCAGAACAAAGGACAGATCATCGCCATGGACCTGTACGAAAGCAAAATGAAGCAACTGAAAACCCGGGCTAAAAGAAACGGGGTCTTTAACATAGAATACAGGATCATCGAAAATAACAAAACGATAAAAAAACTCTACGACAAAGCAGACAGGGTATTGATAGACGCTCCATGCAGCGGACTCGGCGTGTTGCGCAGAAATCCGGATGCGAAATGGAAATTACAGCCTGAATTTGTGGAAAACATCAAGAAAACACAGCAGGAGGTCCTTCAAAGCTATTCAAAAATGGTTAAACCCGGCGGTAAACTTGTTTACGCGACCTGTTCCGTACTTCCATCCGAAAACAGGGAGCAGGTGGATGCTTTTCTCCGCAGTGAAGGCGGTAAACAGTTCCAACTGGAAAAGGACCGTAACGTCCTCGCGTCCGTTTCCGGGTTCGACGGTTTTTACATGGCCCTTTTACACAAAAAAAACAGTTAAAGGGAATCTTCCATACTTTTAATTTTTTCCAGGATATAACCGGGGCATTTCACCGGCTTCCCGGTCTTCATATCGATGAAAGCGAGAACGGTGTTCCCGAGTGTTAAAACCTCCCCTTCTTCATTACATATTTTGTAGTCGAATTCAATCTTTACCCCCGGCATTTTTACAAGGGTTGTGGACACCCGTATAAGGTCGTCATACTTTGCCGGTTTTTTAAATTCGAGATGGAGAGCAATGACCGGGAGCATGATACCGCTCTCCTCCATAGACCTGTAGGAAACCCCGATATTCCTAAGCCATTCTACTCTTCCTATTTCCATAAACTGCGCGTAGTTTCCGTGATAGACCACGCCCATCTGGTCTGTTTCACCATAGCGAATTCTTATCGGAATTTCATGTGTTTTCATAAAAATTTGTCGTATATTTTAGGTGTTAAGAAAACGTAACATTATTGTTAACAAGCATGCGAAAAAAAAACTAAAAATTCAACCTCTATTTCATTTTTTTTTTCAATTTTTTGTTCACATATTTGTTCAACCTAAGGCGGGAAGATATAGTATTTTCAATCTTCTTCATAATCACTAATCTAACTGAATAAATTATACGAGGTAATGAATTTGACTGCGCAATCGGTATGGGACAATTGTCTATCATTTATAAAAGATAACATTCAGCCCCAAGCTTACAAAACCTGGTTTGACCCCATAAAAGCTGTCAAACTTACCGATAACGCCCTGAGTATCCAAGTTCCGAGTAAGTTTTTTTACGAATGGCTGGAAGAGCATTACGTAAAACTGCTGAAAGTTGCCCTTACAAAGGAACTGGGAGAAAGTGCCAAACTGGTGTACATTATTAAAATGGAAAACACCTATGGTAACCAGCGCCCTTTTACCGAAAAGATACCCAGCAGTAACAGGTCCAATTTACAACCACAGGAACTGGATGTCCCGGTAAAGCACAAAAACCCCGAACTTAAAAATCCGTTCGTCATACCCGGGATACGGAACATCAAAATAGAATCCCAGTTAAATCCGAATTATAATTTCGATAATTTCCTGGAAGGTGATTCCAATCGTCTTGCCAGGTCCGCCGGACTTGCCGTGGCTAACAAACCGGGAGGGACTTCGTTTAACCCTCTTCTTATATTCGGTGGTGTAGGCCTCGGAAAAACCCACCTTGCCCATGCTATCGGTGTGGACATCAAGGACAAATATCCCGAAAAGACTGTCTTGTACATTTCCGCAGAGAAATTTACACAACAATATATAGAATCCGTTAAAAAGAATACGCGTAACGACTTTATTCATTTTTATCAGCTCATCGATGTACTGATTATCGATGACGTACAATTCTTTTCCGGTAAGTCCGGTACACAGGACGTGTTCTTTCACATCTTCAATCACCTGCATCAGAACGGAAAACAGGTTATCCTTACTTCGGATAAAGCCCCGGTAGACATGCAAGATATAGAACAACGGCTCCTGTCCCGTTTTAAATGGGGCCTTTCCGCAGAACTCCAGACCCCGGATTACGAAACCAGGATATCCATTCTGAAAAACAAACTCTACCGGGACGGTGTGGACATGCCCGAGGATATCATCGAGTATGTCGCAAAGAACATCAAGTCCAATGTACGGGAACTGGAAGGTGCTATCATTTCACTCATAGCACAGTCTTCCTTTAACAAGAGAGAAGTAACTATAGAACTCGCTACCCAGATCGTAGAAAAGTTCGTCAAGAATACCAAACGGGAAGTTTCTATCGATTATATCCAGAAGGTCGTATCGGACTACTTCCAGATGGATGTGGCTACTTTACAGTCCAAGACCAGGAAAAGGCATATTGTACAGGCCAGGCAACTCGCCATGTTCTTTGCCAAAAAATTCACCAAGGCATCCCTGGCCAGCATCGGTTCACAGATAGGCAAACGCGATCATGCCACCGTATTGCATGCCTGCAAAACTGTGGACAATCTGGCAGAGACGGACAAACAATTCCGGAAACATCTTGAAGACCTCACCAAAAAACTCTCGCAATAGAGAAAAATTTACATAAAACTACCCCTCCCCTTTTTATTGTTTATTAATTTCTATCTTGCAATCCTAAGTCAGATCTCACAATTGTTTATTTCAGCATGAAAACCAAAATACTCATGGTATGCCTGGGCAACATATGCAGGTCCCCTCTCGCGGAAGGTATTCTGCGTTCCAAAATTCCGGACGGGATCATCGTGGTGGATTCGGCCGGTACCGCCGGTTATCATATCGGGGAATCTCCCGATCCCAGGTCTGTAGATATTGCCAGGAAAAACAACATCGATATAAGCCACCAGAAATGCAGGAAATTCCTGGTTTCCGATTTTGACGATTTTGACAGGATTTATGTCATGGACAACTCCAATTACCAGCATGTTGTAAACCTGGCGAGAAATTTGCAGGACAAAAAGAAAGTAGACCTTATCCTCAACCTGATATACCCGGGGGAAGATATGGATGTTCCCGACCCCTATTACGGCGGGGCACAGGGCTTCCGGGATGTTTTCAATATGCTGGACCGTGCCTGTGATGTGCTGGTAAACGAACTGAAGGAATAATTGCACACATTTTTCTCATACACCATAGCTTGAAACAAGAAAACAATACATCCGGCAACGTATTTCTGATACCCACCACACTGGGGGATCAGGCCCCCCTGCATGTACTTCCTTTGTCCGTTAAAAAGATTATTGAAGAAATTGACTATTACATTGTTGAAAACGAAAAAACGGCACGGCGATTCATAAAAAGTATCTGCCCGGAAAAACAGCAAAGCCAACTACACATACAGTTACTGAACAAACACACGGCCCCCGAGGACATCCCCGATTTTTTATTTCCCTGCACAGAGGGTATAAACATAGGGGTTATATCCGAGGCGGGATGCCCGGGTATTGCAGATCCCGGTGCCGATGTTGTTGCCATTGCTCATGAAAAAGGAATAACTGTCGTCCCCATGGTTGGCCCTTCCTCCATATTCCTCGCCCTTATGGCCAGCGGTATGAACGGACAGAGTTTCGCTTTTAACGGGTATCTCCCTATAGACAAATCAGAAAGGAAGCAGGAGATCAGAAAGCTGGAAAAACGCTCGTCCGAATTACAGCAATCCCAGATTTTTATCGAAACTCCCTACCGCAACGAACAACTACTGGCCGACCTCTCCTCTACCCTGAAACACGATACACAGATATGTGTAGCCTGTGATATTACACTTTCTACGGAGTTTATCCGGACCAGAACAGCCAAAGCATGGAGAAAAAATACGGAAATCCTGCATAAAAGGCCGTGTATCTTTATCATTCATGCCCGTTAGATTCCCGAACATACAACAAAAGCAGTTTTTTTTAAACCAGAGCGAGGGCCGGGAAATCTTTTAAGGGGAATTGAGTTGTTACTTATACAATTCTGTTATCTTTTGGTCTCCGGAAAAAGAGTTTTACAGGTTTACAGCTCCTGCCCTCTTATTTTCCGAAAGTGCCAAAGGACATTCCGCATGCCGGGCTCACCACATATCCGACAGCCTTTATTTGTTTACTATCGGCTTACCCGCTTAAAAACCAAAACCCCGGCCTTTTACGGCCGGGGTCCTGGAAACGTATGTTTAACCATAATTAATTAAATCCTAGCTCTCCTGTCAGGATGGATATATGAAGTATCGTAACCGGAGAATTTTTTCATATAGTACCGGATCGAAGCTCCATTGGCATCCTTAAATCCCCTTGCTCCACCTGAACGCAGATAGGTTTTTACATTCCCCGGTCCCGCCAGGTGTGCGGCCGCCAGAATTCCTGACTCCGTAACATAAACACCTCCTATATTTTTTCCTACACATCGCCGTATATCCCTTCGAAGCACCCATTTATTTCTTGCCGTATTGGCTATAAAAGCACGCTCTTGCAATTCGGGATCATTCAGGAAATCTGAAGAATTATGTATTCCTATAAGTTTCAGGGTAGAAGTTCCGAACTGGTATTTCCCCATGTATCCCAGATGATTGGTAATAAAATAATTTCCCCTGGATTCTTTGAAGCCTAAAGCTTCTTTAAAGCCCACAAAGGATTTTCCCAGAAAGGGCGGATTGATTGTACTCAGTGGTTCGTCTGCGGTAGGAACGGTAGACAATAACGGTCCGTTTACTTTGTACCTGTTACTGATCTTCACTTTCTTCGTTGACGTAAACCCTAAACTAATAAAGGTCAAAAGAATAATTAAAACAGAATATTTCAGTATATTCTTTCCCATCGAATTTTATTTCTTCGAGACTTACAAGGCCGGATTAAATTCCGGATCGTCACTGTAAAAGTGACCAAATCCCCGCTCGAAATTAGCGGGTGCAAATATACAAATTTTTTATTAATCTGAAAATCAAAGTGTTAAATTAATCTGAAAATTCATTTTCCCTTTTTCAGCATTTTATTGTTCTAAATATACAATAAAATTCCATAACCCGGAGCTTTTTTTATCGATGCACCTTTTGCCTGTTCAACCAGTTCACATATTCCCTTTTATTGACATTATGCTGTGTCAGTGTTTTGGAAAATTTGTGATATCCGGGTTGGTTTATGTCTGCTACGAAATAATAATAATCGTGTTTTTCCGGGTTGAGGACCGCATCTATTGAAGATATATCGGGCATGGCAATGGGGCCCGGTGGTAATCCGGCATATTTATAGGTATTGTATGGCGAATCTATTTCCAGATCCTTATATAATACTCTTTTTATGATAGTGTCATAATCCCCGGTATGCCTCTTAAGTGCATAGATCACCGTGGGATCTGCCTGTAGCAGTATGTTACTGCGGAGCCTGTTCAGGTATACACCGGCCACTCTTGGTCTTTCATCAGCCCTGGCTGTTTCTTTCTGCACAATGGAGGCCAGAGTGATCACATCTTTGCGAGAGAGGTTTTGTGCCCTGGCCCTGGCCAGGCGTTCCTCGTTCCAGAACCTGTCGTACTCTTTTACCATCCTTTGCCTGAACTCTTTTGCCGAAGTATCCCAGAAAAATTCGTAGCTATTGGGAATGTAAAGTCCCAATGCCTGGTCTTCCGTCAGCCGAAGACTGTCCAGAAAAACCGTGTCCCGGAATGTGTCTACCAACTCCACGCTATCGGCTTCTATCTGTGCTGCTATTCTTCCGGCAAGTTTCTCCAGGGTTTCCTGGTTGTTAAAAGACACGTTCACCGGTGTGTTCCTGCTTCGAAGGGTATTCACAATATCGTTATTACTCATGCCCTTTTTTATGACATACTTTCCAGCCCTGGGATTGGCTACATATCCTTTTCTCTCGGCCACTTTCTCAAAAGTCCGGATATTTTTCAGCAAAGGTTCCAGCTGTTCCCTGACTTCCGAAAAGTTTGCCCCGGTAGAAACGTAGACATAAGCTTCATCGTTATTAAAGCCGGTATTAGGGGCGAAAATAGCTGTATAGATGCGATATACAAATACCAGGCCCAGAACTACACCAAGGAGTAAAACAGCAACTATTATCTTTCGTATATACATATGGATATTCTCGTTTGGACACTACCGGAGGCCTGTGCTCCGGTTTTACTTATGAATTATTGATTTTCTGATATAAAATTTCGTCTTTGAACACTCCCCCGGTAAAATTCCAGTCTTTCTTTACTCCCACTTCCTTAAAACCGAGATTGGAGAACAATTTAATACTGGCGGTATTATCTACTGCTATATTGGCATATAGCTGGTGGACTCCCAGGTGAGCAAAAGCATAATCCGTAAGCAGTTGCAATGCTTCGGTACCGATACCCCTGTTCCTTTGGGAAGTTTCCAGTATTACAATACCTACCCCGGCCCGTTTGTTCTTCGGACAAAAATCGAAAAGGTCTATAAATCCCAGGAGTTTCTGATCAAAATCCGCTATTGCCATGCGTAACTGCTTTACCTCGTATATATCCTTATGACTGTTTTTAAGGTACTCTTTAAGGATATACCTTGAATACGGCACCTGTGTCTCGCTTACTTCCCATATCGTTTCATCGTTCTCCAGCAGGTACAGGAAATCGAGGTCTTCGGGTTCCAGGGCTCTTAAAAATATCTTTTTTCCGGTAAGGGTCATCATGATCTACTTCCGATTTGAATACAAATGGTTCACGGGGATTTTCAGGAATCTTTTCTAAAGCACATCGACTTCTCCCTGAAACACCCGCGTTGCCGGGCCTTCGAGATGTACGTTCGTATACTTCCCGTCCCGTTCTTCAAAAGAAACGGTAAGTCTTCCTCCGGGAGTATCCAGTGTTACGGTATTCCCCGTTGCCTTACCCGTGCGGTGCATGGCAATAGCCACTGCGGTAACTCCCGTTCCGCAGGACAAGGTCTCGTCTTCCACTCCCCTTTCATATGTCCTTACCCTGAAAACATTATTTCCGGACGGGCTGACAAAATTAATATTACTGCCGCCTTTGCCATACTTGCCATAACGCAATTTCTCCCCGTTGGCCTTAACATCAAAATTGTCGATGTCGTTTATTTCCTGTACGTGATGCGGGGAACCGGTATTGAGGAATACGTAATTGTCAAAAACCTCAATAATATCCACATCAGACATTTGCAGGCGTACCCTGTCTTCTTTTAAAACAGCGTGGTGCATTCCGTCAACCGCAACAAAATCCGTCTGCTCTCCGGCAATTCCCAGGAAACCCGCAAAAGCTACAATACATCTGCCCCCATTACCGCACATGGTACTCTCTCCTCCGTCCGCATTATAGTAGACCATCCTGAAATCGGCATCCCGGTCATTCTCCAGGAGTATGAGGCCGTCAGCACCTATGCCAAATTTTCGGTCACAAAGCCTGGCCACCAGTTTGGTATCATTTTTGGGAAAGTATTGCCGGCGGTTATCGATCATCACAAAATCGTTTCCCGTCCCCTGATATTTATGAAATATTAAGTGCATTCGTTCTGGTTTACGTCGACTGTCCGACCGTTTTTCAATTATGGCAAATATACAATTTAACAGTTATTATATGCTTGTTAAACTGCCGTTAAAGTTGAAATGTTAAAATAATAAACGCTTAAATTTGAATGTTAAATTTCCGTTCCGGGGTATCTGTCCCGGTATGGTAAACGAACGAAAAACACTTGATTACTCCGGCAAAGAGCCTTGTGTCGTTGCAAAACAACCGGCAAGGGCCGGGAAGATCCTGAAGTCTCTTCTCTTATGCCGGGAGGCAAAAAACAAAAATTTTTTAACAACATTTGAGAAATCATAAAATTAAAACCTAAACCTATGAAAAAATTTATCGGTTTACTTATGGTATCTGTCCTGGGAGGACTTTTTACTTTGGGGATTTATAAAGCTTTTTTCGAAAAATCCCCGTTAATTGTTGAGCATAAGGACAATACCCCCAATTTTGTAACAGCAAGTTATCACCCGTCTCCGCTGGCAGCTGCGGAAGCTACCGATTTTACGGAGGCCGCGGAAAAGACAATACATGCCGTGGTGCATGTCACCAATAAAATAACCAGCAGAGGGCCAATGAGCCTTCAGGACCTTTTCTTCGGAAATGCCAGAGAACGTACGCAGGTCGGCACCGGGTCCGGGGTTATCATCTCTCCCGATGGTTATATTGTTACCAATAATCACGTTATTGACGGGGCCAGTGAGTTATCCATAACACTCAATAACAATAAAACGTATACGGCCGAACTTATAGGTTCTGATCCTTCTACGGATATAGCGCTTATTAAAGTAGATACGGAAGATAAACTCCCTTATCTGGCTTTCGGGGATTCGAATAATGCCAGGGTCGGGGAATGGGTACTTGCGGTAGGAAACCCTTTTAACCTTACTTCTACCGTAACTGCAGGTATTATCAGTGCCAAATCGCGGGATCTCAGCGGCAGCAACAGCCAGTCCTTTATCCAGACCGACGCTGCGGTAAACCCGGGAAACAGCGGAGGCGCCCTGGTAAACACAAATGGCGACCTGATAGGTATCAACACCGCCATTACATCCCGGACCGGGACCTATATCGGTTATGCTTTTGCCGTACCGAGTAATATTGCCAAAAAAGTAGTGGAAGACCTGCTGGAATACGGGAATGTACAAAAGGGTCTTTTGGGGGTATCCATACTCCCGAAAAATGCCCCTTATGCTGTGGAAAAGGGACTTAATGACATTGAAGGTTTATATATAGCCGGTGTGGAAGAAGAGTCTGGAGCGGAAAAAGCAGGAATCCGGGAAGGAGATGTCATAAAAAGTGTGGATAATATTAAGGTGACCAAATTTGCCGACCTTACCGGGTACCTCAATTCCAAACGTCCCGGTGACATCATTAAAGTTGCCATAGACAGGGAAGGCGATATGAAAACCATTCCGGTGACCCTGAGCAAGATCAATACATACACCTTGAACGAACTGGGAATGCAGATAAAAAACATTTCCGATAAGGACAGGAAAAAATTCGGTATCAAAGGAGGGGTAAAAATTACCCGTACCGCTCCTTACCTGAACAATGCTAATCTGGAAGGAAGAATACTGGTAGGGATAAACAGTAAGAAAATACAAAATGTTGAAGATGCTAAGCAGATTGCATCCGAGATCAATCCGAATGAAAGAAACGTTATGATTATCCTGAACGAAAACGGCGAAGCTGAAAGGTATTTGTTCTAGAAACCACCTTTTAAACTCTTAATTTCCAATCCCGGATTCCACCACAGTATATGGAATCCGGGATTTTTTTTTGATTTTACCTGGCTTATTTTTTAAATGTGGAGACTTTATCATTTATGAACGATACTGCTGTCCCAAACGTACCTATACCACAGAATATCAATATCGTTGCAATTGCTTTACCCACATTTGGTCACCGGATAAAAATCACCGTAACCCACCGTTGTTATCGTTACATAGCTCCACCACAGCGCGTCTTCAGCCGTTTTTATATTATCTATGCCCTTTTCTACATAAATACTGCAGTAGTACAAAGTACCAGAGTAACAAAAGCAGTAAAGACTACGAACCCGTATAGCGAAGCCGATTTGTTTTTTCGTATAAAATCTACTAAGAGTTTTATGGACTTTATTATCCGGAGTATCCTGAAAACCCGAAATATACGGATATATCGGAACTCGTGGACCACCGGAATGGACGACAGTAAATCTAACCATCAAGCCTTATGAAGTAGCTCTTCTTATCCCGTGCTTTGACCAATTGATTGAAGAAATCAATAAGAAATATAAAACAGAGCACATAATCAAAATAGGAGATCAGGCGGTAAATTTCAGATTCGGACGAAATAAAAAAGGTAGCAGAGAGTAATAATATGCTAAAAACCGAAAGTAAGGATATTACGATATTAGTTACACTCATAAGAATTTATTTAACAATATCCAGCTTGGCAAAACGCAGAAGTAATTTTTTCAACTCCCCGTTATCAAATTTTATTTCCGCTTTCCGGTCGTTTCCGGCTCCTTCCAGTTTAATGACCTGGCCATTTCCGAAACGGGAATGTGCTACCCTGCTACCTACGGACAGATCGGAAGGGGCCGCATTTCCGTTGCCCACGGGACTCCCCAAGTCCGGCTTGATTTTCCGCAGCTTTCGGAGCTGATTCTCCGAGGGCCCTTTTTTATCCGGAGGGGTACTGCTTACGGGCTTGTTAAGCCGTAACTTACTTTTGTCCACCTCCCCGAAAATATCCGCATCGATCATCGGTTTGTACCGGTAAGAAGAATCCATTGGCGGGGTAAGGTATTCCAGGAATTTCTCATCGATCTCTTCTATAAACCTGCTCGGTTCGGCGTCGATGAGTTTTCCCCAGCGATAACGGCTTTGGGTATACGTCAGGTAAGCCTGTTTTTCTGCCCTGGTCAGCGCCACATAGAACAGTCGCCTTTCCTCTTCGAGTTCGCTCCGGGTATTCATACTCATGGCGGACGGGAAAAGGTCTTCTTCCATTCCCACAATATATACATAAGGAAATTCCAGTCCCTTTGCCAGGTGTATCGTCATCAGGGCAACCCGGTCATCGTCCGACGTATCATTATCCAGGTCCGTAGCCAGCGCCACATCCTCCAGGAACTCGGCAATAGATCCCGTAGCATCGTCTATTTCCTGTTGTCCCTCCACGAAATCTCGGATACCGTTCAGCAATTCCTCCACATTCTCCATACGGGCTATCCCCTCTGGGGTACCGTCTTTTTTAAATTCGAGCAGTATCCCGGTCTTCTTGGCAACATGTTCGGCAAGTACAAAAGCATCCGCGCTCTGGGCGGTGATCTGGAAACTCTTGATCATGGTCACAAAATCCTGAAGTTTTCGGCGTGTACCGGCATTGATCTTCAGATCTATCTTGTCGAGGTGTTCCATCACTTCAAAAACGGAACGCTTATAATGATTGGCCGCTACGGTAAGTTTTTCCAGCGTGGTCTGTCCTATTCCCCTTGCCGGGAAATTGATCACCCTGTTCAATGCTTCTTCATCCTTAGGGTTTATCACCAGGCGAAGGTACGACAGTACATCTTTTATTTCCTTGCGCTGGTAAAAGGACAGGCCTCCGTAAATACGATACGGAATATCGCGTTTCCGCAAAGCATCCTCTATGGCCCTCGACTGGGAGTTTGTCCGGTACAGAACCGCAAACCGGTTATTCGCGAGCTGGTGTTGCATTTTGGTCTCAAAAATCGACCCGGCAACAAACCTGCCCTCTTCGGCATCCGTAATGCTCCGGTTTACCTTGATCTTCCCCCCTTCTTCATTGGCCGTCCATACTACCTTATCCAGCCTTGTTTTGTTCTTTTCGATCACGGAGTTGGCCGCTTCCACAATATTTTTTGTAGAACGATAGTTCTGTTCCAGCCTGTAGACTTTCACATCGTCATAATCGCGCTGGAAGTTCATAATATTATTGATGTTCGCACCTCGAAACGCATAGATGCTCTGTGCATCGTCCCCTACCACACAAATATTCTGGAATTTGTCGCTCAAAGCCCTTACGATAAGGTACTGAGAATGGTTTGTATCCTGGTACTCATCCACCAGGATGTAGCGGAACCGTTCCTGGTACTTGGCCAGTACTTCCGGAAACCGGGTAAGCAGTTCATTGGTCTTTAGCAGCAGGTCGTCAAAATCCATAGCTCCTGCCTTAAAGCAGCGCTCCACATAAGCAGCATAAATATCTCCCATTCTGGGTCTTTTGGCCATAGCATCGGCCTCAACCAGATCGGGGTTATTAAAATAGGCCTTTACGGTTATAAGACTGTTCTTATAGGATGAAATACGGCTTTGTACCTGTTTGTATTTATATACATCCTTATCCAGCCCCATTTCCTTGATAATAGCATTGATGAGACGCTGGGAATCCTGCGTATCATAAATGGTAAAATTGCTGGGATATCCCAATTTGTCGGCTTCAAAGCGCAGTATCTTTGCAAAGATGGAATGGAAGGTTCCCATCCAGAGATTTTTGGCCTCGCTGTTCCCCACAATATCGGCAATCCGCTTCTTCATCTCCCGGGCAGCCTTGTTGGTAAAGGTGAGAGACAGGATATTGAACGCATCCACTCCTTTACTCATCAGGTAGGCTATCCGGTATGTAAGCACCCTTGTCTTACCCGATCCCGCTCCTGCAATAACCATCAAAGGGCCATCCACGTGAAGTACGGGCGCCCGCTGTGCTTCATTTAGTTCCTGTAAGTACTTTTCCACTATTGTTCGATCTTTTTCGAATGCATATGTCCGGTCCGCAGTTTTTCCTGTCTTCCGGCACTTACCGGGAGAGGATATATAAGACCGTTACCATCCGGAAAGGACAGTTATGAGCATGTTGAAATCAAAGCGTGAAATTAATTATTATCCCCTTATTATGAAACTATTTTGTGTTCTTTTACAGAACAGGAACAAATAGCAGAAGCCGGAGCTCTTTAAAAAAGGAGGGACAGACCGGGCTTTACCGGCCAAAAAATATGAGGGGCCACGGTTAATCGCTCCCGATACTACCGGAAATTCCTAAAAAAGGCAGCGTCCGGATAAAACAGGCCATGGAACCCTGTACACCCGGCGCTTTGTAAATATCCTTTATATCATTGATCCTAAAGGCAGGTATCCGCTCTCTTAGCTTATTACGCTTCCAGGTCCACCGGCAGTTTATGTACCCGTTTGCCCGTTATTCTATAGATGGCATTGCACAAAGCGGGAATAAAAGGAGGCTCCGGAGGTTCTCCCACACCCGTAGGTTTGGCATCGCTTTCTACAATATCCACATGGATTTTCTGAGGGGCCTGAGGCATCCGTACGATCTGATAGGTATCGAAATTGTCCTGTACCACCTGCCCGTCCTTAACGGTCACAGCACTGTTCAACGCAAGACTGGCTGCAAACTGCCCCCCCCCTTCGAACTGGGAGCGGATACGGTCGGTATTTACAGCCTGACCACAATCCAGGGCATAATAAACATTGGGTATGGTTATATGATTGCGATCGTCTATGGCAACTTCTACCACGCATGCTACGTAAGTGAGAAAGCTACGGTGTGCGGCAAATCCCAGGGCACGGCCTTCCGGCATCTCCCTTCCCCATCCCGATTTTTCGGCGACGCGTTCGATCACCTGCCGCAGCCTTCCTGTTTCCCACGGATAATCCTTTATGTTCTCTCCATAATTATCGTATTCTCCCTGTGGCATCTCTTCGTTAAATGTAATACTTCGGTCCTCGCCCAACATATCCAGGACATTGGCTACAGGGTCCATTTGCCGGGCCTCGGCAATTTCATCGAGCATACTCCCCGCGGCAAAAACATGGTGGATATTACTCACCGAACGCAACCATCCTATGCGCACATGGGCTTTGGCATCATGGGTTTCAATACGTACGGAAGGTACGTCATAGGGAAAATCCACGCACCCGAGCCGCATTTCCCCGTCCGAGGGCTGAACGGCACCGGCATCGGAAGTAGAACTTATGGAAGGGAAAGTGGAATGATGGTTCCATCCGCTCACTTTATTGTCCTTATCTATAACCGCCCGTATCCGCTGTGCGCTTTGGGCATGATAGAAATCGTGCTGTATATCATCTTCTCTCGTCCATTGAATTTTCACCGGGAATCCGGACTTTTGGGACAACAAGGCTGCTTCCACTATAAAATCCGGCTTGGATTTACGGCCGAAACCTCCTCCTATCAGGGTTACATTAACGCTAACATCTTTTACGTCCATACCCAGGGCATCCGCCACGGAATCCCTTGCCCATTGCGGGTGTTGTGAAGGCGCCCATATTTCGCATTTGCCATCTTTCACCCTGGCCAAAGCAGCAGGGGGTTCTATGGTACCGTGAGCATAAAACGGTGCCAGGTATGTTTTTTCTATAACTTTTGAGGCGTTTTTAAGGGTCTTGTCAAAATCTCCCCTTTGCCTCCTTACGGTGCCTTTTTCTTTCGTTTTTTCCAGTAACTCCTGCTGTTGTTTATCCGAATCGTAACCGGCATTCGGACCGAGGTCCCATTCGATTTCCAGCGCCTTTCTTCCCCGGATCGCCGCCCAGGTATTCTCGGCAATCACGGCTACTCCGCTCAGAGGCTTATGCAATTGGGGCGGAATTCCCGCTCCCTCGATAGTGTGTACCTGCAGGACACCCTCGATGGCCAGCGCTGCTTTATCATTAACAGATTTCACCTTACCACCGACAACCGGACAGCGCTGAATAACAGCTATTTTCATCCCGGGCACTTTAGCGTCAATGCCATATACTGCTTTACCGGTAACGATATCCTGAAGGTCAATGATAGGAGTATCTTTCCCTATTATTTTAAACTCCGAAGGGTCTTTCAGCGTAATCTCTTCCGGTTTGGGTAAGGGCAGTGCAGCTGCAAGATCCACCAGTTCTCCGAAGCCTGCAGATTTTCCGGAGGACTTATGGATTACTTTTCCGTTATCGGTATCACATTCACTTTCGTCTACTTCCCACTTTCCGGCAGCGGCACGGATGAGCAGTAATTTTGCCGTAGCACCGGCTTCACGCATGGGTTTATAGAACATCCGTACGGAAAATGATCCGTCGGTATTCTGGTTGCCGTATTTCTCTTCGTCTCCCTCTGCCTGGACGATCTCGGCTTTTTCCCAGTCAGCTCCCAGCTCATCGGCTACAATAAGCGGCAGGGATGTACGGACCCCCTGTCCCATCTCCGAGCGGTGTGCCGTTATAATCACTTTCCCGTCGGAGGTAATCGTAAGGTAAGCACCGGACCTAAGTTCCGTGATTTCTCCCCCCTTCTTACGGTCGGAGCAACTGAAGTTAACACCGAGTATCAACCCGGTAGCAGCGAGAGAGCCCAGTTTGAGAAAATCCCTCCTCCCCGGCTTGTATATGATTGTAGTTTCTTTATCCTTTTCGGGAGATTTAAGTACAGATGATTTCATAAAGCTGGTATTTTAAAAAGGGATTATTTTTCCGAAGCGGTGCGTATGGCCGTTTTTATCCTGTTGTATGTACCACAGCGGCAAAGATTGCCCTGCATGGCACTGTCTATTTCTTCATCGGACGGCGACGGATTTTCCCGGAGAAGGGCCGCAGCCGACATGATCTGCCCGGTCTGGCAATACCCGCATTGGGGAACGACATGCTCCGCCCAGGCTTTCTGTAGCGGGTGATCGCCGTTTTCCGACAATCCTTCTATAGTAGTGATCTCTGCGGATTGTACCGCAGAAACGGGAAGGCTGCAAGACCTGGTAGCAACACCATCGAAATGCACCGTACAGGCACCGCACAGGGCCTTTCCGCATCCGAATTTTGTTCCTTTCATGTCCAGGACATCCCGTAATACCCACAACAGGGGCATGTCGGGCATTGCATCTATCTGGTGTTCCACACCATTAATCCGAAGTGTATACTGTGCCATATTTTAAATTTGAAGTTGTAACTGATAAACCTGAATAGCTTAAAATTAATTATAATATACCAGTTACGATAATCAGCATGGCAAATTTTACACAGCGATATAACTATTTATATTTGTTCAAAATAAATAAGAAGAAGGAAATACCGAAATTCCTCAGGTCCTGTTCTATGCGAAGAAATCTTTTTAATATAGAACAAAACCTTGCCGGGAACCCAGCCGTACGGACGGTTTTAAATATATAACCGGGTGAAGGTAAACCACCCGCCCTGTGATTCGGTTTCACATCATCTGCGTGAGGGAGTTTTATGTGGTAAGGTTCCCTTGAGAGGCAGGGACAAAACCGGGCTTTCCGACAATTCAAAAAAACAACTAATTTCCTGTACCGGAGGAAATCTTAGTTATTGACTTTCCATTGATACCCTTCATCTTCAAACAATTCTTTTCCCCATATGGGAAGTTCCGCCTTTATTCGTTCCACGATTTCATTACAGGCTTCGATAGCTGCTTTCCGGTGTGGTGAAGACGTAAACACGAAAAGGCATATTTCCCCGGTTTTCACTTTTCCCAGGCTGTGATAGATGTGCATACAGGTAACAGGATATTTTGCGAAGGCAGACTCCCTTATTTCGTGCATCTTTTCCAGAGCCATTTCTTCATAAGCCGTATATTCGATGGCAGTTACTTTTTTTCCTTCTGCTTCATCAGCCCGTACCTGTCCCAGAAAAATACTATGGGCTCCTATTTCGGTTTTACTGCTGTGTTTTGCTATACTTTCTCCTACAAAAGACGCCGGTATGGCTCCTTGTCTGAATATGTTTTTAGGGGTACGTTTCATTTTTCGGATTATAGAATTTATCATTAAAGTAAGACATCCGGAAGGAATATTACCTGTCTTATCCTCCGGAGAAAGGAGGGAGAAGGCATACTTCATTTCCATCTGCCAACAGGGTATTCTCCCTGACAATTTCCTTATTTATGGCAATGAGGTATTTCATTCGTTTCAATACCGGGTATTTCTCTTCCAGTTTCCTGACCAGGGTATCCGTATCCGGAATATCCTCCATTCGTACAAAAGAGCCCCCGAAAATGTCTGTCAATTGTCCGAAAACCAATATCTTCATCTTGTATTTTTGTTAGGGTTATCCTGTTATTTTTTCCTTTCCTTCTCCAAGGCAAAGGCAGTCCTGAAATTTCAGGGATACTACCCGTATACCGGCAACAGGTGTATTTCTACTTTTTCTCCCTTTGTATAGTCTTTTGCTTCTTCTCCCAGCCGTATAAGACAATTGGCATGGGCAAAAGACCCCATCCTGAAGGATTCCTGGCCGGAAAGCGGCGTCACTTCCCCATCGGTGTAAACCCCTTTTAAAAATTGTGTCAGGGCATTCTTTTTCGAAATCTCATTACCCAGGGGAACATTAAGTGCTGCCAGTTGTTTTTCCTGCCCCGAAAGTTTTTGCAGTGCCATCCAGACATATTCGTAGAAACAGGTAAGTACGGACGAAGGATTCCCCGGCAGTCCGAAAACAATTTTTTGTCCTTTGGTCCCGAAATAGAGAGGCTTTCCGGGGCGTTGCCTGAGTTTATGGAACCTTTGTGTTATACCGCACCCTGAAGCTGCCTCTACAACAAAATCATAATCCCCGACACTGACCCCTCCGGTAAGCAATACCACATCGTGACTTTCGATATACTCTCCGAGTACAGTTGTCAGCTCGTCCAGGTTATCCCCGGCACTGTCAACGGATATATCTGTAATCCCCATTTCACGAAGTGCAGCTTTCAGCATAAACGAATTCGACTCATATATCTGCCCCTGTTGAAGGGGATTTCCGGGAGCCTGCAATTCATTCCCGGTGACAATAACAGCGACGGAAGGCCTGGGAAATACTTTTATTTCTGTAATCCCCACCCCGGATAAAAAACCTATTCCCGCCGGCGTAAGTACCGTACCTTTTGCAAGTGCCAGTTCGCTTTTCCGTATTTCGGTCCCTTTTTGCCTTACATTGTTTCCTCTTTCCAGTTCCGGATCTTTTATAAAAAGCCTGTTTCCTTCCCTTTCTGTTTTTTCCTGCATGACCACGGTGTCCGCTCCTTCCGGCATCGGTGCCCCCGTAAATATCCGCGCCGCCTTTCCGGAAGGGAGCTCATATGTCCCTGCCTGTCCTGCCGGTATTTCTCCGTCTACCTGCAATGCTTCCCCGGTTTTCCAACCGGTATAAAGAATCGCATACCCGTCCATGGCCGATTGGTCAAAAGGAGGGATATCGCAGCCAGCACGTACATCTTCGGCAAGGACATATCCCGAGGCCCTGTCTGTGTCTATAGTTACCGGCCGTAAGGGCAATGTGTGGTCTCTTATAATTTTTCTGCCTTCGGTTACCGAAATCATACTGTTTACTCTATATGTATTTGACGTTTACTACGGTTACCCTCCTATGCTTATCATACTGCGGTTATCTATCTTATCACCGTCGAGTTTTTTAAAATCTTCATCCATCTGGCCTCCCAGTCCTTTGGCCTTTCGCAATACATTTTCCCGGATCAGCGGCTCAAGGTCCTCTCCCCTGCGCAATGCGGACAAAAGGTCGGTTTCTCCTTTCGAGAACAGGCAGTTTTTCATTTTTCCGTCGGCAGTGAGCCTCATACGGTTGCATCCGCTGCAAAAAGGCGCGCTCATGGTACTTATCACGGCAAAGGTTCCCCTATGGCCGGGAACCCGGTATTTCTTCGCCGTATCGTTAGGTTTTGCTTCCAGGCGCTCAAAGCGGTATTCCGAACCTATTGTCTCCAGCATTTCCTGCCAGGTAAATACCTGGTTACTCGTCCACTTATTACCGTTAAAAGGCATAAATTCAATAAAACGAACGTGCACCGGGGTGTCTTTGGTCCATTTTACAAAATCCGTTATCTCATTGTCATTTAACCCCTTCATCACCACGGCATTGATTTTTACATGAAACCCTCTTTCTATGGCCATATTTATATTATCCAGTGCCATGCGGAACTGCTTTCTCCTGGTCATCCACAGGAATTTTTCCGTCTTCAGGGTGTCCAGGCTGATGTTCAATGACCGGACGCCTGCTTTTTCCAGCACATCTATATAACGGTGAAGAAGGGTAGCATTGGTCGTCATGGTGAGCGTTACGGGAAGCCCGGCCAGCCTTTTTAATATTTCCCCCACATCTTTTCTGGCGAGGGGTTCTCCCCCGGTGAGTCTTATTTTTTTAATTCCAAGATCAATAAAGGTCCTTGCAATATGCTCTATTTCATCTACCTGCATCAGCCTGGTTTCGGGAGTAAAGTCATATTCTTCATCCGGCATACAATAGAAACATCTCAGGTTACATACATCCGTAAGGGATATCCTGAGATAATCGTGTGTTCTGTTGTATGTATCTTTTATCATTGATCCTTTTTATTAATTTTTATCACCCTCTGTCAGCCTGTGATAGTCTTCCATAGTATCGATATCTATATGCCCCTGCGGAAATTCTACGGTCTCCGTCCGGTCGGCATAGTTGCGGATAATCCCTTTTGCACCCTGATCTCCGGTCAATTCCCGGAGTTCAGGAAATACATTCCGGTGAAATACTGCGGGAACGCCTTTGCGGTTCCCGTACCGACTGGCTACTACGGGGGCGCCTGTTTCTTCCCTTTTTTTCATCAAGGCCGTCAGAAGTCCCGAATTTACAAAAGGCTGGTCACATAACATAATTAATATTCCATCTGTATTGTTTCCAGTCTTTTTTTCCAGGTATCCGGTACCGAGAGATATTCCGGAAGCCATACCTTTTCTGTAATCCGGATTTTCCAGGAATGTTATCCCGTCTCCCTTTATTCCGGCTTTTATATTACCGGCATTGGCGCCCAGTATAACCACCACATGTTCCGCACCTGTGCCCAGGGCTTCATCCACCGCATTTTGCAACAGGGTTTTGCCTTTATATTCCAGCAACTGTTTCGGTTGCCCCAGGCGACTGGAATTTCCCGCGGCAAGGATGATAATAGCATAATGATCAGTACTCAAAAGATATGATTTATGTCTGGTTTTCCGAGACCAGGGCCTCTATAACATCAATGGCATCCGAAGCTTTCTCCAGGTGTGAGTTTATTATGGTTCCGTCCTTATCTATTACCATGTATCTCGGCACATAATGAATATTGTAATTATAACCAAAATCTCCCTGAAACCCACCTTCTGCATATAATTCGGTCCCGAAATCTCCGGGTTGCTTTCGGGTATAATCATCCCATGCTTTCTTTAAGTTATCTACGGAGATCATCAACACCTTTACTTCCGGATTATCCTTATACTTCCCAGCCAGGGCCATGACTTCCGGCCTTTGTTTTTTACACGGTCCGCACCAGGTTGTCCACACGTCAATAAACACAATACTTCCTTTAAAATCGGACAATTTTATTTTTTCACCGTTTATTTGCTCTGCTTCAAAATCATACGCCATCTCTCCGTTTCGGGTTAACAGGTAGGGTTCCGAGATTTCCCGAAGATCATCATAAAACATATTAGACTTTTCTTTTTGCAGTATATCCTTCAGTACGGAAACACTGAATTTATCCTGATATTTTCTCCACGGCCCGGAATGCTCTATCAATTCTCTGACATAACACACTTTATACCAATCCCGTAATTCTTTATTAACGGTAATATTATTCACATAATCAAGAAACGATTCTATGCTTTCCAAGGAATCTTTTGTTGCAAGATATCCTCTCATCAGTTTAAGCAATGCGAGATTATGATATTCTTTAAAAAAAGGATCATTATGATCTATTCGTTCGGTAAAATCAAAGATCGCGTCTCCCGGATCTATATCATTAAAAACAAGTCCGTAATAAAGTAGAAAGTTATTTATTCTAACAGAGTTGTGTAGTTTAATCAAACCTGTTTCTTCCTTTGTAATCTTATCTGTGTAAATATTAATGATACTATCTCTTTTTAAACGAAACTCATCCAGTATCTTAACAACGGTATCTTTAGGAGTATTTTTCCCCATCAAAATATTGAGGTTATCGTTGAGAAACGGAAGCGTGCTGCTGGTAATATAATTCAGGAGGGAGTCACTTAAATTATTCGTGTGGAGTGTGGAATCTTTTTCTATAATGATATCCAGTTCTTTACCCGGCATCAAAAGTATATGATAATTTTTCTTCCCGTCTTTGGTAGATATCCTGACAGCAACAGGATGTTCCGCAGAACTGTTTATATGGATGTCCTTATCTCCGGGGGAAACAACTGCCAGATATTTACTTTCTTCGGCCGGTACCTCCGATGAAATATACAGACTGTCTATCTGTGTATTTCCTGTAACAGAATTAATGATAATGCCTTCCGGTCTTTCGTGTTGACAGGAAAACAGGATTACGGTTGTAGCAATTGTAAATAATGCTCTAGGCATTTATATTTATTTTATCTGTTAGTTCTGTGTCATTAGTTTTATGGATACTCCCTTTGTTATCCCTGAGATATTTTCCCGGTTTCCCGGCAAAAACAGCTTTTATTTCCGAAATCGCGGACAGTGCTATTTCTTCGGAAGTCTCCGCTCCTATATCCAGTCCCACCGGACTAAAGACATTTGCCGGGGCGGCATTTATCTCCATACCCTCTTCCCGAAGTTCATCCAGTAGGCGTTCCCGCTTTTTTTCAGGCCCGAGCATTCCAATGTACGGAATGTCCTTTTGCAGCAACTGCCGCATCATGACTTTATCGTAATTATAGTTATGTGTCATTAGTAAAACGGCGGTTCGGTTATCTGTTTCTATCATGTTCAATGCTTTTTCGGGTTCGCCGATCACAATAGTGCACGAGGAGAAACGCTGTTTGTTGGCGTAGTTCGGCCGGCCGTCTATCAGGGTAACTTTCCATCCGAGTATGCCGGCCATCTCTACTACGGGAAAAATATCATTCCCCGCCCCTGCAATAACCAGGTTTATTTCCGGCTCGATATACTGTATGAAAGCAACTATTTCTTCTTGTTCCGCCCGGTATTTCCTAAAAACGGAATGCCGGTTCTCCAGGACAGTAATACTTTCCTGTAAAAGGGATTCCTGCAGCAGCCTTCCATCCAGTTCTCCGGCAGATTCTTTTTCTTTCAGGAACAGGCAGGTCCCCTGCATTCTGCTTCTGTGATCTTCCAGGGAAAAAAGGGTTACAAGGACAGCGGGATACCTGTCTTTTTCCAGTTTTTTCAAAAATTCCACGGGATTCGGAGATACGGAACCGGACACGGGTTCGATCAGCACCCGTATAATACCGTTACATCCGAGACCAACACCCAGAAGAGCGTCATCCTCATCGGAAGTATCATAAGTTACCAGCATGGGATAATCCTGCATAATGACCAACAACGATTTTCGCAAGGCATCTCCTTCAAGGCACCCCCCGCTTATGGCTCCCGTAAGTTCCCCGTCTTCGGTAATAAGCATCCGGGCCCCGGGACGGCGATAGGACGATCCATCCACATGTACCACCGTGGCCAGCGCGGTCCTCTTTCCCTGCGCTGTAGCCTGGTCGTAGGCTTCAATGATCTGCCGTATTTCTTTTGCTAAACTCAACGATCTGTCTTTTAATTTCGCTTCGTACCGAACGATATCAGCCGTTTGTCGTTATCAATCGTCTTTTCCTTCTCTCCTTAATCGCCCGGACTATGGTTTCTGCGGCGAAACGGGCCTCTTCTTCCGTCGTAAACCTTCCGAGGCTCAGGCGCAGGGAATTTCCCGCCTGCTCTGCCGACATTCCCATGGCCCGAAGAACATGGGAAGGGGTATGTACATTTCCCGAACATGCACTTCCGCAGCTCACGGCAATATCCATAGCGAGGGACAGTATGAACGTCTCTCCTTCTATCCCGTCGACGGAAATATTGGTAACATGTGAAAGCCTGTTCCCCGTATCGCCATTCACTGCCAGCCTGTCCGCGGTAAGTAATATGTTTTCCATCATATTCCGGAGCCGTTCCAGGCGCCTGGACTCCGTATCCATCCGTGCGTAACATATTTCCGCAGCTTTCCCGAACCCCACAATTCCCGGTACATTCAGGCTACCGCTGCGAAATCCTTTTTCATGCTTTCCTCCGTGAAGCAACGGGGATATTCTTTTCCTGGCCTCTTCGCCCATATACAATGCCCCCACCCCTTTGGGCCCGTACATTTTATGAGATGAAAATGCCAGCAGATCTATATTGTTTTCAAGGATATTTACCGGGATCTTACCGACCGCCTGGGTTGCATCACAAACAAAAAGGACGCGGTATTTTCTTGTTATTTTCCCGATTTGCCTTACCGGGTGTACAAGTCCCGTTTCGTTATTGGCATACATCAATACTATTGCCACTGTTTCGGGCCTGATCTCCCTTTCCAGTTCCTGCAAATCGATATTTCCGAAAGTGTCTACTCCGAGATATGTTATCGTACAGCCTTTTTTTTCCAGATACCGGCAGGTATCCAATACGGCTTCATGTTCCGTCCGGGAGGTTATGATGTGATTTTTATGAGGTTTTCCCGTCTCCGAAATTCCTTTTAACGCAAAGTTCAATGCTTCTGTGGCCCCTGAAGTAAATACCATCCCGGATGAAGGCGCCCCTATGAGCCGGGCGATTTTTCTCCGGGCCAACTCTACCGCTTCACCCGCTTCCCAGCCGTAACTGTGGTCCCTACTGGCCGTATTACCGAAATGTTCCGAAAAATACGGAATCATAGCGTCCACAACATCGGGGTCGCAAGGCGTGGTCGCATTATAATCCAGATATACCGGTTTTTTGAGCATGTGTTATAATTTTCCTGATATGAACAAGATCCCGGGTTCCCGTAAGCTATTACATACAGGGATAATTACCATACGTACAACAGTATGAATATCCCGCAGCAATATTCAGACTAAACACAATCACAACAGAAAGTTACGGAAATCCGGGATTCTATATGCTCTAAATATATAGTTTATTTTCGGCTTAATCAACCCCCGGCCCTTCCGAAAGATGAGGCACGGTTACTTTTACCATTTTTTTAACACCTTTCATCTTACCTGAAAGTCTTTGCCACCCCCTGTCCGGTCCTCTTCTTCGACTTCCACCTGAAACTCTTCTCTATCTGCTTTCATCAATATATCCAATTCCTGCATTTTTTCGCGGATGGCTACAATGTATTCTTCATTGTTCCGGATACTGGAAAGGTATTTGAGTGTTTTTTCATCATGAACAAAAAAAGTTTTTGCGGCCCTTACGGCTTCATGCCTTTTATGGCCCAGTATCTTGAGGGCATCCACCCCAAGCCGCAGACTGGTATCCAGGCTTTCCCTGTAGATATGCATCATTCCCGCGTTCATCTGGTTATAGGCTTCATTCCTGTCTTTTGCACGGACCAGCAGATAGAGGTGGGGAAAATGTTTTTTAACGGTTTCTATCAGGACCATCCGTTTTTCTTCGTCTCCGATAGCTATAATCAAAATTTCCGCTTTGTTCGCCCCGGCAATTTCCAGGAGATCGTGCCTGGTAGCATCTCCGAAATAGACTTTGAGGCCTACTTTTCTCAGAAAATCCACATTATCGCTGTCGTAGTCCAATACGGTAACGGGAATATTATGGGCCTGTAAAAAACGGCCTACCGTATTTCCAAAATGACCATATCCTGCAATAATTACAGGGTTCTCCTCCTCCTCTACATCGGAATAATCTTTATTTTTATCATCGACGCTAACAGCACACAAACGGGTGAGGATAAATTTTTCGTTGAACATCATAAGCAATGGTGTACATGCCATGGATATGGCCACCGTAGCCATCATCAGGGAATTTAATTCCGCAGAAATTATCCCCTCTCCCAGGCTGAAACTGAGCAGTACAAAAGCAAATTCTCCTATCTGGGCAAGGCCGAGACTGAAAATAAAATTTTGTGCATTGCGGATATTAAATATTTTTCCCAGCAAGAGCAATATCGCCGCCTTCAGGAGAATAACCCCGAGTACCATCCCGGTAATAATCCAGGGCTGTTGTACTACCAGTTTAAAATCGATCGTGGATCCCACGGTCATAAAAAACAGGCCGAGCAGCAACCCTTTAAACGGGTCTATGGCGCTTTCCAGTTCATGCCGGTATTCGCTGTTGGCCAGTAGCACGCCTCCCAGAAAGGCCCCCAGGGCGGGACTTAGCCCTACAAGGTGCATGAGGAGGGCAATTCCAACAACAAGCAGCAGTACGATGGCGGTAAACATTTCGCGCAGACGTGTCCGTGCCATAGCCCGGAATACGGGGTACAACAGGTATTTACCGGCTACAATTATTATGGTTACGGCACCAATCACAGCCAGAGTCTGGCCCCACCCGGGAAGGTGCCCCAGGAGAGTAGTTTCTTCAGTAGTGGTATTTCCCCCGTTTAAAGATAACAACGGCAAAATGGCCAGAATGGGAATAATGGCCATATCCTGAAACAAAAGTACGGCAAATGCACTCCTTCCTGCCATGGTCTTGTTCCATCCTTTCTCTTCCAGTATCTGAAGTACTATGGCGGTAGATGACATGGATATGATCGTTCCCAGGGTAAGGGAAACCTGCCAGGAAAGTCCGAGCAGGCTGCAAATTATAAAAACCAGTAAGGCGGTACTGAGCAACTGAGCCCCTCCCAGTCCCACGATACGGCGGCGCAGCCGCCATAAACGCAGAGGCTCGAGTTCAAGGCCGATAACAAAAAGCATCATCACCACCCCGAATTCGGCAAAATGCATAACATCCTGGCTTTCTTCTCCAACCAGTTTCAGAAAAGACGGACCGATAATTATTCCGGCAAGCAGGTATCCCAGTACGGAACCCAATTTAAAATACTGGGCTATAGGTACCATGATAACCGCCCCGGCAAGATAGATAAAAGCATGGATAAAGAAAGATTCGTGCATCGGCTACTTGTTGGTTTGTAATTATACCCGTACTCTTTATTTCCGGGGACTGAAATATCCGGGAAATAAATTCTAAAATACAAATAAAAAAGGAAAGATTTTCACCTTTCCTTTTCCCTAGAACCAAAGCAGGTAACTGATAACCAGTTACCGGATTTTCCGGATATTTTTTTCCATCGCACATTTTAAACAGAACGGGGCTTCTGTTTAAAATGTGCATCTTGCCCCGTGCCATCAGGCCCAAAACAGGTAACAGGTCAGCTTCATTACCCCTCTACAAAGTCCTGATAGATCATACTGGTCACTTCCCATAACTCTATGATCTCCCTGTGCATCATGCTCACTTTTCCGGGTATAATCGTATGATTATTGGTAATTACGTGGACATGCGATTTGTTCTTTTTATCCTTTTCTATCCGTCCTATAAATATTCCCTGTTCGCGATTGACAACCACGTAGGTTTTTCCGCTAGCGAAAATCTCCGTGTCTTCCAACGGCTCCGCGACCACATAAGATATTCCTTTAAAGGTCATGGAAGATGATAAATCGGTTGTTTGAAAAGCCCTGGCATTTTCCGCAGAAGAAAACGGAAAACGGTACCTGGGCAGATTGTTGAGAAATTTCCTGTCCTGCCTTTTCGAAACATACTGGTATTGTAATTCTCTCGGGACAGCAATAATATCTCTCTCCATATCAGGTTCGAACACATTATTAGAGAATAATTTGTTCAGGTCCAGTTTATGGTGCTTGCCCATGGCAACCAGTCTGCTATAATCCAGACTGTTTCTTTTTTTCCATGTCGAGATGGTGTTGGCTCTTACCCCGAGTACATCGGACAATTCCTTATTGGTCCGAAGGTTCAGGATTTCTTTCAGGTTCCTCAATACTTCTTTTACACTGAGTGCCTCTTTACCGGGGACTACATCGTTTTCTTTTGGGGGTCGGTTGTTTGTTTCCTCTCTCTTCATCTTTTCTATTCATTTAGCATGTACTACGCACAGTAACCTATATCAAGGGGTGGGGCCTTTGTTCGTAGTTTAACGAATATTATTAAATCTTATTTCAATCCACTTCAGCTTTTCATTTGCTATAACAGTCTGTAAGAGTACGTTTGCCTTAATTTTATTTGTCTTATATTTTTTCAGCCAGTGCCATACATTCCGGTAATACAGGAGCTTCCTGTAATTCTTATGAACAATCAAATTGTATTATAAAGACTGTAAAAAAACATAAAACCCTTAAAAAAATATTGTTATCCGTCGGGGCTGATTCATAAGGATAAAAGATTATCCTGAAAAGCCGTCTTCCGGGAGTATAAAATACGAATATAAAATTACATTTGCATCAATATAAATTCACTTCTCCTGTTCTGCTGATGCTGTTCTTCAGTACACGATACGCCATCTGCGCAGGAATTAATAAGTTCGGTTTCCCCAAACCCCTTACCACTGATCCGGTCGGGAGAAATGCCACCTTTATTCACAATGTAATTTACCGTCGCCCGGGCCCTTCTTTCCGAAAGTGCCTTATTGTAGGCATCACTTCCGCGGCTATCGGTATGGGAACGTACTTCTATAACCAGGCGGGGATACTGTTTCATCACTTCAATAACCTTGCCAAGCTCTATTTCGGAGATTTTTCGTATACCCGAACCGTCAAAATCGAAATAGATAGGTTTCAGTCCCATTTTTTCAGTAAGATCATCTCCCGTGGTTACCTGTACGCCGTCTCTCACCAATTCCATGACCACTTCTCTTTTTTCACCATTTTCGAGCTCATCTACCCAATGTTCCGTACTTTGATATTCTTCCTTGCCCGCCCTTAAATTATAATTGGTAAAAGGCCATACGGACATACAGAAATTCCCGGAAGCATCCGTCAGTACTTCATTTAACGCATGATTATCCCGATTATAAAGTGTCACTTTTGCATCGGACAAAGGTTCTTTTGTTATACTGTCCCTGACCAGTCCGCAAAGGGCAGCTTTCAACTGAAGGGGTTCTTTCTCGGATATGGCATAGATATTATCGAACCCGGTCTCTTCTTCCCTGTTTGAGGATAGAAACCCTTTTCCGTCACCACGTACAATAAAGGCAAAATCATCTCTTACGGAGTTCACCGGACTTCCCAGGTTTACGGTCCTGTACTGATCGAAGGGGTCCCGTACAGCCGCGAATATATCCAGTCCCCCCAAACCGGCATGCCCGTTGGAAGCAAAGTATATCCTGCCGTTTTCATCTATGAAGGGGAAAGTTTCCTTACCCGGGGTGTTTATATCCGCTCCCAGGTTCTGTACAGGCCCGAGGCTACCGTCATCCAGTATTTCGGTAATAAAAATATCCGTATCTCCGAGGGTGCCGGGACGGTCGGAAACAAAATAGAGGTTCCTGTCGTCCGGGCTCAACGCCGGGTGGGCCGTAGAATAAGCATCATTATTTATGGAGAGGTCTTCGATATTCCCCCATTTCCCGTCTGCATAGGTAGCCCTGTATATTTTCAAATGGTTCGTACCGTCTTCGGATTTCCGGAATTTTCCTTTCCGGTAATTATTCCTCGTAAAATACATGGTTTTCCCGTCTTTTGTTACCACTGCCGTAGTCTGGTGGTACCTTGAGTTCACCTCTCCTCCCAATTTTTCCGGAGAAACAAGTTTTCCGGCACTGTCTATCGTTGCCGTATATAGCTTGAGAAAGGGCATCTGGTTCCACTTATGGGTCCTTTTTACAAAGATTCCCGTATCCCTGGCCGAAGCAAATATTACCTGGTCCTTACCGTAAAAGCCGGTTCCGAAATCGGCATACCCGGTATTGATCCCGGCATCGGTCAAGACGTAACGGGGTGACCCGTTTTTCAGGGTTTCCACGGCATGAAGCAGGCTGGCGTTATCTTTTTTCGGATATCCTACAAGGGTATAAAATTTATCCAGGACCTTATCTGCCTCTTCATACTTTTTATCTGCCTTAAGGCATTGGGCATACCGGTAGTAATATCCGGGTTCCGTCTCTCCATCATAATCCAGCATTTTGCTGTAATACGGCAGGGCTTCTGTGTAACGGGCGTTAAAGTAATAAGTATCGGCCAGTTTACCATACAGGTCTTTGGATTCATAACCATTCTTCAGGAGCCTTTCGTATAGCTCACTGGCCCGGATATAGGCGAACTTATCGTAATCCTTGTCCGCACGGTCTTTTTTGCCTTCCTGTGCCAACAAAGGGTTACACAGGATAAGAAAAAACGTTATGTATAGTATTTTATTCATTGTATTCTGTTGCTTGGATTAGAAAAATCTCGGGGAAACCATTCTGTTCCTGGACGAGGAAATAAATTCGAACCGGACAAATATCTCATGGGTCCCGGAGTTGTAATTTCCCAGTCGTGTGGTGTCATAATCATAGGCATACCCCAGGTGCAGCCCTTCGGTGATACTAAAACCTGCCAGAAAGCTCACGGCAGCGTCCCAGCGATAGGCGGCCCCGAGGGTAAAATTGTCAGTGAACAGGAAATTGGCCGACACATCCACTCCCAAAGGAGCGCCGCTCACTGCTTTGACCAGGGCTGCCGGTTTAAATTTCAGCATGGGATTAAGGTCAAAAACATATCCCCCGATAAGATAGAAATGCATTTTTTCCTTGGCTACTGACTGTTGAATATCGTCATAGAAATTCGTTTCCAGCAAAGCCGGGACCGATAATCCTACATACCAGTTGCTCGAATGCAGGTAGGCACCTGCACCAATGTTGGGCGAAAACTTACTCAGCCTTCCGGTTAACTGTGGGTCTCCCGGATCATGGATATTCAGCTTATCGTAGTTTACATCCAGAAAACTCCCCCCGGCCATAACCCCGAGATTCAGCCAGGTATCGTAATCCAGTTGTAATTTATAGGAGAAACTGGCATTGACATAAGTATCCCTGGATGGTCCTATTTCGTCATTAATTACGGACAGGCCCAATCCGTGCCCCTGGTAGCTGATGGGGGAATGTATGGAAAACTGTGCGGTTTTCGGGGCCCCTTCCAGACCAACCCATTGCCGCCTGTACAAACCCATCATGCTGGTAGCTCCCCGGGTACCGGCATAACCGGGATTGACGCTTATAGTATTGTACATATACTGCGTGTATTGGGGTTCCTGTTGTGCAAAACCTATCCAGGAGCCGAATAATCCCAATATCAAAAAAATCTTCTTCATCTGTCTTGTTTTTAACTACTTCATTTTCAAGGAGTACAAAATACATTCGCCTCCCTCTTTTCTGTGCCGTATATACAGGGTTAATTGATATACAAATACCCCGATTTATCCCGCGATATGTTATTGTCGTTATATTTGAGGATGTAGAAATATGTACCGGAAGGTAGTAACCTGTCCTTGTTTATCGTAGCACGTCCGTCCGAATACCCGTCAAAGCGGACATTGGCGTTATTGTATCCCTTCGCCTCGTATATCTTTACCCCCCAACGGTTGTATATCTCCACAGTGTTTTCGGGGTATTTTTCCAGCCCCTTGATATAGAAAAAGTCGTTCCTGCCATCTCCGTTGGGAGATACCCCGTTATAGATGACCAGACCACTGTCGGGTTCTTCTTCTGTCATTACTCTGGCAAAGGTGAATATACCGTAACCGGATACTGCCGTAGTAACCGTTTTTTCATCGCGGTTTTCCACGCCTCCTTCGTCTTTCCATTGTTTATTGACATCGTCCCAGCGCACGATATGTATTGCCTTACCATCTTCTTCACCCAGAATACCCGATGGTGTAGTCTCTTCATTCCACGTAAGGGTAAGAACTATACCGGATGTTCCGTTGGTCCGGTTTATCTTCCAGTATTCCGTATCGTCTATCAACTCTATGTTGTTTTCCTTATCCGAATGCGGATAGAGGGTATTGGAATTTTTCAGGATATACTGCGACGTAAAATGGTCCTCGGTATCGGATGGTGCAGACATGGATGCCCTACGGTAATACCCCCCGTCCCCGACGGGGTAATCGAAGGCTTCATTACCTGTTTTACGTACCTGCCCGTCTACAAAACTGATGTCAGACACCAGCTCGTGAAAGGCTCCCTGCTGAAAAGTGACCAATCCGCCATAAATATCACCATCTAATATACCGTCCTGAAACTGTGCTTTTCCGTAAATGCTGATGTCTCCTGAGAGGTGAAAGGCAGGTTGTGTGGCCGGATTATCAAATAATACATGGAAAAAATCCGAAGGCATTTCGCCTGTGATGGACTGTGCCCCGTAGAGCCCCTTGAAAAGGGTGATCCCTGTCTTTGTTCCGGGAGTAAAGCTGACCAGTCCGTCATTGTTAAAGTTCCCATAGATATAGAACTCCCCGTCGTTGCTTACCGTTCCGCTTTCCCTGTTGTCGAAATCCTCCATCGTAGACACCTGGGTTCCGGAAGCAACGGACAGTTCTCCGGTGTTGACGGTTTGTGCGGTTACCCGGCATACCTGTAACAAAAGGACCAAGACGCCAATAATGTTTATAAATGTATCCTTATTCATATCCTTATTGTTTTGCTTTTGAGGGGAGCATGGGATTGGTAATCACCATACATTTCCTGAGGATGGTCTCTAATTGCAAGTAACATCCTGGTTCCATTCCCGGTATAACCGCATAGAAACGGGTAACTGTAGTACCGTCATTATTAGCCGGGAAATCTCCCGTTACTTCCTGCGAACCTGTTTCTCCCGGGATACCGTCGTAAAATATCGTACCAGCCGGGTAAATGTCCGTAACGGATGTCCTAGGCATGTTTCCTCCCGTACAAAATGCGGTGAAGCGCTTAAAACCATCTTCCGAGACATCAGGGCATGTAACGCCGGTGATATCTATGGTTGACCTGAAATCGCCATATATCGGTCCGTAACAATCACCTGTGGCGTATTCGCGAATAAAATCGGTATCCAGGGTTGTCCCGGAAGTGGCTCCGGTACCCGTGATCCGGCCATTGATCGGGATTGTAAGGCCACATCCTCCTGCCGAGGTAGTAAGCAATGTACAATTGTCGGTGACACGTATCCTGTATATAATTTTACCGAGCAGTTCATCGGGATTGTTTCCCAATGGTATACTACCGATATCCCATATGATCTTTCCCCCCGGAGTCGTATCCGGATCGTTACTATCAGGATGTTCCCAGACCACCGCACCGCCAAGCGTTTCAGTTGAAGCTTCCACAAAATGCACATTGGGCGGAAGCGGGATCTCAACTCTGGCATTATTGATCGCTTCGGTTCCCCGGTTGTATATGGAAAGTTCAAACTCCAGTTCCTGTCCCGGGTCTACAGCACCATCATGGATCACTCCCGCATCCGTAGGGGTATTTACGCCATCTATCTCGGGGACGTAAGCATCTACGGCGAAAACAATGTTGTAGATGATATAGGTATCCTGTGTGGTCCCATAACGGAACCGCGAAGATGTCTGGTTATTAGCAATAATCTGATTGCTATTATTATTCAGATCGAACATACTGATATCGATTCCTGTATTGTTCCCCAGATTTGGATTCCGAGAGTTTCCCCCAGTATATATGGAAGAGTTAAAAAAGTTATTGGTTGCGTTACCTCCATGAGCTAAACTCACCCAGTTGGAATTGGCTGCATTCCTGATCTGAAAATAATCTCCCGGAATACCAACGTCCCCTTCACCTGCCATCATACCCAATGTTACCGCTACATCTCCATTCTGTGCGGCCCGGAAACCGGATACCGATAATTCATGACTGACTGTTGCCGAACCGGTGACATAGCCATGTCCGTCAAACACAGTGATATCACGCCATTTCATAGAGGGATTTTTATAAATTACGACCATGCCCCACCCCCCATAGTAACCGGTTCCTCCTCCGTTTCCTTCCCGGAGGGCCATATCAGCTACAAAGTATTCTCCCGCTCCATTCTCTCTCACATAATCGGTCACATCGGCATAAGCAGAATACATATAGCCATGAGAAGTAGTAGGATAATAAATATCATCCTCAGCAGCTGTGATCTCCTGGTAGGTATCTCCTGCTTTTTTTAACCTGACCTTTCGCTTATCCAATTGTTTTTCTCCAACTGTAAATGTATTGGGACTATTTCCATTATGTGCTCTTCCCGACCAATATAACCCCGCATAAATAATTTCGGAACATTCATCCTCTCCTTCCAGGGTAAGTGTAGCTGAAGAAGAATTGAGTGTACTCTGATCTCCATCTACGTCCACATATTTCATATCCGCATTGTTACCGGCGGTATTAGAGTAATTAACAAGGGTCATATTGGTATTACCGATCATAGTGAAATCCCCTTGCAGGTTATAATTGGTCACATTCGTATACGGTGCGGGGGCCTTGTCTGATTTCCTGGGTTCAAAAGGCACAATAACCTGGGCAAAACCCGAAAAACCGGCCATGAACAAAAACAAGAGGCAAACAACCCGTAAAGCTTTAATTTTATAAAAATCAGTTTTCATAGAATCGGGGGTTAGTTTGCTGCTTCCAATGTTTCAAACAGGATTTCTATTTTGTTCTCTCTTATCTCAGAAGGTCGTAATGAATGAATGAGACCGGCCACGAGATTTTCGTTTAACGGCTGATAACTCCTGATAAGAATGTAGCGCAGGTTTTGAAACATAGCCAGATCGTCTTCCGCTATACCAATATCTCCATTATTGTTCCAATTAATGATCAGCAATTTTGCAGCATTGAAATCTTTAGCATGCCTGGCATTCTTCAATTCATGTAATAAAGAAACATCCTCAAATTCCACTACTTCAACCCCTCCTTCCTTATTCCATGCATATAAAGGGCCGCTTTCTTTTGTAAAAGATAGTTTATAAGGTGTTCCTGCCTTCAGGTATTCCAAATCTTTGCCCTCCTGTTTACCGGAAGTACTTTGCTTCTTTTCCAAAGAAACTATTTTGGTGTTCTGGGCCTGCCCTTTCCATAGAAAGCACAGACATATAATGGCTGCGATATATGTTATTTTTTTCATCTTTCAATCTTATTTCACTTCAAATACGATATTCATAAAACTTGCTAAAGACATCTCTGCATCTGCCTTAACAGTATAGGTCAATATCCCTGCATCACTTACAGAAACACTTTCAAATACATTGGCATCGAAATACGTTATATAATAATTCAATTCACCTGCAGGTAATACCGGCAAAGTAGCGGTGCCGGATGCCGGGTTCTTGGCCATAGGACTTCCGAACTGGTTGTTGTACATACCGTATAAATCAAGTGTTTGCGGGGTGCTTCTAATTTCTGTGGGTACTGCTACCGACGGCATATAAAAGAACTTCGGCATAACGGCTTTTATCGCTGTAATTTCACCATCTTCATCTGTATAATTAAGACTAGCGTTATCGCCGGCTTCTAAAATGGTCAGTGTTTCG
>NZ_RJTM01000121.1 GCF_003725735.1 Sinomicrobium pectinilyticum | reverse complement strand
CATCGCCGTTCTCATTCGTATAGGTAAAAGTACCGTCCTGGTTGTCGACCAGAGTAGTCACAGTCTCATTGGCTTGTACCAATTCCTCAAAGTTGATTACCTGGGTATCCCCATTCTCATCAAGATAAGTAAACTGGTTGCCGTCGTAATACACATTACCGCCGATATTCTTGATCAGGTTTTCGATAGCTGTGAAGATATCGCCTTCGTTGGCGATGTTCTCTACGACACTGCTG
>NZ_RJTM01000120.1 GCF_003725735.1 Sinomicrobium pectinilyticum | reverse complement strand
GTAAAAATTACCTGAGTTCGTTGTTTATTTTTTGGGAAATTGGCTTACTTCTGAAAGTGCCCACAAAAACCCTTCATTACTGTAATGAAAGGTTTAAATTTCCCAATGAGAAGCAGAATTATTTCCCCGGGAATACTGCCTTTCTCTTTTCCAGGAACGCAGTAGTTCCTTCTTTAAAATCTTCGGTTCCGAAACAGTTTCCGAAAGCCTGTATTTCGGCCTGATATCCGTCTGCTCCCTCTTTATAGCCTGCATTTACAGCCCGTATTGCGGCAGCTATTGCGACACCGGAATTTTTACTGATCTTCAGGGCCAGATTCTCGCAATAATCAAGCAATTCCTCCTGTGCGATTACATGATTGACCAGACCGTAACTCTTTGCTTCTTCCGCATTGATCATCCCGGCAGTCATTATCATTTCCATAGCCTTGCCTTTACCTACAAGTTGCGGTAGCCGTTGTGTTCCTCCATAGCCGGGAATAACTCCGAGCGACACCTCGGGCAGTCCCATTTTGGCATTGTGCGATGCCACACGGAAATGACATGCCATGGCCAGTTCCAATCCGCCGCCAAGGGCAAATCCGTTTACGGCAGCGATAACAGGGGTCGAAAGGTTTTCCACAAAATCGAACAGCAGTTCCTGTCCTTTTGCCGCCAGGGCACTCCCTTCTTTTACGGAAAAGTCAGCAAACTCGGATATATCGGCACCTGCCACAAAAGCTTTATCCCCGCTGCCGGTAAGGATGATCACCTTTATTTCCGGGTCCTCATCATTTTCCTTAAAGGCATCGTGCAGTTCTTCTATGGTTTCCCTGTTCAGTGCGTTGAGCTTTGCAGGGCGGTCTATGGTAATAAAGGCAATGCCATTATCTTCTTCTACGTATATATTTCTGTATTCCTCCATAACGCTATGTTTTAGGTTCTTCTTCCGGTTGTTGTTTGGGAAAAACAATGGTAAAAACAGTTCCTCTACCGGGGTGCGATGTAAAGTTAATACTTCCTTTATAGTTTTCCACAATATTCTTCACCATTCCGAGCCCAAGTCCCATGCCGCTGGTTTTGGTCGTAAATTTGGGTTCAAATATCTTATCGCGGTTTTCTTCAGCAATACCGATACCGTTATCGGCTACGGTTATTTTTACCTTACCTCCTTCGGAAAACACGGAGACCACTACTTTTGGCTCTCTTTCTTCAGGTATGGACTGTATGGCGTTTTTCACCAGGTTGGTAATCACCCTTATGAGTTGCGTACGGTCCAGCTTGGCAACCACTTCTTCTTCATGGGTAATAAACACAATATAATCCTCGGTAAAAATATCAAGGGCAAGCCTTACGATTTCCACCACGTTCAGCGTTTCGTTTTGCTGGGCCGGCATACTGGCAAAATTGGAAAATGCCGAAGCTATGCTGCTCATCGTATCTATCTGCTGAATAAGTGTTCTGGAGAATTCGCTGAGCTTTTTTTCCATATCCGGATCAGAGGGATCAAATTTCCTCTGGAAATTCTGCACACTCAGCCGCATAGGGGTAAGCGGATTCTTTATTTCGTGGGCCACCTGCCTGGCCATTTCCCTCCAGGCCTGTTCTCTCTCACTCCTGGCGAGCTTTACGGCACTGCCCTCCAGGGCATCTACCATGCTGTTATAAGCATTGACCAGGTTATAGATTTCTTCACTCGCATGTTCCAGTACAATCCTTTTATTGGCCACCCCCGAACGGAACCTGGTCTCCTGCAGCTTATCGCTGATCGTTTTCAGTGACCTGGTGATGTATTTGGATATAAAATAGGCCAGGAAAATGGCTATGATAAGAATAAACACATACACCCCCCCCAGACGGAACAAAAAGGACCGAAGCTCCCTGTTGTTAAAAGAATCGTCCTCAAAATAAGGGATATTGAGTATCCCGATGGGCTTGAACCGCATGTCCGTTATATAGGAATAAGAGGACCGGTACCTGTCGCCGGCCGCCATATGCTTTTCCACATACCTCTTATACGGGCTCATGGCTATGTAGTTCAATATGGAATCGTTGAGCCGCAGCATGGTGGAATCTTCTTCGGAATAAGGTTTGGAACTGGTAACAAGGTTACCTTCCAGGTCATAAATATTGAATGATACGTTCTGCACGTCGGAAATCTTGTAGATCTCATCCCTGAAAATGTACTTCAAATTCTCTGTAGTGGCGGGCCAGGTCGTGGTTTCGAGCGTGTAGTTTATACTGGCTATAACCTGGTCTTCTTTCCGCTCCATGCGCTCCCGGTGATATTCTTCGGACTGCTGCTTGTACTGTAATATCGTAACCCCGGCAATAAGCACAAAGGCAACGAGCACCAGCAGGATCATGGTGACAAAAATACGCAGCCTTAATGACATTCTTTTATCCAACGGTACGAATTAAATTTTCAGTTATTCCAGTTCGTCAACCGAACATTACAAATTTCGGGCCATATGCTGTCAGGCATCCGGATCTCTTTCGCGTATCCGTTTGTACAAACGGATCCCCAGCATAAGAAAAATTCCCAGCACTATAATACCCAGAACTCCGAAAATCCAGTTTAAGCTGTTTTTCAGAATCACCAGAAATACAATAGCAAAAAGTAAAATAGTTGCTCCCTCGTTCCAGATACGCATAAAACCGGAAGAGTATTTTACAGCCCTGTCACTCTGTAATTGTTTGAATATCGTGTGTGTTTTTAAATGGTACAGAATAAGCAAAAACACAAAAAAAAGTTTTACATGCATCCATCCCATTTTCAACCAGGAAGGGTATAAAAAGAGTAACCACACGGCAAAAATAACAGCAAGTATGGCCGAAGGCCATGTAATAATATACCACAACCTTCTGGCCATGACCTTCAGTTGCTTTCCGAGTATTTCTTTTTCAGGAGAAGGTTTTTGCGAGGCTTCTACCTGGTAGACAAACAGGCGGGGAATATAAAACAGGCCCGCAAACCAGGTAATTACAAATATGAGATGTAATGATTTGATGTAATTATAATAATCTGTCATTCTAACCTGATTTGTCCCGATAAATTTAGGAATAATATCGGTATTTAAGACATTCTAGCCGGGACGGAATTTTCGCGGATATTATTCGCCTTCCGCCGAAATAGCCGGTTTTAATTTCTGCCTGATCTCTTTATTCAGATAAAATCCGGTGACCAGCGTAGACAGGAGGTCTGCTATCGGAAATGATATCCACACTCCCAATTCTCCGTAAAAACGGGGAAGGACAAGTATAAGGGGAATGAAGAAAAAACCCTGTCGTGTCAGCGTAAGCAATAATGCGGGAACTGCTTTTCCCACGGCCTGGAAATAAGCTGCACCTATAAGCTGAATTGCAATAACAGGGGTTGCGGCAAAAACCCAGCGCATGGCATGCGGGGTATTGCTCACTACATCCGCATCGGTCGTAAATACGCGGACTATCGGGCCGGGAAACACCATGATAAAGGCAAAAACCAGCAAGGCCAGCAAAGCCGCATATTTAATGGCAATATTAATGCTTTCTATTACCCGGGGATACATCCCGGCACCGTAATTAAATCCGGCAATCGGCAAAAAGCCCTGTGTTACACCCAGTACCGGGAAAAGGGCAAACATAAGCATCCGCCCGATAATGGCATATACGGTAACCGAGGCTTCACCTCCCAGGTCATATAGTATATTATTTACAAAGAGATAGGTAATACTCACTACCGCCTGCCTGGCCAGGGTAACAAAACCGAGGGCCCCTATTTCCTTTACTATATCCGTGCGCAGGCCCAGGTGCTTCCAGCCGATCTTCAATTCGGAATTCCCGGAACGGAAAAACCAGATAATATAGGCAAAGCAAAGGAAGTACGATCCTGTAGTGGCCCATGCAGCCCCATACATGCCATAGTCCAGCAGGTTGATAAAAATATAATCGAGAAGCAGGTTTCCTATTGAAGGTATCATCATGGCCACCATACCGAATTTGGGCTTACCTTCCGCACGGATCACATTATTTCCCATCATACACAGGGCAAGAATAGGAACTCCGTACAGCACAATGGTATAATAGACCTTGGCGGGATCAAAAATATCCCCTTTACCTCCGAAACTCAATACAATGGAATCTACAAAGGTAAGTCCGGCGACCACAAAGGCCAGGGTAACCAGAAGGGTAAGGGTTATCTGGTTGCCAAAAGTATACAGTGCTTTTTGGGGATTTTGCGCCCCGAGCGACCTGGATATCACAGAAGCCCCTCCTATACCGATAGCCATACCCAGTGCCGCTATGAAAAAAGATACGGGCAGCACCACGTTTATGGCAGCAATGGCGATAGATCCTATCCAGTTACCCACAAATATCGTATCTATAAGTACGTTCAGCGACATTACCAGTATACCTATAGATGCAGGCACAGCCTGTTTTATCAGTAATTTGCCTATAGGCTGGTCTCCCAGGTCTTTTGATGAAATTTTCGCCATAATCTTTTAAATGTCACATCCCGAAAAACTCACCGTACATATCCTGATCGACACAAAAGATGAAAGCGGAGCCTTCGGAGTTGTGGTTGCCGGATAAGGGGATATCCGCGCTTTACCCTGCTCTTTTATATTGTCGTAACAAGGCAAATAATATTTTAATTTTAACTCTATTTCTTTACCGTCACCGTTTCTTCTTCCCGGTTTGCCCATTCGTCCATCCAGCGAGCAAGTACTTTCACCCAGTCCTCCCTGTCATTGATACAGGGGACCACATGAAATTCTTCACCTCCCTTTTCCAGGAAATCCTCCTTCGCCTCCATGCCTATTTCCTCCAGGGTCTCCAGGCAGTCAGACACAAAGGCCGGGGTAACTATCGCCATTTTCCTGGTACCGCTTTCCGCAAAACCGGCCACGGTTTTATCGGTAAACGGCTGCAACCAGGGATCTTTCCCCAGGCGCGACTGGAATGATGTGGAATATGTACCCTCTTTTAAGCCGAGATAGGAAGCCACCTGTTTTGTCGTCTCATAACACTGGTGCCTGTAGCAAAACTGATGCGCCGGAGAAGGGGTCCGGCAACATTCGCCGTTTATTTTACAATGCGACCTGGTGATATCGGATTTCCGGATATGTCTTTCGGGGACTCCGTGATATGAAAACAGGAGGTGTTCCCATTCTTTATCCCGAAGTGATTCTTCTATGGAAACAGACAGTACGCGGACATAGTCCGGATGGTTGTAAAAAGCAGGCAGGGTGGTAAAACTCATCCCGGAAAAATATTTTCTCCGGAGTTTTTCAGCCAGCACCAGTATAGTCTCGGTAGTAGCCATGGCAAACTGCGGGTACAAGGGGATGAGCAATACTTCCGTCACCCCTTTTTTATGTAATTCTTCCAGACCGGCCAGCAGAGACGGATTTCCATAACGCATGGCCAGGGCTACAGGCACGGAAACCAGTTCTTCCACCTTTTCCCGTAACCGTTTGGACAGGACGATAAGGGGAGACCCCTCATCCCACCAGATCCTTTTATAAGCTTCAGCCGAATTTTTTGGCCGTGTTCTTAAAATTATACCTTTTACTATAAAAGCCCTTAAAATCCAGGGAACATCAATTACCCTTTCATCCATTAAGAACTCGTCCAGATATTTCTTTACATCCTCTACTTCCGTACTATCCGGCGAACCGAGATTGACCAATAAAACACCTTTCATCTTCTTGCTCTAAATTTCGGATAAAAATAGGCATTATTTAAGGTTTAAAGGGAAGGTTGCCCTTTTTTTTGTCAATCTCGCATAGTCAGAACTTATGATAAGTTTTATTATCCGGATATCTTTCCCCGGCACATTGTTTTACCGGCATAAAGGACCTCCGCTCCGCATTCCACAGAACGGGAGATATAATTTACCGGAACACCGGACAGTCCCTTTAAAAAAAACAGAATCCAATACCGTGATTACCGGAACAGGCAATATTTAATCCCTTCGAGCAGGTGCTTAACAAAAGCTTCTTCGCCATAGGATTCTTTCGTATGTCCGCCTCCGGTATAGAAAGAACGTCCTCCGGCGAATTCCTGATACCATGCTATGGGATGGGAAGACCCATTGGTCCCGCCTTCATAAGAAGATTCATCCAGATTGAGCAACACCTGTATATTAGGGCTGATATTCTTGAAATTGTACCACTCGTCCGTCCGTGTCCAGGTTTCACCGAGATGCGAACAGGTAGAATGGCTCGGCATTTTCACCTGTATCTCCGCTTCCTGTATCTTGGGATGATTATCGAAATATGCTCCTACCAGCATACCATACCACGGCCAGTCAAACTCGGTATCGGAAGCAGCGTGCACCCCTACGAACCCGCCTCCCTTCTCCATAAAAAATTCAAAGGCCCGTTGCTGGCCCTCATCGAGGATATCTCCCGAAGTATTTAAAAATATGACGGCATTGTAATGAGACAGTGTATCTTTATTAAAAAGGGAAGCATCCTCCGAATGCGTCACATTAAAATGATTTTCCTGCCCGAGTCTTTCTATTAGCGCCACACCGGCTTCTATGGACTCGTGACGAAACCCTTCGGTCTTGGTAAAAACCAGTACATTTTGCTGTTGTTGTGCGTAAAGCCCGAAAGCCATTACAGAGAACAATACAACGAGGAGCGTTGAGGTTAGTTTCATTCCAAATATTTCTGATTACGTGTTTCTAAGTGTGTTTTGCGCCCGGAACCTTTTCCGGAACTGCAAACGGGATTTTCATTCAAAAGAATTCCAAATTTAATGATTAGTTGCGGATTATACGACCGGCTTCCGTTTTTTTATCGTATTATCTGTTCCAGATGGTGTTCCATATGATCCGCATAGTCCTTTATCAGAAAACGGAAATCAACAATCCGCCCACTGCCCAGGAGCACCTCCCTGCTCAATACTTCCTCCTTTTGCCCTTTTATCACCCGTATTATCCGCCTGTTTATCAGCAACCATAATTCCAGCACTTCCGGCAACGGCACATTCTGGTAATCCCCTCTCCGTACCCACGCGTCCTGATCATACCCCCTTAACCGGTAAGGCATTTCGTCGGAAAGGATTTCCATGAACCTCACCAGGTTATTTATCCCCGAGTCCACAAGATGTCCTAGGATTTCTTTTCGGGACCATTTATTTTCGGAAACTTTATACTTGATCTGCTCCAACGGAGCGTTTTCCAGGAACTCCCTCCCTTTGGCTAACAGGTCTTCCAACCTGGATATGGTGTCTTTCATTTCCGAGACATTTGATATAATTGAACTATATGGAAAGTGGAATATTCCGTGCCGTTTACCCGTTGAGTGACATCAGGTACTTTTTGGGCGTAGTGCCGTATTTTTTCTTGAAAGCGGCAATAAAATGGCTTGCCGTGCTATACCCGATTTTAAAGCCCACTTCATTGACGTTGTGTGCGCCTCCTTCGAGCATTTTACGAGCGTATTCCATTTTGTAGTCAAAAAGAAAACTGTAGACGGAATCGCCATATATCTGCTTGAACCCGGTTTTCAGTTTTTTGAGATTAAGCCCTACTTCGTTGGCCAGGCTTTCAAGGCCGGGAGGTTCCGCCATATTGGCTATGATAATATCTTTGGCCCTTCGGATCCTGGCTACGTTTTCTTCATCCACCAGGAACGGACATTGTTCTATATCCGCATCTTCCGGTTTGTTAAAATACAGGCTCATCAGTTCGTAGGCCTTTCCCTTGAGGTAAAGCCGCTTCACCGAATCGTGCAGATTATAATGTATCATCTGGTTGAGCACCACCATCATGGCAGGAGATATTTCCGCGTTGTTATAATATTTTTTATCCCGGTTATCTTCACTCAGAAAATGTATGTAATCCGCTTCATGCGAAAAGAGGGAATGGAACTTTTTAATGGATATCAGCAATGAAATAAGCTGTGCCTTAGGGGTCATTTCCAGATCTATGGGAAGGTCACGCTGCGGATTGTACAGCAGTAAAGACTGTTCTTCCTCCACCTGAAGGTGATACCTGCCCCCATTAAAGTTAAACCTGGAACTGCCCCGGAGACAAAAATGAAACTGAATAAAACTACAGTCTATCTCCCGGATCATATGCTGATCGGTACTTTCTTCATTTTGAAGCTTTAAAATAGAAAAGCCTTCTTCGAGCTGTACCTCATCGGCAGAACTTATAGCGATATTTTTATCTTCTATGATCATGGCCTGATCGATGTTTTTTATTTAGAATTATTCTAAACTGATGTTTTTTAAACCATTGATATTACTACAAATTTACAGTATTTGGGCCATAATACCATCTGAAAGGACAAAAATTTCCTGAAGCGTCATAAAAAGTTCCCCGAGCGTTATTTTTTTATACGAAGGTATTTTACTTTTGTTCCGATTTTAGAAATTACCTAATGGAAAATTACAACCTTAACCGGGGAAAATATTTTTATGTTGTAGGATTGAGCTACAAAAAGGCAGATGCGGAAATTAGGGGTAAATTCAGCCTGGACGAAGAGAGAAAGACCGTTTTACTTCAACAGGCCAAAGAAGAAGGCCTGGATGAAACCCTGGTTATTTCTACCTGTAACCGTACGGAAATATACGGGTTTGCGCAGCATCCTTTTCAGCTTATCAAATTACTTTGCGACAATTCCAGCGGCAGTGTTGAAGAATTCCAGCAGGTCGCCTATGTTTACAAGGGCAATGAGGCCATTACCCACATGTATCGTGTAGGCACCGGCCTGGACAGCCAGATACTGGGCGATTTCGAAATCATAGCACAGATCAAAAAGAGTTTTGTCCTTTCCCGGAAATATGGGACCGCCAATGCGTTCCTGGAACGCCTGTGCAATTCCGTTATTCAGGCCAGCAAACGCATTAAAAACGAAACCGACCTGTCCTCCGGGGCTACTTCCGTTTCTTTTGCATCCGTTCAATATATACTCAACCACGTGAAAAACGTATCCGAAAAGAACATACTGCTTTTCGGGACCGGAAAAATAGGCCGCAACACTTGTGAAAACCTGATAAAACACACAGGAAACGATCATATTACCCTTATAAACCGCACCAAAGGCAAAGCCGAAAAAATAGCCGGAAAATTCAACCTCTCGGTCAGGGACCTTTCGGAACTTTCTTCGGAAATTGAAAAATGTGATATCCTTATTGTTGCTACCGGGGCACAGTCTCCCACAGTTTCCGCTGACCTCATCCCCGCAGGAAAAGAAATGCTGATCCTCGATCTTTCTGTTCCCAAAAATGTGGATGACACCATAGCAGACACAAAACATGTAACCCTGGTGCACCTGGACCACCTTTCACGGATGACCGATCAGGCCCTGGAACGGAGGAAAACGTTCATTCCCCAGGCGGAGAACATTATAGACGAAGTGAAAAATGAGTTTACGGAATGGCTGGGCACGAGAAAATTCGCCCCCACCATAAAGGCACTCAAAAAGAAGCTGAAGTCACTAAAAGATGCTGAATTGGACTTTCAGCGTAAGAAAATAAACGGCTTCAATGACGAACAGGCAGAAATCATAGGCAACCGTATCATACAAAAGATCACTACGCATTTCGCCAATCATCTCAAGGAGAACAACGCTTCCGCAGACGAGAGCCTAGAACTTATTAAAAAGGTGTTTCAGCTGGACAATCACAACGGGAGTTCCGTATCCCTGCTCAGTGACAATACCTCCAAGACTTCTTCCAGGTAAATAACTCTGGACAGAACCCTTTAATAAAACCCGGCAGGATCAAATGCCGCGGCAACTCCTCTCCCCGCCTGAAGAGGTAAAACCGAAAACATGGAAAAAACCATACGTATAGGAACCCGAGACAGCGAGCTGGCCTTGTGGCAGGCTAACAAAGTGAAAGAAGGCCTGGAACAACTGGACTGCCGGACCGAGATCGTTCCGGTAAAGTCAGACGGAGACATCATCCTGGACAAGCCTTTGTACGAACTCGGGATCACCGGTATTTTCACCAAGACGCTGGACATTGCCATGATACAAGGCAGGATAGATGTTGCCGTACACAGTATGAAGGATGTCCCCACCGCCCTGCCCAAAGGCATTGTTCAGGCAGCCGTGTTACCAAGGGCAGATGCCGCAGATGTACTGGTACATAAGGGTGATCTCTCTTTCCTCGCAAAAACAGGGACCATAGCTACGGGCAGCCTGCGCAGGAAAGCACAATGGCTTCATCGCTACCCGGAACATTTTGTAGAAAACCTCAGGGGCAATGTCAACACCCGCATGCGGAAATTACAGGACAGCGAGTGGCAGGGCGCAATTTTCGCAGCTGCAGGACTCGAAAGGATCTCCCCTTTTACCGGAACAGAAATCAACCCGGACCATTGCACCGCATTGGACTGGATGATCCCTGCCCCCGCACAGGGCGCCATGGTGGCAGTAGCCCTGGAAAACGATGCATACAGTAAGGAATGCCTGTCGAAACTGAATCACAGGGAAACCGAAGTGTGTACGCACATCGAACGTCAGTTTCTGCGTGTACTCGAAGGCGGATGTACAGCACCCATTGGCGCCAAGGCCGAAATAAAAGATAATCAGATAGCCTTTACCGGTGTTCTCCTTTCCCCGGACGGAAAGAAAAGACATATCATACACCGGGAGGTTACACCGGACGATTATCTCCGTTTCGGAGAAGCATGTGCCCTGGAAATCCTGGAAAGCGGAGGCAAGGAGACCATGAACCTCATCAGACTACATGAAACCAAAGGGCCGGACAGCAAGGTTTCCTCCTGAAAATACTGCCGGGAACCAGGAATAAAACCCCGGTACAGACTTTATTTTTTAAAAACCTTCTTTATCTTTTTAGTTTATATAATTTATTATGAAATTTGCACCACATTTGTTTGCCACTCATAACCCGACAATTAGGGGTAAAGGGAGGAAAATATTTCGGATGAAAGATGCCTAAAAAAAGCTTAAAAAACTATAAAAGCCCTCTCTCCAAGATTTACGGCTTTACGGATATAATCCTCATCGTATTTCTGGTTATCGATTTCGGGTATAAGACGGATTACCACCTTATTTACAACAAGTCACTGACCCTGCTGTTAATAGCTATTGCCCTTGTCGCCCTGAATTTCGCAAGGCTCTACATATCCAAAAATCCGACGGTAAACCGGATGTACAAGGCCAACCTCATTGTCCTGATCAGTACCATAATCATAACGCTTACCGTTTTCTTTATCGGGGATTTCGACAGTATCCACAAAATACGCGACATCTCTTATCTTATCGATATCGGGCTTATACTGTATTTTTTACTCCGGCTCACCCATCTCCTCCGGAAACTCTATACGGTGTATCACAATCCACTGATCCTGTTCATAGGCAGTTTCATGGTGATAGCATTGATAGGTTCTTTCCTGTTAATGCTTCCGAATGCTACAACCAATGGTATCCGTTATATCGATGCCCTTTTTACCTCCACCAGTGCCGTTTGTGTTACGGGGCTTATTGTTATGGATACGGCTACGGAATTCACCTCGCTGGGACAAACCATCATCCTGGTCATTATTCAGCTAGGGGGAATCGGTATGCTTACCTTTACATCCTTCTTTGCTTTTTTCTTCAAAGGGGGAACTTCTTTCCAGGAAGGCCTTAACATGAGAGACCTCATGGGGACGGAGCAGTTGAATGACGTATTGAAAATGGCCATGCAGGTAGTCATTTTTACTTTCGGACTGGAACTGGTCGGAGCCATTTTTATTTTTTATTCCATCCACGATATACCGGACATACAAAACAAGCTGTTTTTCTCAATTTTCCACTCTATCTCTGCATTCTGTAATGCCGGTTTTTCCATATTGTCGGAGGGGCTTTACGATCAGAATATCAGTCATGCCTATGCTTTTCAGTGGATCATCATGTATCTCATTATCCTCGGCGGACTGGGTTATAATATAGCTTTCAACTTTATCAAGTATGCCAAGCAACTGCTGGTTAACCTCATTACCTTCCGGAAGTTCAAACAACCGGTAAGGGTACTGACCCTGAACTCCAAAATCGTACTTGTAAGTACCTCTATCCTCCTTTTTATAGGTACGGTCTTCGTTTTCCTCGGAGAACTAAACAATACACTCAGAGACCACGAAGGTTTCTGGGGCAAGCTCACAACTGCCAGTTTTGTGTCGGTGACCACCAGAACCGCAGGTTTTAACACGGTAGATTTTTCGGAACTCACTATGCCTGTCATCCTCTTTTCCATATTGCTGATGTGGATCGGGGCATCACCCGCATCTACCGGGGGAGGTATAAAAACCAGTACCTTTGCCCTGGCTACCCTCAATATCATAGCCACGGCAAAAGGCAAAGAACACATAGAAATCGGAACGCGAAAAGTAAATAACCAATCCGTAAGGAGAGCTTTTGCTATTATATGTATTTCCCTGATCGTCATCGGGAATGCCATATTGTTATTACTGATATTCGAAAGGAAATTCACACTTATCCAAATTGCATTCGAAGTCTTTTCGGCATATAGTACTGTGGGACTATCTCTCGGTATTACCGGAGAACTCAGCGATCCGAGCAAATATGTGATCGTCTTTGTCATGTTTTTCGGCAGGATAGGCCTACTCAATTTGCTCATAGGCATGCTCCGCCGCATACGGCACCATTCGTACCAGTATCCGGAGGAGAATATTTTAATAAACTGATTGTTAACAAAGATCGATCGCGGAAGGCATGTACCCGCTTTGGTACAGCCTTTCTCTCAAAAATAAGGACGCATGAAAATTATTATTATCGGACTAGGCAACTTCGGGTCATCACTGGCCGTGTACCTGACCGAAACGGGAAATGAAGTTATCGGTGTAGATAACAAAATGGAGAAGGTAGACCGTTTGAAGGATACCATTGCCCATACCGTATGTATGGATGCTACCAATGAACTGGCCTATGAGGCCGTCCCTCTTAAAAGCGCAGACATCGCTGTCATAGCCATAGGAGAAAACGAAGGGGCGACCATCATTGCAACGGCCATTATCAAAAAATTGTCTAAAGCGAAAATTATAAGTCGTTCGCTTTCGGCCATTCACGATACTGTTCTGCATGCCATGGGAATAGAGATCATTGTTCATCCGGAGCAGGAATTTGCCGAGGCACTGGCCAAAAAGATCAATCTGAAAAGCATGATCAACAACTTCGCGCTGGACCCTAACCATTCCGTCTCCGAAATCAAGGCCCTACCAGAATTCGAAGGAAAAACACTTCAGGAAATCGATTTCCGGAACGAATATAATCTCAACATCATTACCATTATCCGAAAAGAGATCAAAACAACCTTTTTCGGAACCAGGCAATCTTTAGGTAAGGTAATGGGAGCTGTAAACAAGGACACTGTGGTCCTGGCCAATGACATACTTGTAGTTTTCGGGGCCAATAAAGACATTGCTAAATTCTGTTCCATGAATGAAGCATAACACCCCCCGCATATTATCGACAAAAAAACTGCTTCCGAACCAAAGAGCGCTATTGCTGCACGCGGGGTTCCGGCTCATAGAGGCCGATTTTATAAAAATCGAATACCGGAATACGGACCTCAGCCATGTCCTGGACCATATTATTTTCACAAGCAAGAATGCCGTAAAAAGTGTGTTGCAACATAAAAACAGTGCCGGGCTGAAGGACAAACCCTGTTTTTGTGTAGGCAAAAAAACTGCCCGCCTGCTGGAACAGAACGGTTTTAAGGTAATAACGCAAAAAGATTATGCAAAAGAACTTGCTGCGGAAATCCTTCGGGATTATGCACATTCCGGATTTACGTTTTTTTGCGGTAACCTCAGAAAAGACGATCTTCCGGAGGCTCTTTCGGAACACCATGTCCGTTTTAATGAAATAGAGGCCTATACCACCCTCATGACACCCCGAAAGATAACAAGTCCGCTGGATGGCATCCTTTTTTTTAGTCCTTCCGGCGTGGAGAGTTACCTGACAGAAAACAGTATTACCGATGAAGTTTGTCTTTGTATAGGCACTACTACGGCAAGATCCCTGGAAGGGGTTGCGAAAAACATAGTAATAGCCAGGGCACCCGAAGTGGAAAGTGTTATTGCGGGCACCGCAAAATATTTTGAAAAGATATAAATTACGGAAGGAAGCAAAATATCACGATGTTTTGCCTATTCCACTCCATATAAATTACAGTACAATCTATGATAAAAAACGACCTGTTCCTGAGAGCCCTTAACGGAGAGACCGTAGAACGCCCCCCCGTATGGATGATGCGCCAGGCCGGAAGGTACCTGCCTGAATTCCGCGCATTACGCGACAAGTATGATTTCTTTACCCGTTGCCGGACACCGGAACTGGCTGCCGAAATTACGGTACAGCCCATCCGGATCGTAAAACCCGATGCCGCCATACTGTTTTCGGATATCCTGGTCATTCCCCAGGCTATGGGTATTGAGGTGGAAATGAAAGAAAATATCGGACCCTGGCTACCAAATCCCGTTCGATCATCCGAAGATGTTGATAAGGTGATTATACCCGATATACACGAATCTCTGGGATATGTCATGAATGCCATAAAACTTACCAAAGAGGAATTAAACGATGAGGTCCCTCTCATAGGCTTTGCGGGATCACCATGGACCATCTTCTGTTATGCAGTCGAAGGAAAAGGTTCCAAAAGTTTTGATACGGCCAAAGGGTTCTGTTTTTCCCGGCCCGAGGCTGCCCATAAGCTATTGCAGAAAATAACCGATACCACCATAGCATATCTGCTGGAAAAAGTAAAAGCAGGCTGTAATGCCATCCAGATTTTCGATAGCTGGGGAGGTATGCTCTCTCCTGCGGATTATCAGGAATTCTCCTGGCAGTATATCAACCAGATAGTGGAAGCACTGGCCCCTCATACCAAAGTCATCGTATTCGGAAAAGGATGTTGGTTTGCACTTCATCAAATGGGCAGAAGTAAGGCCAGTGCCCTGGGAGTGGACTGGACTTGTTCCGCCCGCAACGCCCGTTATCTCAGTGGAGGGCAGATAACCCTTCAGGGAAATTTCGATCCTTCGCGATTGTTATCTCCCCCGGCAACCATCAAAAAAATGGTACACCAGATGATAGACGAATTCGGCAAGGACCGTTACATCGTAAACCTCGGTCATGGCATACTGCCCAATATTCCGGTAGACCATGCCCGGGCATTCATAGATGCGGTAAAAGAATACTGAGGTCAATTTCCTCGGGGAGGGCGGTGACATCCGGCACCACGAGGTGTAGTTTAAAAAATGAGGGACTATGTCGTTATGGAAATTAATCCGGCACCTGAAATTCCGGCAAATCCTGAGCCTTGTGGGTTTGTTTGCGAAGCATCCGCTAATGCTTGTTCCTACGGCAAAAGCAACGAGAAAGAGCCTTCGCATCTCGGGCGATCTCTTCCCCGGAACCCACCGGGCTAACGGAAGGGCCAATGCTTTCCGGCATGCCCTTTGGAATGTACTCATTGCCCGCGAAACATTGAAATGGAACAGGGACAGGGAAAAATCACTCGCATGGGCAAAAACAATAACGGACTGGCACGAAAAGTTTGCCCCTAATGAAGAGCTCGCCAAAGTCATGGACCTGCACAATAATGCCATAGGCAGGCATATATTCGAAACATGGCCACACGGAAAAGACATGTCCGACAGTAATATTACAGCACATCTGAAGGAAGCCATGATGGAAAGCAAGAAAATAATCGTCCCTTCCGACGCAGATTGTTCCGCACTGGTCCACATCGAAGGAGAATAAAAACCGGTAACACTAATGAAACACAAATTTTATCAATACATACAAGACCTTCAGAATACCATAACTTCCGCCCTGGAAAGAGAAGACGGCACTACAAAATTCCGGGAGGATATATGGGAACGTCCCGGCGGTGGCGGAGGACGTACACGAGTTATAGAGAACGGCGGGGTCTTTGAAAAGGGAGGAGTAAATATTTCCCGTGTTTTCGGAAAACTCCCGGAATCCATGCAAAATTATTTTAACGTTAAAGATGCTGATTTCTTTGCCTGCGGACTCAGCCTGGTACTTCACCCTGAAAATCCGTTTGTTCCTACCGTACATGCCAACTGGCGCTATTTTGAAATGTATGACAAGAACGGTAACATCATGGACCAGTGGTTCGGAGGCGGGCAAGACCTTACCCCGTATTACCTGTTCAATGAAGATGCTATACATTTTCACAGGGTCTGTAAAACGGTATGCGATAAACATCACCCGTCCTTCTATTGGGATTACAAGAAGAAATGTGATGAATATTTCCGGAATACTCACCGGGGAGAAGCCCGCGGCATAGGCGGCCTGTTCTTCGATTACTGCAAGCCTTCCGAAGAAATGTCTGTTGAGGATTGGTACGCTTTTGTTACCGGAGTCGGAGATAGTTTCCTGGACGCTTATCTTCCCATTGTCCGGCTCCGGAAAAAACTTCCGTATTCCGAAGCAAACCGTACGTGGCAGGAGATCCGTCGGGGACGTTATGTGGAATTCAACCTCGTCCATGACAAAGGCACCCTGTTCGGACTAAAGACCAACGGGCGTATTGAAAGCATACTGATGAGCCTGCCCCCCCACGTACAATGGGTATATGATCATCATCCGGAAAAAGGTAGTGAAGAAGAAAGATTACTCGAAGTTCTTAGAAAACCTAAATCCTGGTTATGAAACAATTATGTTCAATCTCTTTTATCCTTTTTTTCGGATTTCCGGTTTTTTCCCAGGAAACCGCAGAAGAGATCATCTATGATAAAAGGGATGACCATATCGAATCGTTTCCCAATAGGGTTACAACCCGTTTGTTTTATATAAATACCTCCAATTCTTTTAATTTTACGGATAAAAATTCAAGAGACGCCGTCCGGCTGATCCCCAATAAGCAGGATCGTATCGGTGCTTCGGTAGCTTTCAGGAACATTGCGGTCTCTTATTCCGTTGCACCGGATTTCCTGGCAGTGAATAAAGATAATAAACACTCAAAATTATTTAACCTGAACTTAAGGGCCTATTTCGGGAAGTGGATGCAAACCCTCGACTTATACCGCCAAAAAGGTTTTTTTGTGGAATATGAAACTATCAGCCCTTATTATCCGGAAATGAAGTCTTTTAAAATTGGCGGGGCGACATCTTATATTTTAAATGATAAATTCTCCTACCGGGCTATCGCTTCTCAGGACGAGAAACAATTACAAAGTGCCGGGAGCTTCATTCCCGGAATTGTATATTATTACACTAAATTAAATATTAACATGGACTCGCTTAACCAAGAGTTCCATTTGTTTGACATAGCATTTTCACCGGCCTATCATTATAATTGGGTGCCTGCAAAGAACCTGTTGCTTTCGGCCGGTATCTCCGCCGGCATAGGCCTCAATCATTCTACATCCGAAGATGAATCGTTTACATCGCTTTTAACCGAATTAAACCTTAAAGGCTCATTCATATATGACCTTTCCAATCTTTATACAGGCCTGCATTACAGTTACCTGATTCTGAATCACAATACAGATCGTTCGACCTATATAAAGGACAATATTCCTTTTTTTCAGATTTTTATAGGCTACCGGTTTAAGGCAGCGGAGAAATTGATCCGCAAAGCAGATAAAATTAATGACAAACTCAAGATAAAATCAGAATAGTATGTATCCTCTAAACCGCAACAGACGCCTCCGGGCCAATGAAAGTATCCGCTCATTAGTCCGTGAGACCATTATTACCCCCAATGACTTCCTGGTACCGCTCTTTGTTACGGAAGGTAATAACCTCAAGGAAGAGGTCGCCTCCATGCCTGGCTATTACCGCTACAGCCAGGACTTGCTGGAAAAGGAAGTGAAGGAATTGTATAAAATGGGATTAAAATCTGTCCTGCTCTTTGTAAAAGTTCCGGATAACCTGAAAGACAATAAAGGCACCGAAGCCATAAATCGGGATGGCCTTATGCAACGGGCCATAAAAACCGTAAAAAATGCCGTTCCGGAAATGGTGGTTATGACCGATGTGGCCCTCGATCCTTATTCTTCTTACGGACATGACGGTATTGTAGAGAATGGGGTTATACAGAACGATGAATCCGTAGATGCCCTTACGGAGATGAGCCTTTCCCATGCCAGGGCCGGGGCGGATTTCGTAGCCCCCAGCGACATGATGGACGGCCGTATATTATCTATCCGTGAAGCCCTGGAGGAAGAAGGGTTTACCGAAACCGGTATTATGAGCTACAGTGCCAAATATGCCTCCGCCTTTTACGGTCCCTTCCGGGATGCCCTGGACTCTGCCCCTGTTGACCGGAAAGATATCCCAAAAGACAAAAAGACTTACCAGATGGACTACGGTAACCGTATCGAAGCCCTTCGTGAAACCGAAATGGATATTGACGAAGGAGCAGATATCGTTATGATAAAACCCGGTCTTTGTTACCTGGACATTGTAAGGGATATAAAAAACGAGTTCGATGTACCTGTAGCCGTTTACCAGGTCAGCGGAGAATATGCCATGATAAAAGCAGCTGCGGAAAAAGGCTGGCTGGACCACGATGCAGTGATCCTGGAACAGCTCACTGCCATTAAACGTGCAGGGGCAGACATCATAGCTTCTTATTTTGCCAAAGACGCTATCCGTCTCTTATAATAAATACCTGTCGGGGAATACCCGCATTTCTGCATATTCCCCGATATTCTTCTTTACAGGAACCGCAGGGAGAGGTACAATTCATAGGACAAGGCCATCCAAAAAAGAAAGAAATACACGAATCCCAGTACATTAAACTTCAGAAAGGTCTTGAACCATCCCTGTTTGTATACGTTGAGCAGCGAAATATAGGTATAAGCCGATACTATAACGAACGAAATAACAGACACCCACTCGGCGTTTACCGTCTTCAGATGTATCATAACAATCCCTATACCATATATCAGATATGCAAAACTGTGAAGATGAAGTCCGTGAATAAGGTGTTCCACATAGTACCAGGGCCCCCGAATATAAAGGAGCTTTAACATCAGGGCGAAAAAAGGCAATAAAAACAACATCATTACCGGAAGGTTTCGGGCAAAACCTACCAGAAAGAGATTGGAATTAGCCACAAAATTCCGTTTACCTTCAAGGCTGACAAAATCAAGCCCATTCAAACTGCTGTTGTCTACAGCCCGCCCGAAAGCACTGTCCGATACCATCGGGTCCTGCGCCAGGAGTTTGAGTGCTCTCCACCCTATTTTTCCTTTGGTGAAACTCCCGAGGTTGGTCGTAAGGGTATCCAGCCCGCTCAGTATACCGGGGTTTTTAAGCTGTGCCTGGTTCAGCAGGCTATCCAGTTCTGCCTTTTCCTGTTTGCTCAGGGCGTTCTTCACTTCCGGCCTCTCCAGTATCCCCCTATCCCGCACCACACTCATATAATCATAATCCCCTGCCATTACACGGTCGAATAGGTTACGGGGAATGATAAGGCTTACCGCAAAAAAATAAAACAGGGACATCACCAGATACAGGCGTATAGGGTTGAGATATACCCTTCTTTTTCCTCCATTATATGTATTGGAAAGCTTTCCGGGTTTAAACAAAAATACCGGGGCCGTTTTAAAAAAGGTGGAATCGAAATTAAAATACGTAGAAAAGAAATCTGCTATAAATACTTTTAAGGGTACTTTCTGGTCCCAGTTCTCCTGCCCGCAGGAGGGACAGTAATTTTCCTTTTCTCCCAATGCGGTCCCGCAATTGAGACAAAACGGTAACTTCTCTTTATTTTTCATCAAACGAATACAAATCGGAGTGCTGATAAAAATAATAAAAATACCAAACCACTCCACTGAAAGACGCAAAGGTTTTGATAAACAATGAAATTGCTTTTTTAGTTATTGGTTATGAAGTTATTCAGTGAGTCGGGCAACATGCATAAAACCGATAACTCACTAATTCAATAACCCGATCATAATTTTTTCGCACTACTAAAGTGCTGCAATACATCGCAGGGGCTTAGGCCCGTACCTGATCCCCATAAAAGCCTTTTATGCAGAACAACAGGAGGAAAAAATAATGAAAACTTACTTCGGAGAAGGTTCTTTCTTACTGATTATCCGAAATTTTAACTTCAAATTGGTTTACATAATGCCATATTGAAGTAATTTTGCCTTGTGGAAAAGCAAAGGTATAAGATATACATAGCCTTATCTTTCGTTTTGTTATGGCTGGCCTCTGTTTTGGCGCCTTTTCCGGGAACCCAGGTAAAGCTCGTATCAAACAGCACGAAAGACCGCACTTCGTTGAGTATTGCGAAAGCTTCTGCTTTTGCGGGTATCATCAGTGAAGAAGAATCTTCACGTACCTTTTTTTCCGGAAAAATAAAACTCCTGCCTTCCGGGCTTCCGGTGCCGGAACTATTGCACCACACATTACCGGGAGAGCCCGATATGCCTGTGAAATCCTCAGGTCTTACCGAAACTGCGGATCTCAAACATCACATAAAACAGCTCATATTCCCGTTCCACTTCTTTTATTGATTTACAACTTCCTTTTCTGAACGGACAATACCTCCGGATGCAACACTGCATCATCCGGCCCGTATGGCCGTAGCTTATTGTTAATCAAAAAAATAAAAAATGGATATTATATCTCTGGAAATGGGAATCGCATTCCTGTTTATCTTTCTGGCCCCTATTGTGTACATTCTGGCCAAAGAAAATGCAAAAAAGAAAAAACTGAATAATCGTGTTACGAAAATATGTTCGGACAATGCTATCAAAAAAACGAATACCATCAGCATAGCCAATCATATCTTCGTATCGGACATCGAGGGGAAAAAACTGCTGAACTATCATAAAAAGCAAGATAATTTCAGTGTGATGGACCTGGAAGATTTTGATACCTGCAGTATACAAAGATCCTGGAATAACGGTGAAAGTTCCAAAGTTGTTCTACAAAAGGTCTCCATGGTTTTTACCCCAAAGGGACAAGGAAGTCCTCATGTGATTTCCTTATTCGATGATTCCTACGAAAATCCTCTTGAAGCGGAAGCCATACTGTATGAGGCCGACCGTTTTACCAGGTACCTCAACACAGAGGCTCTCCACTAAGAAAAAAGGCCGCGCAGCTGTTTCCACGTGGCCTTTTCCTTTCCACTACTCATATCTTCTTTATAACCACCTGCTTTAGGTTTTTATTTCCTAAATTAGCGTATATAAATATATAATTGCGATGCCTTTACTAATCCTATATGCTGTTATCTCCATACTCTTCTCTTTTTTATGCTCTGTTCTGGAAGCCGTTTTGTTAAGTATAACCCCGACCTTCATAAACCTGAAAAAGCAGGAAGGTAAGAGTTACGCCAGCAATCTGGAGACATTAAAGAAAGATGTGGACAAACCATTGATAGCCATTCTCACATTCAATACGGTGGCACATACCGTAGGGGCGATATTGGTAGGGGTACAGGCGGAAAAAACATTCGGCAGCGGGAATAATGCCGTGGGTATTGTTTCGGCAGTTATGACAGCACTTATTCTCATAGTGTCTGAAATCATCCCGAAAACCATCGGTGCCACTTTCTGGAAACAGCTTGCCAACTTTACTTCAAAAGCACTAAACCTCATCATATTTCCTTTACAATACACAGGGCTCTTATGGGTCTTACGCCTTGCAACCCGGCTTATCGGGGGCAAACAGGCCCACGAATCGGTTTTCAGCAGGGAAGATTTTTCGGCCATGGCAGATATAGCAGAGCGGGAAGGGGTCTTTGAACAGGGAGAAAGCAAGATCATTAAAAACCTTCTGCAGTTCAACGAAGTATATGCCAAGGACATTATGTCGCCCCGGACGGTTATTAAAACAGCCTCCGAAGACCTGACCATAGATGCTTTTTTTAAAAATAACCCGAAACTGCGTTTCTCCAGGATCCCTATCTATAAGGACAACCCCGATAACATTACAGGGTTTATCCTCAAGGATGAAGTTATGGAGGAGATCATTAATGGTAACGGCCAGCTTAAACTCGCAGATATCCGACGCAATATCCTGGTTATCCAGAGAAGCTTGCCCATACCCAACCTGTTCGAAAGCTTTATCCTCCAGAAAGAACATATTGCCCTCATTGTTGATGAATATGGTTCCGTAAGCGGGTTGGTTACCATGGAAGATGTCATAGAAACCCTCCTGGGGCTGGAAATCGTGGATGAAAGCGATAATGTCGAAGACCTTCAGCTTCTTGCCAGGCGAAACTGGCAACTCAGGGCCAAAAGACTGGGCATTATTGATGATACCGAAGAAGAATTATGAAAACAGTATACCTCAAAACACCTCTTGGCCCTGCAAAAATAACCGGGGACGAAAATGGAATTTCTGCTGTATCCGTCCTTAATACCGATACCGAAGATATAAAATACGATGAGGTCATTCCGGAAGAACTGGAGGACTGTGTCTACCAGCTCAGGGAATATTTTGCGGGAGAGCGCCGCGAATTTGACCTGAAACTAAACCCGGAAGGATCGGATTTTCAAAAAAGGGTATGGGACGAACTCCTGAAAATACCATTTTCCAAAACCATGTCCTACCTGGAACTCTCCAAAAAACTTGGTGATGTTAAAGCCATTCGTGCGGTAGCCGGGGCCAATGCCAGAAACCCTTTGTGGATCATCGTCCCTTGTCACCGGGTCATCGGCAATGACGGCTCCCTTACCGGTTATGCAGGAGGCCTGTGGCGAAAGAAATGGTTGCTCGAACACGAAAGCCCGTATACACAACAATCGCTGTTCTGAAAGTGAAACTACCGGGTTTCCACCGATAATTTATTATATTTAAATTTGTTAAACCTGTGCTTTTCATGAAATTCCTGAAACTTTTTTTCAAGTGGCTCCTTATTCTGCTGATAGTACTCATAGCTTCCCTGTACCTGTTCGGATATGACTATCTCATTAAAGCTGTAGCTGTCACTTATGGCACTGGCCATACCACCGCCTACCTGGAAGACTACACCGCTTTTGATAACCGGGTGATAAAAGGTGCAACCCCGCAACCCTGGCCCATACATACGGATTATAATAAAACCGTGGCTACCGAAAAACTGGAGGCTACCCATAAGGAACTGGGCACTGTAGCCTTTCTTATCATTAAAAATGACAGTTTGTGGTATGAAAAATACTATGAAGACTACAATAAAGATTCCAGGAGCAATTCTTTCTCCATGGCCAAAAGTATCGTATCTGCTTTACTGGGAAAGGCTATTATGGAAGGTAAGATAAAAGAGCTAGACCAGCCGGTAAGCGATTTCTTTTCCGAATTTTCGGATGGTATGGCCGCACATATGACCGTAGGCGACCTCTCTTCCATGTCAAGCGGGCTCAATTGGGATGAGTCTTATTACAGCCCGTTCTCCGTTACCACCAGGGCTTATTTTGACGAGAACCTGCGGGATATTATCCTCGGGCTGAAAGTTTCGGAAGAGCCAGGCCGGTCCTATAAATACCTTAGCGGGAACACCGCTCTTCTGGCCATGATACTGGAAAACGCTACCGGGCAGACGATCTCCGATTATCTGTCGGAAAAATTCTGGATACCCATGGGAGCGGAAAGCGATGCCTTGTGGCAACTGGACAGTGAAAAAGACGGCCTGGAAAAAGCATATTGCTGTATAGCAAGCAATGCCCGTGATTTTGCACGCTTCGGAAAACTTTATAAAGATCACGGGCAATGGAATGGAAAACAACTGCTCGATTCTTCTTTCATAGCCAGGTCCGTAAGCCCGCGATTTCCGGATTCTCCCCAATATGGTTATGGCTTCTGGCTTAGCAATTACAGGAACAGGCAAATATTCTATATGCGCGGGCACCTTGGACAATACGTCATTGTAGTCCCGGAAGACGATCTTATCCTGGTACGCCTGGGACACCGAAGAGAAAAGCAAACCGACGATGATCCCCACAGCGGCGATTTTTATACATATATTGAAGAAGCCTATACCATGCTAAACCAGGAATAATATGTTGCACAAAATCCCTTTAGATAATATACTGTTCCTCGATATAGAAACCGTTCCGGAAGAAGAAGATTTCAATAATCTTTCGGAAGGACTGCAGGAACTCTGGAGACAAAAAACCGAATACCAGCGCAGGGACGAATACACCCCTGAAGAATTTTATGACCGGGCGGGAATATGGGCGGAATTCGGAAAAATAGTCTGTATATCCGTAGGTTATTTTTCGTCCAGGAACAACGAGAGACAATTTCGCACGACATCTTTTCACGGGGAAGAGAAACAACTTCTCATCGAATTCAGGAACCTGCTCGAAGGCCATTTCAGTCAGCCATACCACCTCCTGTGTGCCCACAATGGCAAGGAGTTCGACTTTCCCTATATAGCCCGCCGGATGATTATTCACAATATAAATATTCCGCTTAAACTGAATCTCTTCGGTAAAAAACCGTGGGAGGTACCTCACTTGGACACTATGGAACTCTGGAAGTTCGGGGATTACAAGCATTACACCTCCCTGAAACTGCTTACCAGCATTCTCAGAGTACCCTCGCCAAAAGACGATATAGACGGCAGCCAGGTAAGGGATGTATTTTACAATGAAAAAGATCTGGACCGGATCGTTACTTATTGTGAAAAGGATGTTGTGGCCACTGCGCAGGTATTCCTCAGGTTTCGCGGTGAGGATATCTTATCCGACGATGCTATTCTACATGTTTAGTCTTAACTGGATATACACCGGGAAATGATCACTGTATCCGCCCAGGTACCTTCGGCCGGCGTAGGTACGAAAGGGAGTGTCTTTGAACCTGCCTGTCCATTCCGCTAAAAAGCGTTTGTTGAAAATACCTGCTTTCACAAAACTATGTGTTCCCTTTTCTTCCGTGAAAAAATCGCGGGAGAACAATATCTGATCAAACAGGTTCCATTTAAAATTGTAATTGGCACTGCCGCTGTCATAAGAAAGTAATTTTTCCATCGGATTGTACAAATCCGGGGACAGCAAATACTCCCGGATACTTTCGGAAAACGGGTCGTCATTGAAATCTCCCATGATGATAAATACCGGGGAGCTTTCTTCCTTTCTTACCCTTTCCATGGTCTCCTGGATGAGCTGTGCCGCAGCCACGCGTTTATAAACCGTCTCTTCTCCCCCCTCCCTGCGGGAAGGCCAGTGGTTTACCAATACATGAATATGTTGTCCGTTCAACACGCCGGTAACATGCAATATATCTCTTGTATAATCGCGTTCACCGTTAACATTGTCTATAAGCAACGGTATAGTCTCCGAGGCAAGTACCCGGAAATACCTGCTTCTGTAGATGAGCGCGGTATCTATCCCCCTTTCGTCGGGAGAGTCATTATGAATAAGTTCGTAACCTTTATCTTTTAAAGGGCGTGATCCGAGAAGTTCCCGGACTACCTCACGGTTTTCCACTTCGGCGAGCCCTACCAGCACAGGTGCCATTCCGCTGGTATCATAACCGATATTGGCTATGGCTCTTCCCAGTTTATAGAGCTTTTTCCCGTATCGCTTCTTCGTCCAGTGTAAAACCCCGTCGGACGTGTAATCATCATCCAGGGTAGCCGGATCATTATGCACGTCAAAAAGATTTTCCACATTATAAAACCCGATGGTATACAGTTCCGGAGAAGGTTTTTTCTTAAAAAACATAAAATGAAGGTCCTTTTGCAAGACTAAAAATAGTAATTACCGGGCAGGTGAAGAAATTATTTTGCCTGCGGCGGGCAGAAAAGCGCGATGATCCGGAAACACATCTCTGTTTCCCGCGGTATCTCTGCAAATAAAAATCTTTTCAAAAGTACGGAATTATGTACCTTTGTATTTTATTTAACCCCCACATATACATTTTGTTACTGGGAGATTATAGTTGCAAAAAAAGCGGGGTGGTCATGGAAAAGGAAATGACCCGTACTTTATCGTTGAACCTGTAATATTTTATGCTAGAAAAAAAGATCTTAGATTATGAAAAAGTAGTGCTCATCGGTGTGATAAACCGGGAGCAGGATGAAGAAAAGTCTAACGAATACCTGGACGAACTGGAATTTCTCACATATACGGCCGGCGGGGAAGTAGTAAAACGCTTTACGCAAAAAATAGATATCCCTAACCCCAAGACCTTTATCGGAAGCGGGAAAATGGACGAGGTGGCAGCATATGTGGAAGAACATGAAATCGGGACCGTGATCTTTGATGACGAACTTTCCCCGGCCCAGCAAAAAAACATAGAGAAAATCCTCCGGTCCAAGATTCTGGACCGTACCAGTCTTATCCTGGATATTTTTGCACAGCGGGCACAGACCTCCTATGCCCGGACACAGGTAGAGCTGGCACAGTACGAATACCTTCTCCCGCGGCTTACCGGACTGTGGACCCACCTCGAAAGACAGCGTGGGGGTATAGGTATGCGCGGACCGGGAGAAACCGAGATTGAAACGGACCGACGGATTGTCCGTGACCGGATAGCCCTGTTAAAGAAAAAACTGGAGACCATAGACAAACAAATGGCCACCCAGCGCGGAAACCGCGGTGCCCTGGTCCGGGTGGCACTGGTAGGATATACCAACGTAGGGAAATCAACCCTGATGAATGTTATCAGTAAAAGCGATGTTTTCGCCGAAAACAAGCTCTTTGCCACACTGGATACCACGGTGCGAAAAGTAGTTATCGGCAACCTGCCGTTCCTTCTGAGTGATACGGTAGGGTTTATACGAAAATTGCCTACCCAGCTTGTGGAATCCTTTAAAAGCACCCTGGATGAAGTACGCGAAGCAGATCTTCTGCTCCATGTAGTGGATATTTCGCATCCGAACTTCGAGGAACACATTGCTTCGGTGAACCAGATACTGGCGGAAATAGATACTGCAGACAAGCCTACTCTTATGGTATTCAATAAAATTGACCAATATACCCACGAAACCATAGATTCGGATGACCTGGCCACAGAAAAATCCGAAAAACACTTTACCATAGATGACTGGAAGCGGACATGGATGAACCGGGCAAACGGACAGGCATTGTTTATCTCCGCACTCAACAAGGAAAACCTTGACGAATTCCGCAAAAAAGTTTACCAGGAGGTCCGGAAAATACATATTACACGTTTTCCTCACAATAATTTTCTCTACCCGGAATTTATTGATGAACTGTAAAAAAGCACAGCGCCTGCCGGAAAATATTTTTTCGGCAGGCGCTGCTGATATCTTTTCTCAGGAAACAGTTATCTCCTAGAATCCGAAGTTAACACCAAGGCCGAAGACTTCCCTGATCTGGAATCCCTGATAGGCATTATCGTCATATATTGTCTGGAAGATAAGATTTGTGGAAAGGTAATCGTTGATTTTCATTACGAGGTTCAGCGTATAGTTGATATCCACATTCTGCGGGTCCTCAAGATAGTTGGAGTACAGGTTCAGGATATTTTCGGCAGATACATTCTGCATAAGATTGAACTTGTAATATCCTTCTACATAGAATCCGAGTTCGTAACGTAAGCTTTTACCCGGGTCCACACCAAATGTCTCCACATCATCACTGGATAAGAACTCTCCCAGGCCTTTATCGTACGTAAATACTTCTCCTCCCAGGATAGTCATTTTTGAAGTTACGGGAGCAAGGTTAACCTTCAGGTTTTCGCTTCTTTTCCAAAGCATACCGGGACCGAAAGTAACATAGGCCGGTTTAAAGAAGCCAGAAGTTTGAAATTCTTCGGCGGCATCGTTCGGGTAGTCATATCCGTTTGTAAACTGCGTTCTCAAATTGGCAAAGAAAGAATAACTCCAGTAACCGGAAGCCTTTTTACCTACCAGGGAATTGAATTCGAGACGATCGTCCGTTTTCCTGGTATCCTGCCCTTTTAATTTGGTAAGCCCGTAGCTTGCAATAATTTTATTGTCCCAGGTCCAGTCTCCTTTCTTATAGTTAAAATCGTAATTGAGCCCCAGGTTTCCCGCAACGTTGTTTTCTCCTCCGGCAAGCCAGTTAGAAAATGCGGACTGGTTTAATAAAAAGGTGACATTACCGGCCCGGATCCATCCGTCGGGTCTTACGGTATATTGTCCCTGATTAAAAGAATCCTCACTTAAGACTTGTGCATTTACCACTGTTACGCCCAGAATAAAGGCTAATGCGAATACAATTTTTTTCATCTTCTTACTTTTTAATTTTTAAGCCCGCAAACGTAATTCGGACTTTTTGTTCTGACAAAAGTAAGAAGTTTTTTAACACAAGACGAGGATAAAGTGCACGTTTTTATCGTTTAAATAACGGAACGGAAGAACACGCTTCTCCGTACATCACGCTTTTTGCGAATTTGCGAAGTTCTTCCACCAACATAATATAGGCATTCTGGGGAACAGGCTTTTCGGCACAACCGCGCACAATAACAGGAAGGTCATTATACTGTTTGAAATCTACTTTTTCCAGGGCATCCCGGTAAACAGCCGTTTCCAGTAACTCTATATCTCCAACCACGACTTTCCGGGAATAGGGAGTTAAATGAGAAGTTACCAGCATAAAGGCCCATGCGGGGATAATGGCATCGGCAGAACAGGTAAGTGCCACGAAGGCCCCCTCATACCGGCCCCAGTCATGTTCTTTGAGTGCCTGCCGGAAATCTTTTTCCCTGAGTATAAAGCCCTCGTACAACCAGTCTTTAATATCTAGTTGTATCCTCTTTCCCTCGGGATAATAATCTCCGGGATCTATGGTCACAAGTTTGCTCTGTGCTACACGATTTACAATTTCTTCAGCCATCTTCTTCTGCAAATAATAACGGGCATAACATAGGTGCGCCCGCTCTGATTAAAGCAATCCCAATTCCAATTTAGCCTCCTCACTCATCAGCTCCTGGCTCCAGGGCGGATCGAAGGTGATTTCCACTTCCACATCTTTTAACCCGTCAATAGATTTTACCTTTTCCTCCACTTCTACAGGAAGTGTTTCCGCTACGGGACAATTGGGCGTAGTAAGAGTCATCAATATCTTTACGTCGTAATCTTCGTTAACAAAGACATCATATATGAGGCCCAGTTCGTAGATGTCCACCGGAATTTCCGGATCGTATATCGTCTTCAGTACTTTAACGATCTTTTCTCCCAGTTCTGTAGTATCTATAGTTGTTTCTGCACTCATAATTCTCAGGTTTAATCCTTTTTTTACCGGTCTGTTATTTTATACCGGCGTTTAATTTAACTGTGTCTGGTATGCTATCGCATACATTTTCAGTTGCTTTATCATGTTAACCAATCCGTTGGCACGGGTCGGGGACAAGTGTTCTTTCAATCCTATTTCATCGATAAACTGTGTGCCTGCTTCAATGATGTCCTTGGGTGACTGATTGGAAAAAGCCCTTACCAAAATGGCTATAATACCTTTGGTTATAATAGCATCGCTGTCTGCCGTAAAGCACAGTTTATCCCCTTTTAATTCTGCATGGACCCATACCTTGCTCTGGCATCCTTTAATAAGATTGTCATCTGTCTTATATTCTTCATCGATAAGAGGAAGCGATTTGCCGAGTTCTATCATATATTCGTAACGCTGCATCCAATCATCAAACATGGAAAACTCCCCAACTATTTCTTCCTGAATATCCTTAATACTCATAATGCAATTTTTATACAAAAGTACGATAAGTATTATTGCTTTTCAACAGTTTCTGTCAATGCCCGTATAGTTTTAACCAATAACCGTATTCTTCAGGGGAACAAGCCGGTACGGTTTCTTCCTCCGAAAGGGTGTTAAAACCGAAAACCATATTAAATATTTACCCTTGTTTTACGGACATCCCGCTGTTTTTACTTTGTTCACAGCACTGGTAATGACATTGCTATCAACCGGGTTTTCATTATATCTTTACATAAAGATATACAAAAAAGACAGCAAAAGGATACCTTCGGGAGTGTTTTCGAATTTTAAGGACCATGGTAAGGATACGGCATCCGTTTATATTTTATATGCGAAACAATCCAGGCAAAATGTCATAGTTTCTGACATTTGTAATAACGGAAAAACCACTTAAATAAAATTTATGTAAACAATTTTGAAACAATTCTTTAACTTTGCCCGGTTAAAATTCAATGTATTTTCGTATGCAACTACAGGAAATCCCTCGTGTAAAAAACATCACAAAAGAGGACTTTGTAGCCCGGTATGTAAAGCCCCAAAAGCCTGTGGTCATCCAGGAGCTTACCAAAGAATGGGGTGCGTATGAAAAATGGCATCTCAACTACATAGACCATATTGCCGGAGACAAAACGGTACCTCTGTACGATGACCGGCCTGTAAGCCATGAAGACGGTTTTAACGAACCGCATGCCAAAATGAAAATGCACGAATACATCAAACTCCTTGAAACGGAACCTACCAGTTACAGGATATTTTTATACAACCTTATGAAGGAAGTACCGGCACTTCAAAAGGATTTCGAATGGCCCGATATAGGCCTTAAGCTGGTAAAACAACTGCCCATGCTGTTTTTCGGAGGGAAAAACAGTAAGGTATTCATGCACTTCGACATTGATTATTCCAATATACTGCACTTCCATTTTCACGGCAAAAAGCAGTGTATTATCCTTCCCCCGGACCAGACCAGATATATGTACAAAATCCCGCATTCCCTTATTTCCAGGGAAGATATTGATTTTGACCATCCGGATTATGACAAATGGCCGGCCCTGAAAAAAGCAAAAGGGTATATCGCCAACCTGGAACACGGGGAAATGCTTTATATGCCGGAAGGATACTGGCATTATATGAAGTATTTGACCCCGGGCTTCTCCATGAGCCTTCGGGCTTTTCCGCGTAAGCCCCTGAACCTGGCAAAGGCAGCATATAATGTGCTTATTATGCGCCATTTCGACAACTTTATGCGCAGGCAGAAAGGACAGGACTGGATAGATTATAAAAATGAGCAGGCCATCATAAAAACCCACAGGGAACTGGGCATACAGACCTGAGCCTGGCCCGGGTTCAGCTGGTGAGGGTGTTTATTTTTTCATATACGAGATGGCTTTCCCACCCCCTGTACAAAAGATAATCAGATAACTTTTTTCTCCCCCGAAACAGGGCTTCGGCTTGTTTTTTACCGCCGGGAAATGTATCTTTTATCTGCTGCCACTTCTTTTCGGCAATCTCGTGGAATGTTTCCAGGTAATCTTCTTCTGAAATTTCTTTAAGGCCCTCACGGATATTGGGAGCAGATATTTCCCTTGCCTGCAGTTCTCTCACTATGCGCTTCTTACCCCATTTCTTTATCCGGAATTTCCCCCGGGCAAAACTTCTTGCAAACCGCTCCTCATTCAAAAAATCATTTTCAATAAGATGTACCACTATGGTATCGACAGCCAGGGGTATCATGTTCATCTCCCGGAGTTTTGCCACCACCTCTTTATGGCAGCGCTCGCGGTAAGCACAGTAGTGCTCCAGTTTTCGCCTGGCCTCGTCTACGGTAAAGGTTTCTCTGTTCATCATCCGGAAAAACTAAATAACGGATCAAATAAAAGCAAAATATTGCAAATGAAGCAAGGGTAAATGCTACGAAGTTTTTTTAGTCGGTAGTCCTGAGTTCTTTTAATGTAATGATTGCCTTTTGTACCGGGGTAAGTTATGTGTTTTCTCGGATTTACGGAAGAATTACCAGCAATGCATTGCAAGCTGTACAAAACAAAAAACCACGCCGTATTACTACAGCGTGGTTTCTTTTAAGATAAAATAGTTCCCTTTTTATCTTTGAATCGGTATTCCAAATACGTGTAAGCGTCTCTTGGTAAAATTTTTACCCATTTTTTGTGTTCTAAGAACCACTTAGAACGGATGGATGGAAATCCTTTGGTTAAATATGCCGCAATAAACGGATGCACATTAAGTACAATACCGTTTTTGAAGCTTTTATTCTGTATAATTTTTTCAAGATCGGCAGAGATCTTGTCTATAATTAAGATAGGGGCCTCTATTTCCCCGTTACCGTTGGGATTTTCCTCCCTGGTCTTAATATTCATTTCCGGTCTCACTCTCTGCCTCGTAATTTGTATCAGGCCAAATTTACTGGGGGGTAAGATCTTGTGCTTGGCCCTGTCTTCTTTCATTTCCTCTCTGAAATGGTCATAGAGTTTTTTGCGGTTCTCCTGTCTTGTCATATCAATAAAATCGACGACAATTATTCCGCCCATATCGCGCAGCCGAAGTTGCCTGGCAATTTCACTTGCTGCTATCAGGTTAACTTCCAGTGCGGTTTCTTCCTGCGATTTGGCTTTGTTGGAGCGATTACCACTGTTTACATCTATCACATGGAGGGCTTCGGTATGTTCAATAACCAGGTATGCGCCCTTACTCATGGATACGGTTTTTCCGAAAGAAGTCTTTATTTGCCTTTCTATCCCGTATTTTTCGAATATGGGAATACGGGGATCGTGTAATTTCACGATAGATTCTTTTTCCGGTGCGATTTCATGCACATAATCTTTAATTTGATAATAAAGCGTTTCATCGTCCACATAAATACCCGTAAACGAATCGTTAAATACATCCCTTAATATGGATGCTGTCCGGTTCAGCTCACTGAGCACTTTTGACGGATGTCCCGCTTTATGGATTTTTTTACACATGGCTATCCATCTAAGGTATAGGTTGTGTAAATCTTTATCCAGTTCTGCGACTTTTTTGCCTTCTGCAACGGTACGAACTATAACACCAAACCCTTTGGGCCTGATGCTTTGCACGAGCCTTTTCAACCTGTCTTTTTCCTCTTTGCTTTCAATTTTCTGCGAAACCGAAATACGGTCGGAAAAAGGTACCAGTACCAGATAACGTCCGGCTATGGATAGCTCGGAACTGATTCTGGGCCCTTTGGTGGAAATAGGTTCTTTTACAATCTGCACCAATATAGACTGATTGGATTTCAGCACATTTACAATGCTTCCGTTCTTGTCTATATCTTCTTCAAATGGGAAGTCTTTTAATGAAAAGTCTTTTAATTTACCTGTGCTTACACGTTTAATGAATTTCAATAAAGAAGGTAATTTGGGGCCGAGGTCATGATAGTGCAAAAAAGCATCTTTCTCATACCCTACATTTACAAAGGCCGCATTAAGCCCGGAAACAGGCTTTCTGATCTTGGCGAGCATAATATCGCCCACAGCAAAATCACTGCTGTCCTCTTCCTTATGCAATTCTATTAGTTTTCCATCCTTTAACAAGGCAAAATCAACGTCAGAGGAACCAGATCTTACTATCAATTCCTTATTCACTCTGAATGATTTTATGTCCATTCGCCAGTAACCATTACGGTATGTGTGCGAACGAAAGGATTAAACAATAATTTTCACAGGTTTCCTGCCTTGAAAGGCAGGTTTAAACCCGGCGAAACTTTATCCTCTTACGGGCAAAGTCTCTATTTCAATGAACGTTTATAATTCTTAAAGCTGAAAACGGCAGAGACACACCATCGTGTGCCTCTAGCCTATTTTTTCTTTTTATGTCGGTTAGCTCTTGCCCTTTTTTTACGTTTATGCGTAGCTACCTTATGTCTTTTTCTTTTTTTACCACTCGGCATAGTCTGTATGATTAAATTAATATTGCTTACTTAACTTCCACGTTAGTTTTTACTCCCTCAACAAAAACTTTCGCAGGCTTAAATGCAGGGATATTGTGAGCAGGTATTTTGATGGTAGTGTTCTTGGAGATATTTCTACCTGTTTTCTCCGCTCTGGTTTTAATAATAAAGCTGCCAAATCCTCGCAAATACACATTGTCTCCGCTTTCCAAAGAATTTTTCACTTCATCCATGAAAGATTCTACTGTGGCCTGCACATCTCCTTTTTCCATACCAAGTTTTTCTGAAATCTTGGCTACGATGTCTGCTTTCGTCATTTCTATTATGTTTTATTAACTTATATTAATTTTAGGGGATGCAAATATATAAATTAATTACTCAAAATTTAAACCCTAATTGATTAAAATTTAACCATATAAACTTTATACTTTTGATCCATATTCAAAAACATGACTTTTTCAGAGGTAATCATAGACTGGTATAGACAGAATAAACGCGAGCTGCCGTGGCGAAAAACCACCGACCCTTACAAAATATGGCTTTCGGAGATCATGTTACAACAAACCCGGGTAGATCAGGGGCTGCCTTATTATCTGGCGTTTGAAAAAGCCTTTCCGACAGTCTTCGACCTGGCCGATGCGACAGAAGAAAAAGTCCTCAAGTTATGGCAGGGACTTGGTTACTACTCAAGGGCCAGAAACCTGCATCACACCGCCGGATATATTGCCAGGGAAAGAAAAGGGGAGTTCCCTTCTTCCTATAAAGAGCTTCTGAAACTCAAAGGAGTAGGAGATTATACGGCAAGTGCCATAGCATCCATATCCTTCAACGAAGCTTCGCCGGTAGTGGACGGTAACGTATACAGGGTGCTTTCCCGCTATTTTGGTATTGACACCCCTATAAACTCCGGCCGGGGCATAAAATATTTCAAAGAACTTGCACAGGAACTTATAGATAAGGAAGACCCTGCTACTTTTAACCAGGGAATTATGGAATTCGGTGCCGTACAATGCAAGCCCAGGTCCCCGTTATGCTCCGAATGCCCCCTGAATGCAGGTTGTGTGGCCCTCAAAGACAACCTGGTAGACCAACTCCCGGTAAAAATCAGGAATGCCAGGATAAAACACCGGTATTTCAATTACCTTATCGTACATAACGAACATCGCACCCTGCTCTTTCAAAGGAGGGAAAAAGACATATGGCAGCACCTGTACGAATTTCCCCTGGTGGAAACGGAAAAACCCATGAGTGAAGAAGAAATTATAAGCCATCCGCAATTTAAGGAGCTCATCGGAGAAAACCGGTTCGAAATTTCCCTTTACAACAAGGAAAATGTGGTACATAAACTTTCCCATCAACATATACACGCCACATTCTGGATCGTTTACCTGAAAAACGATATCGAAGGAGGGATCCGCAAATCCCGGATAAAAGAGTATCCCGTCCCCGTTTTAATTGCTAATTTTGTGCGTGAATATGAATTTTGAGTCCTTTACCGGGAAAAACAGCTAATTTTTAGTATTTTTGAGTAAATAGAACCATATAATTATGAGTGGAACGCTGAACAAAGTGATGCTGATAGGGCATTTGGGAGATGATGTGAAAATGCATTATTTTGAAGGAGGAAATTCCATCGGGCGCTTCCCCCTGGCCACTAATGAAACTTATGTGAACAGGCAAACCGGAGAACGCGTTACCAATACCGAATGGCACAATATAGTAGTGCGCAACAAAGCCGCTGAAGTTTGTGAAAAATACCTGAGCAAAGGAGACAAGATATATGTAGAAGGACGAATAAAAACAAGACAATGGCAGGGAGATGACGGCAATACCCGGTATTCTACGGAAATACAGGTAACCGATTTCACCTTTCTATCCACCAAAAAAGAAAGCGGTGATAATAATTTCTCCCAGGCAGGCCCCTCCTCTTCAACGGAAAACAGGCCTGCCGGTAATAATCCCACTCCTCCCCAGGATACGGGAGAGGACGACGATTTACCGTTTTAATAAAGTTTAACCAAATTCGCAGCGATTGGACCCTGAACCCTCGAGTTTTTTAATTTTTCTTTCCGATACAGAAGGCGTAGATATTTTTAAATTCGCCATACTTTTAATATTACTCGGTTGCTCCGCATTGGTGTCGGGAGCGGAAGTGGCTTTCTTTTCCATGACACAAACCGATCTTAATGAAGAAGAAGCCTCTAAAACTCCCCGGGGGAACCTCATCGTAAAACTGCTGCAGCGTCCTAAAAGGTTACTGGCCACCATACTGGTAGCCAATAATTTTATAAATATTGCCATTGTGCTGCTGTTTAGTTCACTTGGTAAATCAATGTTCGGGGGACTGGAACAGAAAATCTTCGATGTGGTGGAACTGAGGTTCCTGCTCGAAGTAGTTGTAGCTACAGCCCTGATACTCCTGTTCGGGGAAATACTGCCAAAAATATATGCCAGCCGTAACCGCATCAAGTTTGTGCACTTTATGGCTTACCCTCTTATGGTGCTCGATAAACTGCTGGCTCCCTTCAGTATTCCCATGAAAGCTTCCACCTCTTTTCTGCAGGACAGGCTGGGGAGGGAAAAAACCAACTTGTCGGTAGACCAGCTATCGCATGCCCTGGAACTGACATCCGAAGAAGACACGACCAAGGAAGAACAAAAGATCCTCCAGGGTATCGTTTCGTTCGGAAATACGGATACCAAGCAGGTCATGTGCCCGCGAATAGACATTTTTGCGCTCAATGAAGAAATGAAGTTTCCGGATGTCATCCGCGAAATCGTCAAGAACGGATATTCGAGGATTCCCGTTTTCAAGGATAATGTAGATAATGTTACCGGCGTATTGTACGTAAAAGACCTGCTACCTCATATTGACAAAAAGACCTTTAACTGGGCCAAGCTGAAAAGAGAAGCATATTTCGTTCCCGAAAACAAAAAACTGGATGACCTGCTGAAAGAATTCCAGGAAATGAAAATGCACCTGGCCATCGTGGTGGACGAATACGGGGGCACCTCCGGACTGGTTACCCTGGAAGATATTATCGAAGAAATTGTCGGCGATATAAGTGATGAGTTTGACGACGAAGACCTTATTTTCTCCAAACTGGACGAAAACAATTATGTTTTTGAAGGAAAAACAACCCTGAAGGACTTTTACCGGGTACTACGCCTGGACAATGAGGAAATCTTTGAGGAAAACAAGGGGGAATCCGAAACTGTCGCGGGATTTGTACTGGAAATCGCCGGAAAGTTTCCACGTATCCGGGAAAAAATAAACTTCCATAACTTTACGTTTATTATAGAAGCCCTGGACGAAAAACGTATCAAGCAAATTAAGGTTACCATAGAACCCGATCCGTAAGAGGTTACAGTCCTCTGTGTCGCCGAAAAAATACAACGTGAAGAAACCCGGTTTTTTATATTGCATTATACTGTCATTACTCCTTAGTGCATGCGGTAAGGAAACAATCCCCAAACCCAAAGCGGTATTGCGGCTGGAATACCCGGAAGCCTCCTACCGCCCCGCAGAAACCGGGGACTGTCCCTTTCGGTTTGTCCAGAATACCCTGGCCACCATAAAAGATAAGGGCAATTGCCGCCTTAATATCGAATATCCCGGCATGAAAGCCACTATATTCCTTACTTATATGCCGGTTCGGGACAACCTCAAATCCCTGCTCCTGGATGCTGAAAAACTTACTTTTGACCATGTTATAAAAGCAGACGAAATAGGTGTCGGGGGACAGTTTGAGAACAAAACAGAAAAGGTTTACGGGAGATTGTATGAAATTGCCGGAAACGCAGCATCGCAAACCCAGTTCTATGTAACGGACAGCACCTCTCACTTTCTTACCGGATCTCTTTACTTCTATACCAAACCGAATTACGACTCCATCCTGCCCGCTGCAGAATACCTGAACAAAGACATACGGAGACTGATAGAATCCATGAAATGGAAATAAAAAATTAATACAATCGATTGTTTTTTCGGAGAAATACATATATTTGCTGTGCTCGACAACACATAATATACTAGTATTTTGACAATTAATTATAAACCAACCAGAAACACGATTTTTATGAGATGTAAATTTTTTCTGCTGCTATTGGCTGCAGTTATAACCGGATGCTCCGAAAAACCCGTTAAGAAAACTTCGCTACCCGTAGTTGATCTGGCCCAAGATCAGTATGACTCGCTCTGTGTCTACATAGCATCACTAAAAGAAAGTAAAAAGATGATGCCGCGTACCACAAAAGACGGGAAACTGGTATCCGTAGGCATATACGACTGGACCAGCGGTTTTTTCCCCGGATCGCTGTGGTATCTCTATGGTCTTACGGGAGACAAAAAATGGAAGGACCGTGCCGTGGAATACACTGAAAAACTGGACACCATACAATACTGGGAAGGGAACCATGATGTAGGTTTTATTATGGAATGCTCCTATGGCAACGCCCTGAAATATATGGACGCTCCCGCCTATGATTCCGTTATAGTACAAACGGGCAAATCCCTTTCGGCAAGATTTCGCCCAAAAGCAGGAGTTATCCAGTCCTGGGACTGGTCCGAAAAATGGGAGTGTCCCGTTATCATTGATAATATGATGAACCTGGAACTTCTCTTCCATGCCACAAGTATATCCGGTGATTCCACCTATTATAATATTGCAGTATCTCACGCCGACCAGACCATGAAGAACCATTACAGGGAAGATTACAGTTCCTATCACGTACTGGATTATGATACCATAACCGGGCAAGTGATACAAAAAAACACCCATCAGGGCCTCCGGGACGATTCGGCATGGGCCAGGGGGCAGGCATGGGGGCTATACGGTTTTACCATGTGCTACAGGCAAACCGGGAATCCGAAATACCTGGAACAGGCACAAAACATTGCCAGCTTTATCAGGAACAACCCCAATCTCCCTTCCGACAAAATACCTTACTGGGATTACAACGCGCCTGCCTCCGGAAATACTCCAAGGGATGCATCTGCCGCCGCCATAGCAGCCTCAGCACTCTATGAATTGAGTACATTTACCGAAAACAAAGGCGCGGAAGGCCATCGTGATCTTGCAGACCAAATTATGGAAAGCCTGAGCTCCTCTGCCTATTTTGCCAAGCCGGGAGCCAACGGGAACTTTCTACTTATGCATTCCGTAGGCAGCAAGCCACACGAGGTAGAAGTAGATGTCCCCCTGAACTATGCGGATTATTATTTCCTCGAAGCCATGTTCCGCAGGAAGGAAATACAACAGAAATAAAACATGTATGTCAAAAAGGTATGGCTGTCCGGGAAGGGAGGGCAGTTTACAATTATTCCTCCATCAATTCGCAGATCATAGTATATTTACACTATCGATCCCGGAAAATCCAGATATATGAAAAAAGGCAAGCCTACTATACATGAAATCGCCAGGGTCCTGAATATTAACAGTTCAACCGTATCCAGGGCCCTGAATAACAGCAGCAGGGTAACACAGAAAACCAAAGACAAAGTGTGGGCCAAGGCCAAGGAACTCGGCTATCAGCGCAACCTGCTGGCCTCCAATCTCCGCCGGAACCAGACCAACACCATAGGTGTGGTTATTCCCAGGATCTCCAGACACTTTTTCTCTTCCACTATTGCGGGTATCGAAGAAGTGGCTTTCACCTCCGGGTTTAATGTTATTATCTGCCAGTCCCTGGAAGAACTGGATCGTGAACAACGCATTGTCAAGAACCTCATTGCCAACCGTGTAGATGGCATTCTTATTTCCGTTTCTATGGAAACCGATAACGGCAAACACCTGGAATACTTTCGGGACAACAACATTCCCCTGGTCTTTTTTGACCGCCATTGCGAAGATATGCCCGGTACGAGCAAGGTTATTATAGACGATTGCCAGGCAGCATATGATGCCGTAACGCATCTTATCCGGAAGGGATGTAAAAAAATAGCGCATTTTTCCGGCCCAGGGAAACTCGAGATATATAAAAACCGACTGAAAGGATATAAACAAGCTCTCCTGGACCATCAAATAACATACGATCCCAGGCTCGTTCTAAGTTCAAGATTAATGGAAGCAGATGGGTACGCTTCCGCAGAAAAGCTCCTGACAAACGGTATAGATATCGATGGTATCTTTGCCGCCAACGACGTATCGGCCATCGGGGCGGTCAAATATCTGAAAAAAAATGATAAAAAAATACCGGATGATGTTGCCATAGTAGGCTTCAGTAATGAACCTATCTCGGAAGTCATAGAACCGTCGCTTACTACGATAGACCAGTCCGGTTTTGAAATCGGGAAAATGGCATGCGATCTGCTGATACATAATATACAGAGCGGAGATAACCTCGTACATAACAAGACCATCATTCTGAACCCTACCCTTATCGAAAGAGAATCATCCAACAGGAAAACCGGTATCTGACTGTACTCCTCAATATTGAAAAGGAGTCAATATCGTTGACGTAAATGTTATCAATATACATACCTCTAAGCCAAAGCATAATGTCCGATGCCCGGTACAGGCTTCTGTCAATGTTTATAATGCTGGCGAATGGGTGTTCTGTCTTATCTGAATATATCCCCCATGGGTTAAGGACACGTGCATTTCGAATCGGTAAGCATAAAGGTGACCGGGAACATTTTCGCAACGATATAATCCGATGCTCATAACAAATAATAGATTTATCATAATTATAAAACAATCGATTGTATTTTTTTGTTCATTTTTTTGCTTTTTCGTTTTCAATACTATACATTAGCCACTCTTTTAAGACTAAAACCAGGTAATTCCTAAATTTTTAAGTTCAATTAACACTAAAAATACGATATTCAAAACAAAATGTGCTCGAACCCATAATTTTCATTTTTACAATTACAACCGATTGATTGTATTATGCACCGTTTATCCCCACCCGAACCCTTCATCCTGTAAGCACACCAACATCAGGATGCTTTTATTTAACTATGTGCTCGTTAACATATAACTAATTAATTCAAACTAATCAAAACATGAAACACTTTTGCAAAAAACGGCACCTCCTGATGTGCCTATTTCTACTCCTGTGCAGTTTCTCCACAGCCTACGCCCAGACACCGGTAAGTGGTGTAGTTACTTCTGCCAGTGACAATATGCCTCTACCCGGAGTTACCGTGGTACTTAAAAACACTGCTACCGGTGTCGCAACCGACTTTGACGGGAATTACGAAATTTCGGTCCCTGGCACCAATGCTGTCCTCGTATTCAGTTATATGGGCTACATAACACAGGAAGTACCGGTAGAAGGAAGGTCAGCTGTAAATGTATCCCTAAAAGAAGATATTGCGGAACTCGACGAAGTCGTTGTGGTAGGTTACGGGACTCAGAAAAAGGCTACCATGACCGGTGCCGTAAGTACCGTATCCTCGGAAACGATACAAAACAGACCGGCCACAGGTATGACCACGGCCCTGCAAGGTACTGTCCCGGGGCTTTCTATCACACGTAGTACGGGACAACCGGGAGATGAAGGTCTTGCCATGGAGATCCGCGGGGTAAGTTCTGCTAACGGCGCCACACCTCCCCTGGTCATCATCGATGGTGTTACCTCCCGCCCCGAAGCTTTGCAAGGGCTTAACCCTTCCGATGTAGAATCTGTATCTGTCCTTAAAGATGGTGCCGCAGCCGCCATTTACGGTGCAAGAGCTGCCGGGGGTGTGATATTGATCACTACAAAAACCGGCATTAAAGGCAAAGCTGTGTTCGAATACACCGGGCAGGTCACTGCGCAATGGGCCTTGAATGTTCCCGACAGGCTATCCCTGCTCGACGAAGCCGAATATGTAAACCTTGCCCGTGCCAATGCCGGAATCGGCCCGGAATACAGTGATTTCGACCTGCAAAACATACGAAACGGCATCCCGTACGTGGTGGACCCGGAAAATCCCAACAAATATATCATGTACAATCAGAGACATATTTCCGAAGATGTTCTGAGAAAAGTCTATTTCATGCATAACCATAACTTCAGTGCCCGGGGCGGATCGGAAAAAATGACTTATAATTTCTCCCTGGGTTACCAGGACCAGGACGGGATTTTCAAAATAGGCCCCGATCAGTACACCCGGTGGAATATACGAGCTAACGTAAATGCCGATCTTACAAAACATATTAATTTCGATTCCCGTATCTATTACACTGACGAATACAAACAGAAATCCTCCTCAACCATTAACGGTTACGGATTATTTCAGCAAGTGTACCAGGCCCGTACAAGATTTCCCATATTCACCCCGGAAGGTAACCTCTACGGCGGCGCAGGAACTTCGGGAAATAATACCTATGCACTCCTTAAGGAAGGGGGATATATTCACGATAATTTCGGGGGACTCAACAGTGTTTTTACCCTCACGGCCAAAGACTTTGTAAAAGGCCTGGAAATCCGTACGATCTACGGCCGCGAGGACCAGCGGAGAGATCTCGACACTTTCCGGCGCACCGTAGATCTGTGGGACCGGGCAGACACCCCGGTATACCAGTTGAACAACCCGAACTATTATGAAGTCAACCGCAGGAATATCGTAACACAGAATTTTCAGTTCCTGGTAGATTATGACCTGTCTATTGCCGAAAAACACAACTTCCACCTCCTTGCGGGATATCAATGGGAAGATTTTACCCGGAAAACCGTAGTGGCATCTGCCAGTAACATGTTTACCAACGACCTGCCGAGCTTAAATTTTGCCGACCAGGAAAACCTCAATAACAGTGAGTCCAAGGCTGAATCTGCCAACCAGTCCTTACTCGGAAGGTTTAATTATACCTACGACGACAAATATCTCGTGGAACTGACCATCCGCTCCGACGAAAGTTCGCGCCTGGCGCCCGGACAAAGGGTAAAATGGTTTACCTCCGCCTCAGGCGGGTGGAACATGCATCGTGAAAGCTGGTTTTCAGACAATATTTCCTTTATAACCCAATTAAAACCGCGATTTTCCTGGGGACAGCTCGGAGGCGCCAATTCCGAAGATATTATAGGTAATTATTCCTATCTCCCCACACTTTCCATTTCCGATAACCTGGTACTTGGTGAGGATAGGGGAAGAAATACGTATGTTTCACAAGGGAGTATCCCTTCTTCAACACTGGCATGGGAAACTATCGAAACCTTTAATTACGGGATAGATTTCGGCTTCTTCGCCAACAAGCTGAGCGGAAGTTTCGACTTTTACGAAAAGTTCAACAAAAATATGCTGGTTCGTATTCCCCGCCCTGCGACACTAGGAGTAACCTCTCCTTATGTAAATACCGGGGAATTGAAAAGCTGGGGATGGGAACTAAACCTCAATTACCGGGATCGTATCGGGGAAAATTTCAGCTATAATGTAGGTCTCAACCTCTCGGATAACCAGAACAAACTCGTCAATTACGGAGGGGTTAGTGTTGTACAAACAGGAACAAATACAAGAATTGAGGGAATGCCTTTACGGAGTATTTGGGGGTATCAAACCGCCCCCGGATATATTGAAACCGAAGAACAGCTGGCTGCAGCACCCTTTTATCACAATAATACCGGTATCGGAGACATCGAATATGTAGATCTGGACGGTGACGGAAGGATCACACCCGGGGACGGGAACCTGGAAAGCCCGGGAGACCTGAGAATGATGGGAACCACCGATCCCCGCCACCTTTTTGGTATTACACTTGGCGGAAACTGGAAGAATCTCGATTTCAATTTCTTTTTCCAGGGTGTAGGCAAACGGTATATTATACCCAGTATTTACGTAAGGCAGCCGCTTCAGGCATCCTGGATACAACCCAGAAAATACCATATGGACTACTATACTCCGGAAAATCCGGATGCCGCTTTCCCGAGACCTTACCTTGCAGGCGGACATAATTTCGTAGCCTCCGACCGATGGGTCCTCAACGCAGCCTATGTGCGACTGAAAAATATGCAGATCGGTTATTCTTTACCGGAAAGTGTGCTCGAGAAAACAGGATTTTCCCGCTTCCGTATATATTGTTCGGCTGAAGATATTCTGACGTTTACCAATCTCGGTCCGTTCAAGGGAGTTATTGATCCGGAACAACGAGACCTTTCCAACTCCGATTATCCCTTGTCGGGTAAGCTGGCCCTGGGAATCAACCTGGCATTCTGAATGTCAAGGGAACAAAAACCATTAAGGAAAGAATCCATAAATATGAAAACCTATGAAATCCACATTATATAAAATAGCTACAGGCATTCTTATTTCAACCATAGGATTTACTTCCTGTGAAGTAAACAGGATACCGGAAACCGATATTACCGACCCGTCTTTCTGGCAAAACGAAGCCGACCTGAAAATGGGGGCAAACAGGCTTTATCCCTATTTACCCGGTCTCCCGGTAACCAACGACGTGTGGTCTGACGACGCCTACGGAACAGATAACAACTCCACAAGTGACGGTACCAGGATTACACCGGGAACCGATAGTTTCTACGGCGATCAATATGCACTCATCCGTTGGGCAAATAACATCATGGAAAAATCGGAAATCGTACTGGAAAACGGTACATCTCAGGAACTGGTAGACACTTACCTGGGAGAAGCCCGTTTTTTCCGGGCATGGGGGTACTTTGAACTGTTTCAACGTTATGGCGGCGTTCCGTTAATCCTTAAAACCCTTACCGAAGATGCCCCGGAGTTACTGGAACCACAGGCTTCCAGGGAAGAGATCATACAAACCATATACGCTGACCTAGATATTGCCATCGATTTACTGCCCAACCCCAGCGAGCAGGAAGCGTCGGACTACGGCCGTATTACCCGTACCGCAGCCCTGGCGTTAAAATCGAGAGCTGCCCTGTTTGAAGGTACACGTGCCAAATTTCACGAATACGGTGATCCGCAAAGTCACCTGACCATTGCCCGGGAAGCGGCCCTGGAGATTATCCGGTCGGGTGAACACGATATTTTCCCCAATTATTTCGACCTTTTCCAATATGAAGGGAATGGCAGGAATAATAAGGAAAATATACTGGTGAGAATGTACGGTCAGAATACAGAGAACAGCATTTCCTCTCACGTAACACAAAGAAACCTCGAAACCGGTGCCGCTAACCCTACCAAGTACCTGGCCGATTCTTACCTGATGACCGACGGATTACCGATAGACCAATCCCCCCTGTATGAGCAACCCACCAATACGGTAGAAGTTTTTAACAACCGTGATCCGCGTATGGGAGATACTTTCTTTAAAGCAGGAGATGAATATATCGGGACCAGGCCGGTATACACCATCCCTCCGCTCAACTTTCAGAAAACAGGGTTCGGCAACCGAAGATATGCCAACCTCGACGACTGGCAGGTATCCCGCTCTTACATAGACCGGGCCATTATCCGGTATGCGGAGGTCCTGCTCATCTATGCGGAAGCGACTTATGAACTGAATGGGACTATCAGCGATGAAGACCTCAACATTTCCGTTAACGAACTGCGAAGCAGGGAAAGTGTAAATATGCCTCCGCTTACCAATGCCTTTGTGACCGGCAATAATCTCGATATGCGGGAAGAAATCCGCAGGGAACGCCGGGTGGAGCTTGCCCTCGAAGGCTTCCGTTACTGGGATATCATCCGATGGAAAATAGCAGAGGATGTCCTTAAAAGAGATATCCTGGGCAACTATTACTTTGACGAATTTAAAGAACAGGCAGGAACCGACCCTTTACTTACAGAAGATAACATCATACTACTGCAAAGGGCAGAAAACCGGTTTTTCGATCCGGCCAAAGATTATTTGTGGCCCTTTTCTACGGAACAATTATCTCTGAACCCCAACCTGGAACAAAACCCGGGATGGTAACTGCAATTATGGATACCTGTCAGAATCCGGGTACCTATACAGAATAAAAACAACCGAAGGAGGCAGTCCCCGGACCAACCGGAGCTACCTCCTTCAACCTGTTTCACATCATAAACCCAAAAAATGAAATGGACAATTAAACATGTTTCACTATTACTCATCTCCTGGATTTTATTGACATGGAGTCAAGCCGTTGAGGCTCAGCAAAAGCGTAACCTGCTCGGTACTTTTCTAAAAGAACAAACAATACACGATATGATCGGTCCGGAATGTCTTCCTTATACCAGAGATTCCGTAAAACTTTACCTGGAGAAATTACCGGGAAAAACCCGGGGAAAAATTATAGCCGATGCCGAAGAGGCCATGACATACGACTGGCCTTCTATTCCTGTTACCGCTTACCTGGATTTTAAGCGCACCGGCGACCGGGAAGTGATGCAACAATACAGCCGTAAAAGAGGAAGCGCCCTCAAAAAACTGGTATTGGGCGAATTACTGGAAAACAAAGGTCGTTTTCTCGATGCCATCGTCAACGGATCATGGGCTATCTGCGAACAATCTACCTGGGTATTGTCGGCACACTTACCCTCGCAGAAAGGAGGGGCCGGAATTCCTAATGTCCATGAACCCATAATTGACCTTGGTGCAGGCGAAACGGCAAACCTTCTGGGGTGGACCTACTACTTTTTCCAGAAAAATTTTGCCGGGATCTCCCCTTTTCTCAAAAAACGTATCCCTGACGAGATCAGGAGCCGCATCATTATACCATACCTGGAAAGGGATGACTTTTGGTGGCAGGCATCGAAAAAAGACGGTTTTGTTAACAACTGGAATCCCTGGTGCAATTACAATGTGCTCATCAGCACCCTGCTTCTGGGATCTTCTGTCGATACGGATACCAAAAATGAGATCGTATCGAAAACCATGCGATCTGTAGATAAATTCATCAATTACTACAAGGAAGACGGAGCCTGTGAAGAGGGGCCCGCCTACTGGGACCATGCCGGTGGAAAAATGATGGAATACCTGGAACTGCTGCAACATATTTCCTCCGGAAAAATATACATCGGAGACCGGGAACTTATCCGGAATATGGGAACGTATATCCTCGACGCACATATAGCCGACGACTATTTTGTAAACTTTGCGGACTCTCCCGCCAGATTACATCCCGATGCGGGTATTGTTTACCGCTTCGGTTCTTATATACGAAATCCTTCCCTGGAAAAATTCGCCTCCTTTATAGCTAATCGGGATGATTTTTTCTCCTATCCGCTGGGTCATAGCCTGGACCGTTCCCTGCACAATCTCTTCAATTACGACAAGATTAAAAATACTTCTCCGGAAAAAAACAATCCCCTGCATTTCTGGTATCCGCAGACCGAAATAGGCGGGGGCCGTACAAGTCCCAATGCCGGGAAAGGCTTTTTCTTTGCTGTCAAAGGCGGGTATAACGATGAAAGCCATAATCATAATGACGCAGGGAGTTTTATCCTTTTTTACGAAGGGCAGCCCCTTATCGTAGATGTGGGAGTAGAGACCTATACCGGAAAAACATTCAGTTCCGAAAGATATTCCATCTGGACAATGCAGTCCGACTATCATAATTTACCTTTGATAAACGGGGTTTCCCAGGCATACGGAAAGAAATACAAAGCCTCGGAGGTTTTCTTTGACAACACCAGATCTGAATTGCGTTTTACGGCAGACATAGCATCTGCTTATCCTGATGATGCCGCCTGTACTTTCTGGAAGAGGACTTATACGTTAAAACGGTCTTCCGCTCCCGAATTAAGCATCCGGGATAACTTTGAACTTGATAAAGCAAAAGACAACACTTCCCTCCACTTTATTGTCCTTTCTCCTCCCATAATTGAACATAGCGGCAAAATAAGCCTCAAAAAAACCAGGGATAAAAAGGTTTCTCTATATCCGCCTGAAGGTATATTTGACATTTCTGTTGAAGAACTGCCTCTTGAAGATCCGAGATTGTTACAGGCCTGGAAACAACCTAAATTGTACAGAATTGTGCTCAAAACCCGGAATAAAGAGCAAAACGGTAATTGGGAGTATGTCATTAAGGAAGAAAAACTGTAAAAAATGCACAAATTTTATATAACATGGACATGCTGTTTTCTGTTCGGCATCCTGAAAACTTTTTCGTTTAACGACGATATACTGGACAAGCTCAACATGGAAGTCCCTTCTCTGAAAGCCGTAAAAAAATATTACGACAACGGGGATATACAAAAGGCCAAAAAGGCTTTACTGGATGCCTTTCGGCAAAGGGAAAATCTCTACATAAAGGTTTCCCAAACGGATATTCCTTATATCCGTAAACAATTTAAAAACGAGATGGAGACTACCTTAAAAACCGCCGAAGAAGTAAGGGACCGGTATTTTCTTTTCCGGTATGAATGGGATATGGAAAAAACGACCGAACCCTATCGTTTTTCCGGGGAGATCAACTGGGATATCAAACCTTTCGGTGATGAGGAGTGGACATTCATGTTAAACCGCCATCGTTATTGGATAGACCTCGGTAAAGCCTATTTCCTGACCGGTAAGGAAAAATATGCCAAAACATTCGTGGAACAGGTTACCCATTGGATAGACAACAATCCCGTTGAAGATGCCAAAAAATGGACCTCATGGCGACGGATAGAAGCCGGTATACGGGCCGAAAACTGGATAAAAACCTTTGAACTACTCAAGAACTCAAAATATATAACCCCGGAATTTTTCAAAAAATTCCTACATGCCTTATACATCCATGCCAAATTTTTGGACGGGACATACAACCGACATTCTCAAATGAGTAACTGGGGTGTACTGGAATTTCACGGCCTTTTTAATCTTGCCGTATTTCTCTCCGGTTTCCGGGAAGCTGACCTATGGCAGAAAAATGCTATCGCCAGGCTCGATACCTGTATACGCAACCAGATATTGGACGACGGCACTCAATGGGAGCAATCGCCCATGTACCATAACGAAGTATTTCATTGCTACCTGAATACCTTGCTGCTTTCGCAAAGGAACAATATCCCGTTACCAACAATCATACTGCAAAAAACCAGAGATATGGCTTACGCCAACATCGCATGGCAAAAACCGGATTTCCATGAGCCTCTTTTGGGGGACAGCGATGACAATGACCTGAGAGGATTGCTCACAACAGCAGCATTTATTTTTAAAGACCAGACCATAAAATCCAGGGCTTTCTCCAAACCCGGTTATGAAAACTTCTTTATCTTCCCCAACCGGGAGAAAAAAGAATATACAGATATGGTTTCGAAAGAACCCGATTTTCTTTCCGTACACCAGCAAAACACCGGGGATCTCTACTCACGTTCCTCTTGGGGGGAAAATGCGTATTACAGCAGTTTTCATATGAAACGCATAGGTGGAGGACATTCTCATGACGACCTCCTGCACTTCACTCTTTTTGCTTACGGAAGAGATTACCTTGTAGACGGAGGAAGATATACTTATGTAAACAATAGATGGCGGAAATATTTCAAAGATAACAGCGCACACAACACCTTGGGTGTAGACCATCTTCCGAACAGCATATATTCGAGTTCGTGGGGAAATTCGTATGAAGCGAGATCGGAAGGAGTGTACTCCGGTATAACGGAAACCTACGATTATTCAGAAGCCATAAACACGGCTTACCTACGCCTGAAAGATCCTGTATGGATGAAACGGAGAATGCTCTATCTTAAGCCTGACCTTTGGATACTGGCCGACAGTTTCTACGGAAAAAAGGAGCATACCTTCTCCCTGTATTTTAATTTTCCGGATGAACAGGTAGAGATAAAGGATGGAGGCTTATCTACTACTTATCCGAATAATAATTTACGTATACAACCGGTAAAAAAAATCTCCGCAAAACTTACGGACGCCTGGTGGTCTCCCGAATACAACCTGAAAAAAAACGTAAAACGGGCTGAATTTTATACAAAAAGGACAGGTTTCCAGTCCTTTTTTACACTGTTATATTTTCCCGAAAACAACCATTTGAAATACAAAAAAATCCCGGTATATAACCGAAATGACAAAGTGCTTCCGGACCAAGAGGCGGAAGCAATAAAAATAACGCTGCCTGAAAAAGAATATATCCTGGTCGTGGCCCACAAGGACTGTCCGGAGAAGTTATACTCATTGAAAAAGCCCTGGGGACTTCCAAAATTCATGTCGTCAGATAATCCGGAAAATAACTAAATTTCCTTTAATCGTGCTGGTTAAGGTTGTGGATCTACCGTTAAACACAGGAATCCGGCCGACTGCAGGATCTCATCCTCATACCTTCCTTCGATTGATAAAGTACATCAGGTCTATAGTCCTGTTTTTACACAGGGCAACGCTGTGGGTGATCGGCATAGTTAAAAAGCAAGAAAGCGGGTAAAAATTAGCTAAAAACAATGCATCTTTGTCGACCGGATCTCAACATGCAATATCATGAACCTAAGCATAAACAACAAATGGTTGCTCCTCTCCGTACTGGCCATAGTATGGGGAAGCTCTTTTATACTGATCAAACGAGGACTTTCCGGACTTTCTCCGATTGAACTCGGCTCTTTCCGTATTTTATTTGCCGCACTTTTTTTATTCGCAACAGGTTACAAGAGCCTTAAACGTATTCAAAAACCACAATGGAAGTACATTGTAATAACTTCTGTGCTGGGTACTTTTATTCCGGCTTATTTCTTTGCAATTGCACAAACAGAAATAGACAGTTCCGTAACCTCTATACTAAACTCCCTTGTACCGTTAAATGCCCTTATTATAGGGATACTGTTCTTCCGGGCTCCTTTTCAGAAAAGACAGGGCATCGGGGTCTTGTTCGGGCTTTCCGGAAGTATCCTGCTTATTCTCAATGGCGCATCCATGAACCCGCAACAAAATTATTTTTTTGCCGGCTTTATTATTATTGCCACTATATGTTATGCACTTAATGTAAACATCCTTAAGAAGTATTTACAGGAGCTCCCTCCGCTGAGTATTGTCACCGGGAATTTCCTGGTTTTGTCTGTCCCGGCGCTTACCATCCTGTTATTTTCCGGAATATTTAAACATATCAATACCCCTGAAACACTGACCTCGATCGGTTTTATTTTCATTCTCGGCATAGTAGGAACAGGGATTGCCAACATTCTTTTCTTCCGGCTGATACAGATCTCTTCCCCTGTATTTTCTACCTCGGTTACTTATCTTATTCCCATTGTTGCCTCTATATGGGGCTTTCTGGACAGTGAAAAAATGAATTCCCGGCAATTGCTGGGCGCCGCCGTTATATTACTGGGGGTTTACCTTTCCGGAAAACCCGGTATCAAAACAAATAAAACTGTTCTCCGGAAGAAATATCCCTGATTCAACATTTTGTGAGTATCATGCTGTACCTTCCGGAAAAACAGTTTTATTTGAATTTATATAAATCCGGATTTACTTATTCGAAATCCGCATCAGTTACTCCTTCATTGAATTTCACTTCGGTAGTGGTAAGTTCCATTTGCATGCCCGTTCCGGTATCGAAGGTGGTTTTAAACGGTATCTTCACTCCTTCAACGTCACGATAATCTCCGAATTTAAAGGTCTGTGTTAAAGGCTGTCCTTTAATTTCCGTAGTACTGACCCGGGAAATCTTTAAGCCGGAACCGATATCGAAATACAACCTTGTTTTGCCGTTCTTAACCACATAGGCATCCCTGCCATCCACTTCTTCTATCCCTTCGAGCGTTACTCCTTCTTTATTACGCAGCTTCAGCTCGGGAAACGGATATGCATTTTCTTTTGCGGATGTCAGCATTTCTCCCTCCATTTCTTTTCGTTGTCCCTGTTGTACCATATATCCTGTTTCACCGTTGAAAACCTGCTTGCTAAGGGTAGTTCCCATCATAAAAGTCTCAGAAACTACTTTTCCATCCGCAGTGTTCTTGGCCACAATTTCGAGTGTCATTCCCTGGATAGCTCCGGTAGCTTTGCTAAATATACTTTTCACGGAGTGGAGTTTTTCTTCCCCTCCGATGACCTGTATATATTTATCCAGCACACTTTTCAGAGTCACATCGGCTGCGATAGCCTTTTCTTCCGGTTTTTTCGCGGGATTGGCATATTTATCAAAATAAAACACAGGGACCTTTTTTCCTTTATATTCTACTTTTTCCAGGTTTTTGGCAATATCTCCGGCTTTCCCGGTTACTACTATCCGGGCGTTGTTGCCTTTAAAGTATTTTTTTGCCGCAACAAGGACCTGGTCCCCGGTAACTGCATTTATTTTTTCAAGATATGTCTGGTAAAAATCTTCCGGCAACTTCTGAGTTTCGGTCAGCAGTGCATACCTGGCTATGGTTTCGGGTTCTTCAAGGGCCATTACAAAGTTTCCGACATAGTCTGCCTTGGCAACTACCAGTTCCTGTGTCGATACTTTTTCGGTGGTTATACGGTCTATTTCACTGAGGAAAGCAACAACCGCACTATCGGTAACTTCATTCCTTACGCTTGCCGAAGCACGGAACCTGGAAGTTGTTTTTATATCCGCACCGATCCTTGAATACGCACCATAAGTATATCCTTTGTCTTCACGCAAATTGAGAAATAACCTGGCTTCCGCACCGCCTCCCAGTATTTTATTTGCCAGCATGGCGGGAAAATAATCCGGATCGGACATTTTCAGGTTCACGAGGTTTTCCACCGCAATCTCCGACTGCACGGCATTGGGCATATTTACCAGGTTGATCTGAGTGTACTGGGCATCGGAAGGATCCGGAAAAACAACAACAGGAGGGGCACTTTTCTTCCAGGCTTTAAAATATTTCTCCGCCTGCCTACGGATATCCGCAAACTTCACATCCCCCACCACTACCAAATAGGCATTTTCAGGGACAAAATAATTTCCGTAGAAATTTTTAATGTCCTGCAATGACACATTATTTACAGTCTCTTTCGTGATAAATTCTCCCTGGGGGCTGCCCTTACCATAGGCCAGGGCTGCTTCCACCCTTTGTGCAGTAGCAGTAACGCTTTTCTCATCGGCTTTCAGCCCTTCCAGTAAAAGGTCCTTTTCTTTGCGGAACTCATCTTCCTTAAAATCGGGGTAAAGCGCCGCATCGGCCATCAGTTGCAGTATTCTTTCGGCGTATTTGGCCAACCCGCTTGCATGGGCACTGCCAGATCCAAAAACCATACTGGCCCCCATATAATCCACTTCTTCGTTAAAGGTATCTTTGTCCAGATGAATAGATCCCTTACCGAGCATACTCCCGGTAAGAGAGGAAACGCCCGCCTTTGTTCCTTCGGTAAAAGGAGGGTTGTCTATAGCAAGGGTATAGGAAACCCTGGGTAATTTATGATTTTCTACAACAATGACTTTCAGTCCGTTTTCCAGTTCAAAAGTGTTCGGTGTGCCCAGGTATATTTCCGGTGCCGGACCGGGCTGAGGCTGTCTGCTCCGGTCTATCTGGGCCTGTGTGGCAATTGCACATATAAAGAATAGGGTAAATATGAATTTTTTCATCGGGTTTATCTTTTTATAAAATACCAACATTTATTTTTCCGTTTCTACGTCCCTATCGGTTATCTCCGTCTTCCCGGGGAACATATTCCAAAAGCAGTCTCTGATTGGGGTTCAGGTATTTTTTGGCAACGTCCCTGATTTCTTCACGGGTAATGGATCGGTAAATGTCTATTTCTTCATTGATTAATCTGGTGTTGCCATAAAGCATATAATACCTGGCAAGGGAATTGGCTATACCTTCTATGCTTGAGTTTGCATTTACAAACTTGTTCTCAAACTGGTTTTGCAGTTTTTCGTAATCCCTTTCGGAGATGAGTTCGTTTTGCAGTCTGCCCACTTCTTCATCGATCTCGGCAACCAGGTCATCCAATGGGGTCCCCCCGAGTGGTAGCGCATATATGATATAAGCCCCGTAGTCTTCGAGAGAATAGTTAAACGCTCCTATCTCCATAGCCTTTTTCTTTTCGTCTACCAGTTTTTTATACAGGCGAGACGATTTACCGTCGCTCAGTATGGAAGAAACCATGTCCAGCGCATAAGCCTCCCTTTCTTTCATGGACGGTGTACGATATGCGGTAAGGATGGCGGGGATTTGAATATTCGGATCTTCGAAACGCGCTTTTTTTGTTTCTGTCAGGGGGGATTCCATAAAGGATTTCCTTGTAATATCTTTTCCTCTTGGTATGGGGCCGAAATAATCCTCTATCATTTTTTTGGTTTTATCCGTCTCTATATCCCCCGCAACAACAAGGACGGCATTGTTCGGCACATAGAATTTCTCGTTAAAAGCAAGAAATTCGTCAAGAGTAGCCGCGTCCAGGTGTTCCATAGCACCTATTATCGGCCAGCGGTAAGGGTGTTTCTCAAATAAATTGGCAAAAAGAGCTGTGGCAAACTGGCCATAAGGCTGGTTATCCATTCGCATACGCTTTTCTTCCTTTACCACTTCATTTTGTGTATCCACACCTATCTGATTGATCACCGGGTGCAACATTCTTTCGGATTCCATCCATAACCCGAGTTCCAGGTTATTGGAAGGAAACACCTCATAATAATAGGTCCTGTCCTGAGTGGTGTTCGCGTTGTTTCGTCCGCCATTGGCCGTCACAATTTTAAACCATTGCCCGCGGTCTATATTCTCTGTCCCTTCAAAAAGAAGGTGCTCAAAAAAATGTGCAAAACCGGTGCGTTCGGGGTTTTCGTCCTTCGAACCGACATGGTACATTACTGCCGTAGTCACCAGGGGTGCCGTATTGTCCCGGTGCAGGATAACATGCAGTCCGTTGTCCAGGTCGTATTCTTCAAAAGCTACCTGCTGGGCCGTAGCTGTGAAAAGGGAAGTCAACAGTAAAACAATGGGTAAAAATCTTTTTTTCATAGGTATTGTGTTTGTGTTATTTCTCTCTGCAAAACTTAAAAGTCAAAGAAAGCTCTTTGGGTGTTATAATGTGTATCCGTTTCACCATAATTACTATATGATATTAGTATACGACAGGTATCAAATGTTACGGAAATCCTCTTTTTTCAGAAAACAGCAATTAAAAATAACAAAGATTTTGGCACTGTCACATATTTTTTCGTAACTTAATACCTATAATCCAGTAATTTATGAGACTATGGGAGCTAAACACATTCATTTAAGGTATGGTATTGTAACGGCAATAGTCTTAATTGCCTACTTCCTGATCGTAAAGTTGTTTGACCTTCACGAAAACATATGGCTTCGCCTGCTCAACGGGGTAATTGTGGGCTATGGCATATATGCTTCTATCCGGTTTAAACGTCTCGTACAACGAGAGAAGTTTGATTACTATGCCGGGGCAACTACCGGAATATTTACCGGTTTTATCGCCACGCTTATCTTTGTCGGATTTATGAGCATATATATGTTCCACCTGGACCCCGCTTTCCCGGAAACGATAATGAACACCTGGATCGAAAGCTATAACCAGGGACCCGGCATACTTCTCTTTATTATTGCTGTGGAGGGTTTTGCTTCTTCCGTAGTGCTTACCCTTGCGTTCATGCAGAAATTCAAGCCGAGCTGGAACCTTTCACGGAAGATTCCCCAAAAAGCATAAAAAATTATCGTAACCCACTTGCCTTTTAAGTATTTAGACGTATATTTGCACCCGCCTTTGCCCTAGGCATGGGCTTTTTGGATAATTAAATCATAATTAAAGCTATGTACGCAATTGTAGAGATAGCAGGGCAGCAATTCAAAGTTGCGAAAGACCAGAAGGTATTCGTACACCGCCTGGCAGAAGAGGAAGGAGCAAAAATTTCTTTTGACAATGTTCTTCTGTTGGACAATGCAGGTGATGTTACCATAGGCGCCCCGGCTATAGATGGTGCTTCCGTAGAAGCCAAGGTAGTAAAGCACCTTCAAGGTGACAAAGTAATCGTTTTCAAAAAGAAAAGACGTAAGGGTTACAAAGTGAAAAATGGTCACAGACAGGCCCTGACCGAAATCGTGGTTGAAAACATCGTTGCTTCCGGAGCAAAGAAAACGGCTTCTAAAGCCAGCGCGGAAAAACCCGCTAAAAAAGCTCCTGCAAAAAAAGCAGCCAAAAAAGGGGATGACCTGAAGAAAGTTGAAGGAATCGGACCTAAAATTGCCGAGTTGTTCAACAGTGCAGGTATCCTTACCTATGCAGATCTCGCAGCAACTTCCGTAGATAAACTGAAAGATATCCTCAGCGAAGCCGGCCCGAACTATGCAAACAAAATTCCCGATACATGGCCGCAACAAGCTCAGCTTGCTGCCGATGGTAAATGGGACGAACTGAAAGAATTACAGGAAAAACTGGACGGCGGTATTGAAAAATAACCCCCGAAGTAATAACTAAAGTATAACCCACCCTTGTTTTCCACAGGGTAAAACAAGGCAAAAAACCGAACAAAAATGGCTCACAAGAAAGGTGTAGGTAGTTCCAAGAACGGTAGGGAATCAGAATCTAAACGTCTTGGTGTAAAGATATTCGGCGGGCAGGCTGCCATTGCCGGAAATATCATCGTTCGTCAGCGTGGTACAGCCCACAACCCGGGTGAAAACGTGTACATGGGTAAAGATCATACCCTTCACGCAAAAATTGACGGTATCGTAAAATTCGAAAAGAAAAAGAACAACAAATCTTATGTTTCTATTGTGCCTTTTGAGGCATAAGCAGAGATTCATCTTTTCGTAAAGTATAAAAACCTTCGTTCACACAGCGAAGGTTTTTTTATTTTCCATTTTTTAAACCTGCAAAGCCACAAGATTTTGTCCTGCCTGAATAGTCCGGGAATAAAAAGTTTTTTGCAGCGGAACAATATTTCTGTTCTTATACCGGCATCTTCCTTTTCTTCCTGATACTGTTTTGCAATGTCAAAGGCATTTAAATCCACAGGCCCGGATGACGAGCGAAAAAACATTCACTCCTTGTCACACCTCCGATGGCTCCGGGTGAGTTTCTGCTTATCCCCAGGGATTAAATGAGACCGGTCTCTTGCCCGGATTGCGGATGAATTTTCCGCCAATGGATTAAAACTGGTTCAGGTATATACTGAGACCACGATCATGAAAATATTCCTTTTTCAGTAATTCAAACCGACTTCATATTTTGTTTTCACCGGATTTTCCATCCGCTCCCAGCGAAACGTTGTATGCATCTTCAAACAAAGAAAGAAAATGCACACAAAACATATATTATACACTGATAAACAGCACATTAAAAAGGCATAAATAAAGCATGAAAAAGTTTTGTTCTTAAAACTTCGTTAAATACTTTTGTGCTGTTTAAAATAAATCTAAATAAAAACAGGTTTTCAATGAAGAGGCTATTACTTTTTATTGCCGTTCTGGGCTTTTCTGCAACAGCCCTGGCACAAAGCGGAACCATACAGGGTACCGTTGTCAGCACCAATAATGCCCCTGTAGAATATGTAACCCTTACCATTGGCAAAAATGGTACGGCAAAAGGTACACTTACCGATAATAAGGGAAATTATGAGATTTCCGGTGTAAGCGCCGGCGCATACACCCTTAAAGCTTCCTCCGTAGGTTTCAAAACCAGCGAGATCAGAATAGTTGTGCGAGCTAATGAGGTAACCACAGTACCCCGGATTGTCCTCAGCGAGCAACAGGAGGTACTCGAAGAAGTAGTTGTGGAAGGCAATAAGATCAATAAATATGCGCAAAAGGAGAGTACATATGTTTCCAAAATGCCTTTAAAGGATATAGAGAACCCCCAGGTGTCCAACAGTATCGGGAGCCAGCTTCTCGAAGACCAGGTAATCACCAATTTTAATGATGCTTTACGAAACGCTCCCGGTGTAACCATGTTATGGGAACCCACCGGAAGAGCTTCGGACGGAGCGGGGTATTTTTCCGTTCGCGGATTTGCCGTACAGCCCACTATGCTCAATGGTCTCCCTGCCCTTACCAACGGCAGCCCCGACCTTGCAAATACCGAGCGGATAGAAGTCATAAAGGGCCCTTCCGGAACATTATACGGAAGCAGCCTTATCTCTTATGGCGGGCTTATAAATATCGTTAGTAAAAAGCCTTTGAACACCTTCAGGGGCAATATAGGGTATACCGCAGGAAGCTATGGGCAAAATCGTGTGACCGTCGATATAAACACACCCCTGAGTACCGAAAAAGATGTCTATCTCAGGGTAAACAGTGCCTACCATACCCAGAACAGCTTTCAGGATGCCGGCTTCAGGAGATCTTTCTATGTGGCACCTTCGCTATCATACCAGGTAAATGACAGACTATCGTTCCTTATCAATACGGAAATATACAATGGCAGGAGCACCAACCCGACCATGCTCTTCCTGGACAGAGCACACCCGTTACGTGTGCATAATATGGACGAACTGGCCTATGATCATAAAAGGTCCTATACCAGTAATGACCTTTACATGGACAATCCCACCTACAGCCTTCAGGCACAGATGAACTACAAAATAAGCGATGCGTGGACTTCACAGACCGCATTTTCCACTTCCTCCGCCAAGTCGAACGGATATTATTCCTACCTTTATGAAAGCACAACCACGGCAGAAGATAATGCTTCGGTAACCCTGAATGACGGTATTGTACTTACAAGGTACCTGAGCAAGCAGAACTCCGAAACCATAGGAACGGACATCCAGCAGAATTTTATCGGGGATTTCAATATAGGTTCGGTACGCAACAGGCTCGTTGTAGGGCTGGATTACCTCAAAACCAATGTAACTAATAATAATACTTCTTATGTAGCCAACGGACTTGTATATATAGGCTCAGACCTGGAAACCTTTAACCGGGGAATATTACAGATTACGAATCCTGCGCAGTACACTGATGACAGCGGAATCCTTACCCGGGCGGGTACCGATGCCTTACTTACCGGTTCCAAAATAAACCCGTCTAGGACCGTACAGGAAATATTCAGTGTCTATGCTTCCGATGTTATAAATATCCTTCCCGAACTGTCTGCAATGGCTAGTTTGCGTGTAGATCGTTTCTGGAACGAAACCTATAACCAAACATCATTTTCTCCTAAATTCGGACTTGTTTACCAGCCTGTTCTCAATCATGTTTCCCTCTTTGCCAATTATATGGACGGTTTTACCAACGTGGCTCCCCAGCCCGAACTCACAGAAGGGGTACAGACCATGAGGTCTTTCAAACCGGAGCATGCCACCCAGTTGGAATTCGGGACGAAACTGAACCTGTTCAACGATAAATTAACCGCTACGCTGAGTTATTACGACATTAAGGTGAGCGATATGAGGCTTCGGATTGATCTCGACCCGAATACTTATTATTTCACCCAGGACGGTGAACAGCGGAACAAAGGATTTGAAACTGTCATAAATGCCAATCCGGTAAACGGGTTAAATCTCGTAGCAGGATACAGCTATGTAGACAGTAACCTGGAAGAAGGAGATCCTGCTTTTAAAGATCGCAGGCCGGAATCCGCAGGCCCGTTAAACACGGCAAACTTATGGGCGGACTACCAGTTTACTTCCGGCAGACTACAAGGTTTCGGTTTAGGGTTTGGTGGTAATTATGCCGGTGAAAACAAAATAATGAACCGGAATAATACCGGAGCTTTTACCGTGCCCGAATATACCCTTCTCAATGCCTCCGTATTTTACGGCACAAGAGATTTTCGTGTCACTCTGAAGCTGAACAACATTACAGACGAAGAATATTATTCGGGATGGTCCACGATCAACCCGCAACTGACAAGAAACGTATCGGCTAATTTCTCGTATACATTTTAAAACAGACGAGCTTTATCCGAAAAGGCAAACCCTGTCGATGTTTTCCGCAAAAGGAAAACCGACAGGGTTTTTCATACCAATTAACTAATTCAATCTATTAACTTACTACTACTTTCTTCTGAAAATACCTGCTGAACACCAGGAACAGCACCCCACAACAAACCCATGTGGGAAGGGTTACGAAAGACAGGAACACATTAAATTGCAGGGAGATAAAATAAAATACCGCAAAACTGATGATCCAGGCCAGAAACACCGCAATGTTGAACCGGGTCCCGGTCTTTTCTGCATAAAACTTCCGCACACCGCAGCGGTCGGCAAAAAAATGTTCGAAAACGATAATCGCCCCGAAAGGTGCCAGAATAAATCCGTACAGCGCTACAAAATCCAGTAATTTCATAGCTATGGCTGGGAAAAGCCCGGCAAATGTAGCTATTCCCCCGGCCAGCAGGGTCACTTTGAATGTCGACGCTTTGGGCATCACAGCCTGGAATGCCAGTCCTGCCCTGTAGATAGTGGGATTGGCTGTAGTCCATCCGGCCAGTATTACTGCTATAATCCCGAATATCCCAATGGTATTGTATGCAAGTGGTCCCGGAGCCACGGAAGGCGCCTGCCCATTGGCCAGAATAGACTCTACTTCGGGAGAACGCAGGTACACCGCATAGATCAGTGCTGCTGCGATCCAGGCCATGTAATGTCCTACATACATACCGGCCGCACTGGTCCATCCCACCGAAGCTTTTTTGGCGTATCGAAATACACTGAGATCCGACATCCCTATATGCATGGCTGCGTTGGCAAACCACGACCATAACATCACATGCCAGAATGTATATTTTACCTGCCCGGGAAAAGGCTCGCCACCTTCACCCCATACATTCCAGAAATCCGAAAAATTCGACACTCCAAGTTGACCCAAAGCTACAATACCACATGCAAGAAATGCCAGTACAATAACCGGGGACATCCAGTTTGCCGCTTTGGATACCATTTCATAACCCCGTGCTGCAATGATGGAAATCACCAGTCCTATGGCTATCACTATAACGATCCAGGTTATACCGTTTGGCATCGTGTCCGTCAGCCGCGGCATTTCCATATTAAAAGGAATGCCCACTGCAGTCGCAGATATGGTAATCATGGACCCGGCCAGAAAACAGAACAATACGCCATTGGCAAGGTTATACCCAGTAACCAGGCGCTTTCCGCAGATTTTCTCCAGCTGATAATATAACGTCCACCGGTATTTGACTGCAATTTCCGCGGTAAGGAACCGCCAGCTCAGAACAGCCAGGAAATTTCCCAGTAATAACCCGATGATCAGGTCAAAGGCACTTACACCCGTAGTCAGGAACAGGGGCCCGATAACAAATTCTGTTCCTGCCGCATGCTCGCCGGCATACATCCCCAGAAAACTCTTCCAGCCTTTCCACCGCGATTCGGGGACTGCTTCCCTTTCGTATTCTCCCCCGGCGGAAGAAGTCAGTTCGAGTATTTGCTCTTCTGTATGCGTCTGTTCCATAATTCAAAATTAAAAGTTGAACGGGCACTATTTAGACCGCATCTCTTTCCGGAGAGAGTAGTAAAGGTGCCAGTTTTTCCATTTTATAGGTCCTCTTCAAAAATTTGGGTCCGGGTTTTTCTTCGGAAATGACCATTGCCGCACCGAGAGCCGATCCTAATGAATTCCGGGTGGTCCTCACCTTGAATTCCCGGAAATGATAAGACATTAACTTTACGAAAACATCGTTGTCCGTAAAGCCGCCATCTATAAATATTTTGTTTATATCGGTATTACCGATCGCTCTCCGCGAGGTTTCCACCTGCAATTCCATGAGTTCTATCATCAACTGGTGAAAGGCTTCTTCAAAAGTTGAAAAAGGGGCCAGGTCCGTTTCGTTCAGCTTTTTTCTCCGGAGCCTTATACCTTCGAACTTAAAATGTATGGATGGCGTGGAAATGAGTTTCAGGTATAATCTCCTGTTGAACTTTATTTTCCGGTGGTATCCGTAAGCTTTACCGTAATGTTCTCCAAGCTTTTTTACCTGTATGCGATATTCGTTTCCCATAAAAAAACGGGTCGCTTTGACTCTTTTCCCTGTGGTACGCATATAGTTCAGACAATTGTTCTCCACATCTTCCCGGGAGAGCCCTTCCTCATTAAAAGGATTCAGGGAAATACTCCAGGTTCCGGTAGACACCAGTAAAAACGGTTTCTTTTCACTCAGGATATAGGGCAAAAGCGCAGCCGAACTGTCGTGTATCCCCACCCCGATCTTGATCTTTTTCCGCTTGTAAGTCATGCTCAAACTGGTCCCGGAAGGTACAATCGGAGGAAGCTTCTTGTCTATTTCTTCTTTATATACCCAGCTGTGGTAATCGTTGGCTTCATAGTTCCAGAGCCCGGTATGGCAGCCTATACTGGTATAATCACTAAGGGGAATGCCCGTAAACAGATAAGACAGGTATTGCGGAAAATGAAGAGAGTACTTGATCTTTTCAAAGATTTCCGGTTTGGTCTTCTTTATCCAGTACAGTTGCATTCCGGAATTCAGCATTCCCGCCTGTGGAGAAGCTGTTTCGATGGCAAATGACAGTTCATCGCCATATGTATCATAAAATTCCTTTGTGATTTCTTCCGGTACCGGTTTGGTATAATTATAAAGCGGTGTAAGTACATTCCCTTTTTCATCCACATGTACAAAGCTGGCACCGTAGCTGGAAAAATTGATGGCGGTTACCTTGTATTCCTCCGCATGGAGAATACGGTCCAGCAGGCCCTTCAGCCATTGTTGCAACTGTTGCAGGTTTTCCGAGGGATAACCGTCTTCGTCCTCTGTTTCATCCAGCATGGTATATTCCCTGTATACTTCTTTGAAATCAGTGTCGAACAGGAAAAATTTCTTATTGGTCTTACCGATATCAAAAACGGCGGTCACCTCAGTTTTGGCATTCATCGGTTAAAGTTGTTTAATTTGGTTGGCAGGGGAGTTTCCCTATGATTTGTTTTTTACAGTCCTGTTGCTCTCACTCTCATGCCTCTTTCTTCAATCAGTCGTTTTCTTATTTTCAGTTCCCGGTAGGCTTGTAGCGGATACATGGCCCCTCCCGAACGAAGACGGGCTTCCCGGAGTAACGGCCTTACATCGGTACGGTAGGCATCCTGTAAAATTTCCTGACACCGCACTACATCACTGCCCTGTTGAGCTTCAAGCAGGGCCTCGCGGTCTACCAGTAAAGCCTGGGCATAAGCAATCAATATGGCTTCGAGTGATTGTATGAGGTCTTCCAGCGGATCCTTTATATTATGACTGGCATCGATCATCCAGGCCAGGGACGGGTTTTGGGGATTATTTTCCATTCCGTAGACCAGTTCGTTAAAAATGAGGAAAAGGTTATATGGTTTCACCGATCCCACCGTAAGATCGTCATCCCCGTATTTGCTGTCATTGAAGTGGAATCCCCCGAGTTTACCCTGCGACATCAGGGTAGCCACAATCTGTTCTATATTGGTATTGGGCAGGTGATGCCCCAGGTCCACAAGTGTAAATGCCTTTTCCCCGCAGGCGTTTGCCAGCATAAACGAGGTACCCCAATCCTGGATTACAGTACTGTAAAAATTGGGTTCATACGGCTTGTATTCGATTAATAATTTCCAGTCTTCCGGTAACTCCCTGTAGATCTTCTTCAAACTATCCTCTGCATGCTTAAGCACGGTTTGAAAATTGTATTGACCAGGAAAATTGGCCCCGTCTGCCAACCATACGGTCAGGCTTCCGGAACCCAGCTGTTCCCCGATGCGTATTACCTCAATATTATGTTCAACAGCCTGTTCCCTGGCTGCCTGGTGTACGCTGCTCAGGGAACCATATCTGTAACTCTCTGCCGCCCCTTCCTGGTCCTGAAAGGTATTGGAATTCATAGCGTCGAATGTAATACCCAGGGAATCCGCCAGTTCTTTTACGGCTTGCACATCTTTCGGGATATCCCAAGGAATGTGAAGGGACACCGCACCCGCGGTCTTTGTAAGCTGATGTATTACCCCGATATCTTCTATCTTTTGTTCCAGGGAACCGGGCTCTCCGCCATAGGAGAAACGCCCGAACCGGGTTCCACCGGCACCAAGAGCCCAACTCGGCAGTGCCACCTGGAAGTCCGAAAGCCTGTTTACCACTCTCTCTATAAGAGATTCTGAATAAACGGTCTTCAATCCTTCCAGGCAACGCTTATGTGTATCCGTACCGGGGTTGTTCAACTCCCTTATTTCCTGCTGGTCTATTCTCATCCTCTGTTGTATTCCTGTCTTGTCAAATTGATGTTATCTTTTTTATCGTACAAAAGCGTTGGCCATACCACCATCTACATTAATGGTATTCCCGGTACTTTTGTCAAGTATTCCCAACAGGGCATATACGCCCTTGGCAATATCTTCCGGGCGGATGATCTCATTCAGGAGATTCCTTTTGGCATAATGTGCGGGAAGTTCCTCCACAGTTATACCGTAAGCCTTGGCTCTCCCTTCGGCCCATTCGCCTTCCCATATCTTGCTTCCTACGATCACACCATCCGGATTTACGGTATTCACCCGTATTTTATCTTCTCCCAGTTCGGCTGCGAGAAGACGCGACATATGTTGCTGGGCTGCTTTGGCCGTACCATAGCCCACATTGTTCGGGCCGGCTACGAGGCCATTCTTGCTGGCTATACTTATAATATCTCCGCCAAGACCTTGTTTTTTCATAATATCCACCCCGGCCTTTGCCAGCAGGAACTGTCCTTTTACCAATACGTTTTGCAACAGCTCCCAGTCCTCTTCTGAAGTGTCAGGAAGGGATTTGGAAATGGCCAGTCCTGCGGAATGGACTACTATGTCCACACCCCCGAAATCCACACATGCCTTCCGGAATGCCGCTTCCACCGATACTGCTTTGGTAACGTCACAGACCGTAGAGGAAACTTCATCTTTTTTATAGGTCTCTTCGGCTTCTTTCAAAAGATTTTCATCCAGGTCCGTAAGTACCACATTGGCACCCTCCGCGACCAGTTTATCTGCTATGGCCTTACCTATGCCTCCGGTGGCTCCGGTAACTACGGCAACCTTTCTGGAGAGGGTTTTCTCCGCAGGCATACGTTGCAATTTTGCCTCTTCCAGTAACCAGTACTCTATGTCAAAAGCTTCCTGGCGTGGCAGGGATGTATATTCGCTTATGGCCTCCGCCCCGCGCATAACGTTAATAGCATTGATATAAAATTCCGATGCCACACGTGCGGTTTGCTTGTTTTTAGCAAAAGTGAACATGCCCACCCCGGGCCAGAGGATCACTACCGGATTGGCATCGCGGATCGCCGGGCTGTTTTCCCGCTTACAGCCCTCGTAATATTCCCTGTATTCTTTCCTGTACTGTTCAAATGCCGGTTTCAGTTTTTCAAGTATTTCTGTCCGATCGGTCAGGTCTGTACCAGCATCCAGGTGCAAAAGCAACGGTTGTATCTTTGTCCGGAGAAAATGATCGGGACAGGAGGTTCCCAACGGAGCCAGTCTTTCCAGATCATTACTGTTTATAAACTGCAAGACCCTGTCAGCATCCGTAAAATGTCCTATCATTCTTTTTTCTGAGGAACAAAGGCCTCTTAACAACGGCGCTATTGTCGCTGCCTGGTCTTTTCTTTTCTGCGGATCGAGGCTTTTCACTTTTTCCCCGCCGAAAACACTACCATTGGATTTTACCCGCTCTTCTATATATGCGGACGCCTGTTCAATAACTTCCAGGCTGTTTATATAACATTCATAAGCAGTATCTCCCCAGGTGAACAACCCGTGGCTCCCGAGTATAATTCCCCTTATGCCCGGATTATCTGCAAGGCATTTTTCTATCTGCAATCCCAGATCAAAGCCCGGGCGCTGCCACGGTACCCAGCCCATAGAGTCTCCCCAGATTTCCCTGGTTATTTGCTCACCGTCCTTTGCCGCCGCAACGGCTATCAGGGCATCGGGGTGGAGGTGATCTATGTGCTTAAAAGGCAAAAGGCCATGCAATGGCGTATCTATAGAAGGAGCCTTACTGTTCAGGTCATATATGCAATGATTGAACAAGGCTACCATTTCATCTTCATGCTCCAATCCCCTGTATACTTTTTTCAACGCACGTAACTTGTCTACGTAAAGTCCTGCCAGTCCACTTCTGGTGAGGCTTCCTATATCTCCTCCGGAACCTTTGATCCACATAATCTCCGTATTTTCTCCGGTGAGGGGATCTTTTTCTATGGTACGGCAACTCGTATTTCCACCACCGTAATTGGTAATCCGGAGGTCCGCGCCGAGAAGGTTAGACCGGTAAAGCAGCAGATCCACTTCATTACCTTCCATAGCGGCGGCCTTTTCTTCATCCCACAGATAGTCCACGTATTTGAAATTTTTCTTTTCCAGTATTTTCATCGATTTACATTTTTAGTTCTCAAGGCATCCCCTGACCTTTGTCCCGGCCGGCAGGTAATACCTTTTTTCACGGATTAAGATTCTCTATTCAAGCATGGACGAAAATATAAGTTATACGCAAAACAACTATCCTGTGGTGTGCTGCTCACAAGTGGTTAATTATTAGATATTCATGATATAGTGTAGGATATACACCAAAATTATTTAATTTTACCTTTTAGAAAAAATTTATGTGCTAATTTACCAAAACCTCCATATATTAACACTAAAAATACCAACTATGAATATTGCACCAGCCATTGCAGATATTAGCATAAATGAGGATTCGAGAGTGCCGAAATACAAACAGATCGTAGATTCTATAATAGAAGGCATTGCAAGGGGAGATTTGAAAATAGGACAGAAGATACCTTCTATCAACGAACTGAGTGAAGAATGCTACCTCTCGAGAGATACCGTGGAAAAGGCCTATCGCCTTTTAAAGGAAAAAAAGATCATTGTTTCCGTAAAAGGCAAGGGGTACTATACGGCACGTACGGACCTTATTTCCAAGATCAACATTTTCTTTATGGTTAACAAGCTCAGCTCCTATAAAATGCGGATATACAACTCTTTTGTAGACCGCATAGGGGTTAACGGGCATGTCAATCTTTTTATTTATCACTGCGAAGAGACGCTTTTTGTAAAAACCCTTGAGAAAAATATCGGGGCTTATGATTATTATGTCATTATGCCTCATTTTAAAAACGAGAAAATGATGCATATCAGCAATACCGAAGAGGTGCTGAAAGCCATAGAAAAAATTCCAAAAGACAAATTGCTATTGATGGATAACTGCAAACCTTCCATTTCGGGGAAATACGCGGCCATCTACCAGGATTTTGAAAATGACATCTATCACGCTTTGACAGCGGGACTGGAAAAACTTCTCCGTTATGACAAGCTTATCCTCGTATACCCGCAAAAGTCCGTGTACCCTTATCCATTGCGTATCCTCCACGGTTTCCGTAAATTCTGTGTGGAACATTCTTTCGATTTTGAGATACTGAATGAGATTTACGACGATATGGGCTTGCAATCTCGTGATGCCTATATAATTATAGAAGAAAACGATCTGGTCAACCTGGTAAAACAGGTACGGGAACAACACCTCGTATTGGGAGAAGATATCGGTATTATTTCATATAACGATACTCCTCTTAAAGAACTCCTGGGCATTACCGTGATCAGTACAGATTTCAAAGTAATGGGAGAAACTGCCGCAGATATGCTTCTTAACAACCGTAAGGAACAGATTAAAAACGTTTTTCATTTTCTGGACAGAAATTCGGTGTAATGCAATATCGGTGTATCTTTACGGAACAGGATTCATTGCCCATGAGAAATTTAAAAAGTACTTTTTTATATTTTCTGCTTTTCCTTTTTTGCATATGCAGCTACGCACAGCAATTGCATTTTAAAGAAGAACGTGATAAAATAACCCTTTATGAAGGAGGTTCTCCACGCTTTTCGTACCAAAAGGGGACCAAATCGAAAAACGGTAAATTTCCCCGGGCCAATTACATTCATCCGCTTTACGATACCCGGGGAGATATTCTTACCGAAGACTTCCCGGAGGATCACCTGCATCACCGTGGCGTTTTCTGGACCTGGCACCAGCTTTTTGTCAAAGGAAAAAGGGTAAGTGACCCCTGGCTGTGTGAAGGGATCCGGTGGAAAGTAGATTCGGCCCGAACCGAAGTCCGTAAAAATTCCGGAATATTACATACTGTTGTTTACTGGGTTACCGATTCGGAAGAAGCCGTTATCCGCGAAGAGGCCAGTATTTCCTATACACCGAAAGAAGGTTACTATCTCATGGATTTTGACATTTCCCTGACCGCCCTGACGGATGGTGTAGAAATAGGAGGTTCGGAAGACGATAAGGGATACGGAGGATTTTCTGCCAGGATCAAATCATCTGACGGAATAACCTTTTTCTCCGCGCAAGGCGAAGTTACTCCCGAAAACACCCCGGTAAAAACCGGCGGATGGGTACACGCTATTCCGGATTACGACACAGGGCAAAAAGAACAAACCGGGATTGTCCTGTTCTGCGATCCTGAAAACCTGCCTTCGTTTCAGGGCTGGATACTCAGAAAAAACCAAAGTATGCAAAATGCCGCTTTTCCGGGCAGAAAACCGATTTCCATTCCCCGGGAAAAACCCCTGAAATTCCGGAACCGGCTTGTTGTTCATCAGGGAAAACTGACCATTGCGAAAATTCAGGGCATTTATCGTGACTTTATCCGGTAGTTCTCCGGAAAAATACTTTACTAGGGCATTCTGGCCAGCCCTTCCCACCGTACATCCCATGTACCGTCTTTCGGAAAACCGGGATTCTCACCTTCACTACCGTCCCAACCGGCACACATCATAGCCACCGCGGTCAGTATTCCTCCATTACCGGGAAGGTACAACCGCAGACGTTTATCCTGGTAATTATGTCCGTTAGGCAGGTAAGTATTGGTAGGTATATCCATAAACAAGGCATCCACCGCCTTTTCCGGCAGGCCAAGTCTTGCTGCTGTCATGGCTGTCATCGGAAAATCCCAGCCCCAGGTATCTTCCCACACCCAGTCTTTCCAAATAAGATCGAATGTGTTCCGCATGATTTCCTTATCCAGCCCGGATGTTTCGGGTAACATGCCATAGGTCCCGAATACGGACGGATGATCTGTCTTATATTTCGGATTAGTATAAGAATCCGTGGCACTTTCGGTGGCGAGGTAAACGCCGTCCTGCACCGGAAGCGGGGAAAGCTTCCGAAGGACATCATCCCATTGGGCGCTTCGTTCTTCCCCGAGACGTTCTTTCCATTCTTGCGCCGTTTCCAGCCCCCAACGCCAGTACGCCAGTTCGTATGTGGGATTAAATGTTTCTTCCGCTTTAAAACGTTCCTGTGCCGGAATCACCACAGGCCCCAGCATATATCGCTTTTTGTCCTTATCATAATGTGCGAACGACGCCATAAAATCTGCCGTAGCATAGACCAGTTCCTTATATTTCTCCAGGGTTTTCTTGTCCGGGTCAGCGCGGTAGAGCAATTCGGCAAAGGTAATATAATGCGGTTGTTGCCAGATAAGTACCGATCCTATGGAAGACGGGCATTCATTACCGTATATATCGGTCATTTTCTGCCAGCGGACTCCTTCAAATCCTTGTCTTTCGGCAATTTTCCCTGCTTTCCGGGATACTTTGGTATACCAGTCCATACTCTTCTCCAGCAATTCCGGCCGGCCCCATAACGGGAAATGTACACCGTGCCACCAGTGCATTTCCAGATGCGGCTTCCCGAACCAACTGTTATGGGTAAGCCCCGTTTCCTGTGGCGGGGCGTTTCCTGCACATTGTATCCTGGTAAGGTACTGGGAAAGCACTACCCGCCTTTCCAGTTCCGCCGCCCTGGGGTCCGTACATTCCGAAAAATCTATTGCTCCCCCCGAATTCCAGAAAGACTCCCATCCATCGGTACTCGCGGATTGTACCTCTGCGAAAGAAGGCAGGGAAACTTCTTTATTCCCCTGGGAAGCAAACAAACAGGTCATACTGAAAGTGTCTGAGCCTTTATCGGGAGTCACCACAAAATAGTGCGGTTCTTTCTGCTCTGCCATTCCCTTTTCCTTCCATTGCATCTTAACGGCATAGGACATCGTATCCAGCGTATGGATAATTTCCGCCCTGTCCGCTTCCGAAACAGCCAGTTCCGTTTTGTGCCTTCCGGTATTTTGCCGGTTTACACCAACATCTGTCCATTCTCCCGTAGGATAGGGAAAACGAAGCCGGATCTTCAGGCGGCCTTCTTTTATAAGTGCGGATGTCACCTCTACCCCTATAATATCTTCTTCCGGGTGTGCATCGGTCCGGACTTCAACCTTTTCCCCTTCCACAGTAAATGAACTTCGTATTTCCCCTGCCCATAAGTCGAGCTCCTGGCGGATATCTTTTACATCTTCCACGGCGATCATGCTTCCGTCCTCTTTATAAATCTCAAAACCCAGGTTGCCGAGTTGCAGACGGTGGGGGTTTTTACGGAACCAGTTGGCAGCATCCCTGTTCCTTCCGGGTTCGGAAGACCTTTGTACGGCATACGTTACCTTCCGTCCGTACTGGTCATATGCTTTCAGGCTTTCTTCAAATTTATAGCCCGTCGTATCTTTAAAACTGTCCCATCCCCATTCGGATTGCGTCCCGAGAGGAATGCCATTCTGATAGGTTTCGGGAAAAGTTTGTAAACCCGTAATATCTGTGGTAAAGGCGAATTTTCCGTTTCCGACAGAGAGTGATGCCAGTGTATCGGCCTCTTCTACTACTACATTATGTCTTTGTACCAATGCTTTGCGGTCTATCTGCCCCTGTGTCTCCTCTTTTTCTTCTTTTACGCCGGAACAACCTGTCCCTGCCAGTATCAACAAGGCAAGAATGATCTTTTTATGTATTTCCGGATTTAACAGTGTATAATTCATTTTTATGATTGGGTTTTAGCGGTTATTTTCATCACTCCGAGGTGCAATATGTTGGCTATTGCCTATCCTCCCCCGACAATTGCGACTACAACATCTCTTTTCTACACTATTTTAAACACAAAAGATGTCGAAGTTCCGTATTTTCCTCCTTGTCCCGCCGTAAAAAGATAGGAAGGTTTACCATCTGTAAACAATACCTGCGGCCTTTCCAGACGTCCATACCGTTTTAAGTACCCGGGAGGCGGGGGTTCGTTTACGTAATTTTTGAGAGGATGATATCCGATGGAAGGTTCTCCCCAATGTATTCCATCCGTCGATTCCAGATAAAGCCCTACATCATCACTAAAAACTCCCATATCCCTGGCCAGCATCCGGAACCGGTCTTTTTCGAGCCAGATAAAAGCATCCTCGAACTGGGCGTTTCTTCCCCTGCCGGAAAAATCCACTATCGGGTTTCCTTCGTATTTCACATAAGGCCCCTGCAAATCTTTTGCTACGGCCAACCCGTATTTCCGGTTACCCCTCACGCTTTTCCCGACTGCCTCCTCATACTCCAAGGTATTCCACGATTTATAAAACAGCCAGTATTCCCCGTTGGGGTGTTTTACAAAAGAAGGGTTCGTTGTACAATGATCGTCCCACGCTCCCTCTTTACCTGTTTCCAACAAGGGGCTGTCCGGGCGTTGCCAGGGGCCGTACAATGAAGAAGAGGTAGCAAGGCCTATACGTTTGGTATTGGTTTTCCCATTGGAATTTCCCATGAAAAACAGGCAGTATTTCCCATCTATATACCGGATATGCGGATTGTGACAGGTAGTCGCATCCCAATAGTCTCCGTCACGCGGAGCCAGTACCACACTAACAAAACGGAATGGCGCTTCCGGATGATCGGCTACGGCATGACATATTTCCGATCCCCTTATCCATCCGCTCATCGATTTTTCTGCGGCCCACCTGGAGAAAAACACGTGAATTTTACCATCCGGTCCCTCTATAGGACTATTACACCAAACATAATATCCTTCCATCTGCAGTCTCCTGCCTACAGGTACCAGTCTTTCCGCAAATCCAAAGTTTCCCTCTTTTGCCGGATTACCTGTGGAAAATCCCGTTCCCGGGATCAGGAGGCCGGCAGAAAAAAGGGATATACTTTGTAAAAAATCTTTTCGGTCCACACTTTAAAGTTTTATGTGAATGTATAAAGGCTTTATTGCCAATAAACATTCCCGGTATTCATAATTTATCATTCCAGATCACGGAGAAGCGTTACGCTCATCAGGCCGATAACCACATCATTGGCTACAGATCTCAACTTTATGGTTTTTAACTCCTTTTCCGGGTTAAGCGGTAAATCCAGAATAGTAGCCGCACCTCCTTCCACACCAAAATCGGTAAACCCTTTTATCGGGGTGTATGCCGTGAATTCCCGGGAAATGTCCCCGCTTTTCAAATAAACACGGGGTGGTCTCGTTCCTCCTGTAGTAAAGGCATATCCATCAGTGAAATAGTCCTGTTCTATCGGCCACCAGTTTTCCGGGTTTTTGAGTGCCAGTTCTTCTTTGGTCCCGTCTCCGTATTCCACGGTGACCACTCCGTTAATTATCCTGCTCTGCATGGGGTTGGTAGACCCGGCCATGACCATATACAAATGCGAAGCTTTACCGTATAAAGGAATTGCTATTTCTTCCGGATAATTGTCCCACATGGAGGTAAAGGCTACATTATCTTTTTCCTTCTCTCCGGGAGTCATAAAGGGAATTCCATACGGTGTCTCCACATGGTTGTCTTTCCCTGCTTTTTTACACCAGCCGGAATCGTCAATATCTGTTTCCACTTTCGGATAGCACCAGTTCCCTATACCGTGAACGGGCAATTGCAAGGTAGGTGACACCGGCCGGGGAGACAGGTATTCGTTTCTGAAAATGTCAGTGACACTGCTGTTAAAAAAAGACGAGATATCCAGGGTTTCCCATTGGGAACCGGTCGGGGCCTTGACATCCCAGTCCCGGAAATTCGTATTTAAGACCTCTTCCCCATCCGACCTCAACACCAATACATTACTACCCGTAATAAGATTTCCTGCCGGGACCTTTACAGGCGCTTCAGAGTTGGCGGGTAAAGTAATATCTGTCGCATATTCTTTTATCCCGGGATTAACCACCAGTTTACCCGCGAGCTCTTCCGGGGTATTGTTGCGCAAGGCGATCTCTTTTCTTTCTTTTTTTACAGTATCTCCTTTAACCAAACGGACAACCTCTACTTTAGGCCGTACCGAAAGATCCAAAGGCTGCCACCAACTGAACTGTCCCTGGTTTAATCGTAAAAAAACCGATTTTTCCCCGGGTTTATCCTTTATTTGTGTCATCAGTTTTCCTCCGGAAAATGATGGGTTTTCCAGTATCTTTTGAGGATCGTAGATTTTTTGTATTCCGGCAGGGCGGAAATCCATCTGGATTTGCTCTCCTATGGAGACGTACGGCCGTACGTCTCTATCCGGGTAGGTCTTTTCCAGGTCATTGCCTTGCCATTCCACCACTACATCGTATCCGGATTGTTCCGGGACGGTTATTTCTATTACCGGGGCACCCACAGCCTGTTCGTCTGTTGTCCAAATAATTTCCTGTCCATTCACGGTTACCGACTTTATCGCGTCCCTCCGTACCCTTAATCTTAACTTCAGGTACATTTCCGTCTTAAGCCTTGGGATGATAGTATATTCTTCCCGGTTTCCGGTTTTTTTATAGTCAAGCGCAATATCCGGGATTTCAAGGGATGCATGATCCCAATCTGTCGGGAACCCCGGGGTAATGGTCAATGTATCGTTTACGGCATCGGGCTGTATCCCGAAAAGACCTTCTACCAGTGTCCGGCCGGTCATTCCGACAGGGTCAGCAAAATCGCGATACAACTCTCCTCTCATGGCATCGTAAAAAGATAATTGGTGAAATCCGCCGGGACTGGCTCCGAGGTACATGCTTTCCACAAGCGCACTCTGCCACAGATGAAAAGCTTCCTCCTGTCTGTTTCCCTGCCAGTAGGCCAGGGCGGTATGTAATACTTCCGCCAGGGCCACATTGTTTACCGACCATGTATAAGGTTGCCAATTGGTAGTGGACAACGTATACAGTCCCTGTTTGTCCAGTCCTTTTGCCCGTACGGGAATGTGTGGTATCTCCGTATCTGTGTACCGCAGCAACTGCCAGGCCCGGAAACCATCCGGTATCCCGGCCTCCATAGCGTGGTAAACCGTCCATAATCCCGGATAAGGATGCAACAGTTTATTGCCCATCCGGTCTTTGTATTCTGCATAACGTCCGTCTTCCGGCATCCATAATTGTTCATTGACCGAACGATATATGTGTTGTGCTTCTCTTTTGTACGGGAGAGGATCTTTCCCGATCTTTTCGGCCAGTTGTGCCATTATCTTATTGGCACGATAGTTATATGCGGAAGAATGGGTAACCCCTCCGCTGTTATACTGAAGGGCATCACTGGCCCATATGGAGGCATAGGCATCATAAAGCCCGTCCCCGTCCGGATCGAAATTACGCTTTTCCCAGGCGAGATGCCTCTCCAGGACCGGCCACATTTCTCTGAGGAAATCCATATCTCCGGTCCACCGGAAATGGCCGAGTAACTGATCGATAAAAACCAGGTTCATATCGTAATGATGTGCTTTGGTATTATTATCGGGATTCCGGCTTATATATCCGCTGCTGAACAGGGACGTACCTATTTCTTCTTTTTGTCTTGCCAGGTTGAGCAGCGTATCTGCCACCACCGGCCCTGTGGCCGGTTCGGTAACCTGTGAATTCGCATAACTGCCGAAATGTAATCCGGCCCTGTCATGCCAGCCCAGTGGGTCGGCCACATATGCTCCCCGCCAGCCGTTGAGCGGCATCCGCCATGCTACTGCTCCATGGCGATAGGCGGGAGCCTCCCAGATAGCATCGGCGGCAAAGGCCAGGGCCCCTCCCAACGTATTGATATAAGGATCGGGAGTACGGACCTTAACCCGGTTTGCGAGTTGTTTCCGTGCTTCTTCGGCATGCAGAAATTGTTCCGAAGGGTTGTCCTGAAGTGAAAAATCATCTTTTCCCCCTCTTTTGAGCAGCCAGAACAGACTTTCCGATGTTTGTGCCTCCAGTTTGCCTGTAATTACGGGAAGGGAATCCCCTTCGGAAGCATTTATGGACAGGGGAGAGGACTGTTGTCCGGCATCTGCAAGATGCACCACAGATTTTTCCGGAAAAATCCCGAACACAGACTTATCGTTTTCCCGTTTTTTCTTATTATGAACAGAACCGTAACGGAGCATAAATGATTTTTCCCTGATGTCATAGGTGTTTCCTGTACAATATTCCGGTTTCAGGTAAAATACCGATTCCGGATCGGCTCCTATGTCTCCGTTACGTGAAAATTTCTTTCCGCTGGCACCACCATAAACCCAAAGAAGTTCGGTCCCTTCCGGGATCGCTTCCATATCTGCCTTGAGAACAAAACCTTCTTCATCTGCAAGCGCCAATATCCGGAGACGCAGGGCCCCTGCACCCAATAGTTTATCCTTTATCGTATACAGCATACTGCCGGGACGATAACGGGTGGCAACAGAATCGCAGTCAATGATCCACTTGCTGTCTTCTCCCCGGATAATTCCAAGCTTAAAATTTCCTCCCATCCCCGGCATGTACATGGCAAATTCCGGAAGGTCCCCGGCCTCTACCCGGAAGCCGGTATTGGTGCCATACAAGGCCCTGTTGAACCTTCGCCTTCCCTTATGTAAAACAAAATCATTTCCCTCGGGCAGGTAGTGGACTTCCCGCTCCTTATCGTGCCACCATGCAGTAGCCTGTGCCTCATTTGCCTGCGGTCCGGGACCGTCACAGGAGAGAAGGCTTAAAGCAAAAAGCATAACCAATAACCGGAAGGTATACATAAGGGCCTGTTTTTTGTTCGTTACGCAATTTCTTTCTTTTCTTTAAATACCGTATCCTGTACAGTCCTGTCCGGCAGGGAAAAAAAGTATCGTACACAGCTATAGCCTATAACATCCCAAAAATCTGATCGGGCAAAAAATGCCTGATTATTAGCTGCAATCGAGGTTTATTCCAGGCGGAAAAGTTAAATAAGTTGTGTCTCAGCATAGTACAGGATAGTTTTCTGTTTCATTGAAAATAGTTTTGATGTGTTAATAAAACCAAAACTATTTATGAAAAACCATATTCTAAAGCTCTTCTTTTCAGCTTTACTTCTGGCAGGTATATCTTTTGTCAGTGCCCAGGAGGTAAAGCATATAGAGGGTAATGTTATCGATGAAAACGGTGTGCCCTTACCTGGCGTAAACGTGCTGATAAAAGGAACTACAACAGGAACACAAACTGACTTTGACGGACATTACAGTCTTGAAGTTTCAGAAAACAACGTCATTGTTTTTTCTTATATAGGAACGAAAACGATTGAGTTGGTCGTTGGAGAAGCAGCAGATTTTAATATCCGGATGCAAGCAGACCATTCCGAACTCGATGAGGTAGTGGTCGTGGGCTATGGAGCGGTAAAAAAGTCTGATTTGACCGGGGCAATATCTTCTGTCTCCGCCGATGAATTAGCTTCTGTTCCGGCAATGAATGCCATACAGGCACTTCAGGGCAGAGCAGCTGGATTAAATATTGTAACCTCTAGTGGTGCTCCCGGGGCCGAAGCGAATATTACTATCCGCGGAGGGGCATCAATTACTCAGGATACCGAACCGCTTTATATCGTAGACGGTTTTCAGATGAGTAACGCACTCAATGTAATTAACCCGAATGATATTGAAAGTATCGAAGTATTAAAAGACGCCTCATCCACAGCTATTTACGGAGCCCGGGGGTCCAACGGTATTATTGTGATTACCACTAAATCCGGAGAAACAGGGAAAACAAAGGTTTCTTTTAACTCCTTTGCTTCGTTCGACAGGCTTTCCAAAGAGCTGGACATGATATCCGATGCCGAAAATTTTGTGAGGTATCAGTATGAAATGGCCCAGCTGCAAGGTAAAACGACGCAATGGAGTAATGTTTTTGATAACAGTCTGGGGACAGATACTCCCGGATTTTATACAGGTGCCTTTGGTCGTATTAACAATAGATATGCTTCTGCCAATGCCATAAACTGGCAGGACAGGATGCTGGGTGGATCGGCCTTAACCCAAAATCACAATGTTACTGTTACCACCGGCACTGAGAAAACGCAGGTTTTTCTGAGTTATAATTACAACGGGCAGGACGGTCTCCTGGCAAATCACAACGAGAAGAGAAATTCTTTTCGTGCCAAAATCAATTCGGAACTTTATAAGGGGATCCGACTGGATGTTAATACCATGTTTTCAAATATATCAACCGATGGAGGTGGTGCCTATTCCGGTATGAAAAAAATACTTCTCCAACCGATAAACGGAGGTACTTTATTTACAGAAGATCAATTGCTAAATACGCAGACTTATCCGGACTTTTCGGCGCTGGATTCTACCTACGATACGGAAAACCCGCTTATAGAGAATAACGCTTCTACCTCGAACAAGCGTTCCCGTACCTTTATAGTAAATGCAGGTGTAGAGTTTGATTTTCTCAAACATTTCACATGGCGTACATCCGGCCAATATACCTGGTCAAACAGTAAATCCACTTCCTTTTCGGATGAGAATTCCAGAGCATTCCTAACAGACCCTGTAAATACGGGGATTAACGGAAGTATTGGTAATTCCGAATCGTACCGGTACCAGATAACCAATACATTGAACTACAATCAAACCTTTGCTCAAAAGCATTATGTGAATGTGTTGTTAGGGCATGAGGTAAACTACAGTGAATCGGAAAATAACGAGATCGAGCTCAGGCAATTTCCGTATCCCAATTTCGGATTGGATGACATATCCAATGCAACGGTATCTGATAAAGAAACAGACCATTCACGCAACGGCCTGCTTTCTGTTTTCGGACGTGTAAACTACACCTATGACAATCGTTACCTGCTGACTGCAACCATAAGAGGAGATGGCTCTTCCAAATTTGCCAGAGGCAACAGATGGGGAATATTCCCTTCCGTATCGGGAGCATGGCGTATTTCGGAAGAAAATTTCTGGAAGAATGGCAATATAATGAACACGGTAAACAACTTAAAGTTACGTGTGGGGTACGGTATCACCGGTAATAACGGAATAGATGATAATCTATACCTTACCAATGTGTCACAAACAGATTACCCTATCAATAACACCATTGGTAATCCGGCTTATGTAACCAGCAATACCTTAGGCAATGAAAACCTGAAATGGGAAACACTAAAAGCTACTAACATCGGTATGGACATAAGTATGTTCAGGAGTCGTATAAAATTAACAACCGAGTGGTATAACAACAATGTCAGTGATATGCTTATGTCCAGCTTGGTTCCCGTTTCGACTGGATATACCAGACAATATCAGAATGTAGGGGCCATGCGTAACCGGGGATGGGAATTTACACTTAGTACCGTAAATATTGAATCTAAGGATTTTCGGTGGACAACCGATGTGAACGTGTCATTAAACAGGTCCAGGGTAATTTCCCTCGAGAAGGGCCTGGATCAGCGTACATTTAGTGTAGGTGGCAACAGAACAGGTTCCGTCACCTATTATGCTGTAATTGGCGAACAACTGGGAGATATGTATGGTTATGCGTATGACGGACTGTATACCACAGATGATTTCACAGAGAATGCCGACGGTACACTTACCTTAAGGGAAGGCGTCGTTAAACCCTATGGAGACGCTACCCCACGTCCCGGTGATATTAAATTCGCTGCGGATAACGAAGAAGGGGACCAATTTACCCGCGAATTGGTCAAAATAGGGAACGGTACTCCTGACTATATGGGGGGTATTAACAATACATTTACATACAAGGGCTTCGACCTGAACGTATTTATGAAATTCAGTGTAGGTAATGATATTTATAATGCAACCAAACATAGTTTGAGCCCGTATGCGCTTTACCAGAATGTCCCCGAAGAATTCGGGAATAATTATTATCGGGTTATAGACCCTTTAACGGGCAGGCAGGCAACTAGCCTGTCAAGATTGAGAGAATTAAATCCCGATGAAGCTTCGCGTACCTGGAGTTTAAATACGACCAACTCAAGCTATATTACCTATCCTTCTTCGTATTATGTAGAAGACGGGTCTTATCTGCGTATTGCACAGTTAACACTGGGATACACCTTACCTGCAAAGTGGGCGGAGAAAGCCTATATGTCTAACGCCCGTTTCTATGTTACGGTCAATAACCTGGCTACAATAACGGGTTATTCCGGTTATGACCCGGAAGTTGCGGCCGCAGAGGGTGTTACGGTTACCCCCGGATATGACAGTTCTACGTATCCGCGTTCCAGAAGCTTTGTTCTCGGTATTAATCTAACATTTTAATGTAAACTATTACAGACGATGAAAAAGATACTCAACATAAAAAAGAGGTTACCCGTATTATCGCTAATGATATTTGCCTTCGGCATCAGTTCTTGCGAAAAGGATTTTCTGGATATGCCTCCCTATAACTCTTCCGATACCAAATCGGTATTTTCCGACCTAGAAACAGCAGATATGTTTGTACAAGGTTGCTATCGCGGTCTGGTGCCTACCGAAATGTTTTATCAGCTGGGAGCAGGAGAAACGGTCATGCATTCCTGCGAGGACGGATCTACCAATAATTCCAAGTACAACATCTGTAACTATTATTATGATGCCACTTCTCCTTTTACCGTTACCACTATTTATGCGGAAATGTACTCTGCCATAGAATCTGCCAACATCGCCATCAGCAGGTTAAATGCCATGGAAGAGAGTGATAAACGCAATGCTTTGCTGGGAGAAGCAAAAGCGATCCGCGCTTTCTGCTATTACAACCTCATCCGCGTGTATGGTGATGTCCCCGCAGTGTGGATTCCGCTGGAGGAGATGAACCCTGATGATGAAAATACCTTTTACCCTTCACGCTCACCGCGGGATGAAATATACGATCATATTATCACCGATATACAGGAATCCATAGACGATATCCCCTGGTTATCGGAAAGCGGTTTTCCTACGAACGAACGCCTCACCAAACAAGGGGTCTATGCCCTGCTGGCCCGGATAGCACTCTATGCGGGAGGCTATTCCCTGCGTTGGGACCTCAATAACCCCTCCGCAGCTTCAATGGCACGTCGCAACGATAATGACCGCGTCCGGGAACTATACCAGATTGCCAGTGATGCCTGTGAAGAGATAATAGGCCGGGGCGCCAATCATTTGATACAGGACCAGGGCGGAATGAGCGGTTTTCAGTATTTATGGTATAACTTCTGTCAGCGCAATTTTACGAGTGTTGATCCCGAAATACTCTGGCATACCGCACAATACGGTCCCAATACCAACTCGAGTTTCGGGGTATACGCCCACCCCGGTTCCAGAGGTGGCACATATGGTTCGCGTAAGGCCATGCAATTTATGCTCCCTACCTACTACTTGTCTTTTGACGAAAACGATACCCGACGGGATGTCTCTTGTACTGCCTACAGTATTTATTTCCTGGATAACGGAAGTTCAAGTGATACCTGGGTAGACGTGGGGACTACGTATTCCTGTATCATGCCCGGTAAATTCCGCATTTCGTGGTGTGTAGAACCACAGGCAGCGAGCAGCCGGAACCTCAACATTCCCATTTTACGTTATTCCGATGTGCTGCTGATGTACGCAGAAGCACAGAATTACCTGAATGGAGGGCCTACGGGGGCAGCTATGGATGCCCTGAGAGCAGTAAGAGATCGTGCCGGTATAGGTGCCATGCCCATACCTTCCGGACAACAGGAGTTTGAAAAGGCTATAGTGCAGGAACGCAAATGGGAATTTGCAGGCGAATTTAATCTTCGTACCGACTTGATCCGGATGAATCGCTTGACCGAAGAATTGACCGAGGCCCAGAAGGCCATGAAGAACCTTTCTGACCGTACCGGTGAATATGCGGATGTTCCGGCGTACCGCTTGTATAAATACCATGAGGACGCACAAAGCTATGGCGATGAATTTCTGGCAGTAGATTATATAGATTTGACTGATGCAACTGAAATCGCAGCAGTGCGGGATGTACCTGCCGATGCGTCCGGTTATGATGATTTTCAGGAAATCCTGGCCGATATAGTAGCTGCTCACGGCATTTCTGTCGAAAGCGGGGATAAATGGTATCCTGTAAAAATGTTTGAGGCTTATACAAGTACTTTTAACGGTAATGCCCGTAAAGCAGTAGGGTTCCGGGGTGGCTTTAATACATTGCAAATCGGCGCCATTATTTACACGCAACCTACAGGTTCCGATGAAAACGGAGGTCAGTACCCCAACTGGATAGAGGCCCCGGGAGGTGGTGATGGCCTCTATTACGGTTTCCGGGAAAATCGCACCGAATTGCTCCCTTTTGCCGCCCAGTCTGCCGGTCACCCCATGATCGATAACCCTAATCTGACACAGCTCCCGGGTTATTAATAAAAAATATCACTAGTGTCCACTTGAAATAAACTGATTTTCAGTTGTTTATATTCATGTTCTTTGAAAT
>NZ_RJTM01000119.1 GCF_003725735.1 Sinomicrobium pectinilyticum | reverse complement strand
AAAAATTACCTGAGTTCGTTGTTTATTTTTTGGGAAATTGGCTTACTTCTGAAAGTGCCTAAAAAGTTATTTAGCCACGAATTCACAAATGAATAGAGGTTGATACTTATAAAAATATTGATGAATTCGTGGCCAAACAGACTTTCAGTCTGCCACAAACCTATGGACTTGAAGTCCACAGGAGTGGTTTATTTTTTTAGTTGTGGAAGGTGGCAAGTCCGATACTGTGTTCCCGGCAGAGCACAGTACCGGGCTTGCCACCTTTTTTCGATACGGCAATATTGGGGATTTCCCTTTTAGAGATCGCAATAAAAAACCTGTTCTGCTTATCTTTACCGGAAATCCGGCATACCGTTTTCGGAGGTAAGTTCCATTGATGAAATATTCAGTACAGCCTTCATTACCGACCGGATTTGAAAAAATTAAGTGATGGACCTGATAAATATATTTGTAACATCCTTCAAAAAACCGCTGGAACAAGACCTTTTCTCAGGTTATTTATCTTACCTGTCGCCGGATTTAAAGCAAAGGAACTCACGATACATCCGCTGGCAGGATAAGCATTCGCACCTGTTTGGAAAATTACTTCTCATGGAAGCATTGAGAATATATGGAATAGAGACGGATATCTGGAATTATTTGGCATACAATGACTACCAGCGTCCGTATCTGACATTAGATGGATATGATTTTAATATATCGCATTCGGGCAATTTCGTGATCTGTGCCTTTGGAAAAAATATCAGGCTGGGCATCGATATTGAAGAAAACAGACGTATAAATATTGAAGACTTCGGGAATATAATGAGCCCGGGGCAGTGGCATGAAATCAATGAGTCGGATTATCCATTAAAAGAATTCTATAAATACTGGACCATTAAGGAAAGTGTGATGAAGGCGGACGGACGAGGATTTTCAATTCCGCCGGATAAGCTCGAAATGAATAATAATACGGTGCAATATGAGGATAAACTATGGTTCGTACACCAGTTAACAGTGGACAGCGATTATAGTGCGGCATTGGCAACAAATCGGTTATCTGCGTTTAAGATTCGATATATAGACTTTTATAAATCCCGCACTTTAACCTGATTAATCTTCTGTGTTATCTATGAGTCACTATTGTGCACTGGTTTTGTTGGTAATGCGTACAATGGTATTCCAATTTCGTGTAGTAATTTCTTTCCCGTAATATTTTTCCAGGGCATCCATCCCTTTTGGGGTTTTTGATACGGAAAGGTCAAGGACACTAAATAGGGTCTTATCTGTTTTCCCGATTATTTCATAAGACTTGTCCGGGCTTTTCCAGGGTAATTTTAATTCGGCACTGACATCCTGCTTTAAGAAGGAAACGTACAACCGGATATCTTTCGTAATTTCTATGCCCTCAAACGGATTGTCATCCAGCATTCCGGCAATCGTGCCGTATTTTCTTATTACGACGGGGACCGGAAAGCCGAATACTTTTTCCAAATGATCGGAAATCTTGTTTTCGAGGTTATCTTCCTCGCTTTCAAATATGACATTCCCCGAATTTAAAAGAGTAGTAACGTTTTCCAGGTTTATCTTTTTCAATTCGGTACGTAAGTCTGCCATTGGTACCTTATGATGTCCGCCTACGTTAATTCCTCGAAGAAAGGCAACATATTTTTCTTTTGATTTCATAAGTTGTTTGATCTTTTTGGCCGGTACAGGATCGTCGTGCTAAGAACCGTGAGGGCTGCACAGTCCTTCCCGTACGCCCTGAATCGTCCTGGATAAAGGTAACAAAAAGAAAGAATATCAATTACCTGTAAGCCGTCCGAATAACGGGTATAGGGGGCAAATATGGCTTATAATCTATGAAAGGCCGGGTGAAGGACCTTTACCCGACCCCGGATTTTATGCCAAATTTGTTGTAGGATGGAAATGGTAAGAGCGAATCCGGTATTCAGATCATCTTATTTTTTGCCAAATCATCTCAAATCCCGTCATTCCCTGTCATTTTCGGATAATTGATCTGTTTTGAAGAGAAATTGAGACAGTTTTTCAGCGGATGTTCGAAATAAAATAATCTACTTTGAACCGGAATAATATAGTAATTATTGAGCTCTATTTTATTCAAATCGTCAAAAATCATATCGAAACTTTACATAAATAACAATCCGTTAGGATCATGAAGATTATCTTACACAGAGAAAGCTACAGGTTACGGACATCCGGTCCGTTATCCACCGCTTTTATAAGTGATAGAAAAGAGGAGAACATCCTGCCGGGAATAGCCTTCCGGAAAAAACAGTCCCACAAACGTTTGTTGAACTAGAACATGATATCACCATATGACATATCACTTTTTTATTCCATAATTACGCAATCGATTGCGGAAACAAAAAAAGCAAAAATAACACCGTTAATGCCGGTTTTCAGAAAACCTTTAACCCCGACAACAATGAAAATTGATTCTTTTTCCCCACGTTCTGTAACAGTGTTGTTACGAAATTCGAGTAAACAATACCACAATTCCGGCATACCCGGAGAAAAAAGGAAAACAGCTGCTTTTCCACGGGTTTTTCCGGCCTGTCTTACAATCTCGCGAAGTAATGTTGTATATCATTTCCGTCATATTAAAAAGGATTGGGATATGGGAGTTGTGGACTTTCGCCACCGCCCTGTTGTCCGTAATGTCAACGCCTGAACAATTTTTCCCATGCTTTTGAAATGTTTTCAGTAGCCCCTTACCTGAAGACAAACCAAACTTAACCTGTTTTTATAAGTTTTTAATGCATCGCACCAGGATGCTTTTAATGACAAGGTTTTTATCAACCCTGTGGAAATTATGAGATGCCCCGGATCTGCCCGCTATGAAAAAAAAGACCAATAACATTAAATTGAAAACAACATGAAAAAAGAAGAAGAGGGTAATCTTTTGCGATTATGTAAGGACTTACCGAAACAAGTAGTCCTTGTTACACTGTTTTGTATGATGGCAAATTACGGTTTTGGCAAGGGGCCGTATGTTAAAAATTCATCTGCCGGCGCAGGAACCGGCCAGGAAATAACGATAACCGGAACGGTTTTAGATCCGGAAGGGGTTCCGCTTATCGGGGTAAATGTTCTGGAAAAGGATGCCGGGAACGGTACTTCAACAGACTTTGATGGTAAGTTTAGCCTGACGGTGGGTAAAACGTCTACAGTACTTGTATTCAGCTATATTGGCTTTGCTACCGTTGAAAAGGAAGTCACCGGTAATCAGCCATTATCCGTTACCATGGAGGAAGACATGGGAAAACTGGATGAAGTGGTGGTTATCGGGTACGGAACCCGGAAGCGGAGCGATGTTACGGGTGCCGTGAGTAGTGCGAACCTTGAAGATTTCCGGCAGGCCCCGGTTAGTAATTTCGGCCAGATGCTGCAGGGTAACCTGCCGGGGCTTAATGTCGGGCAGGTGAACAGCGCAGGATCTACGCCCTCTCTTTCCGTAAGAGGAAGGACCACCATATCCGGGAATCAGAGTGTACTGGTTATCCTGGACGGAATTCAGTATAACGGTTCGCTCGAATCCATCAACCCGGATGATATCGAGTCCATAGACGTATTGAAAGATGCCAGTTCCGTAGCAGTATACGGGGCCCAGGGAGCTAACGGTGTTATCCTGGTGACAACCAAACAGGGTAAAAAGAATCAGAAACCGAGAGTTTCGATATCTGCTTCTTATGCTACACTGGAACCTTCTACGGATCTGAGGCCGATGAAACGCGATGATTACCTGGAACATATCAGGATGCTGCAATACCAGAATGCGTACCTGGCTCCTGATTATACAACACCCAATCCCGATTTTAACCTGGCCGATTATGTGGATTCCTCCATGCTGGACAAAAACGGGAATATCGTAGATACCAATTTCGATTGGTGGGAAGCCGGAACACAGACCGGTTTTATCAACCAACAGAAAATCAGTGTTTCCGGAGGGTCGGAAAGAACGACTTATCTTATATCTCTTGAGCATACGGACCAGGAGGGATTTATTGCTAACGACAAGTTCCAGCGGAAAGGAGCCCGGATAAATCTCACTACCGAAATTGCGGACTGGTGGGAAGTCGGAGTTCAGAGTTTTGCTTCTTTTGTGAAAAAGGACGGGGCGGAACCGAGTATTACTGATCTGGTCCGGACATCCCCCTTACTGCAGCCTTTTGACGAAGAGGGTAACCTGATCCCGAACCCGGCCAATACTGCCGATAAAAATGCATTTCTCGGGTATTATGTGGACGACTATGAGCGTCATGATTATTTCTTCGCGAACTTTTTCTCACAAATAGATTTCCCGTTTCTGAAAGGGTTGTCCTATCGTGTGAATTTTGGTAATAATTACAGGATCAATAAATTTTACAGGGCCAATGAATACGGCTCTGGTTTAAGGGGAGAGGCTTATAAAAATCATGAATTCTATTATGATTATAATTTGGACAATATCATCAATTACAAGAAGGTATTCGGAAAGCACGATATAGATGTAACCCTCCTATACGGGGCCATCGAAAGAAAATTTGATTATACGTCTGCCACGGCAAACGACTTTGCCAGGCTGGAGCTGGGATATAACAGCCTGGAGCAGGGGGTAAACCAGTTCACCTATTCAGATGCCTGGAGAGAAGCACTGAATTACCAGATGGCAAGGGTCAATTATAAATTCGATAACCGGTACATGGTCACAGCCACCGTAAGGAGAGATGGTTTCTCCGGGTTCTCCGAGAACAATAAATACGGTTATTTCCCTTCTGTTGCCCTGGCATGGACCATCAGCAACGAAGAATTCTTTAAGGAAGAGTGGGTGAACAACCTGAAACTCAGGGTAGGTTATGGTACCAGCAGTAACCAGACCGACAGGTATAGTTCACTGGCCGGTGTAACCACCCGTGCGGCCTATATATTCGGTGACGGCGGGTCTACGGTGTTCGGACAACAACTTACCTCTCTGGCTAATCCCAACCTTAAATGGGAAAGGACAACAGGGATGAATCTGGGGCTGGAATATTCCCTTCTTAACTCCAGGCTCAACGGAACGGTCGAATATTATTACACCAGGACAAATGATCTGTTATTTGATGTAGCCATTCCGGATATCACAGGTTTCGAAACCATAAGGAGCAATATAGGAGAGATAGAGAACCGCGGTCTGGAATTTGCCATTTCCAGTCATAATATTCAAAGTGATAATTTCAACTGGGACACTACCGTTAATTTTTCTACTACGGCCACCAAGGTTTTAAAACTGACAGGCAGGGATAATGACGGTGATGGAGTAGAAGACGACCTTACTGCCAGTAATCTCTTCATCGGGGAGCCTCTCGGTGTGATTTATGACTATGAAACGGATGGTATTTACCAGGTAGGGGATGATATACCGGATGGATACTTTCCCGGAAGCTACAGGATTGTGGACCAAAACGGGGACGGGCAGATCACCCCGGCAGATGACAGGGTGATCCGGGGGCATGCCAACCCTGCATACCGGTTCAGTATTCTGAATACATTTAAGTATAAAGGTTTGAGCCTAAGGGTATTTATAAACTCCATACAAGGTGGTAAAAGGGGTTACCTGCAAAATAATATATACCCGATTACACTCGATGACAATAACATACGGTGGAATTACCTTAATGAGCGGGATCTATGGCAACCCAATAACCCCGATGGGGTAGACCCGGTCTTTCCCGGCAGGAACCCACAGGTTTCCCCCGCAGTATACCAGGACCGCAGTTTTGTAAGGCTGCAGGATGTGAGTCTTACCTATGATTTTAATAAGGAACTGGTTGAAAAACTGCGCCTGGATAATCTGCAGGTCTTCATAAGCGGGAAGAACCTGGCCACGTGGACAAAATGGAGAGGGTGGGACCCGGAAGGCCCAAAAGATGAGGGTACAGGCCTGACACGTGGAGAAGATCCATGGAGACCTGCTCTCAAAAGTTATTCACTCGGACTTAACGTAACCTTTTAAAAAAAAGACATGAAAAGAATAGTATTAATAATAACGGTTCTGTTGACAATTGCTTCCTGCAAGAAGGATTTTCTGGATGAAGAGCCACTTGACTTTTTGGGGTCTTCCAATGCCTACAATACATACGAAGGCTTAAATGCTACTGTTAACAATCTGTACTGGTTTTCAAGAAGGATATTCTTTGACAGGGATGAACGCAGGCCTTTCGATTTCATTTTCGGAACCGATCTCGTTTATGATGGGCAGCCCGGTACCGACAGACATACCAACATGATTGCAGCTTACGATCCTACCAGCGGTATTCCTGCTACACACTGGGATAACCTGTACAGTATGGTCGTTGAGTCCAATATTGTTATCAGCAGGGCCCCTGTAGCAGACATTACCGAAGAAGAAAGACTGGAACTCACCGCGCAGGCAAGATTTTTCAGAGCTTTTGCATACAGGGCATTAGTCTATATGTGGGGCGGTGTGCCCATTGTTACGGAGGAAATTTCCGAGCCGAGGACCGATTTTGTAAGAGCCTCCAAAGAAGAGGTTTTAAATCAGATCATAGAGGATTTGAGCTATGCCGCCGAAAACCTTCCCGGAATTACCGATGTACAGGACGGCAGGCTCCATAACCTGGTGGCGGAACACCTGCTTTCCGAGGTTTACATTGCAGCCGGCCGGCCACAGGATGCCGTAGATGCCGCTTCGGTAGTCATCGACGATCCCGCCACCGGGTTGATGCAGAACAGATTCGGGACAAGAGCCGATGAAAATCCCGGTGACGTATACTGGGACCTGTTCCGGATGAACAATCAAAACAGGAGCTCCGGGAACACAGAAGGTATATGGGTCATTCAATTTGAAACGGATGTTCTGGGAGGCAGTACGGTATCCGGAGGCAGAGACGGCTCCTATATGCTGGAAAGACAGCACGCACCGTTTATACGAAATGTAAGGATAAACGGAGAAGCCCCGTTCCTGTGGCCCCGAAGTGCCTATACGGGAGGCCGCGGCATAGGATGGGCTGTCCCCACCTATCATTTTACCAATGAGATATGGGAAAGTGATTTTGACAATGATATCCGCAATGCAAATCATAATTTTGTCAGGGAATTTGTAGCCGATAATCCGGAGTCTTCACTGTTCGGGCAGGTAATATCCACCGAAAATCCGCCAGAGGGTGTAAATACCACCCGCGACTTTTATGCTTACCAGTCCAAGGTGACCACCCCATTTAACCACCCGGACGGTCTTTACGATAACCGTGAACTGGGGACTCTTAAAAGTACGGCCGGTGCCACATATACCGATCAATATATGTTCAGGCTGGCAGAAACTTATCTGTTGAGAGCAGAAGCCTATATGAATTTGGGAAATAACACAAAGGCAGCGGAGGATATTAATGTCGTCAGATCAAGAGCGCATGCCGGTCCGGTATCTCCCGGAGAAGTGGATATCGATTATATCCTGGACGAAAGAATGCGGGAATTGGGGGTAGAAGAAAAAAGAAGGCTCACATTAATGCGGTTAGGCCTTTTGTATGACAGGGTAAAAGCGCACAATCCGTATTATGCTGATGAAATTTTACCGAAATACAATCTGTGGCCTATCCCGGCAGAAGAAATAGAGCGGAATATTGATGCCGATCTGGAACAAAATCCCGGATATAATTAATAACTTCCCGCAAAATGAACTGTAAAAACAATGATATGGTCCGAAGAGGCAGATTAATATGGATAATACTGCCCGTATTTCTTATTTGTGTGAAAGCGTTTGCCTTTCAGCTTAAAGAAAATAAGTCCCCTAATATCCTGTTCATTTTTGTGGATGATCTGCGTACCGATCTGGGATGTTACGGAAATGAGGTCATTAAAACACCTAATATCGACAGGCTTGCAGCCGGGGGGAGTGTTTTCAAAAAGCATTACGTACAGGTTCCCACCTGCGGTGCTTCCAGATGCTCCCTGCTTACGGGGATGATTCCCAAAACAGAAGATCATTTGAGTAATGAAGCGATCCGGAAGTATATTTCGGGAGAACCGGAAAAAGAAGAACCGGAAACCTTTATACATCATTTGAGACGCAATGGATATTTTACAGTGGGTATTGGTAAAATAAGTCATTATATAGACGGGTTGTACGGTTATGCCGAAAAACCGGAAGGCGCCGCTCCGGAACTCCCTTACAGCTGGGACAGGTTCCTTTTCAATGCCGGGGAATGGAAAGACGGCTGGGATGCTTTCTTTGCCTATGCCGATGGCACCAGCAGGATCACCGAGCAGAGACAGGTAAGACCTTATGAAATGGCAGACGTCCCGGATGAAGGCTATCCCGATGGACTTTCGGCAAAACTTGCCCTCGAACAACTGGATTCCCTTGCCGAAGGAGAAAAACCGTTTTTTCTTGCAGTTGGCTTTTTCAAACCGCATTTACCTTTTAATGCCCCTAAGAAATATTGGGATATGTACGACAGGGACGAAATTCCGCTTACCTTATCACCTTTTGTTCCCGAAAACGTCAATCCGGCCAGTCTGCATAACAACCCGGAGTTTAACAGGTATCTGCTGGGCGAGGAAAAACCCACACTGGAAAAACCTGCATCCGAAGAATATGCGAAGAAGATCAAACACGCCTATTATGCCACGGTAAGTTATACGGATGCACAGATCGGTAAATTGCTCGGTAAACTGGAAAGCAAAGGTCTGGAAGAGAATACTATTGTAGTGCTCTGGGGAGATCACGGATGGCAACTGGGAGATCACAGGGTCTGGGGAAAACATACCTTGTTTGAAAAAGCCCTGAATAGCCCTTTGATCATAAAGGTTCCTGCGATTAAAAAACAAAAAAAGGAAATCGGTAAAATAGTAAGTACCATAGATATATATCCTACATTGATGGAATTATGTTATATTGAAATGCCCTATAAGACCTCCGGAAGAAGTATGGCAGGCCTTATTCGGGGCAAACATACCGGCAAATGGCAGGAAGCATCCTATGGTTATTTCAATAGCGGCATTACGGTAAGAGTGCCACGCTACCGGTACACAAAATATTACCGGGACGAGCAGCCGGTGACAGAACTTTATGATCATTGGAAAGATTCGGAAGAAAATCTTAATATTGCATCAGATCATCCGAATATTGTTAAAAAACTAGATAAAATATTAGAAAAAGGAAATACCGGACTATATTTAAATCAAAAATAAATGAAATTCTTAAGTACAAACACTTCAATTATCGCACTATGCCTTGCATCTTTTTCCATTATAGGCTGTGCAGATCAGAAAAAAGAAGATGATACCCCCTGGCAACCGCTTTTTGACGGGGAAAGCCTTTCCGGATGGAACCAGAAAAACGGAGACGCAAAATATGAAGTCAGGGACGGGATGATCATTGGGACTACAAAACACGATACACCCAATTCCTTCCTGACAACCGATAAAATGTACGGAGACTTTATCCTTGAACTGGATTTCAAGGTAGACCCCAGTATGAATTCGGGAATTCAGATCAGGAGTAACAGTTATCCCGGCTACAAGAACGGTCGCGTACACGGATACCAGGTAGAGATAGACCCTTCGGACCGGGCCTGGAGCGGGGGGATCTATGACGAAGCAAGACGGGGATGGTTATATCCGCTTGCCCTGAATACTACTGCACAAAACGCATTCAAACAGAATGACTGGAATCATTACAGGGTAGAGGCCATAGGCGATACCATACAGACCTGGGTGAATGGCGTAGCCACGGCAAACCTGGTTGATGACAAGACCCGTGAAGGATTTATAGCATTACAGGTACATAGTATAGGAAAGGATGATGACCCCGGTAAGCAGATCATGTGGAAAGATGTGAGGATACTCACCGACAGCTTACAGAAATATAACAGGAAAAGCGATGCCCCCGTGTTTGATACCAAAAACCGGCTTACACAGGCGGAAGAAGAAGGTGGTTGGGAATTGCTCTGGGACGGAAAGACCACAAATGGCTGGAGAGGAGCCAAGCTGGAGCATTTTCCCGAAAAAGGATGGAAAATTGAAAATGGGAATCTGGTTGTACTGGCTTCCGACGGAAAAGAATCTGCTGCAGGAGGTGATATAGTCACTGTAAAAAACTATGGAGATTTTGAGTTGAAAGTCGACTTCAAAATTACCAAAGGCGCCAACAGCGGGATTAAATATTACGTAGATGCCGATTTGAACAAGGGAGAAGGTTCCGCAATCGGCCTGGAATATCAGATACTGGACGATGACAACCACCCCGATGCCAAACTTGGCAATCACGAAGGGAGCAGGACCGTAGCTTCCCTTTACGACCTTATTAAAGCAGATCCCCAAAAACCCATTCACCGTATAGGAGAATGGAATACGGCACATATTATTTCAAAAGACAATCATGTGGAACATTGGTTAAACGGGGTTAAAGTATTGGAATACGAACGAGGCAGTGAAGAATTCCGGAAACTGGTTTCGGAAAGTAAATACAAAATATGGCCTGACTTTGGTGAACTGGAAAGAGGGCAGATTTTATTGCAGGATCACGGAAATCTCGTGTATTTCAAAAATATAAAAATCAAACCTTTAAACTGATTATAAAATGACATCAAGAAGAAGTTTTATATCCAAAACAATATTAGGTGGTGCTGCCGTGGCCATGAGCAACCCGCTTATGAGTATGTCTGCCGCCAGTTACCGGAGAATTATAGGAGCCAATGACAGGCTGAATATAGCTATAGCCGGTCTCGGCAGAAGAGTCGGGGCATATTACGAACCTATTGCGAAAAAAGAATCTAATGTTCGCCTGCTCTACCTGTGCGACGTTATGAAAAGCCAACGGGAAAAGGCACTGGAGAATGTGTCCGAACTCATAGATTATAAACCGGCTTTGGAAAATGACATCCGGAAAGTCCTGGATGATAAAAAAGTTGACATCCTGATAAACGCAACACCGGATCATTGGCATGCACCGGGATCGGTTATGGCGATGAAAGCAGGTAAACATGTATACGTGGAAAAACCCTGTAGCCATAATATGAACGAAAATGAACTCCTGGTCCGTGCCGCCAAAAAGTATGACAAAGTTGTACAGATGGGAAATCAGCAGCGGTCTTCACAGCACACCAATAAAATAATCACGGACATCCACAATGGTGTGATCGGTACACCGTATAAGGCAGTTGCTTTTTATACGAACTCCAGGGGAGAGGTGCCGGTACAAAAAGCTGCCCCTGTGCCCGAAGGCCTGGATTGGGATTTGTGGCAGGGACCGGCAGTAAGACGGGACTATACAGACAACACCTGGGATTACAACTGGCATTGGTACGGCTGGAACTACGGTACCGCAGAAGCCGGTAATAATGCAACACACGAACTGGATGTGGCCCGCTGGGCCCTAGGAGTGGATTTTCCTCATTATGCCGAAGTGGAAGGGGCAAAAAGACAATTCGAAAAAGACGGCTGGGAAATGTATGATACCATGCTGGCTACCTTTAAATTCAAAGACGATAAGATCATTCAATGGGATGGAAAAAGCCGGAATGGTTATGACACTTACGGAGCAGGGAGAGGTACTATTATCTATGGAAGTGAAGGGTCTGTATTTATGGACAGAACAAAGTATAAACTGTTTGACCGTACAGGGCAGCTCGTGGACAGTTTTGACAGCAACAGTAATGAGGCAGGGACCGCCCTGGGAGGCGGAGGTGCTTTAACCACTACGCATATGATCAATTTCTTTAATACCATCCGGGGCAAGGATAAACTGACCGCCCCCATAGATGATGCCAGTATCAGTATGGCCATGGTACATTATACCAACATGGCCTATCGCGTGGGAAAAGGGTTTGCCATTGACGATAAATCCGGAAAGATAAAAGATGCGGAGGCCATGAAATTGTGGGGTAGAGAATACGCCTCCGGATGGGAATTAACGGTTTAGGCCGAATGGCTCCGGGACCAATGAAAAAAAAAATCCGACGTTTTATTTCCGGAAATACTAAGAACAGATCATAACCGGGAAGAGGAATTCCCTTTTCCCGGTTTATGTTTTTCATAGAAAAGCAAAGACTTGTCACCTCGTACCGTGATACGTTGCGAGGGTCATTCCCCAGACCATGGCGCAGGAAAGGAAAATACCTATGGCATTGGCCCAGAAAGCCTGCCGGTATGGCATCCGGAATAAATAAGAAGCAATGGTCCCCGCATATACTCCCGTCCCCGGTACCGGAAGCATGACAAAGATCAGAATTCCCCAGAAACCGAATCGCGTTACATTCGAACCTGCTCCGATCTTGACCCGTCTGGCCACCTTGATCGCTCCCTTTTTATAGAATTTCCACTTCAGCAGATAGTGGTTCAGATGATCCAGAAAAAATATCATGATGGGGTATATCAATATATTTGCCAAAAAGCAAACTATAAACGATACGTAAATATTGACATGGTTAAAAATAGCGTACGGAATCCCTACTTTCGCCTCTCCGAAAGGGGAAATACTCCATAAAGCAGCAATTAAAATTTCTACTATCACAGCATTTTTTTGCAAAAATAGGAATTAAAAATATCCTTATGTTGCGGCCCCGGTCATTTATAAGCTATTTAACATTTTTTAGGGAAGTCCCGCGTCTGTCGGAAGTGTGCCGGGTACAAAAGATAATACCTGAGGGCAAAACTTTTTTTGTCTGTTCCGGGATGGCTTCCGTATGACGTACGGTAAAAAAGGGAAGGAGGTGAAAATACCGCCCCCCCTGTTGTTTATTTTTTATCCCTGGCCGGTGTATAGAATGTATTTACAAGCGGCATTGAGAAGACAAATCCTGTAAGAAATTTATCCGGAGCGATGAAAAAAATGTATCTTTAAGGCCAGACTATCAGGTTTCTGACAGGCTTTTAAAACAGGTATGTCTTTTTTTAATATTAAAGGATGGACAAGATAGACGAGAAAAGCAGTTTGGCTCCCGTACTTCAGTTTCTGGTGATAAATTTTGCCTCGAGCGGCATTTTTTACTTTTTCATTATTTATTCCGGAACACTGGGAGCGGGAAGAGGTTTTTATACAACCGGCTTGATGTGGTGCCCGGGGATCGCCGCTTTAATAGCCATGAAATTGCAAAAGAGGGACCTTTCCGAACTCGGATGGAAATGGGGAAAAACAAAATACCAGCTGCAAAGTTTTCTGGTCCCGGTTTTATATGCGTTGATTGCGTACCTTATTATCTGGTCGACCGGACTGGGTGGGTTTTACGACAGGGAATTTGTCAACGAGCTTACCGGATCTTTTGGACTGGGCGATATAGGGGACGGATTGATTATCGGGTTGTACGTCATTCTTATAGGTATATTCGGCACCATACGAAGCGCTGCCAATGCTATGGGGGAGGAAATAGGATGGCGGGGGTACCTGGTACCGGAATTGTATGCCCGCTACGGATTTACGCGGACATCCCTGATTTCGGGACTTATATGGGCAGTCTGGCATTTGCCGATTTTGCTTTTTGCCGATTATAACAGTGGCACGCCCGTGTGGTATGCCATGATCTGTTTCTTCATCCTGGTACTGAGTGCGGGCTTTATTTTTGCCTGGTACCGTATAAAGTCCGGAAGCCTCTGGACAGGGGTAATTCTTCATGCATCACATAACCTTTTTATCCAGGCTATTTTTACCCCGCTTACGGTAGACAATGGCAATACGGCTTATTTTATCGATGAGTTCGGTGCGGTGTTGCCCCTGGTAACCCTGGGGTTTGCCATATATTTCTGGCGAAGAAGAAGGGAATTGAAAGCATTTCCGGTTCCTCAAAGGGCATAGTTTACATAAAAACCTCATGAAAATACCAGGCGTGAAGTTGTTCCGAACTTTTTATTTTTCCTGATATCCCATCATGTTCAAAAGCTGATGTACTGCTTTTCCATACCTGCTTTTGTTATATCTTTGCCATATGTATTTAGATTTTTCCTTTATTGTTCCGGTATACAACAGACCAGGGGAAGTGACCGAGTTGCTCAAGAGCATGACAGCGCTCGACTATGACCATCCTTTTGAAGTGGTTATTGTAGAGGACGGATCTACCGAACCTGCCAAAGAAGTGGCGGATATTTTTTCTGACCGTTTGCGGATATCTTATTATTTCAAGAAGAATTCCGGGCCGGGTGATTCCCGGAATTACGGGATGGAGAAAGCAGTGGGAAATTATTTTATTATCCTCGATTCCGATTGTGTCCTGCCGTCCCATTACCTGAAGGAAGTACATCGTGCATTAAGTGCGGATTATGTGGACTGCTACGGCGGTCCCGATACGGCACATCCGTCCTTTACCAATTTGCAAAAAGCCATCAATTATGCGATGACTTCTACTATTACCACCGGAGGAATAAGAGGGAAGAAAAACGCAGTGGGCAAGTTTCAGCCCAGAAGTTTTAATATGGGAATTTCGCGGGAGGCTTTTCGGAAAACCGGAGGGTTCGGGAAAATACATCCGGGAGAAGATCCGGACCTTACCATACGTTTATGGGCATCGGGTTATGAAACGCGACTCCTGGAAAACGCATTTGTTTATCACAAGCGTCGTATTTCGTGGCCGAAGTTTTATAAACAAGTATATAAATTCGGGATGACACGTCCCATCCTCAATCACTGGCATCCGCATACGGAAAAGATCGTATATTGGTTTCCGACATTTTTTGTGGCTGGTCTTATCACAGCTTTGCTTTTATGGAGTGTGGGGATACCGTTTTTTATTTTTCTGTATATGATTTTCTTTTGTATTGTGTTTACTGATGCTTTATTCCGAAATAGAAATCTTATGGTTGCCTTTTTGTCCGTTTTTGCGGTACTGATACAATTTTCCGGGTACGGATACGGTTTTATAAAAAGTACATTGAGTATAAAAATTTTTCATAAAGACCCTGAAAAGGTTTTCCCGGAACTGTTTTTTAATGCATAGCCCTGTGAAAATAGGTAAATGGAAAATACCGGCTAATATCCGAGGAGGAAAGGCATCCCAATTTGTCTTTTTTTTCTTCGTATCCTGTCTTCTCTGGTTTCTGATCAAGTTACCCAATCGCTATACCAGTACCGTGTCGCTAAAACCTTCTTATAGTGGTGTCCCGAAAAATAAATTACTGGTAAATCCGCCACGTACCATAAAGGCGGACATTAATGCAAAGGGCATGCGGTTATTGGGGATGAAATACTTTGGAAGAGAAGTACATATCGACCTTTCCGGGCTCCGGAAGAAGGAAGACCGGTTCTACCTTCTGGCCGGGGACCTGAAAAAACAGCTGACAAATATACTGCCCGAGGATGTGGAGATCAGGCAATTTGCGTCGGATACCCTGTTTTTTTCCTTAGGTGAGAATATTATCAGGAAAGTAAAGATAGTGCCGCGGACCGATATAACTTTTGCCAGGGATTATCGGATTTATGACAGTCTTACTGTGTCACCGCCGGAGATAAACGTATTCGGCCCTGATGTGGAAGTGAACAAGCTCGATACGTTGTATACTTCGCGGGTCACCCTTAAAGATGTAAATGAAGATATACGTATGAATATTGCGGTAGAAATTCCGCAGCAATATAAAAACCTGGAGTTTAAGAACAAAAAAGTAGTAATAAAAGCCAGGGTAGAGCGTTTTTCTGAAAAGAAATTCACCGTGCCTGTTTTTGTGATAAATGTCCCGGAAGAAAAGTCCGTAAAAACATTTCCTTCCGAAGTAGAGGTTATATGTGAAGGGGCCTTAAAGGATATCAGCAGGCTACGGCCATCCGATTTTAGGGTAACCTGCAATTTCGAGGCCATAACCGATTCCGTAAAATATCTGCCATTGCAGGTATCCAAAATGCCGGAGACGATAAAAAAGGTGGAACTGTCCCGTCACGGAGTAGAGATTCTGGTAAAAAATTCGGAAGGGGACGCCCGGTAATTTCACAGGCATATCGCTAAAACCTTAGGTGTAAGTTTTTACTTCATAAAATGCTTTGGCTTTTCATTTGTATATTTACGATAAAACAATTAGATTAATAGAAATAATACAAAACGCGTAATGATAGTAGGGTTAACAGGAGGCATCGGAAGTGGAAAATCTACCGTAGCTTCGATGTTTTCGGAATTGGGGGTTCCCGTATATATCGCAGATACCGAGGCAAAGAAACTGATGTATAACCCCGCGGTCCGTGCGAAAATAACGGAAGTTTTCGGAGAAAAAGCGTATACCGCTTCCGGTCCGGATAATGCATACATTGCCGGGATCGTATTTAAGGACAAGGAAAAACTGGCTATCCTGAACGGGATCATTCACCCGGAAGTAGGCAGGCATTTTAAAAAATGGAACGAGGCACAGAAGGGCCCTTATGTTATCAAAGAGGCGGCCATTCTTTTTGAAAGTGGTGCGTATAAAGACTGTGACATCATAATTATGGTCATGGCGCCCCGGGAAACCAGGATAGAAAGGGTCATGCGTCGCGACGGGGTGTCCCGGGAGGCTGTAAATAACAGGATTGAAAATCAATGGGATGATGATAAAAAAGCGGAGTTATCCGACTATATTATAACAAACACAGACATCGAAGAAACAAGGAAGCAGGTGCGGGAATTACACTCCCGTTTAATAAAAATCCGGGCTTCCCGTTAAATAAAGGATAATTTTGTTAAGGTTTGGTTAAAGCTAAGACAAACTGCACATTAAACCCTTAATTTTGCTTCAATGAGTAGGAAGTTATTTGTCCTTTTGGTTGCTTTGATGAGTTTATCCCTGATTGGTATCATTTTTGTGCAGGGATATTGGATAAAGACAGCAGTGGACGACAAGGAAGAGCAGTTTTCCAACAGTGTCATGCAGGTATTAAAGTCCGTATCGGACAAAATAGAGAGAAGGGAGATCGAGGATTACTCCAATAAATTCCTGCAACTCATAGACAGTATAGGGGAATTTAAAGAAGCGGAACTCAGGGAGATACTCTTTATTGATAAAGATGAGGAGAATAATGAAACATTTATTTATTCTCATGGTGTTTTAGAAGAAGATTACGGTATATCTTCTACGTTCTTTGATAGTGAATCGGATTCTATTCCCATAAAAAGCTTTAACAGTAAGCGAAGGACGATTATTGTTAAAGAAGGGGTAGACATCGATGGTAAAGTGACGTATACTCCCTCCGAGAGAATTGAAAAAATAGGAGGGATGTCCGCCATAGACAAAGCTCATTTCGAGACTTATTTCCGGCACTATGCAAAACGTAAGCCCATAAGAGAAAGGGTTTCCGATCAGGAAATACAATTATTGTTACAGCGGGAACTTTCCGAAGCAGGGATCGACCTGCATTTTGAATATGGAGTGTATGGCAATGGCCTGGCTACAAAAGTAAGGTCCAGGGATTTTGCCCTCAGTGAAAGTACCAGATATAAAGTGCCGATTTTTGTAGACGAAGAAGGGAAAACAGATTTTGACCTGCTCGTTACTTTTCCGCAGAAAAAGAAATTTCTGGTATCGAGTATAATGGGGATGGCCCTGCTGTCCATCATTTTTACGCTCATCATCGTTATAGCATATTCCGGTGCCATTCACCAGCTTATCCGCCAAAAACAGATATCCGAGATTAAAACGGATTTTATCAACAACATGACCCATGAGTTCAAAACCCCCATTGCAACTATAAACCTGGCCCTGGATGCTATTCAAAATCCAAAGGTACTGGAACACAGGGATAAAGTAAGACAGTATCTCCAGATGATCCGGGATGAGAACAAGCGGATGCACGCACAGGTGGAAAATGTATTGAGGATATCCAAACTGGAAAAAAACCAGTTGGAAATTGCCAAAGATGCCCTTGATATCCACGATATTATAGAAGAGGCCATAGCGCATGTATCTCTTATGATAGAAAACCGCGGGGGGTATGTGCATACGCATTTTGAGGCAGAACAAAGCGAAGTCCTGGCCAACGAGTTCCATTTTACCAATGTTTTGGTGAATATACTGGACAACGCCATTAAATATTCGCCGGAGTCACCTAAAATAGATGTATACACGGAAACCGTAAAAAATAATATCGTGATTAAAGTACAGGATCAGGGTATGGGAATGAGCAAGGCTGTACTGAAAAGAATATTTGAAAAGTTCTACCGGGAACACACCGGCAATATCCACAATGTAAAAGGGCACGGGCTCGGGCTTGCCTATGTAAAGAACATCGTGGAAGATCACCAGGGTGTGGTTTACGTAGAAAGTGAAAAAGATAAAGGAAGTACCTTTTTTATAAAGTTACCTTTAATATAAAAATTATGGAAGCAGTAAATAAAAAGATCTTATTGGTTGAAGATGATCCGAACTTCGGGATTGTTCTTAAAGATTATTTAGCGCTAAACAATTTTGATGTGGTTTTAGCAAAGAATGGTATGGAAGGTTTCGAGAAGTTCCGAAAGGAAAGCTTCGACCTTTGTATCCTGGATGTGATGATGCCTTATAAGGACGGATTCACGCTGGCAAAAGAGATTCGGGAAAAGAACGAACATATACCAATTATATTCCTTACCGCCAAGACAATGAAAGAAGATGTTCTTAAAGGATACAAGGCAGGTGCAGATGATTATCTGAATAAGCCCTTTGATTCTGAAGTACTCCTCTTTAAGATCAAGGCCATTCTGCAGAGAAAAGCCAATGCAGGTTCCGCAGACAGCAATCAGTTTGAGTTCCAGATAGGTAAATTCCACCTGAACTCCAAGCTGAGATTTCTGACATACGGAGATGAGGAGCCTATAAAACTTTCTCCGAAGGAAAACGAATTATTACGCCTTCTGGCATTGCATGAAAATGACCTGATGCCGAGAGAGCTTGCGCTTACCAAAATATGGAGAGATGATAATTACTTTACCTCCAGGAGTATGGACGTATATATCGCCAAGCTGCGCAAGTACCTGAAGAGAGATGAAGATGTGGAGATCTTGAATATTCACGGAGAAGGTTTCCGGTTGGTTATCAAAAGCGAAGCAGAGTAGATAGTATATATATTATCCGAACAACAACATTATTCACCCCGGGTGCAGTGGAGACTATCCCGCCAGAAAAAACTCCTCTGTGCCCGACTTTCTCTAGTCGTTTGCCAGGCAGTTCTGCCAGACAATATCTGTTACGGGAGGCGGGGCCGTGATGGTAATTTCTTCTTTTTTTACAGGATGAACAAAGGAAAGTCTCCTGGCATGTAAATGAATGCCCGCATCTTTATTACTGCGGTCAAATCCGTATTTCAGATCGCCTTTGATGGGACAGCCAATACCGGCAAGCTGGGCGCGTATCTGATGGTGTCTTCCGGTATGCAGATCTATTTCCAGCAGATAATAACGTTGTAATTTTTTCAATACCTTGTAGGTGAGTGATGCTTTTTTTGCGTCCCGGACCTCTCTGGTATGTGCGTACGACCTGTTCTGTTTCGGGTTTCGTACCAACCAGTGTTCCAGGGTGTCTTCCTGCCGGGGAGGCGGGTTCTGCACAACCGCCCAGTATGTTTTCCCCGCTTCTTTATCGGCGAACATCCTGTTAAGCCTGGGGAGGGCCTTTGAAGTTCGTGCAAATACTACAATACCACTGGTAGGCCTGTCCAGCCGGTGTACCACACCAAGGTAAACATTCCCGGGTTTTTGATATTTTTCTTTTAAATACTCTTTCACCACTTCACTGAGGGGCTTATCACCCGTTTTATCGCCCTGTACAATGTCCCCGGGACGTTTGTTGATTACGATCAGGTGATTATCCTCGTAAAGTACATTGAGGTTATTTTTATCGGAAAGTATTTTCATGGAAACCTGCGGATTGCGGACCATGACCTGTACTGCCTTGACAGATAGATTACGGTCCGTAAATCCTGAAAATTTAATATTGCTCGTTATCGCTTGGAAAGTCCCTGTCCTTCACGTCATCCACATATTGAGAGATGGCCTTGCTCATATCATCGTAAAGGTTCATGTAGCGCCGGAGAAACCTCGGGCTGAATTCGTAGGTCATTCCCAGCAGGTCATGGAGTACAAGTACCTGCCCGTCGACACCGTTTCCGGCTCCGATACCAATGACCGGGATGGACACACTTTCGGCAACTTCCCTGGCCAGTTTGGCAGGTATTTTTTCCAATACTATGGCAAAACATCCCGTTCTTTCCAGAAAAATGGCATCCTCTTTCAGCTTTTCCGCTTCTTCTTCCTCTTTGGCTCTCACCGTATAGGAACCGAATTTGTAAATGGATTGTGGTGTAAGCCCCAGGTGCCCCATTACCGGGATGCCTGCATTCAGTATACGTTTTATAGATTCCTTGATCTCTTTCCCGCCTTCCAGCTTTATGGCATGGGCACCGCTTTCCTTCATAATACGTATGGCAGAACGAAGCGCTTCTTTAGGATCGGACTGGTAGCTTCCGAAAGGAAGGTCTACCGTTACAAGAGCTCTCTTTACCCCCCGTATGACCGAGGAGGCATGATAGATCATCTGGTCGAGGGTAATGGGAAGCGTAGTTTCATGACCGGCCATGACATTGCTTGCGGAATCACCGACCAGGATAACATCTACTCCTGCGCTGTCCACGATCTTGGCCATGGAATAATCGTAGGCGGTGAGCATGCTTATTTTCTCACCGTTTTCTTTCATTTCAACCAGAGATTTTACCGTAATTCTCTTGTATTCTTTTTTTGCAACAGACATATGTTATTTATGTTTTGTAGTTTTCGGTCCTTTTATAACTGAGAAGTCAAAAGTTGTTGTAAAAGTACTAAATTGTACGCTTAAAAACATTATTCATGAGAGCGGTTTTATTTTTGGGGCTGATACTGAGCCTTGCAGGGCTCAATGCCCAACCCGTATCAGAAGAAAAGGCCATCAGGAATGCTGTCGAAGAATTCTTTGAGGCCTTTCATGCACAGGACTCGGCGGGATTGAAAAACATTGCAGGCCCGGAGTGTACTCTGAAGAGCATTTCAATGGTCAGGGAGGGACAGGTGATCGTAAAGACCCAGTCCTTCAACGATTTTATCCAGGCAGTGACAGCTCTGCCGGAAACAGCAGATTTCAGGGAAAAACTCCTGTCCTTTGAAATAAAGCACGACGGACTGATGGCTCATGTCTGGGCGCCTTATGAATTTTACTACGACCGCAAGCTGCATCATACCGGCATAAATTCCTTTGTCCTGTTCAGGAACGGGAAGGGGAAATGGAAGATCATCGGTATTACCGACACCAGGAAAAAAGAGATATCCGGATAGCGGTGTGATCCAACCGTCGCTTACTTCCCGTTACCAGGGTATTATTTTTTCATATCCGGTACCGGAATGCCCGACGGGAGTTAATTGGCTTTAACAACAATTCAGAATATATACTTTAGTACTGCTCCCGATTTAAGACTTTATTATGCGGAACTTTTTTCGTTTGTACATGAAACCATTGCTTTACGGTGTATTTTTATTTGCGATCATGTACCCGGGGTATGGTCAATACACCATACAAAATATCCCCAGTCCCAAGTTACAGGGACAGGATTACTTTGTGAGCAATCCGGACGGGGTGCTGAGTTTTTATGCGGCAGATTCCGTAAATGCAATTGCCGTGGAAATAGAAAGGCAGACCACTGCAGAGTTTGCCATAGTAGTTGTTGATGATTTTTCCGGCCAGGATGACTTTAATTTTGCGTTTGAGCTTTTCAATACATGGGAAATAGGAAAGAAGGAAAACGACAACGGACTTTTACTCTTTATTGCCAAAGACCGGAGAGTCTATCGCTTTATTACCGGCTATGGTATGGAGGGGATTTTGCCGGATGCCCTGCTCAGGCGTATAGGAGAACGCTACCTTGTTCCGCATTTCAAGGAACACGATTACGATGCAGGGGTACTGGAAGCTACCGGGGTTATACGGGATGTATTACTGTACCCGGATAAAGCGGAAGAGTTGCGGATGGAAATGCGGAAAGAATCTTTTTTCTACCGTAACAGAATGGTATTTGTGGATATTGCCTTTATATTTCTGGTTTTCCTGGCTTTAATGAAATGGACGGAGTATGTCATTGAAAAAAAGATATTAAAAGGAAAGAGACATGCCAAAGCCCGTTTGAACCTGACGAGTATAATGGGAGGTTGCGGTTGTATGACGGGCCTGTTTTTTGCAGGAGTGTTTATTACGCTGTTCATGGATTTGTCCCCCGGGTTTCTCTTCCGGATGGAAATGGTCCCATGGTACCTTATTATTACGGGAAGCATAGTTCTTACCATTAAATATTTTAACGGATCGAAGGTCATCGTCAAATCTTTCCGGGATGAAAAGAACCGTTTAAATGCCCTCGCCGAATATCATAAACGGATGTGGGTACCCCTGATATTTTCACCGGTAGCCCTGTTCAGTGTCCTGGGATATCAAAAGCGGAAAAGATCTATGGAGGAAAGATTCCTGCCACCTGACAACTCCGGTAACTGGGACCGCCTGGACCGTGATGAATTAAAGAAAAAGACAGAACTGCTCGACGAGGGGCAGCTAAAGGAAGAGTGGGCACTGTCCCGAAGCTACGAAATATGGAAGCACAAGATTTCCGGAGATATTAAAGTAATAGGCTGGGACGGGATTAAAGCTAAGGACTATTCCGCTTGCCCCTCCTGTCATTACCATACATTTAAACAACCGCATACCAAGACCATTAGAGCTGCTACCTACCAGGCAAGCGGAAAAGGAGAGCGTATCAGGGAATGTGTATATTGCGGGAATACTATTTCGCTGGGTACTGTGGTCATACCCAGGAAACAACGAAGTTCTTCTTCCTCATCTTCCGGTGGCGGGGGATATTCCGGAGGGAGCAGCAGTGGCAGCTTCGGGGGTGGCAGCAGCGGGGGAGGTGGTGCCGGAGGAAGTTGGTAAGCCTTTCTTTAGCAATCCGACAGGAAAACACCCACGGCCAGTCCGCCTTCCGAAGTTTCCTTGTATTTGGAATTCATGTCTTTTGCGGTTTCCCACATCGTGTTCACCACTTTGTCCAACGGAACTTTAGCATTCTTCGGATCAGTATCCATAGCCAGTTCTGCTGCGTTTATCGCCTTGATAGCCCCCATGGCATTGCGTTCAATACAAGGCACCTGTACGAGTCCGCCAATAGGATCGCAGGTGAGTCCGAGATGATGTTCCATTGCAATTTCGGCGGCCATAAGAACCTGTTCCGTAGATCCTCCGGACAATGCCGTAAGCCCGGCAGCAGCCATGGCGGAAGAAACACCTATTTCGGCCTGGCAACCTCCCATGGCAGCAGATATGGTAGCCCCTTTTTTGAAGATGCTTCCTATTTCCCCTGCCACAAGTAAAAAGCGTTTGATGTGCTCAAAACCGGCATCGTGATTTTCGATGACCATATAATACATGAGTACAGCCGGGATTACCCCGGCACTTCCGTTAGTCGGGGCGGTGACCACCCTGCCCAATGAAGCATTTACCTCGTTGACGCTTAAAGCAAAACAACTTACCCATTTGAGTATCTGCCGGAATTTTACTTCGGTCTTCCGTATGGTTTCCAGCCATTCCCACGGCGTACTGTAGGGGAGGTCCCCCTTGAGTTTCTGATAGGAATCATACGCCCGCCTCCTTACCTGTAAACCTCCGGGAAGGGTGCCTTCGGTATGACAACCGATATACATACATTCGAGCATGGTATCCCATACGCGTTGTAATTCCCTGTCAATCTCTTCATCTGTTCGGAGTGACCTTTCATTCTCAAGTACTATTTCCCAGATTGTTTTATTTTCCCGTTGACAGTATTCCTGGAGTTGTGCCGCGTTTTCCACCTGGTAGGGGAAACGGTTGAATGCTTTCAGGTTTTCTCTGGCCGAGACCCTTTCTTCCCGAACAACAAAACCACCCCCTATGGAGTAGTATGTTTCCGAATAGGTTTCTCCTTCGGCGGAAACCGCGGTAAACCGTATACCATTGGCATGGAAAGGCAGAAATTCCCTGTTGAAAACAATATCCCTGTTTACATCAAAGTCAACTGCATACGTATTGCCGAATATGATCTCTTTCTTTTCCCTGACCCGGTTTACGACTTCCGGGATTTCTTCCACCGGGATGTACTCCGGATCTTTTCCGGAAAGTCCCAGTATAACGGCAAAATCTGTCGCATGCCCTTTTCCGGTGAGGGATAAAGAACCGTAAAGATCGGCCCTCACGGAGACAATATTATCGAAACAGCCATCTTCCTTAAGTTCCGATATCCATCTTTCCGCCGCCCTCCAGGGGCCGAGGGTATGAGAACTGGATGGGCCTATGCCTATCTTGAGCATGTCAAAAACACTGATACACTCCATGTATATTCGCGGTCTTAAAAAATCCGTCTTAGTGCCCGTAGAGAGTTTTCCCTTTGTACCGGACAGGAGACGGAAATAAGTGTTATAAAATACAATTAACCGATCTGTTCGTGTTAAATTACAAACAGTTATCACGAAGCAAATATAAACGAATAGTTGTGAATCCCTAACAGGGAAAGACAGTTTTCCGGGTATATGAGAAGAAACCGGAAACGCGCGAAAATACATTTCCCCGGCTTGGCTTTTTTACTGAAAAACAGTCTCCCGTCTACAGTGTTCATACAAACTGACGGCAGGGACTATGAAGGCCGGAACCCTTTGTTTTTGCGGTTTTTCGGTCAAAATGACAGGAATATCTTCAATATGGCAGTAAAAGACAGGCCTTATTTTTTTGGCACAATCATTGACCTAGGATAGCAAACGAGTAAAAATACCAAGTAAAAAATAAGAACACACTATTATGAGTAAAATTATTGGAATCGACTTAGGTACTACCAACTCCTGCGTTTCCGTAATGGAAGGTAACGAGCCGGTAGTGATACCTAATGCTGAAGGAAAGAGAACAACGCCTTCTGTCATCGCATTCGTTGAAGGAGGAGAGATCAAGGTAGGTGACCCTGCAAAACGCCAGGCTGTGACAAACCCGCATAAAACCATTTATTCTATAAAACGTTTTATGGGGAACAAGTATTCGGAGTCTGCAAAAGAAGCAGGCAGGGTTCCTTACAAGGTAGTTAAAGGAGATAACGATACCCCGCGTGTGGATATAGAAGGAAGGCTTTACACTCCCCAGGAGTTGTCTGCAATGATACTTCAGAAAATGAAGAAGACTGCAGAGGACTATCTCGGGCAGGAAGTAACGGAGGCGGTGATTACCGTTCCCGCGTATTTTAACGACTCTCAACGCCAGGCTACCAAAGAGGCCGGGGAGATTGCCGGGTTAAAAGTACAACGTATTATCAACGAACCTACGGCGGCTGCTCTGGCTTATGGACTGGACAAGTCTAACAAAGATCAGAAAATTGCCGTATATGACCTTGGTGGCGGTACGTTCGATATTTCGGTACTCGAACTGGGAGACGGTGTTTTTGAAGTACTTTCCACTAACGGGGACACCCATCTTGGAGGGGATGATTTTGACGAAGTCATTATAGACTGGCTTGCGGATGAGTTTAACAAGGAAGAGAGCGTAGACCTTCGTAAGGACCCTATGGCATTACAACGTCTGAAAGAAGCTGCCGAAAAGGCCAAGATCGAATTGTCTTCCTCTACGCAGACCGAGATAAACCTGCCCTATATAACCGCTACGGCTTCCGGACCCAAGCACCTTGTGAAAACATTGACCAGGTCCAAGTTCGAGCAACTGGCGGATGAACTGGTGAGGCGCTCTATGCTTCCCTGTGAAAAAGCCCTTAAAGATGCCGGACTCTCCAAATCGGATATCGATGAAGTGATCCTGGTAGGTGGTTCTACCCGTATCCCAAAGATACAGGAAGAAGTAGAGAAATTCTTTGGTAAAAAACCGTCCAAAGGGGTTAACCCGGACGAAGTAGTTGCCATCGGTGCCGCTATTCAGGGCGGTGTACTTACCGGAGACGTAAAAGACGTACTGTTACTGGATGTAACACCGTTGTCCCTCGGAATAGAAACTATGGGAGGAGTGATGACCAAGCTTATAGAGTCGAATACCACTATTCCTACCAAAAAATCACAGGTATTCTCCACGGCTGCGGATAACCAGCCTTCGGTAGAGATCCATGTACTGCAGGGAGAAAGGCCCATGGCAAATGATAACAAAACCATAGGACGTTTCCACCTGGACGGCATTCCGCCGGCCCCGAGAGGTACTCCTCAGATAGAGGTGACTTTTGATATCGATGCTAATGGTATTATCAAAGTTTCTGCTACGGATAAGGCAACAGGTAAATCACAGGATATCCGTATCGAGGCTTCCTCAGGACTTACCGAAGAAGAGATCGAAAAAATGAAGAAAGAAGCGGAGGCCAATGCCGAAGCGGATAAAGCAGCTAAAGAAAAGGTAGATAAGCTCAACGAAGCCGATGCCATGATCTTCCAGACTGAGAAACAACTGAAAGAATTCGGGGATAAATTGTCAGCAGACAAGAAAAAACCGATAGAAGATGGGCTGGAAGAATTGAAAAAAGCTTATGAAAGCAAGGATGTCGCTGTTATTGAGCCTGCACTTGCCAAGATAAACGAAGCCTGGAAAACTGCCAGTGAAGAAATGTACAAAGCACAGGCAGAAGCACAACAAAACGGTGCTCCGGGTGGAGACGCCAATGCAGATGCGGCTTCCGGTGAAGGAGGTAAGCAGCAGGGTGATGATGTACAGGACGTAGACTTCGAAGAAGTGAAATAAGGTTTATATAAACTTTGTATATGATAAAAAAGCTGTCCGGAATTTTCCGGACAGCTTTTTGTTTTTAGGATACTAACTTTCTCATGCACAAAACCTGATAATTGAGTTTTGCAACGTGTAACCCGATTCAGGGATGTGCATTGCGCAATCGTGGAGCACCATCCCGTATCTCTGCACCGGCAATGCTTTCAAATAACCTGAAATTTTCGTGAAATTTACCGACAAGCTTGTCTGCCATTTTATAAAAGGCCGTATCGTCGTTCCAGGTTTGGCGCGGACTGAGTACCTTATCCGGAACTCCGGGACAGCTTTCGGGGATTAAGCTGTTAAAAACACTGTGTACCCGGTAATTCACCTTATCCAGATCTCCGGATAATGCCGCGTCTATCATTGCCCTTGTGTACTTTAGTTTGATCCTTGATCCTACACCATAAGGTCCCCCGGTCCACCCGGTATTTACCAGCCACACCCTGGTTTGGTGTTTTTCCATTTTTTCTCCGAGCAACTTTGCATATTCCGCAGGATGTAAAGGCATAAAAGGCGCTCCGAAACACGCGGAGAACGCAGGAGTGGGTTCTGTAATGCCCTCTTCGGTTCCGGCCACTTTGGAGGTATACCCGGAAATAAAGTGGTACATGGCCTGAGATTTTGAGAGCTTCTGGATAGGAGGGATAACTCCGAAAGCATCACAGGTCAGGAAGAATATATTCTTCGGGATCGTACCCTTAGAGGGAACCCGTACATTTTTGATATGTGTTATAGGATAGGAGACCCGGGTGTTTTCGGTAATGGAAATATTGTCATAGTCCACTTTGCGGCTATCCGAAAAAAAGGCAGTGTTTTCCAGGATGGCGCCAAACTTGACAGCATTGAAAATATCCGGTTCTTTTTCCTCGGTAAGTCCGATGGTTTTGGCATAACACCCTCCTTCGAAATTAAAAACATTATCGGTACTCCATCCGTGTTCATCGTCCCCGATCAGGTTTCTTTTCGGATCTGCCGACAGCGTGGTTTTCCCGGTTCCGGAAAGCCCGAAAAAGATGGCCGTATCTTCCGGCCCCATTCCTGTATTTGCGGAACAATGCATAGGGAGTACACCGTGCTGTACCGGGAGTAAAAAATTAAGGACGGAAAATATTCCCTTTTTCATTTCGCCGGAATATCCTGTTCCACCGATGAGAATGATCTTTTTCCCGAAATTTATTATCGAAAAATTTTCCTGACGGGTTCCGTCCGTTTCGGGATCAGCTTTAAATTCGGGACAACAGAGGATGGTAAATTCCGGTTCGAATGTTTCCAGTTCCTCTTGTCCGGGTTGTATAAACATATTATGGCAAAACATGTTATGCCAGATTACGGTATTAATAACACGTACATTCATCCGGTAGCGGGTGTCTGCTCCGGCGTAAACATCCCTGACATATACTTCCTTGTCTTCCAGGTATTGCAGCATTTTTTGATGTAAAAGGTCAAATTTGTCTGCCGTATAAGGAATATTGATGTCTCCCCACCATACCTTGTTTTCCGTTACCTTGCCTTTAACGATGTAACGATCCTTCGGAGAACGGCCTGTAAAACCCCCGGTAGTACACATCAGTGCTCCGGTATCAGTTAGCCGGCCTTCCCCGTTTTGAAGCGATCTTTCCACCAGCTCGGCAACGGGGAGGTTCCAGTGGGCTTGTTTGACTTTAGGAAAATTCTTTTCTTCCGTAGAAAATCTGGTACGTCTCATAGATATGTGTATTTAGTAGTGTTGAATGATCTGTATTAAGTTTAACGGGTATCAAAGGGGTAAATGGAGAAACGCTTTCAGTTCTTCCGGGAAAGGTGTGGCATGTATATTCCATATTACCGGAAGGATAAAATAAGTAGCCAGGGTAATAAGAATAATAGAAATAATATTAAGCGTTAATCCGGTTTTTATCATATCGGGTATTCGCAGGTGTCCGGAACCAAATACAATGGCATTGGGAGGCGTTGCTACAGGTAGCATAAAAGCACAGGAAGCGGCCAGGGTAACGGCTGTCATGATCAAAAAAGGGTGCAAATCCAGGGATAAGGCCATAGGGGCGAGGACAGGCAAGAGCATGGCTGTGGTGGCCATATTGGAAGTAACTTCGGTAAGAAAGTTAACGGCAGCTACGAGTAAAAGAAGCAGTATCCAGAATGGCATATTATCAAATTCTGTCATCCGCTGGGCGATCCAGTTGGCCAGTCCTGTTTGTGAAAACCCTTCTGCGAGGGCCATTCCCCCGCCGAAGAGCAGGATAATGCCCCAAGGCAAATTTACAGCTTCATTCCAAGAGATGAGACTGCGTTTTTCGGATTTTGCCGGGATCAAAAATAAAGTGATCCCGGCTGTCATAGCGATAATGGTATCATCTACTCCGGGTATTAACTTCTGTATCAGCGCCCGAGAAATCCACGCCAATGCGGTGATGACAAATACGCCCAGCACGGCTTTTTCTTCGTATGTTATTTTACCTAGGGCCCGCTTCATGGTCTGTATTTCTTCTTTTCCCCCGGGAAATGAGACCGCCCGGAAATCGTAGGCATAACGGGTAAGATATTTCCAGCATATGACCAGTAATAACAAGGCGATAGGAAAACCGAACTTTGCCCATTCGAAAAATCCGAGTCTGACACCGTATATTTTTTCCAATATACCTGCGAGCACGAGGTTAGGAGGAGTACCTATAAGGGTGGCAATTCCCCCTATGGAACAGCTATATGCTATACCCAGCATGAGTGCCTTTCCGAAACCGGAGGAATTACCGGGGCTGCGTTTTTGAAACTGATCAATAATGGCCATTCCTATAGGCAGCATCATCACACACGTAGCTGTGTTGGATATCCACATGGATAAGAAGGCGCTGGCAACCATAAATCCGAGGATGATGTGTGTTACCCTGGTACCTATAAATGCGATAATACTCAAAGCGATACGCTGATGCAGTTTCCATCGTTCAATAGCGATGGCCAGTATAAAACCACCCATATACAGAAAAATGTATTTATGCCCGAAGGAAGCGGTGGTGACCTCTATGGACAGGGCTCCCGTAAGCGGAAACAAAATAATAGGCAGGAGGGCCGTGACAGCGATAGGAACCGCTTCCGTAACCCACCACAGAGCCATCCATACGGTGATGCAGAGCACCTGATAGGCTTCCACGGGCATGGATTCCGGTTTTCCTATAATTTCAAGGAACAGGAATAGCAAAGGCCCTGACATCCGGAAAAGATATTTTTTCCCGGCCATACGGGATGTACCGAATATTTTCATTTTCAATAGCTTTTTTATGGATAACCCGATATTATCGTGGTCGCTTTTAAGTTATAAAAAGTTATCAGGTTAATGTTTAGTACACGACAAAACTGATTTTCCAGGAAACACAAGGTTAAAACAATTTTTGTCATGCACTAAAAGGTTAGTAGATTATTAAATCATTGGCTTTGTGTGTATTGTGTAACTAATAAATAACTAAAGATCAATTTGCTTGTCAAAATCTATTGAGGGGCTAAAAGACTAATTGCAACAAAAGTTCTCCTCGGAATTCATTGACACCGGCCTCGTAGTCAATCCTGGAGAAACTGGTCTGTAGTTTAAAAGCGTTATTTTTAAAGTATTTGGAGAAACCTAAGGTATAGGCTTTGGTGTCCTGCAAAATGGAATTGCTATAATCGTCGAACTCCGGAATTAACTGTGTATAACGAAGGTCAACGGAATATCCTGTTAAGGTAGCATATCCCAGTTGAGTGTTCCATGCGTCTCCGATAACGAGGTAAGAGCTTATTTGCTGTGGCGCCAGTGGCAGGCTGGCTGCCTCATTTATGAAAGTTTGATCCAGTCCTGTAGCCGAGGTATTTACATATTCTCCAAGCAGGGAAAAACCCTGGTATTTCAATAACAGGTCGGTGTATATTTTTCTGTAGTCGGGGAGTTGGGCTTCACCATCTTCATTATAAATAATAAAATCGCCATGTCCTTCTCCTATGGCATTGCTGGCCCCGTCATTATAGCTTGCGGCTGCACCTATTACCATTTTTAAGGAAGATTCGTGCTGTAGATCGGCGGTCATTCCTTTGTTTCCTTCACTAAAGTATCCCAGGGGATAAATATCCAGGCGCCCCCCGTATTTTAATCCGCCTTTGTCCGCGTCCCTGGAGTCGCTTCCGAATGAATTTCGTCCGTCTCCCGAGGTTACGGCCAGTTGCGGGACGAAGCCCGCGTTCTTCCATTCGAAGTTCCCTTCAAGGTATAGTCCGAATTCCCGCCCGGTATCACTGAACATACGGCTTACCATACTCCGGTCCGCGAATTGCAGAACGTCTTCGTTATAGGTCATTTCCCTGCTGTTGGTAAACGTACGTTTTTGCCCGACAGTGATGGAAATGGCGGAAGTAGGATGATAGGCTACCCAGGCATCCAGAAGAGGTTTGTCCAGACTGAAGTCGGTTTGAATAAAAAAGCTCACTTTCTCTTTCAAGGCTTTTCCGGAAATATTGAAATAGGACCTTTTGGAACGAAACCTGCTGTTTCCCTTCTGGTCTTCGGTTTTTGAATATGTATAGGACGGTTGTATAAAACCTCCGATTTTAAATTGGTAATCCCCGTCTTCAAAGGAAAACTGCAGTCCTTTGCCCAACTCAAAATCCGCTTTGTTGGTGTTTATTTTTTCTTCCTGTGCCAGTACGAACTGTACTGAGAGAAAAAGGGCTACGTATACGAATATTTTTTTCATGACATGTAGTGTTGGGCCGTTATAATTTGCTGTTGTTGTTATACCTGTAAACCGGTAATTCCTGTCCTTTCCCTGTCGGCAATATTTCAAAGGAAACAAAGCTGTTGGACGCTTCGGGTTCCAGGGTTTCGATAGCCAGGCCTATATTTTTCTGATCGGTATAAATAATATGACTGCCCCTGGGAAAGTTCATCGTCTTTTCCGTTAACCGGGTGTGTACCGTTTGCCGGTGTGTTCCCTCGTATTTTTGGGCCGTCCTGTAGTAGTCCGTTATTTCATATGCTTGCACTGGAAGAGTAGTTTCTTTACCGAGTGTTGTTATTTTTAATCCGAGTATCTGTAGTTTTTTAATCAATTCTGTTTGTGAAGGGAGCAGGATGTAGGCCTTTGGCAAGGGACGTGAAAGTACGGGAGAAGAGTGCAGGGCATCTCTTAGTATTACGGTCTCGTCTACCTGTTTATGCGTGTGTAGATCAATAAAGGCCAGGGGTTTTCGTGAAACTTTTCTCCTTGA
>NZ_RJTM01000118.1 GCF_003725735.1 Sinomicrobium pectinilyticum | reverse complement strand
TTATTACTGCTTTGGCGTTGTTTAGTTGCTCCAGGCTTTTCTGTAATACCTTTTTTATGCTACCGGACTCGGCTGCTGCTGTTTGTATATAAGACAGAGCGGTCAGAAAAGTAGTCATAGTACGGCGCTTGAACGAGGTTCTACCCAATCCGATTCCCCTTACTTCCACGAGAGTGGAAACACAGTTGCTCAGGGCATAGGAAGTGGCACTGGACCTTGCATTGACCGATCCCTGGTTGAACACAGTATATCCCTGGTGATCTGCTGCGGTAAAATAGGCGTGTGTCCGCAACCCGTTATCTTTCAGTAATTTCTCGGCATTGTTAACAAAAGGGGTCCGGGTATATGCCCGTAGCGTGTCGGATACATTCAGGTTCCCGGTGTAGAGAAACATGACGTCATAGGCATTGGTAAGCCCGAAAGTTCCCATCTGAAGGTAATCCCTGCGGAATGGACGAAACTCGTGAAAGTCCAGTGCTACCTCAGCCCCGAAGTTGGTAAAGGCTTGTTTCAGGGCTACACTTTCGGGTGCCACCAGTTTGGTTTGGTCCCGGTTAAGGTCCAGTCCGTTGGCGGCATGGCGTAATTGTTTGTTAAAACCATCGATATTGGCCATAGGGATGATCCCTATTTCCAGTTTATCCAGTAATACCCGATAGGATTCGTCTTCGAGGAGCCGTTGTATGAGGTACAGCACCCCTTCGGTACTGGCAGGCTCGTTACCGTGAATTCCTGCCTGTATCCACACTTTTATTTTCGCCTGACTACTTTCAGGATTGGTGAGTACCAATTGTGGTATGGATAATCCTTTTTGGCTTTTTCCTATGTACGACAGTTCTGTAAGTTTTTGGTGTTGCCTGACCAGTGGTTCCAGAAAGGACATCATTTCCGAATAGGTTGTAAAGCCTCTTTTTTTCCGGAAGGCAGGAGTGTGAATATCCGTTTCGAAATCGGGGAAGTACTCTGATGTAATATCTTTACTTTGCGGATTGAACAGCTGTGCCGAACAAACGGTACCGGACAGGATTAAGAATAAAACGATCAAATTTTTCATAACATTAATTTTAAAAGCCTATGGTCAGGACTAATCTTCCGATCCACTCATTTCCTGCTATCGGGTTTCCCTCATTATTATTTGAGCCTTCCGCTGCATCTACATAGGTAAAGGAAGCCTGTATCTTGGCCCCGTAATTCCTGCCCAGGTATTTGCTTATACCCAGGGTGTAATAATTGGGACGGTTATAAAAAGTGCCATTATTCATAAAAGAATATTTATCCGCCCGGAGATGTGTATAGCGGGCGTCTATTGAAATAAGGTTGGTAAAAATATATCCTGCCTGAATGTTGTACCCTTCTCCCATCATCATCCGGTTTTTTACATAATTGCCCACATGCTGTTCTCCATCAATTTCAAAACTGGTGGAAACAGAGCCGTCGTTACGTACCCGTTGGGTAATGGCATCACTTACATGGGCCGAACCTTTTACATATTCGCCAAGCATCGAAAACCCTTGATATTTGAACATAAAGTCAAAACCCAGCTTCATATAATCGGGCAGTTCTTCCTCTCCCTGGTCATTAAGGTAGAGGATACTTCCGCTATTACGTCCTCGGCGACTGCTGACACCGTCGTTATAGCTGTAGTTTATCCCCATGACCAGTTTTGGCGTCCTTTCCCTTGCGATATCAGCTTCCCGGAACTGCCCGAAATTGCTGAACAGGCCAAATGGGAGGAAATCCAGACGTCCCCCGTATTTAAGTCCCCCGTGATCTTTTTTGAAAGCATTCTGCCCGTCGCCATTGGTAATGGCAATGGATGGTTTCAAGTACATACCCCCGGGACTGATGCGGTAAGAACCGTCCAGGAACAACCCGAATTCGCGGATAGTACTGAAGACCGAAGTAACCCGACTGCGTTCGGGAAGTTGTAGGGTCTGGGAGTTAATATTCAACTCCCGGTTGTCCGTAGGCGTTGATTTTTGCCCGAAAGTGGCCGACAGGTTATCGTTAATATGGTATCTGATATACGCGTCGAGCAAGATGCTGTTCTCCGCCTCATCGACATCCGCTTCGGCAGTACCACTAAGATCAACGCGCAGGCGGTAACTCAGTTTTTCATCGGCCATATTACCGGAAAGTTGCAGCCGCAGGCGTCGCATACGGAAACGGTTGTACAGGTTAGAATCGTCATTCCCCGTGTATCTTTTGATCTCCATGTAAGGCTGAACAAATCCTTCGAGTTTTATTTTGTACCCTTGTTCACCGGAGAAGTTCAACCCTTCGCCAAAATTATATTTGTCCAGGTATATCTGGGCCTTTCCCAACAGCGGAGCCATCAGGAGAGAAATTACAAGAAGCGTTTTTATCGTTTTCATGGATGGTTTTTTTTGCTACACTTCAAAGTTGCCTTTAACCAGGACTTCTTTATCGCGCATCATTTGTTTACCCATGGCAAATACATCGGTAAGGTTGAAATCTTTGTCGAAACAGCATATATCGGCATCATAGCCTACTTTAAGATGACCTTTTTGCTTTAGGGCAAGGTTTTTAGCAGGATTGGTCGTTACAAGTCTGATCGCCTCGGATATAGGTAAGCCTCCCTTTCGGATCAAAGCGGCGGTTTGTTCCATATTCAGGTGTATAGGGGCTTTGGTAAAACCTATGAGTTTTCCGTTGGCATCCGTCTTTCCCAGACCGGCATTCCCATCGCTGCTAAAGGTCAGCTGGTCCATGGAAATACCTTTTTCCAATGCGTATAATACCGATTTATAGGGATCTGTGTATTTGGTCCCCCCGGTGGTAATGTCGATCATGCCGCCCAGTTCTGCAAATCTCAGGGATTGGTCAAATAATGCCTTGGTACGCCCTACATGGGTAGGGGATATATTTTCTATGGGATATTCGTATTTTTCCACCAGTTCAAGGAGAACATCTATCTGTGATGTCATTTTACCCAGGTGAATATGCAGGATACCTTTTTTTCCGGAGATCTGTCCGCCCACACGTACTTCTCGCAAATGGCGGAGCAGTTCGGTGGCGGTAGGATAGGAGGAACGTTCATCACTTATCGCCACTTTACACCCGAGGACCTTATCTATAAATACCATATCATCCTGTATGGATCCGGTAATGGTCACCGGGTCAATGCTGAAATAACTGGTAAACATATACGCACTGATCCCTTCATCGGTCAGGGCTCTTGCTTTGGCATACAGTGTTTTTACGCTCCGTGCCGTACCGTCGGTACCGAGTAATCCCACGACAGTGGTGGTTCCGCAGGAAATAAATTCTCCCAGCATGATCTCGGGGGTCATGGACGCATAACCGTGTTTCCCGCCGGCCCCTATAATATGTACGTGCTGGTCTATAAACCCGGGGGTGACAGTCTTTCCTTTAGCATCCCAGACGGTGGAAAATGTTTCATGCGGAACTATGGAATCTTCTATAGCCAGGATCTGGTTGTTACCGATTAGGATATCTTTTTTTCCGAGATGTTCCGGTGCGTATATGTTCGCGTTTTTAATTAAAGTTAGCATATATTAAGAATTATAAATAGAGATATATTATCATTACTACCAATGCCGCGGAGAGGGGTATTATATTCCGCTTTACGATCTCGAAAGGGGATACCTCGGCCACTTCTGCCGTAGCGATAAGCACCCCCGCCACCGGGGAGACTGTCCGTCCCATGGAAGCTGAAAACTGCATAGGCAGGATTATAGAAGAACTTTCCACACCCAACTGAGCTGCAATTTTCGGTACCAGGGGACCAAAGGCAAAGAAAGAGGCGTTACCACTACCCATAAGTACAGAAGCCAGGAAGATCATTATCGTCATCACTATGCCAACACCAATGCCTCCGAATCCCAGGTTCTGTGAAGCGCCTACAAGCCCGTCAATAAACCCGAGGCTGATCAGTCCTTTGGAGAAAATGTCGGCGGCGATAATGAGGGTAACCACCGTTTTAAAGATATTTCCCATACCATTCCAGAATATGGACAGTGATTTAAAGACTTCCCTGGGTTGTCGTTTGCGTATCAGCTCAAATGCAAACGCCACAAACAGGCTTATAAACATTACGGTAGTAGTGTTGAGTTCAATGGGGACGGCAAAAAAGTCAAACAACTGTGAAAACAGGATAAGCAGTATTAATGGCAACACCGGGATAACAGCATAATATAATGGGGCCTTTAATTCGGCCTTTTCGATCTTCGGGACCGGTGCTTGCTCCCGATCCATTTTTTTATCATAGTACCGGTTTACAAAGTAATATGCTATCATCATGGTGATGCTTAGTGGAATTGCCAACGGAATCTGTTCTTTCAGAAAATAGAAGACCGTGTCCTTTTCGATAATAGATGTAGCGCTTGCGGTTATGGCAGAGGCGGGGCCCATACCCATAGCGGTGCAGGATGTTATAACCGATACGGCAGATAACCGGCTCACCCCGAGGTTAATAAGAATAGGGAAGACCGAAGCCATTAGCAATAAGCCCAGTCCTGCTGCCGACGGAATACATATGAAGAGTAATTGTCCGATAGGGATAACAAGGACCGCGGCCAGATAGGGGTATTTTTTAAATAACTGTAATGGTTTCAGCGCCAGGTAGACCAATGCTTCCGAAGCTCCAATATTATCAATATAAGCTACAAATCCGCCTATAGCCATGATCATAAGGCCTACACTGGCATTGGTTTGGGCAAAAGAACTGTTGATATAACGAAAAAGGTCAAAGCCAAATGGTCCGCCGGTAAGTGCTACGGCCGGTTCATGCCCGGGCAGCCAGTAGGATGCGGCGAGCATAAGGAGTCCGGCTATGAGTAATACCGCATGCGGATAAAACTTTTTGAGCAGCAGCCGGGCTACAATAATGATGAACAAGATGGCGATAACCGGGCCTAGATAGGACATGAATATACTTTTTAATTAATTAAAAGGAGTACCGTCTACTTTGGTTCCCGGGGAGAACAAAAGATCGTTTACAGAGCTGTGTCGCGCAAAATCACCATTTATATCCGGATTACGGGTATAGGATTCGTTGGGGTTGCCGGACAACGGTTCTATATCAAAATTGATGATGACTTTTCCGGAAGCATCCTGTATCGTGAGCATATCTGCTGCATTGTTAAAATTGAGGTCGCCCGTGGAGGAGGTTTGTACTAAAGTACCTCCGAAATCTCCGACAGGGGTTCCTCCTCCGAATATCAACAGAACTCCGTGGGCGGGTATTACCGTGCCCTCAGGTACTATATGGCGAGGTGTATCGCTTTTCAGGGCATCGGTGTCATAAACCCTGAATCCGCTGGCATCGAGTGGCTCGGAAGAATTGTTGTATAATTCTATAAATTCGTCTTCATTCTGGGCATACTGGCCATCTCCGTTGGCATCGCCATCCAGATCATTATTGGAAGGATCGTATAAAATCTCATTCAGTACCAGCGGAACGGATTGATCGTCATCTTCAATGGTCAACACGAGCGATCTTTCGTTGTCGGGAATAGCATTTTGAATATCCGAAGTGGCGATCTCGATAGTTTCATTACCTTCTTCGTCTGTGTCCTGAACGGCAGTTATTTCGGTAGAAATGCTGACTTCTCCGGCAGGGATCACCAATGTGGTATTTTCTACGGTATAATCGGTATCACGGGTAGCCGTGCCTGCAAAAGACAGGGAGATGGTAACATCCTGGCTAACGGCGGTGTTTAGTGTGGCAGTAAGAGTGGCAGTACCTTCGTTCTCGGAAAAAGCGGAGGGTTCAGCACTTAAAATAACCGTCGGTTCTACCTGGGCGTCAGATACCACCCCCAGGCGGGTCCCTTCTTCAAGCTGATTGTATATAGCCGCCGGAACTACGATGTCGCCTGTTTCAGGATCACCGTCCGGCCCCGGATTACTGCTCATATCCAGCATTTCATCAATTTGCAGGTTGCTGGATAAATCTATAGTCTCAAAATTGTGGTCTGGAAGGAATAGGTGACGCAGCTGGATGTTACTGCTCAGATCCAGTTCACTTAATAACTGTTCGTCACCAGCGTTTCCGCTTGCACGATAGCGTAGCATGGTAAGGTCCGGGTTTCCGGAGAGGTCCAGTTGCCCGATAAGGTTAAAATTGATCTCTAACTGTTCCAAAGCGATCAGTTTGGAAACGTCGAGTTCCTGGACATCATTGGATGTGAGCACCAGGTGCTGCAAACCTATAAAGTATTCCAAACCCGAAACATCGGCAATCTTAACGTCTGCGGTGACCAGACCGGCTTGCTCCAGGGTTTCTATATTACTTCCGGTTTTACTGAGTAAAAGTTCACTTACGGAAGCCACTTCGATAGGGTTGAGATAGTACTTTACCGTATTATCTTCTATTTGTTCATAAACTCCCGGAGTTCCGTTGTATACCATGTATTCCCCGAATGCCGCATCAGGAATCAGAACGGGTTCGGTTGGAATTTCCGATGAACCTTCTTCCACATCATCGGTTTTACAGGAGGCAACACCAAGCAGGATAATTGCCATGTATAAAACATTTAAAAAAGGAGTAATTGTTTTCATCTGTAATTTTGGGTTACGTTATCGTTGTGTTTCTTATTATTTCACCAAATCCTTAGAAAGTGGTATTTACTAAAGATAAGCCACTTTTTTATAAATGATTTTCATACTCGGCTAAGAAGGTAAGAGGGCGGGGGATTATTCTTTTATTTCGTTTGTGTAAAAAAATTAAGGTTTATAATATCAATATTAAAAAAGAAAATATGTTTTTTAATTAAAATGACATTTCAAAGGGACTAAAGTTTTTACTACCTTTAGCACATCAGTTATGATTAATTATGCATACCAGTTTGGATTTACTTACCCGGAAGATACTCGGCGAACTTGTCTTAAATGCCTACCGCAGGGATTTAAGCCTGTATCTGCGTATCAGCGAATACCTGAAAAACAAGATACTGCAAAGGGAAATCCCGGAAGGAGCATCACTTCCTTCGACAAGGGTACTGGCAGAGTACCTGAAGGTTTCCAGGAGCACAGCCATTAAAGCTTATGATATATTGCTTCTGGAAGGTCTGATTGAAGTTCGGCACGGGGCGAGATACAGGGTGAAGAAAAATATGCAGGATGATGTTCTTCCGGATCACAAGGTTCCTGCCGATGTTACATATCCGGAAATATCGGAAAAGGGGAGGGCTTTTAAAGAAAATGTTCATTTGATAAATACCACTTCCGAAGAGGCTATTGCTTTTCGTCCCGGTTTACCTCCGCTGGATATTTTCCCGGTCAACCAATGGAAAAAGCTATCCAATTATTATTGGCGAACGATAAAAGCTTCTTCGTTATCTTATTCCAATTCTTCGGGCGTGGAGGTTTTAAAGAGGAACCTGGCAGGTTACCTGAATATGATGCGCGGGATCAGGTGCGATTATGAACAGATCATCATTGTATCCGGTTCGTTGCAGTCCCTGTATCTTTTAGGCAATGCCCTGATGGACCGCGGAGATACGATGGTCATGGAAAACCCTACTTTTCCCAATGTACATTCTATTTTCCGGAGTCTGGAGGCTAACATCATAGCGGCATCGATTGATCGGGAGGGCATATGTATCCCGCAAGCTGATGAGGTAAGCGCCCGGCCAAAGTTAATACACATCACTCCATCCGGTCATTATCCTACGGGAGTTAAGATGAGCCCGCAGCGAAAGTCGGACCTGCTTCGCTGGGCTTCGGAAAACGGGAGTATTATTATTGAGAACGACTATGAACATGAGATTAGTAACTGGGGACTAAAAGATCCTTCGGTCTTCAGCATGGATACGGAGCAACGCACGGTTTACCTGGGAACATTCAACAGGCTGTTGCACCCTTCCATACGTCTGGGATACATGGTGGTCCCTTATTATTTGCTGGATACCATAAAAGCCTTACAAAATCATTCCCATCGTTTTGTATCTCCTTCGAACCAGGTGGTGATGAATCAGTTTATTGAAAAAAATTACCTCTATCACCATATAAAAAACGTCATAGAGGTTGCGGAAGAGCGTAAGGCGCTTTTTTCCGGGATTGTCCGGAATGAATTCCATCCTTCCTTTCAATTGGCAGATAGCCCGGCACGAAGCTTGCATTTGCTGGGTAATTTTGAACTGCCGGTTTCCGATCAACCCCTTATCCGCAGGTTTAAGGAACGGCATTTGATCGCCCATGCCTATAGCAAGTGTTTTATCAGCGGACAACAAAACGGGTTGATCCTCGGGTATGCAGCTGTTCGCAAGCCGTTGATCCCAAAAAAGCTGTCTGAAATGGCAAGTATATACAATAAAATGATAAAGGAGGTTACAGACAGAACAGGTTTGCCCTAGAACCTGTTTTTTAAACTGGTATGCATAATTAACCTGTACAGGTATGGAGAAATGGTGCTTCCGATGGCTACTTTTATGCTCTTTTATATTTTTCCAAATGAAAAAACTTTTCGGATTTCGTCTCCTGGCCGTTTTAACCCTTTTGATCCACCTCGGTTGCGATAATAATGATGCCTCTTCTCCCTACACTACTATTCTTTCTGGAACGGGAAGTTTTAATTATACCGGATATGAACCTTTGCAACAGGCACCCGTAAGAGTGTTTTATCACATTCCCGAAGGAGATGTTACGACAATGCCCGTGCTTTTTGTTCTACACGGTTCCTCGCGGAATGCCGTTGATTACCGGAATGCCTGGATACCGCTGGGCAATCAATATAAAGTGGCTATTATTGCCCCGGAGTTTTCAGACCGGTATTATACGGGAGGGAATGCCTATAACCTGGGAAATGTGTTTGTTGACGGAGACCATCCTTCCTCAAGTACTCTTCATGCTGAGGAAATGTGGACCTTTTCTCTTATTGAACCCCTGTTTGATGAGGTGAAAGTACTCATGGAAAACACCTCAGATACTTATGATATATACTGTCACTCCGCCGGAGCACAATTTGCACACCGCTTTATCATGTTGAAACCGGGTGCCCGCGTGCGAAAAGTCATGGCTAGTTCATCCGGCTGGTACACCGTACCGGATAATACGATAATTTTTCCTTACGGAATAGAAGAAAGCCCGATCACCAGCCTGGATCCGCGAGACTATTTTTCAAGGGAACTGATCTTACAGATCGGAGAAAACGATACCGATCCTGGCAGTGCCGGTTTAAGGCACAATACATTTCTGGATGCCGAACAAGGAATGAATCGTTACGAGCGGACCTTGCATTTCTATGATAAAAGTGACAGCATTGCGAGGTCAGGCGATTTTCCTTTCCGGTGGAAATTACTTGTGGTGCCTGATGCTGCACACGATTTCCGGAATACTATTTCCGATGCTGCGGCTAGTTTATACGCAGCCCCTTAAGATAAGATCCGAACAGTTCCTAGGTCCGGTAAAGAATTAATCCGCCCGATTTGCATTTTTTTCCGGCTACTTCAATGCTGTAATAATATATTCCGTTGGTAAGCTGCCCGAGAGATATAAAATCCCGGTCGGAAATGATCTGTTTCCGGAACATAAATTTGCCTTCTACGGAATACAGGTAAATATATACTTCTTTGCCTTCTTCTATACTTTTGTTGTAAACATTTATTCCTTCCGAAGTAACAGGATTGGGAAATACGAGAAACGGTGTCTTCGCCAGGAATATGGCATTCACGGTTTCGGAATAGATTTCGGTACCGTCCTCCAGGATAAGCTTGGCACGGTACATGTTGCCTCCTTCAACGGGACTATTATCCCATATCCGGAATTCCTTTTGACTGACAGCATCTATTCGCTGTATAAGTTCTTCTTTCCCGTAAATTGTTTTGAAAATTTCGATACTTTGCACACGGTATGTGCTCCCAAGAGAGAAGTAGAGGAGGATACGACCTTCATTTTCCAGGTTAGTGGCATATATGGACTCCCAGTAGCATTGTTCCTTGTCCGTAGTCACAGGGACAGCCTGGCTACGTATCCCTGTTACATTATTGGTATATACAGGGGCAACGGCATAATACCGGGAGTTCCCGGAAATGATGTAAGTGGTGTCGGTAACCCTCTCGGTAAATATCATCGCATTATCCCGGAGCGAATATACATCATAGGCGATCGCAGCTGTATTTTTATGCCAGGTCATCTCGGTGGTTTCACCGCATTTCAGGCTGATGCGGGGACGTAGCGCATAGGATATAATAAAAGGAGAGGAGGTGAAACTCTCATTGCCGATAGTCATTCGAAGTATGGCTGTCTTACCTTCTTCGGTAACGGGGTCCCATGAAAAGTATCCCGGAGACAGGGGAACTTCGTTACGGATAGTATTCCAGGTATTTCCTTCGTCATAGCTGACTTCCAGTTTACCATTACGGGGCGGAAAGGTGCTTTCCCACCTTAAAAAGTCCGTGGAAATACCATCATAAGGAAAACTGTTACTGGCTACGGGATTGGTCCATTCAAAATCATTCGTTTTTATCCAGGAGTAAGCAATGGAAAAGGCCTGGGCATCACCGGTTACTGCATACCCTTCTATATTTATGGTGATTGTGTTATCGGTAATTTCCTCCACCAATACCTGCTCCGTGTTGTTTAGATGGTCCTTACCCCGAACGGCAGGTTTTCCCAGGGCTTCTTCATCAGCACTGTGATCAAGAACCCAGGGTTCCAGGACCTGGCCCCCCTGGACGATTGTCATATCCAGGTCATTGACCAGCGCAATATTGGAGTTGGGTTGAGCAGGCGGGTCTGTCCAGGATAGGGTAACTTTCAGGTGGCGTGCCCCCTCAGGGACCGGCAGGGAATATGTCAGGGTTTCCGAATTGCCTATCGAACCTGAAATAAACTGCCTGTTCTCAAGTATTTTCCAGCTTTCATAGGCGTTGACATTACCATATCCGCCCCTGAAATCCGGCCCGGGAGCACCTATATCGTCCGCTCCGTTTATCAGTACGGCTTTTATCAATGAAGAGGGGGGAAGGGAATCCTGGTGTTCTTTGCGGTAATATTGTTGCAGTAATAACGTTATGCCCGATACCAAAGCATTAGCGTTCGAGGTGCCTATAGAACTGAAAGCGGCGAGATCGGGCTTTATCCTGCCATCGAAAGCCGGTCCTCCGGAGGAAAAAACCGGAATTTCCAGCTGTGTGTCCAGGGTACCTACTGTGAGTATATTTTTGGCCATTTTAAAATTTCCGGTGATATTGGCGAATCCGGGGATGCCGGAATACGTTCCGTCCGAAGGTGTTTCGTTACCGGAATTTCCCGAAGAGAAGAGGTGGACCTGTAACGGGTTATCGTATAAATAAGTGTCATATGCCTCTGCCAGGGAACCGTAGAAACTTTCTATCTGTGTACCGTACGAATGGTTTTGGATAGTGATATCCAGACTTTGCAGGTCGGTATCCGGGTAAAGGGAACGGAAATCGGAGGAAGATAAGCGGGCCTCCGGGGCTACACCCTTTCCGTTTACGGAAGTATTTCCCAGTCCTGTGGCGATGGTCGCCATATCCGTAGCATGGTCGCTGACCGCTTCGGCTTCGTTTCCTGAGGTGATATGTTTGCCCGAAAGGTCCGGATCGTCGGTATCATAACGGTCATCTTTTATGGACAGAACCATAGCATTCCCCCGGAGCTGTGGAACTTTTTCCTGTAATAAAGAAACCCGGTTAACGGAGAGGTTCAGATCGGGAATGGTACTTTCCCCGACCGGGACCAGGGATTCTGTCCCTATGTAAGTAACGCAATCCAGCGGCAATATATGATTGCGGATGTATATGCCCGAGGTTTTAATCATCCGGTACCCGTTGTAAAGAAGCGTACTGTGCAGCCCGTTCTTCCGAAGGATATCGTCAAAGCAGTTTTTATTCGAGGTTTTAATAATAAAAGTGTTTTTCCCTTTTGCGGAGAGATCGGTGCCGGGAGCTATTTTCCACAGATCGTTCACCGGGTGTATGTTGTTCTGGCCGTATCTTTGTTGTGCCGTATCCGGGGTGCGATCCATCCTGATAATGATGTGTTTCCTGTCCAGTATCCTGACAGTTTCATATTCTCCGGTAAGCTTTTCAGCGTCTTCAGTTGTTGCCAGGTAATACTTCCCTCCATTATTTTCCTGTAGGAAACGGTACCATTTCTCCGTTTGTCCGTAAAAGCTTAAAGAAGTTATAAATAGTAAGAGAAACAGAGGCTTTTTAATCGTCATGTTTACAAATTAAAGCTTAAAGTATAAAATCAGGAGTTAAATAAAATAAAAAAAGATTAAAGAAATGTTAAATTTTGAAAATATTTTATTATGTTTGTTACCTACCATTGTAAGTTAAGACGTCTACTTGTGGTAAGAAACAATTATTAACTCAAATCAAATTTTACATGAAAACAATGAAGTCTTTTTTTATTCCGGCGATAGTCGGAATAGGATTACTGTTAACCGCTTGTGAGAATGACCCGAAGGACGAGAACCTCGATGTCCAACAGGAAGTAAGTGATGAAGTACTCGATAAACTCGCGTCTCTTGAACTGAACACCAATGATGTTTCGCTGACAGATGTTGTGCTGCCGGACGGAAGTGTGGAAACAAATTATCTTATAGAAGGAGATATAGTAATGTCAAAGGAACACCTCTCCGAGATGGAGTTGCACGGTGGTGTGGAGAGCGAGCAGTACCATACCTGGAATCTCGTAAATTCTCCTAAGACCATTAATGTAATAGGATATACGGGGAGTAGCCAGGGGCTTTCTTCTGCAATGCAGACTGCCCTTCAGCAGGCTGTTAACAGTTATAACAGTTTGAACCTGGGACTTACCTTTACCCTGACCTTTGGTACCAATTACAATCCGTATGACATTGTAGTCTACAGCCCCAGCGGAGGAGCAGGTGGTCAGGCAGGTTTCCCTTCCGGAGGTAACCCGTACAAATGGGTACAGATATTTTCGGGTCTGAACAGCTATCCTACACAGGTAATACGACATGTGATCATGCACGAGATCGGGCACTGCCTGGGCATGCGCCATACCGACTGGTTCAGCCGTCAGAGCTGCGGACAAAACTCCAATGAAGGAGAAGCAGGCGTAGGAGCCGTACATATCCCGGGAACACCTACCGGATATGATCCTAGTTCCGTTATGCTGGCCTGCTTTAATTCAGGAGTTAGCGGTAACTGGGGACAGTACGATATTGTTGCATTGAATTACTTGTATTAGTCCTGCTATCCGGACTAATTAAACCTGAATGAAATTATAAAGCGCAATCCCGGGATTGCGCTTTTTTATGGTTTTTGGTTCCAAGTTGTTCAAAACATGTAACCTGCAACCTGGAACTTTCTCATTTGCCTGTTTCTTTTCTCCGCAAACTTCCTCTTTCCTGCTTTCTTTTGTATTTTTACATCGGTAAATGTCAAGTATGAAGGACAAACAGAAAATCCTTGATAAATGTAATGCCATGAGCAGGGATACGCTTATGGAAACACTGGAAATAGAATATACTGATGCAGGAGATAATTATCTGGTTGCCAAAATGCCTGTTAACAGCAAAGTCCACCAACCCGATGGTGTATTGCATGGCGGTGCCATGGTAGCCCTGGCCGAAAGTGTGGGGAGTGCTGCTTCTTATGTTTTTCTGAATACCGAGGATTTTTTTATCAGAGGGGTGGAAATTGCCGCCAATCATGTAAGAAGTGTCAAAGAAGGTGAAGTTTATGCGAAAGCTACGCTGCTCCACAAAGGAAGGACCACGCAGTTATGGCAGATATTACTAACGGACGCGGAAGATCGTCTGGTCTCCGTATGTAAGCTCACTACAATGTCACTGCCCAAAAAGAAAGACTGACAATACCGATTACCGGATGATCCGGATATTTATCAGAATCTCATGAGCGAAATGTTAGCTGCAAAAAATTTTTTTACGCAAATAAAACAGCAATATGACCGGGGATTGCCCTTTGTGGCCTACCGGAAACCTGTCCCGGAAAATACTGTCATATCCGGAGAATCCGGGGTGATAAAAGCATTATTGCAGAAGGATGCCACATTACATGTCGTAAAAGATTTTTCGGAAAAAGGATTCGTTTTTTCCCCTTTTGACCAGAAGGGACAGACCGTTCTGATGCCGTATTCGGATACGGAAATATTATTTTCCAGGCTCATGGGGAAAACGGGAGATCAGGGAAAGGGGAATAAGAAAGAAGAGGAAGAGATCAAAACCAATTCCGCAGACCGGGAAAAGCATGTGACTTTGGTACGAAAAGGTGTGGAAGCCATACGGAAGGGAAAACTGGAAAAAGTAGTGCTTTCCAGGAATGAAAGTGTGCCTATTTCGGATAATGACCCCATATCCATTTTCCAACGATTGCTGGAATTGTACCGGGATGCCTTTTGTTATATCTGGTATCACCCGGAAACGGGCCTGTGGTTGGGGGCCACGCCGGAAACCTTATTACATATCAGGGGATGTGTACTGCATACCATGGCGCTGGCGGGGACCCGGAAATTCACGGGGACAACAAAAGTGAAATGGGGAGAGAAGGAAAAACAGGAACAACAGGTGGTTACGGATTCTATAGTAGACAGTTTGCGCTTCCGGGTTAAAAGCCTTAAAATATCCGCAGCCGGGACCCATCGCGCCGGGAACCTGATCCATATCAAAACGGATATACAGGCGACCCTGATCCCCGAATATAAAACAAAAAATATAGCCCCCCTGTTGCACAGTCTTCATCCTACTCCGGCGGTTTGCGGATTTCCGAAGGAAGAGGCAAAGAGGTTTATCCGTGAAAACGAAGGATATGACCGAAGTTTTTATGCCGGGTTTCTCGGGGAACTGAACGTAGATATTACCCCTGGCCCTGTCACAGATCCCCATAACCGTGATTCCGCTCTGTATGTAAACCTGCGCTGTATGCAGATAAAAGGAGATAGCGCCCTTCTGTATATCGGTGGGGGTATCACCCGGGATTCTGTTCCCGAATCGGAATGGGAAGAAACCGTACATAAATCACAGACGATGAAAAGGGTTCTCAGGTAGCGTGACCCGGTAACCATACCAACATCCTCCTTTATCAAAGTATTCCCCCTAATCCTTTGTATTTACCGGGCTGTGCTCTACTTTTGCGGTTACAAGGGGTCTCCGTAAACCGTGAGTTCGGACGGGTACCGGCTTGTATTTATCACGAATAAGATAATATTACATGATATATCCTAAAATACCGCTTGCACAGACGGTACTTCAATTGTGCAAGGCGAAAAACATTACTGAGATCGTATTGTCACCGGGATCCAGGAATGCCCCGCTGACCATCGGTTTTACCCACGACGATTTTTTTAACTCCTACAGTGTGGTCGATGAACGTTGTGCGGCTTTTTTTGCCCTGGGAATCGCCCAGCAAACCCGGAAGCCCGCCGTTTTGGTATGCACTTCCGGATCGGCATTACTCAACTATTACCCGGCCGTCTGCGAGGCTTTTTACAGCGATATCCCGCTGGTGGTGATTTCTGCGGACCGCCCTGCCCATAAGATAGATATAGGAGACGGACAAACGATACGGCAACAGAATGTTTTTGCCAATCACATTCTTTTATCGGCCAATCTGGCAGAAGGCGAAAACGAGTTCAATGAGGAGCAGATACAGAAGGCCATACACACTGCCATTACCGGCAAAGGACCGGTGCATATAAATGTGCCTTTTGAAGAGCCTTTGTACGAAGTGGTTAACGCTCCCGAAACAGAGGTTGGGGAATGGCACCCGGAACAGGAACCGGAAAACTATGATAAAAGTACAAGAGACACTTTCCTGGAGCGTTGGAACAGCACATCGCGTAAAATGGTATTGGTGGGAGTTAATTATCCCGGTGATATCCCGCTGGGGTATCTGGACCTGCTGGCAAAAGACCCGTCGGTCATTGTTTTTACCGAGACTACTTCAAATCTTTACTATCCCGGATTCTTTCCGGGGATCGATAAGATCATAGCTCCCGTTGAAAAGATAGAGGAAGAACTCAAAAAGTTACAGCCCGGTTTGCTGCTTACTTTCGGGGGATTGGTGGTTTCCAAGAAAATAAAGGCTTTTTTGAGGAAGTATGCCCCGACATGGCATTATCATATAGATAGTAAAAAGGCGTATGACACTTTTTTCTGTCTCACCCATCATTTTAAATCCGTTCCGGCAGATTTTTTTTCCGATGTAACTCCCGCATTCCGCTATGTTTCCAGCGATTATAAGGCATACTGGCAGGAGATCAAAAAAAGAAGGGAAGCAAGGCATAACAGTTATATGAAAAAGATCCCGTTCTCTGATCTGAAGGTGTATGCAGAAATATTTAAGGCCATTCCCGGGGAACAGCTTGTACATTTCAGTAATAGTGCCACTATCCGGTATTCCCAGTTATTTGATATGAAAAAAGGGTGGCAGGTTTTCTGCAACCGGGGAACAAGTGGTATCGACGGCAGTACATCCACGGCTATGGGGGCCTCTGTGCATGCCGGACTGCAGGCAACCCTGGTTACGGGTGACCTTAGTTTCTTTTATGACAGCAATGCACTCTGGAATAATTATAAACGGAAGGATTTCCGGATCATAGTGATCAATAACGGAGGAGGGGGCATTTTTCGCATATTGCCGGGACATAAGAATACAGATAATTTCGATACCTATTTTGAGACCGTTCACGGGCTCACAGCCGAACATTTGTGCAGGATGTACGGAATAGCATACGTAAAGGCCGATGATATGGAATCGCTCGGGCAAGGCCTGTCCGGGCTGTACGGGACTTCGGAAGGGCCGAAACTGCTGGAAATATTTACCCCGAGAAAAGTTAATGATGGAGTTTTAATCGATTATTTCAAACACTTGTCCGATGATTTTTCGGAGGAAATGAGCATTGAGCGATAAAAGTCGGATAATTTTTGTTAAATTAGAACCACTTTATTAACTATAAAAATATTACTAATGAGCAAAAGAGACGAACTTATCGCCAAGTACGCCGCAGATCTGAAAGATAAATGTGGTGTAAAAGCCGACATGGACCTGCTGACCAAGGTAACCATCGGATTAGGACCTTCCATTTATAACGCGGATGCCGAAACAGTTTCAGGTACCGATCCGAATGAACTGGCCACTGTAAAGAAGAACTTCCTTATTAAGAAACTGGGTTTAAAGGACAGCGCAGACCTTGATAAAGCGATCGATTCGGTAATCGAGAAGTATGGCCGGTCTAACCGGAACAAATTCAGAGCGGTAATTTATTATCTTTTAGTTAAACATTTTAAGAAGGAATCGGTTTATAAATAGATGCTTCTTCAGAGAAATAAAAATGTCCTGAGAATAACTTTCCCGTAGGAGGAAATGCATTTTCAGGACATTCTTTTTTAGGTACTTTCAGAAGTGCCTAAACATTTGTAATTCAGCGAATTAATCCGTAAATTAGAGAAACAAAACCCCGAAAATTGGCCAAAGTGCCAAAAAACGGGGTTTTTCTATTTTGCGTATCGATGAAATTACAAAGAATATCCGAATTGCAGCACACTTTTTCATCCCGATAATTATCGGGATTATCTTCCACCGAAGAATTAACCGCTTATCGGGAACGCTTTTTTGAAAGCGATTTGGGCAAAATCTACCAAGCTGTTCCCTGGGATACGTTAGTACAGGAATTTGGACTGAAAGAATATAGCAAAGGTCCGCGTATGATGTTTAGTCCTCGCGGTCGAATCGCTTTAATGTTTTTAAAACACTACGCAGGTTGTTCGGACCGGAAACTTATCGAACAGCTTAACAGTAACATCGATTACCAGTTTTTCTGTGACATCCATTTGGGACTTAGGCGGATCACCAACGAGAAGATCGTGAGCCAAATCCGCTGTGAACTCTCCAGGGTATTGGAGATTGATGCCTTGGAAAAGGTATTTTATACCCATTGGAAGCCTTACATTGACGAAGCTGAAAAAGCTGTCGTGGATGCCACTTGCTATGAGAGTGAAGTCCGTTATCCCACCAATCAGAAGCTGCTCTGGGAAGCCGTGGAGTGGCTTTACAAAGCCCTCAGGCGACTGTGCCGGACCCTAAAGGTGAAGTTGCCCCGTAGCAAATACCTTAAATGGAAGAAGCGCTATATCGGTTACAGCAAGATGCGCAAGAAAACGGTCAAGAAACGTCGCTCGCTGACCCGGGCACTGCTACGGCTCTTGGATAAGTTCCTGAGTTTTGAACAGCAGTTGCTCCAAGCGTACGCCGTGGAACTGCCCAAGCGCTACTATAAGACCATACATACCATCCAGAAGATCTACCAGCAACAGTTGAAGCTCTTTACCACTGGGGAAAAGCCTAAGGGCCGCATCGTAAGTATCGACAAGGACTACTTGCGTCCTATTGTCAGGGGTAAAGAGATCAAGAAAGTAGAGTTTGGAGCCAAGGTCAACAAGTTACAGATAGATGGTATCAACTTCATAGAACTCATCAGTTTTGATAACTTTAATGAAGGTACCCGGCTGAAGAGTACCGTGTATAAAGCACAAGGCCTTACCCGAAAAAGACTAAAGGTTCTTGGAGCCGATGCCATCTACGCCACCAACGCCAACCGCAGGTTCGTGACCAAGCATGGGATCAAGACCGATTTTAAACCCAAAGGCCCTAAAGGCAAACATCACAAAGAGCAAGCCCTGCTCAAGGGACAAATCACCAAAGAGCGGGCTTCCAGGCTGGAAGGGAGTTTTGGTAAAGAGAAAGAGCATTATCACTTGAAAAAAGTAAAAGCCAAAACCAGGGCTACCGAAATCTTGTGGATCTTCTTCGGCATCCACACGGCCAACTGCCTGGAAATCGGCAGGCGTATGGCAGGACAACTCCACCGACAAGCAGCCTGATAGGTTTTTAGAATAAGAGCAAAAACTACAGGATACCTATGCTTTTTGGGTACGTCAATCCAGCCAAAACACCGAAGGAACCCTCAAAAAAGAAAAAACTCTGGCGATCCATACAAAATCACCAGAGTTTGTTGTCTATTTTTCGGGAAATTAGCTTACTTCTGAAAGTGCCTTTTTTACAACCGGGGTGGATGCACTTTATTGATTCTGTATGGAGGCAGAGGACTGTGATAGCCGCTTCATGTCTTTACTGCTCGGAGATTCGTACACCTCCAGGTCAAAATAGGGGACGGCTGCCATGATATGGTCAAAAATATCGGCCATGATATGCTCGTAATTCACCCATCGTTTATCACTTGAAAAGACATATATTTCCAGGGGAATTCCCTGGGGAGTGGGGGGGAGGTGACGTACCATCATGGTCATGTCCTTATTAATTGCCGGATGGTTTTTTACATAAGTGTCTATATATTTTCTGAAGACGCCCATATTGGTCTGGTTCCGCCCGTTCAGCAAAATACTCTTGTCCGCATTATTTTCCGTGTTGTATTTTGTTATGTCCGTTTGACGATGCTCCAGGTATGAAGCCAGCAGCTGAATTTTTTTCAGGTCTTCGACTTCTTCTTCCGTCAGGTACCGGATACTGCTCACGGCTATATACAAGGCCCTTTTAATCCGTCGTCCGCCACTATCCTGCATTCCTCTCCAGTTCCGGAACGAATCGGATATAAGGGCATATGTGGGGATGGTAGTAATGGTATTATCAAAGTTACGCACCTTTACCGTGGCCAGGTTTATTTCCATAACATCTCCGTCAGCACCGTATTTCTCTACGGTAATCCAGTCGCCTATTCTTACCATATCATTGGCCGCTACCTGAATACTGGCCACAAAACCGAGAATGGAATCCTTGAATATGAGCAGGATTACAGCCGAAGCCGCTCCCAATGCCGTTAAAAATGCTATCGGGTCTTTTTCCGTAAGTACGGTAAAGAGATATATAGAGGCAATGATCCATGCAAATATCAGAAACACCTGCACAAAACTGTCCAGGGGTTTGTCTTTATAAGCTTCTTTTGTCCGGAGGAAATTTTTGAGGGAACGAAGAAAACTTCGGAAGATCCATACGGCAAGTATGGTCATATAAATATCCACAATCTTCATACTGAAATTACCCCACCCCGGAAAATCGGAGAAAACAGTAGGGATCATCCGTATAATAAAGATCAGGGGGACGATATGAGCTATATATTTCGGGAAATTACTCTGTACCAGAAAATCGTCAAAAGTAGTTTTGGTTTTGGTAGAGAAAATGGCAAAGGCCTGGATGACCACTTTTTTAAAAATAAAGTCAAGCAGAAAGACAACAACGGCAAGTACAATGAGGTTGAGTACGAGATTAAGCTGAACAGATAATCCCTCCGGAATACCTTCGTGTATCAAGAGATTATAAAACTTGCGGCTCCATTCGTAAACAGGTCCCTGTTGTTGCATAAACTGTATATTTTTGAGGTTCGGATCTGCTGCAAAGATAGAGTTATTGCGCGAATGATAAAACCTCTCCGGCCAGACTAAGATTCCCTGCATTTTTGCCTGCCGGGAATTTAACTGCAGGTCTAAATCTTTTGGTGTAACATTAACTTTCACCGGTTTCTGACCGGAGTTGCCGGGCTACCCGCTGTACTTCGTCAAGCACGCGGAGAAGGTTCTCTCCCCATAATTTCCGGATATCTTCTTCCGAGTATCCCCTTTTTACAAGTTCGAGAGTAACATTGAAAGTTTCGGAGGCATCGTCCCAGCCGCTGATACCACCGCCACCGTCAAAATCGGAGCTGATGCCGACATGATCTATACCGATAAGGTTAACCATATAATCGATATGATCTGCAAAATCCTGCACATTAACTCTTTCGGGAAGGGTCTCGTTTTCCCGGATCTTCTCCCGGCTTATCTCATTCACCTTTTTATGGACATTTTCAACATAGTCTTTTTGTTCTTCCGGGGAAAGTGCCATGTAGTCTTCCTGTTCGAGCAAAGTGAGCCCGAGCGAATCGGCAATCTGCTTTTTTATATTCTGTTCCGCTTCATGGCGTAAATTGTTTTTCGTAGTGTTTACATAGGCGGAGAAAGCAACGGTTTGTACAACACCGCCGTTTTCCCTGATCAGAAGCAATTCTTCGTCACTCAGGTTACGGCTGTGATCACATAATCCTCTTGCAGAAGAATGGGAGGCAATAACAGGGGCTTTGGACAACCGGATGGCCTGTTTGTTTGATTCGGCAGAAGGGTGGGAGAGGTCTACCATAATCCCCCATTTGTTCATTTCCGCAATGGCTTGTTTTCCCAGATCGCTTAAACCGTGGTAAAGCCATATACTGTCTTTTTCGCCGGTATTGGAATCACAGAACTGGCTGTGGCCATTGTGCGAAAGCGACATATATCTTGCACCCAGGTCGTGAAACTTTTTTACATTGGAAAGATCGGTACCCATAGGGTATGCATTCTCCACGCCTATCATGGCTGCCTTTTTTCCGGAAGCATGGATTTTTCGGACATCGTCAGAAGAGAGGGCGAGCTCTATACGGTCGGGGGCGATTTCTTCACAAAGCCGGTGAATGGCATTGAATTTGGATATGGCATTGTCATATGCCCTGGCATATCCTTCGGGATTCAGGGAGTCCTGTCCGGTATAAACAATGAGCCAGGTGACATCCAGGCCGCCCTCTTCCATTTTAGGAAGTGTTATCTGGGTGTCCAGGTCCATCGTGTAGTTGATGCTATCTGTGAAATTCTGTACATTAATGTCGTTGTGCGTATCTATGGTAATGACATTTTTATGAATGGTGCGGGCCTTTTCTATAAGGGCAACGGAATCCGGTGCGGAGGTATTCCCGGTCCTGCTTTTTGTGTCGGTTTTACAGGAACCGGATACGACCAGTAGAGAGAGGGTGAGGTAATGGTGAATCTTCATCTATAAAAGCTCTTTTGAGTTAGTGAATGGAAAATTACAAATTATTACCGATACCTGCCGTGATTTTATTTCCGTTCGCCACAGAATGCCTGAATTTTACCGGGAATACACAACAAAAAGGGAGAGATGTAGTACCTGAACCAAAAAAAACTGCCCGGGGATGGTCCCGGGCAGCAAAATATTTCTTCATTTATACGTATTACGATTCCAGCAGGGCAAAGAATTTGTCCAGGTTAGGGATGATCACTATACGTGTACGCCTGTTTTTAGCCCTGTTTTCGGGGGTGTCATTATCTACGAGAGGCATTGTGCTTCCTCTTCCGGCTGCGATCATTTGCTTCGGATTTACATTGTATTTGTTCTGTAAAAGCCTTACGATGGCTGTGGAACGTTGTACACTGAGTTCCCAGTTATCTTTGATATAAGCCCCTTCTTTTACGGTCTGCGAATCGGTATGCCCTTCTACCATAACCTCCATACTCGGCTCGGAATTGATTACATCCGCAAGTTTCTGCAAAAGGTTATAGGCTTTGCGGTTTACCTGGTAACTACCACTGCGGAATAACAGTTTATCCGATACGGAAATCATTACTACGGTCTGGTCTACGTTAATATCTATATCATCGCTATTGGAACTGTCCGTAATAGAATTTTTAAGATTGTAGGAGATAGCCAGGTTTATGGAGTCCTCCAGTGTTTGTGCCTTGGCCAGTTCGTTGGGATCTACTTTGGCAAGCGTAGTCATCATTTTGGTCTTGGTATTGTTGGACATTACGGCCAGATCACCTACCTGCACAAGTTTTTCGTCATTTTCTTCTCTCAGAGAGCTTATTTTGGCGTTGTATTCGGAAACCCTGGCTTCTATTTTGGCAAATTTATCTTCCAGTTCTTCCTTTTCTACCGTGGTTTTCTGCAGGGTACTTCTGGTATTCGAAAGGTCCTGTTCCAGTGCCACATATTTCTTCTTGGAAACACAAGAAGTAAATACAAGGCTCCCCAGAACGGTTACAATAATCACTTTCTTCATAGTTTTGATATTTGATTTAACAGTTCAATCGCTTCTATAACGTGATGCAATGGGGTATCTTGTATATAAGATTGTTATAAAGTATTTTTTTAACATTTTTTTAACATTTATAAAATGTAAGAGGGATCAACAGGAGAAACAGGGAAGGCTTTGAGGGAGAGATCAAAAGGAGCTTTACTTTGTTCTCATGTCAAATTAGTAAAGGATTTCTTTTGAAGTAAACCCGGGACGGATTCGCCCCGGGTTTTGATTTTTCCATCCCTAAAAAAATAACTCTATTAGTTGTTTTGTCCACAACTTTTGAGGTTAGTCGCGATTTTTTCCGTCCGGGAAATTTTTCCGGCGCTTTAAAAATGTTGTATGCTATTTTAAAAGAGAAATGTTTAGGAAAGAAGA
>NZ_RJTM01000117.1 GCF_003725735.1 Sinomicrobium pectinilyticum | reverse complement strand
TGCGAAGGTAAAAACCAACAGATTTACAGTCTGTCCTCGTTGGCCGCTTGAGTATCTCCCCGAGCCATCATTTGTGGGCAATGCCTTTTGAAATGAACGGTGCAAATATAATGCTGTTTTACGATTGTGCAAGAGAAAAATTGCAGAACTTATCCGTAATCTGCACAACTGTTTGAGTATGAAAACAGTTTGCCGGAAAAAAAAGGAAATAAATGCCTTCATCGGGTTTACTTACCATAAATACGGGAGGAAAGTGACTTGAGAATATCCGAAACATCCTGTTCATGGTCATACCAGGTAATACCTTCCTGTTTCCGGAACCATGTGAGTTGTCGCTTGGCAAATCGGCGGGTGTTTTTCTTGATTTCGGAAATGGCATGTTCCAGGCTGCAGTTGCCCTCCAGGTATTCAAACAATTCCTTATAACCCACGGTTTGCAATGCATTTTTTTGCCTGTACCGGAACAGGGATTCGACTTCCCGGAGCAGACCGTTATCCATCATGATGTCTACCCTGCGGTTTATGCGGTTATAAATTATTTCTCTTTCTGCGGTTAGCCCGATTGTTATGGGGTAGAAACCTCTTTTTTTCGATTTTCCGGACAGAAAGGAAGAATAAGGCTTGTTTGTTCCCAGGCAGATTTCCAGGGCACGTATAACTCTCTGGGGGTTTTCGGTATCTGCCTGTCGGTAATACACCGGGTCAAGGGCCAGAAGTTGTTCTGCCAGGTTTCGAATTCCTTCTTTTCCGAGACGTTCGTTAAGCTCCTGTCTTATGGCGGGGTTTACATCCGGAAAATCATCCAGTCCTTTTAATATTGCATTGACATAAAGCCCGCTGCCTCCCGCCATAACCACAATATCCCCGGTTTTATAAAGTTCTTCCAGCAGGGAAAGTGCCTCTCTCTCAAAGTCGCCAACGGAATAGTCTTCAAAAATACTCCTGTGCTGAATAAAATGATGCGGAACGGCAGAGAGTTCGTCGGCAGAAGGTACAGCCGTACCTATAGACATCTCCTTGTAAAACTGCCTGGAATCCGCAGACAGCACTACAGTGTTAAAATGTTCTGCTATCCGGATCGCCATAGCCGTTTTGCCGATGGCCGTTGGGCCTACGACAGTGATCAGGTATTTATTTTTAGGTGAATTCAATGAACCGGGATTTAATTATTGGTCGGAACGGTTAGCATTCTGTGCGTTGTTTATGGCGGGAGGAAGAGGCGCTCCGCAATTATAGCAGTAATTTGCTTCCGCGTTGAAGTTTTTGGTATTGCAACCGATACACTCTTTGGCCTCTTGTCCGGGGTCAGTTACTTCATCTGCTTTTTTCCTCTGGGATTTCGCATACTCGACAGTTACAATTCCGGTGGGTACGGCTATAATACCATATCCGAGGATCATAATGAGCACCGCTATAAACTGCCCCAGTTCGGTCTGCGGTGCAATATCACCGTAGCCTACGGTCGTCAGTGTAACTATGGTCCAGTAAATACTTCTCGGGATACTTGTAAAGCCACTGCCTTCTCCTTCCTCGATAATAAACATCAACGATCCTATAACCACGGACACGATGAGTACGGTATATAGAAAAACGGCTATTTTGGTCCGGCTTGCCTTCAGGGCATCCCGCAACTGCGAGGCTTCCCCTATAAAGCGCATTAACTTGAGAATACGGAACACCCGGAGTAACCGCAGGGAGCGGATGGTAGCCAGAACATGGGTATTTGTAAAAAAATAAGACAAATACATAGGGAGTATGGCAATAAGGTCTATGATGCCGTAAAAGCTGAATATATAACTCCAGGGCTTTTTTATCGTAACAATACGCAGGATATACTCAATAGTAAAGATCACGGTTATTATCCATTCCGCAATCAGCAGTAGGTCGTGATACTTTTTATCGACTTCCGCAACACTTTCCATCATCACTATAAAAATGCTCAGCATGATGAGAAAAAGGATAACAAGATCAAATATCCTGCCTGCCGGAGTATTTACGCCATATATGATAATATGGGTCTTTTGTTTCCATATTTCGTATTTGGACTTCTCTTCTTTCACTGTTTTCGTTCTAGTATGAGGGGTTGTTTATTATGTAAAGATAGGAGTTCTGCATATAATTTTTTCAATCCTTCGTATTCTTCGGCAATATATACGGGTCTGCCGAATTGCAACCTGGTGTTTATGACAATACTATTGCCATTTCTGGAAGAAAAACAAAGCAGCTGTCCGGAGCCGTCTTCCAGCCGCAGGATTTTTTCTGCCGGGAGTTCCGGAATTTTATAATCTTCCCCGAGATCGATAATAACCTGATAAATGTAGCTGAAAGGATAGCCGAAATCCACCGGGTATGTTCTTTCCTCAAGGGTGAAGGGATTTTTGTCCATTCTGCCCACCACAAAGGGATTGAGGACCAGTATAGGGGAGTGGGGATCTTTTTCCATGCGGAAAGAATACTCTTCAACCAATTGTTTTTCCGCCTCTTTTTGGTTGATTACGGTATATTCTTCCAGTTCATAGGTACTTTTTTTGTCGTATTCGTCCTGTAAGGATTCTTTGTGTTCCTCTAAAGAGACGTTCTGCATTTCTTTTCTTTTGGAGAGTGCGTGATAAAACGAACTGGTTTGCCTGGCTTTAATGCTGGCATATTTATCGCCGGTAAGGGAGATCTGTGTGAATATGGTAGTGCTGGTACGTTTTTCGGGAATTATGTCATACCAGTAACTCCCGTTGTCCATATCCATTACCCTGCCATAGCCGTTAAGTGCATGAAAGGGGAGTATGCCGAAAGGAAGGTTTTTGTCCGCCAGGTCGAGGAGAAAGCTTTCTTCATCTATATCGAGTTTAATAACAAGGTAGTTAAACTCGGATATTACCGGGTACAACTTTGTAGGCAGATTGGAATTTCGTGTGGACAACAGCATAAAATCTGCCTTAAAACCCGCAGCTTTTAAGAAGTTCAGCAATATGAGGTTAAGGTCTGCAATACTTCCGGATTTTTTTTCGAAAGCATCTTTTACATCAACCCGGGTAAAAATATGGTTCTTTCCGTTCCAGAATAGTTGATCCTGTAAGTAATAGTATATCTTTTTCGCTTTTTCCACACCCTGAGGCATTGTTGAAATTTCCTCGGGGACCAGTTTGCCGAAGTAGTTTTCTTTTCTGGCCTGCCTGCCTATTTCTTCCCTGTACTTTATTTCCCTGTCGACATCTTTCCAGCTTTTGGTGAATTTTTTTCGGGTCCCGTCAAAGCCCTCGAATGTTTCCAGTTCGTAGTCTATTGCGGAGAGATAGTTGTATTTGGAGACCATGAAATCTTCTTCCTTGAAGGCGGGGATGTCTTTCATGATATAAGTGCTGTTTACACAATCGGCAGTGCCCACACCCTGGAAATAAAAACAGTCTTTTTTCAGCACCGATTCCTTGTGGTCCAGTTTCAGAAAGCCGGTGAGTTTGATGTTATACCTGTAGTTGGCGGGGATGGTCGTGGTGTACTGGCTGAATATCTTGGGGATGTCGGACTGGAATCTCCAGGAATTGAAATTGTATAAAAAGGGGGATTCCACTTTATATCTATAATCGATTACCGAGCCTTCCTTTACATTGGGAACGGTAAATTTTACCATGTCATAAGCCTCGTTTATATTGTCGGTATAAATATCCTTCTTCGCCAGGCGATATACGGAACGATCGGGATGAATGGAAAGTGCTTCTGCTTCAACAAACCGTTCCCGGCTTTTGTTTTCGAGGGATTTTTGTAACGGAATTTCCAGGATAGCCTCGTCGACACCGTCTTTTTTGAGAATTTTAATGCGGCGTATAACTTCTGTTGACAGGATGACGTTACCAAAACTGTTTTTCTCTATTTTGGAAGTACCCTTTTCGTAAAGTACCAGTGCATTTGCGGTAGTATCCTTTTCATAGCCGGGCATGTTCAGATGTTCCGGAGGGACATTGCCGAATTCAAAACTGATATCCGGGCCCTGTGCCTGTAGTGTGTTAAAAAAAAGGATAAATAAAAAAACAGTGAAAAATTCAGGACGGTTGATCATGACCCCGTTATTATTGTTCTGGTGAATATTCGATAATCTTGTACCCGTTGTTTTTTCTCAGGTATGTCTGAATGATATGCCTCGCATCGGCATTATTATTCATGGGGGTAAGGACATTTTGCAAGATGTGGATATTATTAATCTGATAGTTAAGGTCATAGAATGCAATGCCTTTGAATTCAGACTGTTCAACCATTACTACACTTCGTTCACCGGTTTCTCTTCCTTTGTCTATGATAAGCATGTTCTCATGCGGATAGCTGTATTTTTTGAGGGCTTCTTTAACCCGTTCGTTGTATATTTCGGGCGGCTCCGCATTTATACATGCGCCGTTGCATTTTTGTACGGTGTAATTAAAACAATGTTTTTTGGCATCGGAGAGCCCGTTGAGTTTATTACAAAGGGTAAATTCGTCCGTAAGCCGGTACAGGGTGTTCTTGGCTTCGTGAATAGTGACAAAAGTAGTTATGGGGTATTTTGTAGCAGGGGAGCGGCTGTTCACCTTACTGATAAACAATTCGAGGTAACCGTTCTGATCTTCCCTGTAAAACAGACCGAAAGCGAATATTCGTCGTTTCCCGGCCCTGTTGTATTTGGGTTGGTTCTTTTTTATTTCTTCATTCTCTTTGAGGAGGGCTATCAGTTCGTTTCCGGTTTCTTCATAGGTTACGGCAACAACTTCTTTCTGGATTAGCCTGGCTTTTTTGGCTGTACGTGTAAAATGCTGATTAACGCGTTTCCTGATGTTTTTGCTTTTGCCTATATAGATAATGTTCCCGTTCTCCCTGTGGATGTAATATACTCCCACCTTTTCAGGCAGTTGTTCTACGATATTGAGCAGTTTGGGAGAAAGGGTGCCCGTATTTTCGGATTTTATGCTTTCCCTTACGATTTCTTTGGACTGGTCTTTGGCCAGTAGCAATTTGAACAGCTTGACAGTAGCCTGTGCATCGCCATTGGCACGATGGCGGTCACTTACCGGAATTCCGAGAGAGCGTACAAGTTTTCCCAGACTGTAAGAGCCCGCATCGGGGATAAGCTTCTGGGAGAGCTCTACGGTACAAATGGTTTTTCTCTTGTAATCAAAGCCAAGGCGTTGAAATTCCGTACGCAGTATACGGTAATCGAACTGTGCGTTATGGGCCACAAGTACACAGTCTTCGGTAATTTCGACAATACGTTTGGCCACCTCATAAAATTTAGGGGCCGATCGCAGCATGGCATTGTTGATTCCTGTAAGATTAACTACAAACGGCTGTATTTCCCGTTCCGGATTGATGAGGCTGATAAAACGATCGGTTATTTTATGCCCGTCATACCGGTAAATGGCAATTTCCGTTATGCCTTCTTCATTATATTGTCCTCCTGTGGTTTCTATGTCTAATACAGCGTACATTTATATTCTTTCCCTGCGGGATTATCCGTTTTCCGCAGGTTTCCCGCGTAAAATCCTGCTTATTCTTTATCAAAACTTCTGTACCTTTCAGTACAGCGTGATTTAATTTAATTACCGGGGACTATCCATGATAGTTCCGCGCTCCAAATATACTACTTCCTATTCTAACCATCGTACTGCCACATGCTATGGCGGTGGTATAATCTCCGCTCATTCCCATAGACAATATCCTAATTTCGGGGTGTTCCCGGGAAACCTTATCAAAAAGGGCACGGAGCGTTTGAAATTCTTTTTTAACCTGTGCTTCGTCTTCGGTAAATGTGGCCATTCCCATAAAACCTACGACTTTTACATGTTCCAAAGCCTCTAGTTCCCTTGATCCTACCAAGGCTATGGCCTCTTCCTCACTCATTCCGAATTTGGTGTCTTCCTCCGCGATATGTACCTGTAACAGGCAGGAAATGACCCTTTGGTGTTTTGCCGCCTGTTTATCTATCTCCTTTAAAAGTTTCAGGCTGTCCACCCCATGGATAAGGGAGACATATTCTGCCATGTACTTAACCTTATTGCGCTGTACATGGCCTATCATATGCCATTCGATATCCCCGGGCATCTGCTCCCGTTTATCGGTCATTTCCTGTATTTTGTTCTCTCCGAATATCCTTTGTCCGGCTTCATAAGCCTCCATAAGCTCGCTCACGGGCTTTGTTTTGGAAACCGCAACCAGGGTGACGTGTCCCGGAAGTTCTTTTTTCAGGTTCTGAAGGTTTTCGGCTATACTCATTTTTCTAAATTCACGTTATTTGTTCATGAAGCAATGCCTCCTGGAATATAACTGTCTTTTGCGGGTCTCTGGTGTCCCGATGACCACAGGGATGTTCCGGGAAATCAATTCCGTTAAAATTCATAAATGGTTATTCCGCTTCGCAGTTTGGGTTCTATAAAAGTGCTTTTGGGTGGCATTTGCAGGCCTTCGTCCGCTATCTTCTTTATTTCTTCCATAGTTACAGGCAACATGCCGAATCCTACCGTATATTTTCCTTTATCGATCAGCGATTTCATCTCCACAACATTATCTTTACCACAACCATAGGCTATACGGTTATCATTCCGCAGGTCTTCGATACCCAGTATGGGTTCCAGTATGGTCCGGAAAAGCAGCTGGGTATCCAGGGTGCTCAGTGAATCGGTAAACTCGTATCGGGTCTTTCGCAGGTAGAGCGAATAGAATTCTCCGTCCAGATACATCGTAAAGTGGTGCTTTTTGGATGGGCGGTATAGTTCCATCCCCCGGTTTTCAATGCGGTACCACTCGTCGAGCCGTATCAGGAAATCCTCTTTACTGAGCCCGTTAAGATCTTTTACCATGCGGTTAAACTCGTATATCTTCAGGTTGGATTCCGGTATGAAATAACTCATAAAAAAGTTATATGCTTCCGTACCGGAATGGCCCGGATTATCCTTTTTCAGGTTCTCGGCAAGTAAACAGGAAGAGGCCGAACGGTGATGTCCGTCTGCAATATAAATATCTCCTATTTTCCCAAATTCGCTTTGTACGAGTTTTATTTTCTCCGGGTCCGATAGTTTCCACAAGTAGTGGGTTATCCGGTCTGTCGTAGTGAACTCGTATTCGGGAATGGTTAAAGTGACGTCGTTTATTATCTTGTCTATAAGGGTGCTATCCGGATAGGTAAGGAGTACGGGTTCTGTATTGAATCCGACCGTTTTAAGGTATTCCATAAACAGTTCTTCCCGGGCCTGAAGGGTAGCTTCGTGCTTTTTGATCCTGTTGTTTTTGTAATCCTCGACGCTTGCCGCCCCGAGAATTCCGCAGAACGTATGTTTCCTTGTTTTTTGTTTGTAAATATAAAACGAAGGGGAGTCATCCTGTATGAAAATATGGTCTTCCCGGAATTCCAGGTACCTGTTGCGTACCAGTTTAAACCTGTTTTCACCCGATACTTCCCGGTGATATTTATACCCGGGATTGATGATATGCATAAAGCAATAAGGGTTATATCTGAGCCGGGCCTCCCTTTCCTTTTTGGAATAGCTTTCATAAGACCTGGACGCTACCAGGCCGACTTTGTCTTTTGTGGGGCGAACGGCACAAAATGGTTGAATTACTGCCATGAATAAATTAAAGTTTCCGGGTTGTACCTTTTAGTTTCTCTATAACACTATTCGAATTTCTCTGCAGCTATAATGGGGTGGGTTATTGTATAAATTATTGCCGATTCCATCTCCGTATGTACGGGTACCGGTCACTGTGCCTTTACGTGTTTATTACGCAAATATTTTTGCAACCTTTTCGGCCTTTTTGCTTTCGGAATAATCGTAGAACCCTTCTCCTGATTTTACCCCGAGCTTACCGGCGGCAACCATATTTACAAGCAGGGGACAAGGAGCGTATTTCGGGTTCCTGAATCCGTCATACATAACATTGAGTATGGAAAGGCATACGTCCAGACCGATAAAATCCGCCAGTTGCAAAGGCCCCATGGGGTGTGCCATTCCCAGTTTCATTACGGTGTCTATTTCCTTTACCCCGGCAACCCCGTTATAGAGGGTTTCAATAGATTCGTTGATCATCGGCATAAGGATACGGTTGGCTACAAACCCGGGGTAGTCATTTACTTCAACCGGTGTTTTCCGAAGTTTCTCCGAAAGTTCTGTAACCACTTGTGTGGTTTCGTCCGATGTACTGTAACCACGGATGATCTCCACGAGTTTCATAATAGGCACCGGGTTCATGAAGTGCATACCGATAACCTTTTCCGCTCTCCCTGTTACCGAAGCTATTTTCGTTATGGATATGGATGATGTATTGGTCGCCAGAATAGTGTCTTCGGGGCATATTTCATCCAGTTTACGGAAAATATCCAGTTTCAGTTCCAGGTTCTCCGTAGCAGCTTCCACAACCAGTCCCGCATGTTCTATACCTTTTTTCATGTCGGTATGAGAGTGGATATTACCAAGCGTCTGTTGTTTTTCTTCCTCTGTAACGGTTCCTTTGTCGACCATGCGGTCCAGGTTTCTTTCAATTGTAGCCAATCCTTTAGCCAACGCTTTTTCGGATATGTCAATGAGCTGTACTTTAAAACCGAACTGTGCAAATGTATGAGCGATGCCGTTTCCCATAGTTCCGGCACCGATAACTGCTATATTTTTCATGTTCCGTATTTTATGTGTGTGTTTTGTGTGTATAGTGATCGTTTTTAGGACAGAGTATCGTTTTCCGGCTTTTTGCGCGAGGGCCGGGATCAGAAATTGGCGATGACCTCCATGGCCACTTTCAGAGCCTCTTTTCCCTGGGCAAGGGTTACGATAGGGGTGGTGTTATTCTCAATGGCATCGGCAAAAGTTTCCAGTTCGTCCAGGATGGCATTGTTAGGGAATATTTTCGGGTTTTCGAAATATATCTGTTTTTTTAGCCCTTCGGCATTTTGGAGGATAAGTGCAAATTCGTCAAATTTCTTCGGAGCGTCTTTCATTTTTACCACTTCCACCTGTTTTTCAAGGAAATCGACGGAGATATAGGCGTCTTTCTGAAAAAAACGGGATTTCCGCATATTTTTGAGAGAGATCCTGCTGGCGGTGAGATTGGCCACACATCCGTTTTCAAATTCAATACGTGCATTGGCTATATCCGGGGAGTTACTGATAACCGACACCCCGCTGGCATTGATGCTCTTTACCGGGGAATCGACCAGGCTGAGGATAATGTCAATGTCATGTATCATAAGGTCCAGTACTACAGGCACATCTGTCCCCCTGGGGTTGAATTCGGCAAGGCGGTGCGTCTCTATGAACATGGGATTGCTTATCTTGTCCTTTACCGCAGTAAAAGCGGGATTGAACCGTTCCACATGGCCCACCTGTCCTTTAACACCGTGCTTTTCGGCCAGCGCCATAATTTCTTCCGCTTCTTCTATGGTATTGGCTATAGGCTTTTCCACAAATATATGTTTGCCCTTTTCCAGGGCTTTTTTGGCACATTCGAAATGAGAAAGGGTAGGGGTAACTATATCCACGACATCCACGGCCTCGATCAGTTCGTCTACGGAAGAAAAAGAAGTGTACCCGAATTCTTTGGATACTTTTTGTGCGTTCTTTTGATTGGGGTCGTAGAAACCGGCCAACTCGTATTTGTCGGACTGGTTGAGTAATCGAAGATGAATCTTTCCGAGGTGCCCGGCACCCAGAACTCCGGCTTTAAGCATAGAATTAATGTTTTGAACAAAAATAAGGTTATTCATGGAATAAGACCAATAATATCTCCGGATTATGGATAAAATTGTGCTCTGTCCAATGTAAAAACGATCACCGCCGGGCGGGAATGATACAAGGTAGCCCCCGGAACAATCTCGTGAAAACGGGAGCCCCGGTACAGGAAGTCCCCCGATTTTTTTCACTTAGAAAATCCTTTGACTTGTCCAATTTATTTTTCGTCGTAACTTTACTGCGCTAACATAACACAACCTTGAAAGATACCTTAAAACATAGAGGAAAGAGAAACAGGCTTGCGGAAACCGTGGCGGAAAAAGGAATAACCGATCCTAAAGTGCTGGATGCCATACGGAGGGTGCCCAGGCACCTTTTTATGGACAGTAGTTTCGAGGACCATGCCTATCAGGACAAAGCTTTCCCTATTGCTGCGGGACAGACGATCTCACAGCCTTTCACCGTTGCTTTCCAGACCGAGCTGTTACAGGTTTCCCCGGGAGATAAAATACTGGAAATAGGTACGGGGAGCGGATATCAGACCGCAGTTTTGCTGGAGATGAAAGCGCGGGTCTATTCCATAGAAAGACAGCTGGAATTGTTTAAGCGTACCAACCTGTTCCTGCCTAAACTCGGCTATCGTCCCAAAAAACTTATTTTCGGCGACGGTTACAAGGGGCTTAAAGAAGAAGCTCCTTTTGAAGGTATTATAGTTACTGCCGGGGCCCCGGAAGTACCTAAGGCCTTGCTGGCGCAATTGAAAGTAGGAGGGAGGCTGGTAATCCCGGTCGGCGATATTACCCAGGTCATGACGATGTTTACCCGTAAATCCGCCAAGGAATTTGAGAAAAAGGAATTCGGGGAATTCCGTTTTGTTCCCTTGCTGGAGGATAAAAATTAAAAATCCGGAAATAAAGCACCTTTTTAAAGGATATTCTTAAATATGATAAAAATCTTCTCAGAGTGTTTTATATTCCGGAAAAAGGTATTAATATTGTATTACAAATGAAAACAAACCTTATTCATATCATTTCTGTCATTGTCATTGTGATTATTTCACCCTGACCGGGAATGCTGTGTTTGAAATAGAATATAAAAACAAAGCCTTCCCGCAACGGAAGGTTTTTTTATTAACTGATTTTTATTGATGAAAACATTATCATACATAGTCATTATTCTTGTCGTCATTATTAACACGTTTCCGGGTTGATACGATAAGGATATGCTGTAAAACAGGGGCCCGTATCAATCCGAAGAATGATACGGGCCTTTTGTTTTTCAGCTTTTATTTGTTTTTGGATATGATAGGAATAAGTGTTATAAAACATTGTAAATCAGTATTGTAAATACATGCGGATGGAATTGAGTTTAAAAAACAGAATTAATGTTAAAATACTGGAGATTTTATATAAAATAATTTAGCTGATCGTAAAGTATAATAGTGAAAACAAATTTTTATTAAATAATGTTAAACACGTATAGTAAACAAGTTACCCAAGATCCAACACTACCTGCCGCACAGGCAATGCTGCATGCCATAGGACTTAGCGATGATGATCTGAAAAAACCGCTGATAGGTATAGCGAGTACCGGTTATGAAGGAAATCCCTGTAACATGCATCTTAACGGTTTATCCGAGTATGTGAAACAAGGTACGGAACAGGCAGACCTTGTAGGACTTATTTTTAACACCATCGGGGTAAGTGACGGTATTTCCAACGGAACACAGGGAATGCGCTATTCCCTTCCTTCCAGAGATCTCATAGCGGATTCTATTGAAACAGTCGTCCAGGGGATGAGCTATGACGGGGTCGTCACGGTAGTAGGGTGCGACAAGAACATGCCCGGTGCACTGATGGCGCTGTTACGCCTCAACCGCCCTTCCGTACTGGTCTATGGCGGAACGATTGCCGCCGGTTGCCACAACGGTAAAAAGCTGGATATTATTTCTGCTTTCGAAGCCTGGGGTAGTAAAGTTGCCGGAAGTATTACAGAAGAAGATTATAAAGAAGTTATTCATAAAGCATGTCCCGGAGCAGGAGCATGCGGTGGTATGTACACTGCCAATACCATGGCATCGGCAATAGAAGCCATGGGGATGTCGCTTCCGCACAACTCATCTATTCCTGCGGTTAACAATGGTAAAAAGGAAGATTGTATTGCAGCGGGGAAAGCACTGAGACTCCTGCTGGAAAAAGATATAAAACCCAGGGATATAGTAACCAGAAAATCACTGGAGAACGCCTTTCGCGTAGTTACTGTTCTTGGAGGGTCTACCAATGCCGTACTGCATTTTATGGCCATAGCCAAAGCGGCAGAAGTAGATTTTTCGCTGGATGACTTTAAACGTATAAGCGACAACACTCCTTTGCTGGCCGATCTGAAACCCAGCGGTAAGTATGTTATGGAAGATCTTCACAGCATAGGAGGTGTGCCTGCAGTTTTAAAATATATGTTGAAAGAGGGAATGCTGCATGGTGACTGTGTTACGGTTACAGGAAAGACACTGGCGGAAAACCTCGCGGAAGTTCCGGACCTGGAAGAAGGGCAGGACATTATCCGTCCTTTGGACAACCCGATAAAGAACACCGGCCACATACGTATCTTATATGGTAACCTGGCCGAAAAGGGCGCCGTGGCCAAGATAACCGGGAAAGAAGGATTGCGCTTTACGGGAAAAGCCAAAGTATTTAACGGAGAGTCCGAAGCCAATACCGGTATTAAAGACGGTAAGGTGGAAAAAGGAGATGTGGTTATTATCCGTTACGAAGGGCCGAAAGGAGGCCCCGGGATGCCAGAAATGCTGAAGCCTACTTCGGCCATTATGGGAGCAGGTCTCGGAAAAGATGTAGCCCTGATCACCGACGGACGGTTTTCCGGCGGGTCTCACGGTTTTGTGGTAGGGCACGTTTCGCCCGAAGCCCAGGAGGGAGGTACCATAGCCCTGGTAGAAGACGGGGATATTATTACTATAGATGCGGAAGAGAATACCATAAATGTGGCACTTTCCGATGAAGAGATCCGCGAGCGGAGATCTAAATGGGAACAACCGCCGTTAAAAGAGAAAAAAGGAATATTGTACAAATACGCCAAAACAGTTTCGTCAGCATCCGAAGGGTGTGTTACCGACGAATTTTAAATCTGTAAAAAACGCACGGCCGTGCGCTTCCAGGGGTATGCATTTTCGTGTATATGTGACCGGTGCATATTGCAATTTGGTGTGACAATAAATAACAGTATGGAAACATTAAAAGAAAAATTAGTAGAAACGGAAACCAGGACAACCGTAAAGATCAGTGGAGCGGAAGCGGTGATCCATTGCCTTCTCGAAGAAGGAGTAGACCTTATTTACGGTTACCCCGGAGGTGCTATTATGCCTGTTTATGATGAACTGTATAAGTTCCGGGACAAACTGCACCACGTACTTACCCGTCATGAACAGGGAGCAGCTCATGCGGCCCAGGGATATGCCAGGGCAACGGGAAAAGTGGGGGTAGCCATAGCTACTTCCGGGCCCGGAGCCACCAATCTCGTCACGGGGATTGCCGATGCTCAGATAGATTCTACCCCCATGGTATGCATCACCGGGCAGGTAGCCCGTCATTTGCTGGGTACGGATGCCTTTCAGGAGACCGATATCATCGGGATATCCACCCCGGTAACCAAGTGGAGTTACCAGGTAACCAGGGCTGCCGATATCCCAAAGGCCCTGGCCAAGGCTTTTTATATTGCACGTTCCGGTCGTCCCGGGCCTGTGCTGATAGATATCACCAAAAATGCGCAATTCGAGGAATTTGATTTTTCCTATAAAAAATGTACCGCGATACGAAGCTATAAACCGAAACCCGAAATAAACCCTGCAAAAATAGAAGAAGCGGCCGCACTTATCAACAGTGCCAAAAAACCTTTTGTCATATTCGGTCAGGGAATTATTCTCGGAAAGGCAGAAGAAGAGCTCAGGGCATTTATTGAAAAGTCCGGGATACCTTCCGCAGCGACTGTTCTCGGACTTTCCGCACTGCCTACGGAGCATCCTCTGCATGTAGGGATGGTAGGAATGCACGGCAACTACGCACCGAACATCCTTACGAACGAATGTGATGTGCTCATCGCTCTGGGAATGCGTTTTGACGACAGGGTGACCGGGGATCTGAACACTTACGCCAAACAGGCAAAAGTGGTGCATTTCGAGATTGACCCGGCAGAAGTAGACAAGAACGTAAAGACCCATGTGGCTGTTCTCGGGGATATAAAGGATACCCTGGCAGGCCTGTTGCCCCTTATCCGTGAAAACAAACACGAAGACTGGCACAAGGAATTCAAGGACCGGCATGCCATTGAATTTGAGAAAGTGATCAAGAACGATCTTTTCCCGGAAAAAGAAAAACTCACCATGGGAGAGGTCATGGAAAAGATCAACAAACGTACCGGTGGCGATGCCATTGTGGTTTCCGATGTAGGGCAACACCAGATGATAGCCTGCAGGTATGCCAGGTTCAACAAAACAAAGAGCAATATTACTTCCGGCGGATTGGGAACTATGGGGTTTGCTCTTCCCGCAGCTATCGGGGCCAAAATGGGGGCCCCGGAAAGGGAAGTCGTGGCTGTTATAGGTGACGGTGGTTACCAGATGACCATTCAGGAGCTCGGAACCATATTTCAGACCCGAGTCCCGGTGAAGATCGTCGTGCTGAACAACGACTTCCTGGGGATGGTACGGCAGTGGCAGCAACTCTTTTTTGATAAACGCTATGCCTCTACTGAGCTCATCAACCCGGACTTTGTCACTATCGCCAAAGGATATCACATTCCCGCGCGAAGGGTTACCAGAAGAGAAGAACTGGATGAAGCCATTAATGAGCTTATAGCTTCCGAAGAAGCGCATTTCCTGGAGGTTTGTGTGGAAAAAGAAGATAATGTATTCCCGATGATACCTACAGGAGCTTCCGTAGCCGATTGCAGACTGGAGTAAATGTGCTGATATGTCAACGAGATAATTAGGTAATTCAGTGGGTGGGTTTTGGAGTTCTTGGTTCGTTAGTATGAATAGTAAAAGCAAAGAACTCCAAAATCCGAAAACTGCAAAATTCAGAAACTAAAAATGAACAGAACATATACCGTTTCCATATATTCGGAAAACAACATAGGGCTGTTGAACCGGATATCGGCAATATTTTTAAAACGACACATCAATATAGAAAGCCTTACCGTTTCGGAGTCGGAAATTGAAAATGTAAGCCGATTTGTTATTGTAGCTGCCATGGATGAAGACCAGGTACGCAAAATTGTCGGGCAACTGGAAAAACAGATCGAGGTCATAAAAGCGTATTACCATACCGATGAAGAAACCATCTACCAGGAAACCGCTTTATTCAAAATAAAATCGAGCCTGTTGTTTGACGAGAGACAGATACAGAACATCATCAAGCAAAGCAATGCCAATATCGTTACCGTGGCAAGAGATTTTTTTGTCATAGAGAAAACCGGAAGACGGCATGAAACCGATGCATTGTACGAGGAGCTCGTGCCCTTTGGCATCATGCAGTTTGTACGTTCCGGAAGAATAGCGGTTTCCAAGAGCGAAATGAACATATCTGCATTGCTCCGGGAATTTCAGAATGCATAGGGATTATGATTTCCCCGTTAAACGCACGGCCGTGCGTTTCCACAAGGGATCCCATGAACATCAAACGGTCATATATTTTAACAAGTACAATTAATTATAAATCAGAAATAATAAGCAATAAAAATGGCAAATTACTTTAACACGCTTCCGTTGAGGCTTCAATTACAACAATTAGGAGTATGTGAATTTATGGACAGGTCCGAATTCAATGAAGGTGTAAAAAAACTTTTAGGAAAAAAAATAGTAATTGTAGGCTGTGGTGCCCAGGGGCTTAACCAGGGACTGAATATGAGGGATTCCGGATTGGATATTTCTTATGCATTGCGTGAAGCCGCCATCAAGGAACAAAGGCAATCCTATAAAAATGCAACGGAAAACGGGTTTAACGTAGGTACTTATGAAGAACTGATCCCGACTGCCGACATGGTTTGTAACCTTACGCCGGACAAACAGCATACATCGGTGATCAAAACCATTATGCCCCTGATGAAACAGGGTTCTACCTTGTCCTACTCTCACGGGTTCAACATTGTGGAAGAGGGAATGAAGATACGGGAAGATATTACGGTAATCATGGTAGCCCCGAAGTGTCCCGGATCTGAAGTAAGGGAAGAATATAAAAGAGGGTTCGGAGTACCTACCCTTATCGCAGTTCACCCGGAGAATGACCCTAACGGGGAAGGTTTGGAGCAGGCCAAGGCTTACGCTGCCGCTACCGGAGGACACAGGGCAGGGGTACTGCGCTCTTCTTTCGTAGCCGAAGTAAAATCAGATCTTATGGGAGAACAGACCATTCTGTGCGGACTGTTACAAACCGGATCTATACTGAGCTTCGATAAAATGGTGGAAAAAGGAGTAGAGCCCGGCTATGCGGCCAAACTGGTTCAGTACGGATGGGAGACCATAACGGAAGCATTGAAGCACGGAGGGATCACCAACATGATGGACAGGTTGTCCAATCCGGCCAAAATAGAGGCTTTCCGCTTATCTGAAGAGCTGAAAGAGATTATGAGGCCGCTGTTCCAGAAACATATGGACGATATTATGAGCGGACACTTCTCCAAAACAATGATGGAAGACTGGGCAAACGATGATGCCAACCTGCTTACCTGGAGAAAAGCCACGGGGGAAACCGCCTTCGAAAAAACAGAAATTGCATCCGATCCTATTTCAGAGCAGGAGTATTTTGATAATGGAGTATTGATGATTGCCTTTGTAAAATCCGGAGTGGAACTGGCGTTCGAAACCATGACAGAAGCCGGTATTATCGCAGAGTCAGCTTATTACGAGTCCCTGCACGAAACACCGCTTATTGCTAACACCATAGCACGTAAAAAACTGTTTGAGATGAACCGTGTTATATCCGATACGGCAGAATACGGGTGTTATCTTTTCGATCATGCATGTAAGCCGTTGCTGGCCGATTTCATGAAAAAGATCGACACGAATGTTATTGGCAAATCTTTCGGGAGTGGTAATGCGGTAGACAACCAGGAACTTATTAAAGTAAATGCACAGATCAGAAATCATCCTGTGGAAAAAGTAGGGGCATACCTGCGTTCTTCCATGACAGAGATGAAAAAGATCGTTTAACAATTAAAGGAGGCCGGGGCAACCGGAATGGTCCCCGGTCATTTTCTAAGTTTTACATACGGTTCGTCATATTTTGCACCGGTGAAATAACCCGATAAATTTTTATACTTGAAAACCGACTACACATACAAATCAACAAACGAGGAGATAAGACAGAGATTCGATAACGATGTGGAGCGTTTTTCTGATCTGCATACCGGCCAGCAATCCACCATAGATGCCCCGGTAACGCTCGAATGGATAACCGAAGCCGCACGTAGTGTAAATCCGGATGCGCATAACCTTCTCGATATCGGGTGCGGAGCGGGGAATTATACGCTGAAAATGCTTTCCAAACTACCCGGCCTCAACTGTACCCTGGTAGACCTTTCCCGTCCTATGCTGAAAAGGGCAGAAGAAAGGGTGAGGGAGAAGACCAACGGAAAAATAGATGTCTTTGAAGGAGACATCCGGGAAGTGAATTTGCCGCAGGACCATTTCGATATTGTACTCGCCGGAGCGGTGTTGCATCATTTGCGGGAAGACGAGGACTGGGAGAACGTATTCGGAAAAATATACAGCTTGCTGAAACCCGGCGGAAGTTTCTGGATATCCGATATGGTTTCTCACGATTCCGGAGCCGTACATGCCATGTTCTGGAGAGAATACGGTAACTACCTGGAAAATGCCGGCGGAAAAGATTACAGGGAAAAAGTATTTGCCTATATCGAAAAGGAAGATACCCCGCGGTCGGTAACCTATCAGACAGAACTTATGAAAAAGACCGGGTTTAAAACGGTGGAAATATTACATAAAAACAGTTGCTTCGCGGCATTCGGGGCAATTAAATAAAACCGATGCAGGGTTTATAGCGCGGCAAAGCCATAAACCCGAATACCCGGATAACAAAATTACAGAGGATTTTATGGACGTGACAACAAAGTACATACCAGAAATAGAACAGGTCAAAGAAGCGGCAAAAACCCTGGCAGGTGTAGCCATACATACACCACTGGCACAAAGCCTTACCTACTCCAGGATGTTTGATGCCAATATTCTTTTGAAAAGGGAAGATCTGCAAATAGTCCGGTCCTATAAGATAAGAGGGGCTTATAACAAGATCCGGTCATTGTCCGAAGAAGAAAAAGCCCGGGGGATCGTTTGTGCCAGTGCGGGAAATCATGCACAGGGCGTTGCGATGTCCTGCAATAAACTGGGCATCAAGGGCACGATCTATATGCCGGCACCTACACCCAGGCAAAAAATCAGCCAGGTGAAAATGTTCGGGGAAGACCAGATAGATATCGTATTGGTAGGGGATACTTTTGACGATTCCAACAAAGCGGCTGTCACCGAGTGCGAACGACTGGGAAAAACCTTTGTACATCCCTTTGACGATGAAAAGGTAATAGAAGGACAGGCTACCGTAGGACTGGAAATACTGGAACAGGCTGCTGTTCCGGTAGACTACCTTTTTGTTCCCGTGGGAGGAGGTGGTCTGGCATCAGGCGTATCCGCTGTATTCCGTGTATTATCCCCCGAAACAAAAATTATAGGAGTGGAGCCGGAAGGCGCACCTTCTATGAGCATGTCCATACAAAACAATGCAAATACCGAACTCGGTGAGATCGAAAAATTCGTAGACGGAGCTGCAGTTCAGCGGGTAGGCGACAAAACTTTTGAAATATGCAAACAATTTCTTCACGATATGATAACTGTCCCCGAAGGAAAAGTCTGCCAGACGATATTAGATTTGTATAACAAGGACGCTATTGTTGTAGAACCTGCAGGTGCACTTACCATATCGGCACTGGACAGGTATAAAGATGAGATAAAGGGAAAAAATGTGGTCTGCGTGGTAAGCGGCAGCAATAATGACATTACCCGTACCGCAGAGATCAAGGAGAGAGCCCTTTTATATGCCAATCTCAAACATTATTTTATTGTGCGGTTCCCGCAGCGTGCCGGGGCTCTTAAAGAATTTGTTGCCGAGATACTGGGCCCGAATGACGATATAACCCATTTTCAGTATACCAAGAAACACAGCAGGGAAAATGCTCCTGCGGTAGTAGGTATCGAGCTTAAAAGTGAAAAGGATTTGTTACCTTTGATAGAGCGTATGAAAGCCCGTCATTTTTACGGGGACTACCTGAACAACAAACCGGATTTGTTCCAGTTTCTGGTATAAAGCAGAGACAAGACAACCATGTTTAACCACAAAACGAAAACACACTAATGCAAAGCGTTCAAGAAGAATTCAAATTAAAAAGCACAATACACCAGGATACCTATCTGGCCAATGGTGAACTGAAAAAATGGGAAGGCGGTTTTGCCGAAGTATACTCTTCCATACATACCCATAACAATAAAGGGGAATACGGCCCTACATTACTGGGTACCGTTCCGGATATGGACGAGTCATCCGCACTGGAAACACTCGGCGCGGCCTGTGATGCCTATGACAAAGGACAGGGATTGTGGCCGACCATGAAAGTGGTGGACAGGATAGCATGTATGGAGAAGTTCGTCCGGCAAATGAAAACCAGACGCGAGGAAGTTGTAAAACTCCTGATGTGGGAAATAGGAAAGAACCTCCCGGATTCCGAAAAAGAATTCGACAGGACGGTAGAGTATATCTACGATACTATTGAAGATTATAAACAACTGGATCGCGACAGTGCGCGTTTTGAAAAACACGGCGGGGTTTACGCCCATATTCGTCGCGGGCCGCTCGGCGTGGTCCTCTGTATGGGACCGTACAATTATCCTCTTAACGAAACTTTTGCCCTACTGATCCCTGCGCTTATGATGGGGAATACTGTAGTGTTTAAACCTGCAAAGCATGGCGTTCTCCTGATTTCTCCGTTGCTCGAAGCATTCCGGAGCAGTTTCCCGAAAGGAGTGGTAAACATTCTTTACGGAAGGGGAAGGGTAGTGGCCGCCCCGATAATGAAAACAGGTAAGATTGATGTTCTTGCGCTTATAGGTAACAGTAAATCCGCTATTGCCCTGCAGGACCAGCACCCTAATAAGAACAGGTTAAGGCTGGTTCTGGGACTGGAAGCCAAAAACCCGGCCATCGTATTACCGGATGCAGATCTGGACCTTGCCATAGAAGAATGTATTTCCGGGACCCTGTCTTTTAACGGACAGCGGTGTACGGCCCTTAAGGTGCTGTATGTACATGAAGATGTGGTCGAAGAATTCAACAAACGGTTTGCCCGGCGTGTAGATGAACTGAAATTCGGGAACCCCTGGGAACCCGGCGTTATGCTTACCCCGCTACCGGAGCCCGGTAAACCCGATTACATCCAGGAACTCATTGATGATGCCGTAGCCAAGGGGGCGAAAATTATTAATAAAAGGGGAGGAGAGCGTACGGAAAATTATATTTTCCCCCCGGTGTTGTACCCGGTGAGCAAAGATTCCAGGGCATACCAGGAAGAGCAGTTCGGTCCGCTTATTCCCATCCTGCCTTTCAGAAGCATAGAAGAGCCCCTGAACGATATGGCCGAGTCCAACTACGGGCAGCAGGTAAGCCTGTTCGGGCAGAATATAAAAACCCTGGCACCGCTTATCGATACGCTGGTTAACCTGGTATGCCGGGTGAACCTTAACAGTTCCTGTCAGCGTGGACCGGATGTATACCCTTTCACCGGAAGAAAAGATTCGGCCGTAAGTACCCTCAGCGTGCATGATGCTTTGCGTTCGTTCTCCGTACGTACTTTCGTAGCTTCGAAAGACAATGAATACAACCGGGCTATTTTAACCGAACTTCTGGACAGCAAGGCTTCCAATTTTATGAATACGGACTATATTTTGTAAAAAAGGGTCGTCTTCAATATCTCATAAAAACAAAACCCGGATTGCAAGATCCGGGTTTCTCTTTGGGAAGGTTTCAGTTAGCTAAATCAATTTTTATATAATGGTAGACTGCCCAAATTCGATATTTTCCTTATTAACCTGAGTGGTATCTTCCGCGTGAAGAATAAAGTCGGCTATAAAATCACCTACCTTATTGGTGCCGAATTTGCTGTCTTTATCCAGGTCGGGTGTTACCACACCTTTCTCGAGGGACTTTTCGACGGCATTCTTAACAGCTTCGGCTTCTTCCTTCAGGTTAAAATGCTCCAGGAGCATGGCAGCGGAAAGGATAGACGCTACCGGGTTGGCAATATCCTTGCCTTTGGCCTGCGGATAGGACCCGTGTATAGGCTCAAACATGGCATTGTCACTTCCTACGGAAGCAGATGCAAGTAAACCTATGGAACCTCCGATGACACTTCCCTCGTCGGAAATAATATCACCGAACATATTTTCGGTAAGGATAACATCAAACTGGCCCGGATTGAGGATGATCTGCATGGCGGCATTGTCCACAAAAAGGAAATCCAGTTCCACGTCGGGATAACTTTTACCAATAGCCGTAACCACTCTTCGCCACAGCCTGGAGGTTTCCAGTACATTGGCCTTGTCCACGAGTGTCAGTTTATTTCTTCTGCTCCTTGCCGCCTTAAATGCTAAATGGGCAATACGTTCTATTTCCGCTTCGGAATATTCGCAGAGGTCGGATGCTACCGTACCGTTTTCACTCAGTTTTTTCTCCCCGAAATAAATACCTCCCGTAAGCTCCCTGTAAATCGTAAAATCCGTTCCGGAAATAATTTCTTTTTTCAGGGGGGATTTTTCGATAAGGGTAGGATAGGCTTTAACGGGACGGATATTGGTAAAAAGGCCGAGGGATTTCCGGAGTTTCAACAACCCTTGTTCCGGCCGTACTTTCGCTTTGGGATCATTGTCGTATTTAGGATCTCCTATCGCACCGAAAAGCACGGCATGGGATCTTCTGCATACTTCCAGGGTCTCTTCCGGCAGGGGATCCCCGGTTTTGTCAATGGCTACGGCCCCGACCAGGGCTTCTTCGAAATGGAAGGTATGGCCGAAGGCATCGGCAACAGCCTGTAAAGATTTTACGGCTTGTTCCACTACATCAGGGCCTATACCGTCTCCAGGTAAAAGTGCGATGTTCAATTTCATATCTATTTCTTTTTTAATATGGTTTGGTAGCTGAGCCAAGTCGAAGCTCAAATTCTTCAATTTTGCCCTTTTTGCTGATGAGGAAGTCTATATCATCGTACCCGTTCAGCAAACACAGTTTTTTATAAGCGTCTATCTCAAAAGGTTCCTTTTTATCCGAACCCTTTATAGCAATATACTGTTCTTCGAGATTTACCAGTATTTCCGTAGCGGGGTCATTTTGTACCGCTGCCAGAAGTTCCTTGAGGTATCCGGGAGATACCTGTACGGGCAATAAACCGTTGTTCAGTGCATTTCCTTTGAATATATCCGCAAAATAACTGGATACAATAACTTTCAGCCCGTAATCCGCCAGGGCCCATGCAGCGTGTTCACGGCTGGAGCCGCAACCGAAATTATCTCCGGCAATGAGGATAGTGCCACTGTACCCGGTATCGTTAAGAGGAAAGGATTCGTTCTCCGAACCATCTTTGTTATACCTCCAGTCGCGGAAAAGGTTTTCCCCGAACCCGGCTTTATTGGTGGCTTTGAGAAAACGTGCCGGTATGATCTGGTCAGTGTCTATATTCTCTATGGGCAGCGGGATGGCCCTTGACGTATGTGTGATGAATTTTTCCATTTTTCTTTTTCTTCTACTAACGATTGAACTGTGCGGCCTTCTCTCCTGATGGAGACGCACGGCCGTGCGTCTCTTCTTTATAAATTGATAAATAAAATTATGCGGGCACGGTGATCTCTTCTTCGTACGGGGCCGCTATGGCTCCTTTTACCGCCGTTGCGGCAGCTATAAGGGGACTGGCCAGTATAGTTCGTGCTCCCTGTCCCTGGCGTCCTTCGAAATTCCTGTTGGAGGTGGACACACAATATTCCCCTGCCGGGATCTTATCGTCATTCATGGCGAGGCAGGCAGAACAGCCGGGCTGGCGCAATACGAAACCGGCTTCTTCGAATACTTCCTTCAAACCTTCCTCTTCGATCTGTTTGGCTACCTGCTGCGAACCGGGAACAATAAGGGCATTTACATTGGCCGCTTTTTGTTTACCCCTGATATAATCCGCTGCAATACGGAAATCCTCGATACGGGAATTGGTACAACTTCCGATAAATACATAATTGATCGGTTTGCCCAGCAGGGTTTCTCCCTTTTCAAATCCCATGTACCTGAGGGATTTCTCAAAAGAAATATCGTTCAGTTCGGGGATATGCCCGTCTATTTTGATACCCATCCCGGGGTTGGTCCCGTAAGTTACCATAGGAGCGATGTCTTCCGCATCAAAAGAGTATTCTTTGTCAAATACCGCACCTTCATCGGTTTTAAGCGTTTTCCAGTAGGCTACTTTTTTGTCGAATGCTGATCCTTTCGGAGCGAACTCTTTTCCTTTTACATAAGCAAAAGTAGTTTCATCAGGCGCTATCATACCGCCACGGGCTCCCATTTCTATACTCATGTTACACACCGTCATACGCCCTTCCATACTCATATTCTCAAAAACATCTCCGGCATATTCCGCAAAATACCCGGTACCGGAATTGGTTCCGAGTTTGGCAATAATGTAAAGGATAACATCTTTGGGGAGCACTCCTTTGCGGAGTTTTCCGTTGACGTTGATCCTCATTTTTTTAGGTTTGCTCAGCAACAGGCACTGGCTCGCAAAAACCTGGGCTACCTGGCTGGTACCGATACCGAATGCTATGGTACCGAAGGCACCGTGGGTAGAAGTATGACTATCCCCGCATACCATGGTCATTCCGGGTTGGGTGATACCGAGTTCTGGGGCCATAACATGAACAATACCCTGGTATTTATGTCCCAGGCCATACAGCGTTACCCCGTGTTTTTTACAGTTTTCCGTCAATTGCTCCACCTGTTTCCGTGAAAGGGCATCCTGAATAGGCAGGTGCTGGTTAAGTGTGGGGACATTGTGGTCTGCGGTAGCCACGATCTGATCCGGGCGGAAAACCGGTATATTCCTTTGCTCCAGTTCCGCAAACGCCTGGGGGCTGGTTACCTCGTGGATCAGGTGCTTGTCTATATATAATATTTGTGGTCCATTCTCTACAGAATCGACCACATGGCTATCCCAAACTTTATCAAATAATGTCTTCTTCATTCGTTTTTTACTTTAGTTGCATGCAATGGGCAGGTTGTGCGTTCAGGGAGTTGAGATTGTTGTGCTTTACAAAAGGATATTATAGTTAGTTTTTTAATTATGTTTTTTAATTATGATCCGGCAATCCCTTACACTGCCCTTGCTTCCGTTATTTTGCAGACATGCATTATTTCATGGATGTCCTGGTCTATTACTTCTTTTTTCCTGTCGGCGAATTTCAGGAATTCCTGGTATACCACATCCAGTTGAAGTTTGGTGAGTTCGTACCCTACCTTTTTTGCCCTGTATGCCAGTGCGGCGCGGCCGCTTCTTGCCGTAAGTACTATGGCAGATTCGGTAACCCCTACATCGGCAGGATCGATGATTTCATATGTTTCCCTGTTTTTGATGACCCCGTCCTGGTGAATACCGGAACTGTGCGCAAAGGCATTGGCACCTACGATTGCTTTATTGGGTTGTACGGGCATGCCCATGCTTTCGGAGACCATCCGACTGGTGCTGTACAGTAATCTGGAGTTGATATTCGTATCGAGATCGAGGGTAGGGTGCTGGCGAAGGATCATCACTACTTCTTCCAGGGAAGTATTTCCGGCGCGTTCACCGATACCGTTTATGGTGCATTCTATCTGTCTGGCACCGTTGATAACCCCTGCTATGGAGTTTGCCGTGGCCAGTCCGAGATCGTTATGGCAGTGGCAGGAAAGCGTTGCTTTTTCAATACCTTTTACATTGTCCCTCAGGTATTTTATCTTGGCGCCATACTCTTCGGGAAGACAATACCCGGTAGTATCGGGTATATTGAGCACTGTGGCCCCGGCTGCTACAACTGCTTCACAGACCTGTGCGAGGAATTCATTATCCGTACGCCCGGCATCTTCGGCATAAAATTCCACATCGTCTACAAAAGTCCTGGCATAGGCTACCGCACTGACTGCTCTTTCGATGATTTCTTCACGGGTTGCCTTGAATTTGTGAGTGATGTGGGAGTCCGAAGTGCCTATTCCCGTATGGATACGAGGTCTTTTAGCAAATTTCAGGGCCTCGGCAGCAACTTCAATATCTTTTTTAACCGCCCTTGTGAGTCCGCATACCGTTGCATTTTTGACTATTTTTGCTATTTCGACGACCGATGTAAAATCTCCGGGGCTGGAGATGGGGAATCCGGCCTCGATGACATCCACTCCAAGTTCGTCCAGACGCTCAGCGATTACCAGTTTCTGTTTGGTATTCAGCTTGCATCCGGGTACTTGTTCGCCATCCCGAAGAGTGGTGTCAAAGATTTGTACTTTTTCTTTACTCATGTCAAATTATTAGGCTTAATTTTATTTTTCTAATACGAATTTATATTTTGCAAATTCAAACAAAGGATTTCAGTTGTGGTACTTTACAATGCTTAACAAAAAAATATAAAACTTAACAATTTGATAACTAGGTTTTTAATATCATTTTTATTACAATGACAAATGCACAAAAAGATTCGTTGTTTGTTTTGATAAAATCCCTTTCCAAGTCCGAAAAGAGACAATTCAAGCTCTATGTTAACAGATTAGGAGTAAACGCCGACGCCAAATTCCTTGCACTTTTTAACCTCCTGGATAAAATGCACGATTATAACGAAAAGGAAATACTGAAGAGCGGGATCGTTAAAAAGCAACAATTATCCAATCTCAAAGCGCATTTGTACAAACAGGTCCTGGTAAGTCTCAGGTTAAACCCGGTGAACCAGAACATCAGGATACAGATTCGCGAACAAATGGACTTTGCCACCATACTCTACCACAAGGGGTTGTACCGCCAAAGCCTGAAAATACTTGAAAAAGCCAAACAACTTGCCATAGAGAACGAGGAAAAGAACATTGCCTACGAGATTGTGGAATTTGAGAAGATCATCGAAACCCAGTACATCACGCGCAGTATGAGCGGCCGGGCCGATGAACTTGCAGTGCAGGCCAAGGAACTGAGTATGCAGAATGTTGTAACAAGCAGGCTGTCCAACCTGTCTTTGCAACTTTATGGCATACTGCTCAAATCGGGTTATGTAAAAAGCGACGAAGAGAACCAACGTATTACGGAATACTTTTATTCCCGTTTACCCAAATGTAAACCGGAAGATCTCGGTTTCCGGGAAAAACTGTGGTTGTACAAGGCGCATCTCTGGTACAGTTTTCTCACCCAGGATTTTCTTTCCTGTTTTAAATACGCCAGTAAACTTACGGACCTGTTTTACGAAAACGAACAGATGATCTACCTGAATCCGGTGTATTACCTCAAGGGGAATAACTACCTGCTGGAATCGCTTTTCATGCTGAAGTACAAGACGCAGTTCAAGGTGGTCCTCGATCGTCTGGAAACGACTATAGCCTCCGATCCTTTTCCGAAGAACGAAAATATTTCTTCCCTTTGTTTTTTGTATATCTATATCAATAAACTTAACCTGCATTTTGTGGAAGGCTCTTTTAAGGAAGGACTCTCTCTTGTGGACGATATACTGAAGCAGTTGAAAATACACAGGGATACGATAGATGAGCATCACGTTATGGTGTTTTATTACAAGATTGCCTGCATGTATTTCGGTGACGGGGACAATAAAATGTGTATCACTTACCTGAAGAAGATCATAGATAACAAAAACCTGACCATGCGCGAAGACCTTATGTGTTTTTCCAGGGTGCTCAGCCTGGTAGCACATTATGAAGCGGGAATGGATTATCACCTGGATGTGCAGTTGAAGAGTACCTACAAATTTTTGCTGAAAATGAATGATCTTCACGAGGTTCAGAAAGAAATGATAAAATTTCTTCGGAACCTGGGGAACATTTACCCTCATGAACTTAAAAAGGAATTTAAGAAACTTCATGCCCGGTTTAAGGAACTTGACAGTGACCCGTACGAAAGAAGGGCGTTTTTATACCTGGATATTATTTCCTGGCTGGAAAGCAAGATAGAGGGCAAACCGGTAGGCATGATCATACAGGAGAAGGCAAAGAAACTGGTGCGATGACGCGCTAATGTGATAATGAGATAATTTGAGAATAAAGTTTAAGGGACAGATAATTTCTCTTTCCGCAGGGGGAGATGCCGAAGAGAGGAGAGGGTGACACAATAACAAAACCGATGATAGCTATTCGAGAAGCCTTTACGGGTGATATCCCGGTAATACAGCAGATAGCCAACCACACCTGGCCGCATACATTCAAAGACATCCTGTCGGAAAAGCAGATAGCCTATATGCTGGACATGATGTACAGCACGGAAGCATTAACGGAGCAAATGGAACAAAAGGGACACCGTTTTTTCCTGGCTTCGGAAGGCGAAAGTTACCTGGGCTTCCTCTCTTGTGAGACCGGGTATATGCAGATTCCCACCACCAAGATACATAAGATTTATATCCTGCCGGAGACACAGGGAAAAGGCGTGGGAAAAAAACTCATTGAGAGATGCAGGCAAGTGGCCGCAGAGAAAAAAGATACCGTGTTGTCCCTTAATGTCAATAAGTACAATCCTGCCATCGGTTTTTATGAGAAAATCGGGTTTAAGAAAACGGGCGAAGAAGTTATCCCCATCGGCAACGGCTATATTATGGACGATTTTGTGATGGACTGGAACTTTGAAATAAAGAATTAAGAAGCACTCCGGATTCTTGATTATCAAGTTAAAGATTCAAAGCTTACTCCTGATAATCCCGATCCCGATAATCCCGATAATTATCGGGATCGGGATTATTACGGTTACTTTGGTTTCTATAAACTTTTGCCACGAATACACGAATCGCTGTATGTAACTTATAGTAGTGTAAAAAAGGATTCGTGAATCTTCCGCCGCTAAGCGGGGACAAGCTATGGCAAACAGACTTTAGGTTTGCCACAAACCTGTGAACTTTAAGCCCACAGGTTTAGTTTCAGGATAGCTTTTTTAAAAATGGTGAAGCTGATAAATTGATGAAAGGGAGGCTTTATTATTATTTTTTATGCAATCGATTATAGTTTTCTTTGTTTAGTTAACCTTAAAAACCCACCTGCTTTGCAGGTGGTCATGTTCTGATGGCTATGCCT